>DCLA01000048.1 GCA_002320815.1 Myxococcales bacterium UBA1660
GTCTCGGTCAGGTCCAGGTCGCGTACGACCTGCCCGTTCGAGCGGTCGCCGCGCTCGCAGAGCTCGACCACCTCGGCCTTGAACTCCTTCGTGAAGCTCCGTCGTTTCCTCTTCGCCATGGAACACCTCGTAGCCCATTGCGGGCCGGTTGGGGTGTCCGCGAAACCGCATCAAGTCCAATCTCGTCGTTGACGCGCTCCAGCGACTAGCAACGTAGGCAGCCCGCAAACGGAGAGAAACGAGACGATGGGCGAGACTCGACGTACTCTAAGGTCAACCGAAGACCGCCTTCGGACTCGGTCGGCCGCACGCCATACATAGGGTGCGGCATGACTCGTGCGAGGAGCATGTGTTCAGAGAACCGGAGAATGCACGATGCCGGAGGTACTGACCAAGGAGCAGAAGAGCATCGCGAATAAGGCGAAGTTCGATGGCTGGAAGATCTGCAGGGTCCTCGGTGAGGGCGGCCAGGGCGTGGTCTGGGAGGTTCGGCGCACGCCCAGGAACCAGGCCCCTCCCCGGGCCTTGAAGGCGTCCTTCGCCACCGATCCAGCGGCCCAAGAACGTTTCCGCCGCGAGGCCCGCCTGCTCGAATCGGACGAGTCGGGCTACGTCGTGAAGCTGATCGAGAGCGGCTTGGAGTGGGAAGAGCGGGTTCCCGGCCTACCAGAGTTCGCCTACTTTGTAATGGAGAAGGGGAAGCCGCTCGACAAGCTCCTAGAGAACGTCCGCGACCCTCGGGAGCGGCTCGCGATCTTCCAGGAGGCGTGTCTGGCACTGCACCACCTCCATGACCGTCAACCCCCGACGGTCCACAGGGACCTCAAGCCGTCCAACTTCCTCATGGCCGAGGAGCCTCGTCGCGTCGTCCTTGCAGATCTCGGGATTGCGTATGAGGAAGGGAACGAAACGCTGACCGAAGTTCTTGAGGTAGTTGGAAGCAGGTTCTTCAGAGCACCCGAGGTACTCACGGGCGAACGTGGCACCATCGCCTCCGACGTGTACTCAATGGGCCGAATGCTGGAGTGGATTCTGACAGAAAAGGTCCCGCAGCACCTGGAGCCCGTCCGAGTCGCAAGTGGAGACACCTATAGCGAAGTCGCGGCCACCGCTCTCAACGCGGTGATGATCCGCGCCGCCGCGCACCCGGCCGCGGAGCGCTTCGGTTCGGTCGAAGAACTCATCGAGGCGCTGCCGCGGCTACATCTCGACGTTGCCCCGGCTCCCCCCGACCAGCCGGAGGCCACCGGAACGACTCCGTCGGCAACTCTCCTGTCGGCGGAAGAGGTGATGGAGCGACTTGGCCAAGCCTCTCCGAACGATTCGCGACTGCTTCGAGACGTGCGGGCTCAGGTTCGATCGGAGTACACGAGCGCGCTCACAGAATGGCGCGAAACCCTAAAGGACGGCGCCCCATTGGAGCGCCAGGCGCCCCATGACCGCGCGCTAGACGTGGTGCGGATCGGAGCCCCGTCCCTGGCCTTGGCACTCGCGACCGCAGTCTTTCACGACGCCCGCTTCGATATGGCACGCGCGGTGGAGGATCTGATGACCGTCCCAGGATGGCCCGAAGCCGGGTCATCGATGGTCATCGAGTCCCCCCAGACTCTCGTCTTCGTGCTGCACCATCTAGTTGGCGCTGCCATGCTGGAGGAGCGTGAGATTCTTCGGGCGGTGCAGATTGCGCGCACCCGAGTGCGTGTCTCACGGGCGGGTGCGGGCGAGATCTGGCATACCGAAGAACTCACCTGGGCACCCAGTCTCCTTGGAAAGGGCTCAGAGGACGCCTGGCGGTTCCTTGTTGGGCTGGAGGCAGAGCTGCCGTGGCTGAAGCGTCTCTTCCCAGTCGAGGGCGACTACACGGTTGGGCTCTACGCGTACAACGCTACCCTGAGCCTGATGGAGTTGGTGAAGCGCTCTGAATCCATGCCCTCGGAGGCCCCGCACCAATCGCTGATCAACATCCCACCGCATCATGTGCTTGCGGAGCGACGGCAGCGAGAGCGCGCCTACGCTCGCACCTTCGCCGACCGGGAGGCGTGGCGGAAGGTTGCGGTAGAGCAGGGAGCCGACCCGGCCACAGTGCGCGCAGCGTGGCCAGCTTGGAAGACGATGTTGATCCACAATGTCAGCAGTAGCCGACCAGAGAGGTTCATCCGACCGGGTTTCGACCTCGGCGAGCTGGGGTGACCACGTCCCCTTGGCCGTCATACGGCCGCGCACGCCCCGTTTGAGTCGCGGGGTGCCGCGGCCCCGTCCACATCGCGTCCTGGATTCTGGAGCGCTCCGATCACGCTGGAACGTCATCCGTTGAGGAGTGTCCCCTGGAAGATCTTCAACTGGGTGCATGAGCGAATGCGCCACCGAGTGCGTATGCATCACTTCAGGTAGCCGACGAGCTTCGTGAAGATCTCGGTGGTCCTCTCGATCCTGCGCAACGCCCTCGGCACCGGCCAGGTACCCAGCGGCATCATCATCAGCGGCCTCAGCGTCATCCTCACGCTCTGCGTGATGACCCCCGTGGGCCAGGA
>DCLA01000092.1:0-10043 GCA_002320815.1 Myxococcales bacterium UBA1660
ATCGGGCCGGGCTCGATCTGCACCACCCGCATCGTCTCCGGCATCGGCGTGCCGCAGATCACCGCCATCAGCGAGTGCGCCCGGGTCGCCCGCAAGGCCGGCGTGCCGATCATCGCCGACGGCGGCGTGAAGTTCAGCGGCGACGTGGTGAAGGCCATCGCCTGCGGCGCCGACACCGTGATGATGGGCAGCCTCTTGGCCGGCACCGACGAGGCGCCGGGCAAGCTCGTGCTCTACCAGGGCCGCACCTACAAGAGCTACCGCGGCATGGGCTCCCTCGGCGCCATGCGGAAGGGCTCCAAGGACCGCTACGCCCAGGGCGACGTGGTCGACGCGCAGAAGCTGGTCCCGGAGGGCATCGAGGGTCGCGTGCCCTACCGGGGCCCCTTGGGGACCGTGGTCTACCAGCTCCTCGGCGGCCTCCGCGCCGGGATGGGCTACACGGGCTGCAAGACCATCGCGTCGCTGCAGACCGACGCCAAGTTCGTGAAGCAGAGCTCGTCGGGCCTCCGCGAGAGTCACGTCCACGACGTGACGGTCACCGAGGAAGCGCCCAACTACCGCATCTGAGCGCGGCCCGCCGCCATCGGCGCCGGGCTCGCGGCCTCAGCGCTCGTAGGCGCGTTCGATGGCGACGAGGAGCGTATCGCGGGAGAGCGGCTTCGAGAGCACCTGCGCCCCGCGCTCCTCGAGCTTCCGCTGCTGCGGGTTGCCCGGGTGATCCGAGGTCACGAAGAGTGTCCGTCGCGCCAGCGCCGGCCGCTCGCGATCGAGCCAATCATAGAGCCCCCGGCCACCGAACTGGGGCAGCCCGAGCTCGGCGACGATCACGTCGGCGTTGGTTCCGCTCTCGAGGAGCTCGATGGCCTCCTCGCCGTCGCTGGCGATGATCACGTCGTGGTGGCTGCCGATGGCGCGACCGTACGCACGCACCATGACCTCGTCGGGCTCGACCACCAGCACCGCGAGCCGGTCGTCGGCCCGCGGGGGCTTGCTCACCCCGATGACACCCGCGCCACGGAGCGCGTGGGGGTCGGGCAGCGGGATCATGAGGAGGAACTTCGCGCCCTCCCCGTGCACCGAGTCCACCATCATGTCGCCGCCGAGGCGGCGCAGGATCGAGCGGGAGATCGAGAGCCCCAGGCCCGTGCCGAGGTCCTGACGCTTCGTGGTGTAGAAGGGGTCGAAGATGCGGTCCACGTCGTCCGCCGCGATGCCCGGCCCCGTGTCCGAGACGACGAGGGCCAGCGCCTCGTCGTCGGCGCGGGCGCTGATGGAGACCCGGTGGACGGGCCGATCGATCTCGCGGACGGCGTGGGCCGCGTTGACCAGCACGTTGGTGAGCACCTGCGCCAGGCGCGTGCGCGGGACGACCAGGGCGGGGAGATCCTTGGGGATGTCGCGCTCGAGGACCGCTGTCTGCTCGATCTCGCGGCGGACGATGCGCAGCACCTGGTCGACCAGGTCCCCCACATCGACCATCTCGGGCTGCGCCTCCTCGTCGACGCGGGCGAAGACCCGCAGGTCGCGCACCACGTCGGTGATCTGCTCCACCCCGCCGGTGATGTCCTCCACCGCGCGCCGCACGCCCCACTTGGGTGCCGAGGCCTTCACCGTGCGCACCGCGTGGCGGAGCTCCTCGGGCTGGACCGGTCGGCCGAGGTCGGCGAGGCGCTCCAGCTCCTCCCGGGCGTACACCAGCGAGTCCAGGGAGTACTCGAGGGCGTTGGCGGAGAGCGCCACGGCGGCCAGGGGGTTGTTGATCTCGTGAGCGACCCCGGCGACCAAGGTCCCCAAGGCCGCCAACTTCTCGGCGTGCCCGATGGAGGCGCTCAGGCGCTCGCTGCTCCGGCGGAGGGACGCGCGCAGGAGGACCCGGTCGATGAGCGTGTGGATGACCCGGTCGTCGGCCGCGGTGACCACGACCGCCTCGTCGGCGCCGGCCCGCAGCGCGTCCATACAGTCCTCTTCGCGCGCCAAGACGCAGCCGAGGGGCGCGGCCCCGCGCAGCTCCCGCTCGGCCCGCACCCGGGCGCCGATCCCCGCCGGGACGACGTCGACCTCGACGGTGGTGGGGCCACCCCGGAAGCGCTGGCGAGCCAGCTCCGAGATCTCCGCGGCCAACGCTGCTTCATGGACTAGGAGGAGAGCTTCGATGGCGCGGACTATACCTCCCAACGGAGGAGTGTGGCGGATCGAGTGAACCCCGCTCCCTGCGCATAGAGAGCGACCAGGGTGCCGGGGCGTAGCAGTCCCGCCTCCCGGCAGGCGGCGAGGTTGGCCACCACCCCGGCGCCACCGAGGTGCGCGAGCCGCGCGTAGGTCGTCGGCGCCAGCGCGGGGTCCAACCCCAGCCCCTCGGCGATGGCCCCCGGAATCCAGCCGCGCGGCTGAACGGACGCCAACGCCCCGATCGCCTCGGGGCGAACCGCGGCCCGACGACAGGCCTCGCGGATGGTGTCGACCCCGAAGCGCACGGTGTGCTGCATCAGGGCCTTGGCCCCTTCCCGGTTCCGGCTCCCGGGTCCGAAGGGTCCGCCGGCCTCGTACCAAGGGGTATCGGTCTCGGCCTCGCCGCGTACCCAGGTGACCGCGTCCCAGTACTCGCCTTGGGAGGTGCTGCAGGTCGTGAGGATCCCCGCGCTCTCGCTGGCGCTGATCACCATGGCGGTCGCCCCGTCTCCGACCCCTGGTGACGCGGGATGCCCCAGGGGAAACGCGCGGGTGATCAGATGGGACTGGGTGAGCAGCACGTGCCGCGCCCGGCCCGACTCGACGAGCGCCGCCGCGAGGTCGAGCTGGACCAGCGCGCTGGCGCACCCCGAATCCGCGCCGGTCGCCCACGCGCGGCGAGCCCCCAGCTCGTGGGCCACCCGGGTCGCGCTGGGCAACATCGGACGGTCGGCGACGATGGACCACGAGAGGACCGCGTCCAGATCCTCTCCGGCGATCCCCGCGTCGGCCAGCGCCGCCGCGCCCGCGGCCGCCTCCGCGCGCCAGGCGGGTTCGTCGACGCTGACGTGGCGGGTCACGGCGCCGAGGAAGGGATCGGCGGCCTCGGCGGCGAGATGGCCGGCGGTGATGGCGTCGAGCCCGTCGCCCGCCGCGGGGATGTCCACCAGGAGTCGGTCGCCGCGCTCCCGTGCCGCGGCGATGAAAGCGGGCGACCAGGCGTCGTTGGTGCGCACCTCGGGCGGGACCCAGAGCCCGAGGCCGGAGACCCGCGCCTTCACGGCTGGGGCTCCGGGACGGACATGCGCTGCAGCGCCTCGACCCGGCCCCCGCCGCGGAGCTGAGCCTCACGGTCGATGCGGATGTCCAAGACACAGGGGCCGGGACCGCTGCGGCGCAGCCGCTCGAGCAGGCGAGCGGTGATCTGCCCGGGGCGGGTGATGCGGGTCCCGGGGACGCCCATGGAATCCGCCCAGCCGGCGAAGTCGACCCAGGGGGTCTCCCAGTCCGACCCGCCGCGACCGAAGAGCTGGCGCATGCCGTGATGGACCATGTTGTAGCGCGCGTCGTTGAAGACCGCGTAGACCACCGGGAGCCCGAGGTCCGCGGCGACCAGCATCTCCATGCCGTTCATCTGCATGCCCCCGTCCCCGCAGATGCACACCACCGGGCGCTCCCGATCGGCGAGCCCGAGACCCACCGCGCCCGCGATGCCCGAACCCATGCTGCCGAGGCGCAGGTGGATGTGGAAGCGGTCCGGGTGCCCCGCGCTCAGGTAGTGGAGCGCGTAGAGCATGTGCCCGCCGATGTCGGTGATGAAGCGCGCCTCGGGCCCCGCCGCGGACTCGAGATCGAGCACCGCGCGGTGCGGCGCGATGGGCCACCCCTCGTCGTCGCCGGGGGCCTCCACGTCGAAGGGCGAGATCTCGCGGGCCTGCTGCACCAGCCGGCGCCCCTCCGGGTGGACCACGCCCTCGCGCATCACGTGGTCGGCCAGCGCATCGGCCATCGCGCCGACGTCGGCGATCACCGGGAGGGCCGCCTCGAAGTTCCGATGGAAGACCGAGGCGTCGAGGTCCACGTGGATCAAACGGCCGCGGGGGCCCACGTAGGGCGTGGGCCCGACCGCGCTGTCGTCCAGGTCGGTCCCCAGGACCAGCGCGACGTCGACGGGCTCGGCGGTGTAGCGCCGGGCCCAGTGGCTGGCGGCCATGCCGCCGTTGCGCAGGCTGCGCGGATGGGCTTCGGAGACGATGCCCTTGGCCTGGGGCGTGGTGACGAAGGGCACGTTGAGCGCGTCGATCAGCCGTCGAACGGCGCGCTCGTGGCCCCGGCAGCCGGCGCCGAGGACGATGAGCGGACGCCGCGCCACGGCGAGCCAGGCGGCGGTCGCCTCGACGGCGGCGCGGGGGGCCTGCTCCACGGGCGTGCGCACCGAGCGGAGGACGGCCGGCGGCGGGCGGGTGTCGGTACGACCCCGGTCCATGGGCACCACCACGAGCGCCGGGCCCGGGATCGGGCCTCGCGCGGCGTCGAGGGCGGCCAGAGCTTGGGTCGAGGCGCTCGACGCCCGGGCGACGCGGACGGAGCGACGCACCAGGTGACCCAGCATCCGCTCGACGTCGAGCCCCTCCGGGCCGGTGTTCTGCTCCAGGCGTCGCCCATCCGCGGCCCAGGGCACGTCACCGCAGAGCACCAGCATGGGCACCCGGGCCAGGTCGGCGTTGGCCACGCCGGTGACGACGTTGGTCGCCCCGGGTCCGGCGGTGACCACCACCCCGGGCGTGCGCCCGGTCGCCCGAGCCCAGCTCGCCGCGGCGAAGGCGGCGCTGGTCTCTTGGCGGGACTCGATGAAGCGGGCCCCGTCGGTGTCCAGAATGGCCTGGCAGACGGGGGAGACCGGACCACCGGGCACCCCGAAGAAGGTGTCCACCCCCTCGGCGACGAGGGCTCGGACGAGGGCGTGGCTCGAAGATCGGTGCTGGGCCGGGACCAGCTCGTGGATGTCGGAGTGGGCGCGCCGACGGCGCGCGGCGGCGGGAGCGGGCTGCAGGGCTCGTGAAACTGCCATCGAAGCCTCCATGGATGCGGGCGATATGAGCGCCGCTCACTAGGAGGTCCCCTGCCTCAGTGCAACCAAAAGGGGTGAAAGAGTCCAGTCAGGCGGGTACGATCACCAACGAATCACGTGGTACCCGTGAAAGGGGTCCTCGAGTTCGGCGGTGACCTGGACGTGGTCTCCGAGAGCTTCGAACGTCCCCATGGCCGCACCTAGGAGGTATGACTCGATCCAGATGTACTCCTCGCGGAGGTAGATGCGGACCTCGTTCTCCGTGGTGCTGCGCAGCTCCCAGGCGCCGTAGTTGCAGGTCTGGCGCCGGCTGGCGATGGCTTGCTGGGCCAGCCGCTTGGGGTCCTTGGCCAGCAAGCGCACCAGCGTCTTCCCCAGGAGGCTCGCCGCGAAGCGCCGGGAGTTGTCCCGGGTGATCTCCAGCATCCCCGCGTGGAGGTTCTCCGGCCCGGCCACCAGCGCCCCGGCGACGGCCGCCCGGACGCAGAAGTCGCCCGCCGGGTGGAAGCCCAGGGCGCTCGCTTTGCCCAGGGGCAAGAGCTCCCGATAGCGCTCGAAGAGCCCGCGCTCTTGGAGCTGCCGGTCCAGGATGCTGGCCCAGATGCCCCGCACCTGCGCCGACGGCGGGATGCGCTGGAGTCGGGCCTCGAGGTCGCAGTACGGCGCGACCCAGTCCAACGTCTCGCGCACACGCTCCACCCCGGGGGCGTGGAGGGCGGCAGCATAGGCGTCGAACGAGCGCGACACGGCAGTTGTGTATCACCTATCGGGGTGAGGGGGTATCCCTTCCGGTGCGCGCGGGCCGCCGGCCTGGCGGTCCCGGCCGTCGACCCGTTCCGTGCTCCATGATAAGTGGCGCCCATGAGTCGCCTCCCCGTGCTCGTGCTGGACTTCGGCTCCCAGTACACGCAGCTCATCGCCCGCCGGATCCGCGAGCAGAACGTCTACTGCGAGCTCCACCCCTGCACGCTGGACCTCGAGGCCATCCGCGCCCTCGAGCCCCGCGCCATCGTATTGAGCGGGGGTCCGGCCAGCGTCTTCGCCGAGGGAGCGCCGAGCTGCGACCCGGGGGTCTTCGAGCTGGGCGTCCCGGTGTTGGGGATCTGCTACGGGATGCAGCTCACCGCCCACCTGATGGGCGGCAAGGTCGAGGCCTCGATGGAGCGGGAGTACGGCCCGGCCAAGATGCGCGTCGACGTGCCCCAGGGGATCCTGGACACCTTCGAAGCCGGCCAGGAGACCGACGTCTGGATGAGCCACGGCGACCGGGTCGTCTCGCTCCCCGAGGGCTTCGAGGTCGTGGGCCACACCCCCAACAGCCCCTACGCGGCGGTCGCGCACCTGGAGCGGAAGATCTTCGGCCTCCAGTTCCACCCCGAGGTGGCCCACACGCCGCGGGGCGCCGAGGTTCTCCGCGCGTTCCTCTTCGACGTCGCCGGCCTGGAGGCCGACTGGACCCCGGGCAGCTTCGTCGAGCGCTCGGTGGAGGAGATCCGCCGGCAGGTGGGCAACGCCCGCGCCGTCTGCGGTCTGAGCGGCGGCGTCGACAGCTCGGTGGCGGCGATGCTCGTCTCCAAGGCCATCGGCGACCGGCTCACCTGCGTCTTCGTGGACAACGGGCTCCTCCGCAAGGACGAGGCCCAGCGGGTCATGGAGATGTTCGAGGGCCGCATGGGCCTGGACATCGTCCACGTCGACGCGTCGGACGAGTTCTTGGATGCCCTGGCCGGGGTCGACGACCCGGAGAAGAAGCGGAAGATCATCGGCAAGGTCTTCATCGACGTCTTCGACCGCGAGGCCGGCAAGCTCGACGGCGTGAAGTACCTGGTCCAGGGCACCCTCTACCCCGACGTCATCGAGAGCGTCTCCCACTCGGGGCCGAGCGCGGTGATCAAGAGCCACCACAACGTCGGGGGGCTCCCGGAGCACATGGACCTCGAGCTGGTCGAGCCCCTGCGGCTCCTCTTCAAGGACGAGGTCCGCCAGGTGGGCACGGCGATGGGGATGCCCCGGGACGTGCTCCAGCGACAGCCCTTCCCCGGCCCCGGCCTGGCGGTGCGCTGCCCGGGCGCCATCGACCGCCCCAAGCTCGACGTCCTGCGCGAGGCCGACGCCATCCTGGACGAAGAGATCCGCGCCGCGGGATACTACGAGAAGCTGTGGCAGAGCTTCTGCGTACTGGTCCCGGTGAAGACCGTGGGCGTGATGGGGGATGGCCGGACCTACGAGTGGGTCATCGCCATCCGCGCCGTCGAGTCCCAGGACGCGATGACCGCCGACTGGGCCCGGCTGCCCTACGAGCTCTTGGCCAAGGTCTCGTCGCGGATCATCAACGAGGTCCGCGGATGCAACCGGGTGGTCTACGACATCAGCAGCAAGCCCCCGGCCACCATCGAGTGGGAGTGATGCGCGTCTTGGCCCTCGGCCTCTGGCTCGCGGCGCCGGCGACGGCGCAGCCCTTCGCGGACGAGCCCCTCCGCGTCGAAGACGACGCCTTGGTCGTCGCCCGCTCGTCCGCGCCGGACGAGCGCATCGGGCCCCTCGCGGCGCGCCGCCTCTCGAGCCGCAACCGCGCCGATGGCCTCGGCCGGGACGCCATGCACCGCTGGGTCGACGACGCCCTGGACGCGGCGATGGCCCAGCCCGACGTCGCCGCGAGCGCCCATCGGGTCGTCGACTCCGATGAGGTCCGGGTCCGGACCCGCCCCCTGGTGGACGCCAGCGCGGTGGTCGGACTCCGGCTCCCCCTCGACGCGCTGCGCGCGGTCGCGCCGCTCGCGGAGGGCCCGTGGTGACCCGGGCCATCCAGCCGCTCCTTCGGATCGGGGCCCTGCTCGCCCTGGTCAGCGCCTGCCACGCGGAGCCGCGCCCCACCCCAGCCGGGCTCACCGTCATCGCGCGGCCGGCCGACGCCCGGGTGTACGTCGACGGTCGCTTCGTGGCCTCGGCGAAGATCCTCGCGCGCCGCCCCCACGAGCTCGCGCCCGGGACGCACCAGATCACCGTGAGCGCGCCCGGGTACTTCCCGCACGACCTGGAGACCGAGCTCCCGGCGGGGGTCTCCACCATCGAGATCGCCCTCCGACCCGTCCCGCCCTGAGTCGTCTCACTGGGGTCCGCAGGGTCCAGTGGCCGGTCGGGTGGCTCGTGCACTCGCCACCTGGCCGGGTCGTGGTGGAATTTTCCCAACGATTCCGACCCACGTTGTGGTGGCATGTGGGATGCAGTGGGTTCCGGTATGGTTCGCTTCACCGCCGCCCTCCTCCTGACCCTGGCCGCCTCGGCCCCCGCTCTGGCTCAGCCCCGCTGCTCCGCTCCCCGCGTGCTCTTCGCCGTGGACAAGTCGTCGAGCATGCTGAGCGAGCTGCCCGCCGGGGGCTCCAAGTGGCAGGCGGCGCGCACCGCGCTGGGCACGGTCGCCGCGGGCTTCGAGGCCTCGGTGGACTTCGGCCTCCAGGTCTTCCCCTTCCCGGACCGCTGCGAGCCCGGCGCCATCACCATCGACGTCGGCTCCAACACCGCGACCGACCTGGTCGACGCCCTCGGCGAGCCCCCGCCCAGCGGCGGCAACTACACCCCGATGGCCCAGACCCTGGACGTCATCGCCTCCTACGCCCCGATGCTCGACCCGGAGGTCGACTCCCACGTCGTCCTCATCACCGATGGCTGGCAGTGGTGCGACCCCTATGAGGCCACCACCCGCTTCACCCCCGTGGCCAGCGTCGAGCGGCTCCGGGACCTCGGCCTCACGGTCCACGTGATCGGCTTCGGCGCCGGCGTGGACTCGCTCACCCTGAACCGCGCCGCCGTGGCCGGCGGCACCGCCTTGCCCGGCTGCGACGCCACCCTCGCCGATCCCGCGGCCGCCAACCACTGCTACCAGCAGGCCAACGACCTCACCGAGCTCACCCGGGCCCTGGACGGCATCGCCCGCGCCATCACCGCCGAGGAGTGCGACGGCTGGGACAACGACTGCGACGGCGCCGTCGACGAGGGCTTCGACGTGGACAGCGACGGGTACACCGTCTGCGGCACCGACCCGCTCACCCCCGGCGAGCTCGACCCCACCCTGAGCGACTGCGACGACGCGACGTCGACCACCTTCCCCGGCGCCGGCGAGGCCTGCAACGGCGTGGACGACGACTGCGACGGCGTCATCGACCCCGGCTGCGCCTGCGAAGACGGCGAGCGGCGCGCCTGCGGCTCGGCCATCGGCGCCTGCATCGAGGGCACCCAGGTCTGCTTCCGCGGCGCCTGGGGCGAGTGTGAGGGCGGCGTGACCGCCGAGGCCCGGGAGCTCTGCGACGGGGTCGACGAGGACTGCGACGGCGACGTCGACGAGGACGCCGACTGCGGGATGGGCGCGGTGTGCATCGCCGGCCTCTGCGAGCCCACCGAGCCCGAGGCCCCGGCGAACCCGGTCGAGCCCGAACCCGAGCCCACCGCGGACGCCGGCCCCCGCCCGGTCCCGCCCATGGAGGGCGGTTGCGCCTGCGACACCACCGGCCCCGACGCCTCTCCGCTCTTCGGCGCCAGCTTCCTCCTGCTGCTCCTGGCCTGGCGTCGCCGGCGCCCCGCCTGACCCCCTTGCTTCCCGCGGGGCCGCGGGTTAGCCCGGCCCCATGAGCACTGGAAGCCGAGAGGTCCGCGCCCCCCGAGGAACCGAGCTGCGCTGCAAGGGTTGGCCCCAGGAGGCGGCCCTCCGCATGCTGATGAACAACCTCGACCCCGAGGTGGCCGAGCGCCCGGCGGACCTGGTGGTCTACGGCGGCACCGGCAAGGCGGCGCGCTCCTGGGAGGCCTTCGACGTCATCGTGCGCGAGCTGGAGCAGCTCGGCGACGACGAGACCCTGCTGGTCCAGAGCGGCAAGGCCGTGGGTCGCTTCAAGACCCACCCCGACGCGCCGCGGGTCCTCCTGGCCAACAGCCTGCTGGTCCCCAAGTGGGCCACCTGGGAGCACTTCCGGGAGCTGGAGAAGAAGGGCCTGATCATGTTCGGCCAGATGACGGCCGGCTCGTG
>DCLA01000092.1:10342-10495 GCA_002320815.1 Myxococcales bacterium UBA1660
CGGCCAGATGACGGCCGGCTCGTGGATCTACATCGGCACCCAGGGGATCCTCCAGGGGACCTACGAGACCTTCGTGGCCGCCGGCGTGCAGCACTTCGGCGGCGACTGGGGCGGGCGCTGGATCCTCTCCGCCGGCCTCGGCGGCATGGGCGG
>DCLA01000092.1:10796-11364 GCA_002320815.1 Myxococcales bacterium UBA1660
CGCCGGCCTCGGCGGCATGGGCGGGGCGCAACCGCTGGCCGCGACGATGGCCGGCGCGAGCTTCCTGGGGGTGGAGGTCGACGAAGCCCGCGCGAAGCGCCGGGTGGAGACCCGCTACTGCGACCGCATGACCCATGACCTGGACGAGGCGCTCCGCTGGATCGCGGAGGCCTGCGCCAAGAAGGAGGCCCTCAGCGTCGCGCTGGTCGCCAACGCCGCCGACGTCTACCCGGCCCTGGTCGAGCGCGGCGCGATCCCCGACTTCGTCACCGAGCAGACCTCCGCCCATGACCCGCTCCACGGCTACGTCCCGGCGGGGCTCTCCCTCGACGAAGCCGCCGCGCTCCGCGAGTCGGACCCCGACGGGTACGTGACGCGGGCCCGCGAGAGCATGGCCCGGGAGATCCAGGCGATGCTCGACATGGCCGAGCGGGGCGCCTTCGCCTGCGACTACGGGAACAACATCCGCGCCGAAGCGCAGCACGCCGGCGCCGACCGCGCCTTCGAGATCCCCGGCTTCGTGCCCCAGTACGTCCGCCCCCTCTTCTGCGAGGGCAAGGGGCCCTTC
>DCLA01000092.1:11666-11849 GCA_002320815.1 Myxococcales bacterium UBA1660
TTCTGCGAGGGCAAGGGGCCCTTCCGCTGGGCGGCGCTGAGCGGCGACCCCGAGGACATCGCGGTGACCGACGCGGCGGTGAAGGAGCTGGTCCCGGACGACCCCCACCTGCACCGCTGGCTCGACATGGCCGCCGAGCGAGTCGAGTTCCAGGGGCTCCCCTGCCGCATCTGCTGGCTCGGC
>DCLA01000092.1:12152-158146 GCA_002320815.1 Myxococcales bacterium UBA1660
CCTGCCGCATCTGCTGGCTCGGCTACGGCGACCGCCACCGCGTGGGGCTGAAGTTCAACGAGCTGGTGCGCGAGGGGAAGGTGAAGGCGCCCCTCGTGATCGGGCGGGACCACCTCGACTGCGGTTCGGTCGCGAGCCCCAACCGGGAGACCGAGGGCATGAAGGACGGCTCGGACGCCATCGCGGACTGGGCCATCCTGAACGCTCTGGTGAACACCGCGTCGGGCGCCACCTGGGTCAGCGTGCACCACGGCGGCGGCGTGGGCATGGGGTACTCGCTCCACGCCGGCATGGTCGTGGTCGCCGACGGCACCGAGGGCGCGGACCGCCGCCTCGAGCGGGTGCTCACCAGCGACCCGGGCATGGGCGTCATCCGGCACGTCGACGCCGGCTACGACGAGGCCATCGCCACCGCCGAGGCCAAGGGCGTCCACGTCCCCCACCGGAGCTGAGATGGACCTCCTGCTCCAGGGTCGCTACTGCACCTGCGACGCGGGCGACGTCTCCGTCCACGAGGGCTACGTCGGCGTCGCCGACGGCCGTATCGCGCACCTCGGCCCGAACTCGGTGCCGGCGGCGGAGGTCGTGGAGGTCGACGGCTGCATCCTGCCCGGCCTGGTGGACCCGCACACGCACCTCGTCTTCGGGGGCACGCGGGTGGACGAGTTCGCGCGGCGGATGGCCGGCGAGGACTACCGCACCATCGCCGCCGAGGGCGGCGGCATCGCGCGCACCGTGCGGGGCACCCGGGAGGCGACCGAGGACGAGCTCTTCGAGCGCGCCGCGGCCCGGGCCCGAGCGCTGAGGGCCGGCGGCGTGACCACCGTCGAGGTGAAGAGCGGCTACGGCCTGAGCACCGACCACGAGCTGCGCCTCCTCCGGGTGGCCCGGCGCCTCCAGGCCGAGGGCCTGGTCCGGGTGACCACCAGCTTCCTGGGGGCCCACACGGTGCCGCCCGGCCGCGACCGCGCGAGCTACGTGGACGAGGTCTGCGCCGAGCAGCTCCCGGCGGTCGCCGAGGCCGGGCTGGCCGACACCTGCGACGTCTACTGCGACGGGGTCGCCTTCACCCTCGCGGAGACCCGGCGCATCCTCGCCGTCGCCCGGGACCTGGGGCTGCGCCTCCGGGCCCACGTGGGACAGTTCGACGACCTCGGCGGCGCCGGGCTCCTCGCCGAGCTCGGCGCGCTCAGCGCCGACCACCTGGAGGCGGTGAGCGACGCGGACCTGGACGCCATGGCCTCCGCCGGGGTGGTCGCGGTGCTCCTGCCGGGGGCGTGGCGGACCCTCCGCCAGACGCCGCCGCGCGCCGAGCGATTCCGGGAGCGAGGGGTGGCGATGGCCGTGGGGTCCGACCTGAACCCCGGGACCAGCCCCACCGCGGACCTCGGTCTCTGCGCGGCCCTGGCGGTCCGCGACGCGGGGCTGACCCTCGAGGAGGCGCTCCTCGGCGTGACCGCGAACGCGGGCCGCGCGGCCGGAGTGGAGGCGGGCGCGCTCCGCGTCGGGGCCCCGGCCGATCTGGCGGTCTTCCCCTTCGCCGACCCGCGGACCCTGGCCTACGCCCTCGGCGGCAGTCGGGCCTCCGCGGTCTACCTGGGAGGCACCCGGGTCGCCGGCGAACCCTCCGCGCCGCTCTGGTGAACGGGCGTCGGTGGAACATGTTCACCACCGGCGATATGCTCCCGTCCATGCGCGCACTGGTCGTCCTCCTCGCCGTCTCGTTCGCCGCATGCGGTGACGACGACGGCAGCGCCCCCCTCGACGCCGCCATGACCCCCGACGCCGGCAGCGACGGGGGAACGACGGTCCGCCCGGACCTGGCGATGCCGATGTGCCCGCCCGGCGAGCCCATGCCGGACGCCTTCGACTGCACCACCGATCCCGGCGTGCCGCTGGGCGAACCCATCGAAGCCGAGGCGGACACCTGGACCTGGGTCCCCTTCGACGACGCCCACTGCATGGATGGGTCGTCCACCGGGATCGGGATCCGCACGGCGCCCGAGTCCGACCGGCTCCTGATCCTCCTCGAAGGCGGCGGCGCCTGCTTCGACGTCTTCAGCTGCGTCGCGGTCGCCAACCCCGATGGCTACGGCGAGGCGGCCTTCGCCAGCGACGCCGCGCGAGGGTTGAACCGAGGCATCACCAGTCGCACCGACGAGAGCAACCCCTTCCGCGACTGGAACATGGTCTACGTGCCCTACTGCTCCGGGGACGCCCACGCCGGGACCGCGGCCGACGGCACCGGCTTCGACGGACGCACCCAGACCGGCCACACGAACTACGGCCAGTTCGTCGCGCGCATCGCCGCGACCTTCCCCGACGTGTCCCAGGTCGTGTTGGCCGGACGCAGCGCCGGGGGACTGGGCACCCTGGTGAACTACCCGGTCACCGCGAGCGCCTTCGGGTGCACCCCCGTGCACGTGCTGGACGACTCGGGCCCGCTGCTACCCGACGAGTACATGCGGCCCTGCCTGGTCTCCATGGTGAACGCCGAGTGGTCCATCGCCATCCCCGAGGGTTGCGATCTCTGCTCCTGCGAGGGTGACGCCGGGTTGGTCAACAGCATCCCCTTCCTCGCCCGCCGCTACCCGGATCGCCGCTTCGGGTTGGCCTCGTACACCGAGGACCGGACCTTCCGCTCCTTCTTCGGCTTCGGCTACAGCTCGGGCTGCGACATCCCCCGCTCGGTGCCCGACGGCGAGTACACCGCAGGGCTGCTCGAGCTCCGGGAGCTCATGGGCGGCGACGCGAACTTCCGCACCTTCCTGGTCGAGGGCGACCAGCACACCTTCACCTTCGGGAGCCTCGGGTCCGCTTCGGCCGGCGGCCTCACCCTCGGCGAGTGGACCCAGCAGCTGATCGACGGCGACGCCGCCTGGAGCGACGTCGGGCCCTGACGGGGGTGAAACGAAGGTCCCCCCTCTTCCCCCTTTTGAGCTAAAGTTCCCCGCCCATGCAGATCGACGTCGAACGCGCCTGGGAGAGCTACGGAGAGCGCTTCCGGAAGCGCTTCGGAGACGACAAGAGCCCCGGCAGCTACGTGCGCTTCAACAAGCACATGGTGCAGCGCCTGGACCGCGCCGCCTTCGAGCAGCGGCTCGAGGACTACGTCTCCTGGCACCAGGAGTGCAAGAGCGCGCTGGCCTCGGGCTCGACCATCAGCGACGCGCTCATCCTCGAGTTCGAGGAGGCCGCGGCCTGGATCGCCCTCGACCCGCCCAACGTCCTCGAGATGTTCGCCGGTGAGCTCGGCGACCCCCTCTCGAGCTGACTCGGCGCGCTCCTCAGTAGGAGGGCGGGAGCTTCGAGAGGTCGACCTGATCGAGGGCGAAGCGGATCAGCGCGCTCCGGCTCATCTTCCGGTGCCCCTCGTCCTTGAGCTGGGCCACCTTCTCGTCGAGGCGGCCGAGGTCCTCGAGGTACATCGAGATGCAGATGACCTTGTAGTGGTCCGGCTGCTTCGCCTTGGCCTTCTTCGGCTTCGGCTTCGGCTTCGGGGGCTCCCGCCGGATGGGCTTGGCCCGGGCGTAGAAGGTGTCCCGAAGGACCTCGGCCACTTCGTCGGTGCCGAGGACCTCGTCCATCGCGTTGCGAGCGCTCGCGTCGTCGTGACTCATCGGTCCGTCCCCTTTCACCCGGCCATCCGCACGGCCTGGGGCACCAGGGTGGCGTCCAGGGCCGAGACGAGGCTGGCGTAGTCCTTGGCCCCGTTGCTCTCGGGCGCGTACTCGAAGATGGTCTGCCGAGCGCTGGGCGCCTCGCGCAGGCGGGTGTTGATCCGCACCGGCGGCAGACAGGTCTCGCCGAAGCGCTTGTGGAGCGCCTTGAGCGCGTCGTTGCTGATGCGGTTCCGCATGTCGAAGAAGGTGGGCAGCACCCCGAGGAGGCGGACCTCGTGGCGGAGATGCTCCCGGACCCCCTTGAGGGTGTTGAGCACCTGCTTGACGCCGATGAGCGAGAGGTAGTCGCAGGCGACCGGCACCACCACGCCGTCGGCGTAGACGAGCGCGTTCTGGTTCATCAGGCTCAGCGCCGGCGCGCAGTCGAGCACCACCACGTCGTAGCCCGCCGCCTCCGGGGAGTCGGCGATGGCGATGCGGTCGCCCAACCGCTCGCGCAGGATCCGGTCCCGGTTGGGCCGCTGCGCGAGGTAGAGTTCGGCCGACGCCAGGAGCTCGTTGGAGGTCAGGACGTCGAGATTCTGCCGAACCGGGATCGCCGCCTCGGCCGCCGACGCGCCCTGGACCAGCACGTGGTAGAGCGTCTTCTCGCCGCGGATACCGAGCGACGCCCCGACGTTCCCCTGGCCGTCGCAGTCGACCAGGAGCACCCGGCGACCGGACTCGGCCAGACCGGCGGCGAGGTTCACCGCGGTGGTGGTCTTGCCGGTGCCGCCCTTGTGGTTGAAGACCGCGATGCGCCGCGCGGGCGCCGGCCCCGTGGGCCGGAGCTCGGTCAGCCGAGCGCGGCACTCGGTGGTGCAGAAGTAGGCCCGCACCCCGTCGCGCACGACCACCTGGTAGGGGTACTCGAGCTCGAAGCTCGTCCCGCACACGCTGCAGTCGCAGCGGCCGGGTCCCGAGAGCAACCGGCGCTGGCAGGTCTGCGAGCAGATGTAGACGTAGCGTCCCCCCTCCTCGCGCACCTGGTACCGGAACCGGGGAACGAACGAACGCTGACAGACCTCGCAGGTCGACTTGGGCTCTTCGTGCTGGGACGTCTCCATGATCCTCGCCTCCGGAAGCACCTATCGAAGTGCTTCCCGAGGTCCGTTGGATCAGATCGGGGTCCCGGGGGTCAAGAAAGCGGCAGGTCGCGCGACCGCTCCCTCGGCGAGCTCAGTCCGCCGCCTCCTCCTCGTAGGCGAGGATGGCTTCGGCCGCGTGGATGGCCCGTCGCGCGGTCTCGGGGTCGCTGCCCCGCAGGCGATCGGAGAAGTGGGCCACCACGTCGGTGGGCTCGGTGAGCAGGAGGTCGTTGGGCGTGCACTCGAGCGCCCGACATATGCGGACCAGGGTGTCTAGTGACGGGCTCGTGACGCCACGCTCGATGCGGCTCACGAACTCCGGGCTGAGACGCGCGGTCTCCGCCAGCTCCCGCTGGGTCATCCTCGTACGCCGGCGTTGCCTCTTGAGCTGCCTGGCCAGGACGTCTGAATGAGTTCCCGACATGTTGGGGCGCATCCTCTCCCGAATGCTCGCACGGTGACAGAACCAGTTCGTTGGCGCCACTTCGCCCCAGCGATACGACCACCTTCGGGGGCAAGGAAAAACCGCATTTTCAGATAGGAGTGCGATCGCTCACCAATGTGTCGATCTGGGGGCGTCCGGGGGTGCGCCCGGATGGCCCCCCGGGACTCGAACCTGTACCATCCGCGCTCCCGCGAGAGCGGGACCCCCCAGAAATTCATGGCCAGCACGACCGACCTTCTCCGCGGCGAACTCGAACGACTCTTCGAGCTCGATGAAATGACCACCCTCTCCTCCGAGCTCATGGGCTACCCCACGAGCGAGGTCGGAGAGACGAACGGCAAGGGCGCCTTCGCCCGGGCGCTCGTCGAGAAGGCCGAGCGCGACGCAGCCCTCGAAGCCCTCGCCGACGCGATCCGGCTCTACGGCAAACGCTCTTCCTCCCTGGCGCAGATCTTCGACGTCCGCGTGGGCGACGAGCTCGAGCCGGGCAGCGAGCTCGCCGGCTTCCGGATCCTCAAGAAGGTCGGCGATGGCGGCCTGGGCAAGGTCTACCTCGGCGAACGCGGCGAAGGGGACGAGCGCGTCCGCGCCGCCATCAAGGTGATCCGCTCCAGCCTGGCGCAGGACCGCTCGGCGGTGCGCCGCTACTTGACCGGCCAGCGCGCCTTCAAGCGCGCCGACGTCGCCGGCGTGGCGGACATCCTCGACTGCGGAATTCTCGACGACGGCCGGCCCTGGGTGGCCACCGAGTTCGTCGATGGCCAGACCCTCGAGGCCCGGGTGCAGCGGGTCGGCCCGATGCACTTCAACGAGGCGCGGCCCATCTTCACCGCCATCCTCGAGGCGCTCCACGCCCTCCACGAGCACGGCCTGATGCACGGCGACGTGAAGGCCTCCAACGTCTTCATCTGCCGGCCCAACCGCGACGACGGCAGCCGGGGCGAGCCCACCGGCGTCCTCGTGGACGGCGGCGCCGCCAAGCTCCTGGCCGCCGGCGCCAGCAAGCCCGACGCCATCGGCGCTCTGCGGACCTTCGGCCGCGCCGAGGCCATCGCGCCGGAGATGGCCCGCGGCGAGTCCATCAGCCCGACCAGCGACGTCTACGTCGTCGGCGTGCTGCTCTACCACGTGCTCAGCGGCCGGTTGCCCTTCGAGGGCTCGTCGGCCTTCGACATCATCGCGCAGCACATCGAGCGCGCCCCCGAGCCCCCCTCGGCGCTGGCGCCCAAGGGCTGGGTCTCCAAGGAGGTCGACGCCCTGGTCCTCAAGGCGCTCGCCAAGGACCCTGCCGATCGCTACGGCTCCGCCGGCGAGCTCCGCAAGGCCATCGAGCAGCTCGCGCGGGCCGCGGAGAAGAAGGAGGACCTCGACGAGAAGGCCTTCGACGCCGCCGCCGATCTGGTCCGCGGCGCCCCCGCCGACGCCGAGGCGGCCTCCGAGCTCGAGACCGTCGTGGGCAAGGCCGGCGAGTGGCAGAAGGCCATCGAGGTCTACGAGGAAGCCCTCGGCAAGGTCGACGCCGACGACGACAAGAAGGCCCTGCTCTTCCGCATCGCGCGGATCCAGGAGGCCGAGCTCGACGAGCGCCAGGCCGCCGCCGCGACCTACGAGCGCCTCCGCGAGATCGATCCCGACGACGCCATCGCGCTCTCGGGCCTCGAGGAGCTGAAGCGCCAAGCCGGCGACCACGAGGGGCTCGCCGAGCTCCTCCTGGAGCGCGTCGAGCGCGTCGAGTCGACCAGCGAGCGCGCCGGGGTCCTCCGGGAGATCGCCGAGCTCTACGAGGACCGCCTCGAGGATCCCGACAACGCCCTGGTGGCCTGGACCCAGGCCCTCACCGACGAGCCCAGCGACGAGAAGACCGCCCGGGCCATCGAGCGTCTGTGCGGCGCGGATCCGAACCGCTGGAACGAGGTCCTCGCGACCCTCTCCGAGGCCGTTCAGGATCCCGACAGCCAGAGCGAGGCGACCCAGCTCTACGTGCTCATGGGTCGGTGGTACGCCGATCAGCTCAAGCGCCCCGACTTCGCCATCCCCTGCTACGCGCAGGCGATCCAGCTCGATCCCTCCAACGACGCCGCCTACGAGGGGACCATCGAGCTCTACGAGCGGGCGCAGTCGTGGCAGGAGTACGTGCAGGTCCTCGAGGCCCGCGCCGCCGCCACGAGCAACCCCGCGTCCGCGCGCGACTTCCGCGCCGACGCCGCGCACATCGTCCTGCACAAGCTGGGCGACAAGGATCGCGCGGTCACCCTCTTCCGCGAGGTCCTCGAGACCGACCCGACCCACCCCAAGGCCCTCGACGCCCTGGCGACCATCCACGAGCAGAACGGCGACTGGACCGCGCTGGCGGAGCTCCTGGCCGAGCGCGTGAAGCAGACGGCCGGTCCGCGGAAGGTCCAAGCTCAGGTCCAGCTCGGCGAGCTCTACGAGGACCGCCTCGACGACCTCGAGAAGGCCTCGGTCCAGTACGAAGCCGCCCTGGCCCAGGACGAGAGCCAGCTCG
The DNA here is from genome assembly GCA_002320815.1 of Myxococcales bacterium UBA1660. Taxonomy (GTDB): domain Bacteria; phylum Myxococcota_A; class Polyangia; order Polyangiales; family Houyiibacteriaceae; genus UBA1660. The sequence goes on from DCLA01000092.1 coordinate 19,854, forward strand.
ACGCCCTCAAGGGCCTGGAGCGCATCTACGCGCGGCAGGGCAACCACCAGGAGCTGCTCCAGGTGCTCGAGCGCGAGCTCGAGGTCCTGCCCACGCCCCGGCAGAAGATCGCCGTCCTGGAGCGCATCGGCGCCATCCAGGAAGAGGAGTTCGTCTCGCCGGAGAAGGCCATCGAGGCCTACGAGCAGGTCGTGGCCATCGACCCCGGCCACGAACACGCCAGCCCGGCGCTGGCGCGCCTCTACCGCCAGGTGAGCCGCTTCGACGACCTGGTCGAGGTCCTCGAGCAGCACGCCCGCGCGACCACCGACGACGGCCGTAAGGTGGACCTCTTGGTCCAGGCCGCGCGCACCCTCATGCGCGACGTCGGCTCGCCCGAGCGCGCCATCGAGATCTGTGACCGAGTGCTCGACATCGAGCCCGGCAACGTCGAGGCCCTCGGCCTGCAGGCCCGCCTCAAGGCCCAGCTCGGCGACGCCACGGCCGCCGTGGAGGCCGTCGACAAGCTCGCCGCCTCGGAGAGCGACCCCGCCAAGAAGGCCGCGCACTACGTCGAGGCCGGCAAGCTCCTCGAGGAGTCCGGCGACAAGGACCGGGCCATCCAGCGCTACAAGCTGGCCCTCGACGCGGACGAGACCAACACCGAAGCCGCCGCCGCCCTGCGCAGCGTCTACGGGTCCCGGGGCGACGCCAGCGGCGCCGCCGATCTGCTCCTGCGCGAGATCGCCCAGGCCAGCGGCAGCCTCCAGCAGGCGAAGCTCCAGGCGGAGCTCGGCCACCTCTACGCCGAGCGCCTGGAGGATCCTCGCCGCGCCCTCGACGCCTTCACCAAGGCCCTCGAGCTCGACCCGACCTGCACGCCCGCCGCTCGCGGCCTCGGCGACATGGCCTTCGCCCAGGGCGACTACGCCAAGGCGGCGGAGCTCTACGAGCCGCTCCTCTCGCGCACCACGGAGATGGAGGACGACGTCGCTCGCGCGGTCTGCGTCCGGACCGGTGAAGCCTTCCTGGCCCTCGAGCAGTTCGGCAAGGCCGAGCGCGCGTTCCTGAACGCCAAGGCCTACGCGCCGGACGACCGCGAGGTCCTGGAGAAGCTCGCCGACGTGACCTTCGCGGGTGGCGACGCCCTCGGGGCCGCCGAGCTCTACCGCGAGCTCATCGAGAAGAGCGGCGACCAGATCGCCGTGCCCGAGAAGGGCCGGATGCTCTACCGCCGCGGCGAGGCCCTGCGCCGCGCCGGCGAGAAGAAGAAGGCCATGGTCTTCCTCGAGGAGGCCGCCGAGCTCCGCCCGGACGACGCCGCGCCGCTCATGGCCATCAAGACCATCCACGCCGACGACGGCGACTGGGATCGGGTGGTGAGCGTGCTCCGGCGCCGCATGGAGAACGCCGGCGACGAGGAGCGCTACGAGCTGCTCGTCGAGGCCGGTGACGTGCTCCAGCAGAAGCTCAACGACCGCAGCAAGGCGGCCAAGAGCTACGTGGCCGCCCTGGAGATCACTCCGGACGACCGCAACCTGCTCACCAAGCTGATGGGCGTGTACTCCGAGACCCGCGACTGGTCGCGGCTCATCGAGGTCATCCTGCGGATCGCCGAGCTGGTCGACGACAAGAAGCAGCTGGCCAAGTACTACCAGACCGCCGGCTCCATCGCGCGCACGGAGCTGAAGCGCCTGGACGAGGCCGCCGACTACTTCGAGCAGGCCCTCGAGAACGACCCCAGGTCGAAGAAGGCCTTCGAAGGCCTCGTGACCTGCCTCGAGCAGGGCGAGAGCTGGAGCGAGCTGGCCAAGGCCTACCGGGCCCGCCTCGCCTACCTGAAGGACGCGGGCGCCAGCGCGGAAGATCGCGCGGCCCTCTGGGACAAGCTCGGTGATCTCTACCGGGACAAGCTCGAGGACCTCCGCGAGGCGACCGACGCCTACGAGGAAGCCCAGGAGCTCGCCCCGGACGCCCGCGCCCGGCTGGAGATGCTGGCCGAGATCTACGAGGCCGACCCCAAGCGCTTCCTGCCCAAGGCGGTCGACGTGCACGCCCAGCTCCTCCGCAAGAGCCCCTACCGGGTGGAGAGCTACCAGGCGCTGCGGCAGCTCTACACCGACGTGAAGAAGGCCGATCAGAGCTGGTGTGTCTGCCAGACCCTGAAGGTCCTCAACATGGCCGACCCGGACGAGCGGGCCTTCTACAAGAAGCACCGGTCGTCCCACCCGGCCGCCGCCGAGGAGTTCTTCAGCGAGGACATCTGGTTCAACCACCTGGTGCACCCCTCGCAGGATCCCCTGCTGACCCAGATCTTCGCGGCCATCGCCCCCGCGGTCATCGCCGACCGGGCGCAGCCGCTGAGCTCCTACGAGGTCGACGCGAAGCCCCGGGATCCGGCCAGTGACGACGCGGCCATGATCCAGACCCTCGGCTACGTCGGCTCCGTCGCGCAGATCGAGCTCCCGCCGGTGTACGCGCGTCCGTCGGACGCCGGTGGCCTGAGCTTCCTGGTGTCCGACCCGCCCGCCATCGGTGCCGGCAAGGGCGCCCTGGCCGGGGGTCCGCCCCAGGCCCTCGCCTTCGTCGCGGCGCGCCACCTGGCGTACTTCCGCGGCGGCCACCTGGTGCGCCATCTGGTGCCCTCGGGCAGCGGCCTGCGCGCCTGGCTCCTCGCGGCCATCAAGCTGGCCACCCCGCAGTTCCCGGTGCCGGCGAAGATGGCCAGCAAGGTCGACGACTCCCTCCGGGCCATCGAGACCCACGTGGCCGCCGGCGCCAAGGACCGGCTCCGCGGCTTGGTCAACAAGCTCCTCGCCGCGGCGCCGGAGCTGGACATGAAGAAGTGGATCGCCGCGGTGGACCTCACCGCGGACCGCGTCGGCTTCGTCATGGCCAACGACCTCGAGATGGCCATCGCCGTCATCAAGGCCAGCGCGCCGGAGGCCGTGGCTCAGAAGGAGCGCCTCAAGGAGCTCTACCTCTACTCCGTGAGCCAGGCTTACCTGGACCTGCGCCAGCGGGTCGGCATCGCCATCGACGGCTGAGCCGCCGCTCGCCCCCTCGCCGAAGCCCTCCCCCGCATTCGCGGGGCGAGGGCTTCAGCGCTTTCGGGGCCGGAAGGGGAGCCCGAAGAGCAGGACCATCGGCGGAATCACCAAGGGGCTGGCGGCGCCGATGGCCGTTGCCGCCGGCAGGGGCAGGAAAGCCCCGGCGACCCCGCCGGCGAGGGCTCCGAGGACCGAGCCGATCACCTCGAAGCGCACCCGGTCCATGCCCGGGTTCAGGCGACGGGCGCGGGCGCGGTGAGCCAGCGACGCGACGAACGCGACCAGGCCCCCCGCGAGCGCTCCGAGCAAGACCGCCATCGTCTCAGAGCGTCAGGTCGACGTCGTAGGTGCCGTAGTCCGAGCTCGCCGTTCCGGTGACCCGGATGGTCCCCGGAACCCGCTCGATGCCCCCGGCGCCGTCGTCCTGGATCTGCCCACGCGCGTCTTCCTCGGAGGAGACTCCGTCGTCGCCGCAGCCGCCGAAGGCGACGAGAGCGAGGGCCAGGAAGGGGCGCAGGGCCCGCGTGGGAAGAGAAGTGTTCTGCATCCGCGGATCCTCCCACGGGGACCCCGGGGGGCGCTACGGGCACCCGCACCCACTTGGCACCACCCCGCCCCCACCGTGCCCATGGGCCCCGAGCCGGGGGCGCGATAAGCTCCGCCCATGCGTCGCTTCCTCTTCGTCTCGCTCTTGCTCGGCTGCGCCAGCACTCCGCCCCCCGCGGCTCACCCCGCGGCGGAGCCGGCGGACGACCCCAGCCCGCCCGTGGTCTCGCTCCCCGCGGGGGATCTCCAGGTGGCCATCACCGGCGCCCACCGCACCGACGAGGAGCGCGCGCGGGATCCCTACCGGCACCCCCGGGAGACCCTGGAGTTCTTCGGCATCCGGCCCTCGATGACGGTGCTGGAGGTCTGGCCCGGCCGGGGCTGGTACACGAAGATCCTCGCGCCCTACGTCCGGGGCCAGGGGAAGCTCATCGTGGCCAACGTCGACCCCGACTCGGAGGGCTTCCTCGGCGAGCTGGTGGCCGGCATGGACGAGCTCCTCGCGTCCCAGCCCACGCTCTACGACCAGGTGGAGAAGGCGGGTCTCTACCCGGGCCACCTCCTCGACGAGGTGCCCGACGCGAGCGTGGACCTCGTGCTCTTGCCCCGCACGCTCCACAACTGGATCCGTCAGCCGCAGAACGACGCCGCCGCCTACCTCGGTGCCCTCGCCCGCGTCCTCCGCCCCGGCGGCGTCCTCGGCGTGGTCCAGCACCGGGCGCCCCCCGGGCACGCCTCGGCGGAGACCGGCGAAGCGGGCTACCTCTCCGAGGACTTCGTCATCCGATTGGTGAGCGAGGCCGGCTTCGAGTTCGACGAGCGCGCCGAGATCAACGCCAACCCCAACGACGACCACGACCACCCCGACGGAGTCTGGTCCCTCCCGCCGACCCTGCGCTGCGACGAGACCGAGCACACCTCGATGGAGACCATCGGGGAGAGCGACCGGATGACCCTGCGCTTCGTGCGCCTCGACACCCCGGCGCCCGCATCCGACGAAGCCGACGCGCCCGACGAGGCCGACGCCGCGGATGAGCAGGACGACTGAGCCCCGCACCGCGCGGACGCTCGGTCCGCAGAGCTGGGTCCTGGGGCTCGGGGCCGCCCTCTGGACGGCGTTCGGCGAAGCGACGCTGACGTCGCTCCTCGTCGCCTACCTGGTCGCCCTGGGCGTCGTCGGCCTGGTCGCGCGGACGCGTCGGCGCACCCTCGAGGTGGCGCTCGCGCCGCCGGCGGCGGTGCTCCTGGCGCTCGCGGTCGGCGCCCCCTTCGTCGCGGCTCTCCACCATCGCGGCTCGGAGCTCGTGGAGCGCGAGCGGTGGCTGGGGCTCGGCGAGCACCTCGCCGACCGTCGCGCCCTTGCCCACGTCCCCAGCATCGCGCCGCCGGTGGTCTTCACCGATCACGCCCAGACGTTCTTCGTTCACGCTCCCGGCGCCGGGACGGTCACCTTCGCCGCCGAGGGCTCGGAGCCCGTCGCTGCCGCCGCCCTCGGCCACGGCCTCTTCCGGGTGGCCTTCGACCCGGCCCGGCTCGGGTCGCCCACCTCGGGGGACGTGGTCCTGGAGATCGACGGCGAAGCACACGCGCGCTCCCTCGAACGGGTGGTCCCCACGCCCCATCCCCGGGGGCTGCGGGCGAACCCCGCTCGGACCCTGGCCGCCGCCGCGAGCGCGGAGACCGACGCCGTGGTGGTGGTCGACGCGGACGGCTTCGTGGCGCGCCACTCCGTCGGCGACCAGCCCGCCGCCCTCGCGTTCCTCGACGACGACACCCTCGCCGTCACCGGCGCCGGGGGCACCTGGGTCCTCGACGCCCGGAGCGGCGAGGCCCACCATCGGGACGCCCACCCCGGAAGCTCCCTCGCGGTGGACCCCGCTGGGCACCTCCTGGTCGGCGACCGCGCGCTGCCCGGCGTGCGTCATCTCGAGCAAGACCTGAGCGAGCGCGCCGTCGTGGAGCTGGCGGAGGTCCCGGACCACCTAGCGTGCGTCGAGACCGGCTGCGTCGCCGCCCTCCGCCGCGCCGCCAGCCTGGTCCTCCTGGACACCGGCGACCGAGTCCCCCTCGGCCGCCCGGCGGTGACCCTCGCCCCGCTGAGCGACCACCAGCTCCTCGTCGCCGTCACCGACTTCTCGCCCGGCGAGCCCCACCTCGGGAACCACTTCGTCCAGGATCAGCTCCTGACCCTCGACCTCCGCACCGGGACCCTCACCGTCGCCGAACCCACCGCCCGGCGCACCCCCCGCCAGGCCTCGGCCGGCGACGTCGACCGCGGGCTCTCCCCGCTGGGGATCGACGTCCGCGGGGACGTGCGCGCCGTCGCCTTCGCCGGCAGCGACGAGGTCGCCCTCTTCCGCGCCGGCCGGCCGCGCCCCGAGCGACTCCCCCTGGAGGGCACGCCGCTGGTCGCGCCCGAGAGCGTCGCCCTCTTGGGCCGCGCCGTCGCCGTCGCCAGCCCCGCCGCGGGCGCGGTGGGCGTCTTCCGCGGCGGTGAGCTGGCGACCCTGGTCCGCCTGGACGACCCGGCGAACCGGAGCCCCCGGCAGACGCTCCGGCTCCGGGGCGAGCACACCTTCTACGAAGCGACGCGCTCCGGGGTCGCCTGCCAGAGCTGCCACCTCCGCGGCTCCACCGACCACGTGCTGCGCAACATCGGCGGCCGGCGGCTGGCGCCCACCCTCCCCGTCCGCGGCGTCGCCGGCACCGCGCCCTACCTCCGCGACGGGAGCTACCCGGCGATCGGCGACCTGACTCACCTGGCCACCGGTCTCCTCGGCGACTGGCTTCGGCCGGAGCCCGACCGCGGCGAGGCCCTCGACGCCTACGTCCGCTCGCTCCCCCGGGCGCAGCCCCGGGACGCCGACCCCGACGCGCTGCGCGCGGGTCTGGACGTCTTCGTCGGCGCCGGCTGCCCGACCTGCCACGCTTTCCCGGCGTTCACCGACCTCGGGGCCATCCCGGCGGGCGCGCTCTTCCCCGGTGCCGGCCTCGGGCCCGACGAGCTCCTCGACACCCCCTCGCTCCTCTCGCTGGGGGACCGCGGCCCGTACCTCGCCGACGGCCGCGCGGCCACGCTGATGGACGTGCTGCGCGAGCCGGGGCGCCACGGCGAGGTGGAGTCGCTGGACGACGCCGACCGGGCCGCCCTGGTGTCCTTCCTGGAGTCGCTTTGAGCGCGCGGCGCCTCACCGGCTCGGTGCTCCTCGCCAGCCTCGCGAGCCTGGCCATCGCGCTCGCCGTCGCGGGGTTCGGTGAGCGCTGGGCCAGCGCGCGCTGGGTCCTCCTGGCCCGCGTCAGCGGGTGGGCAGCCGGCGGTCTCCTCCTCGGCGCGCTGGCGGTCACCCCCCTCGAAGCCGGCCGCCGATGGCGCCGGCCCCTGGGGGTCGCGGCGGCGACCGGCGCCCTCGTCCACGCCGCGCTCTCCCTCGCCGGACCGCTCCGCGACGCCTGGCCCGCGCCCCTCACCTGGCCCACCTACCGAGCGGGGCTCGCAGCGACCGGCATCCTCGCCCTGCTCCTCGTGACGAGCTCGCCGCGGCTGGTGAAGCACCTGGGAGTCGGTCCCGTGTGGAAGCCGCTCCACCGCCTGGCTTACGTCGCCGGCGCCCTGGTGGTCCTGCACCTCTTGCGCCTCCCCTTCGCCGGGGTCGTCCCCGCGTTGTTCTACGGCGCGGCGGTCCTCCTACTGCTCGGCGCGCGCCTCGTCCGCCGCTGAGAGCAGCGCGCCCTCGAGGATCGCGACCAGCCCGTGGGGCTCCGCTGCGGCGAAGCTCAGCGTCATCCCGTGCCGGGCGGCGACGTCCCGGGCGATGGAGAGCCCCAGCCCCGTCCCCGTGGGCTGCCGGCTCCGCGCCTCCTCGCTGCGGAAGCGCCGCTCCCCCAGTCGCGGCAGGTCCTCGGGACCGACGCCGGGCCCATCGTCGACGACCTGGATCCGGAAGGTGTCGCCCTCGGCTTCGAGGACCAGCGCCACGTGGCCCCCGGGCTCGTTGTAGCGCACCGCGTTGTGCGCGAGGTTGCCCACCGCCTGCTCGAGGAGCGTGAGGTCGCCCCGGACCCGCAGGGGCTCGTCGGGGGTCGCGTGATCGAAGGCCACCCCCTTGGCCCGCGCCAAGGGTCCGTGTCGGCTGGCGACCCGCTCGACCAGCGCGCCGAGGTCCACCGGCTCGGCCACCAGGCTCCGGGCAGGATCGTCGAGCTTCGCCGCCGCGCCGAGGTTGCGGATGAGCGCCCCGATGTAGTGGGCCTCTTCGAGGGCGTGCCCCAGCACCGCCCGGTCGGCGCCATCGTCGAGCCGCTGCCGGAGCGCGACCAAATGCCCTTGCAAGACCGTGAGCGGGATCCCGACGTCGTGCGTGGTGTTGGACACGAACTCGGTCAGCATCCGCTCGCGCCGCTCGAGCTCCTCGGCGTGCGCCGCGAGCCGCGCCCGGTCGGCCGCGAACGCGCGAGCGAGCTCCCCGATCTCGTCCCGGGCGGGGTCCGGCTCGAAGGCCGCGCCCCGCTCCCGGGCCTCGGTCACCGCCCGGGTCAACCGACGGATCCGCCGCACCAGGGGGCCCGCAGCCACCGACGCCGCCCCGATGGCCAGCAGCGCGAACACCAGCGCCGGCCAGAGCGGCGCCTGGAGCGAAGGGATGGGGCGCGAGACCAAGACCACGCTGCAGGGACCGCTCTCGGCGACCACCAAGGCCACCTGGAGTTCGGCCGGTCCCGTGGCCGGAGCGACCCGCCGCCAGGCCACCCCGTCACTGCGCAACTCCTCGGCCATGGCCTGGTCGAGCAGGGGCGACGCCTCGTTCGCCGGCCGGAGCTCGGCGTCGTAGACGTGCATCCCCCGGGACCGGCCGGGTCGGTGGCGCAGGCGGCGCCGGCCGCGCGCGGCGCCGAAGGTCTCCGGGCTCTCCTCGCAGCGGGCGAGGCGCTGATCCGAGAAGCGCTCGGCGGTCGCCTCCGCCGTCGCCAGCGCGGCGGTGCGCAGCTCCCAGTGGCGCTGCGCCAGGACCAGGACCAGGGCGCTCGGCAGCAGGATCGCCAGGAGGAGCGCGGCCAGCCGCGCCCGCATCCCGAAGCGGCGGCGCTCGCTCATTCGCCCGACTCCGCGGGCTCGGCGGACCCGTCGTCCGGGGCGAGGGGCTCGAGACCGAAGAGCCGCTCGGCGTTCCGGTGGTAGATCTGCTCCAAGACCTCTTCGGAAAGACCCAACCCGTCGATGGTCCAGTCGCCTTGGATGGGCGTGGGATGGGCAAAGCCGCGGTCCTCGGTCTCGAAGTAGCGCCAGTGCGCCTCGTAGAACCCCGGGATTCGCGAGGGCGGATCCAAGCTCTCGCCCACCGAGCCGAGCACGAAGCCGCCGCCCGGGCTCATCTGGAAGTCGGTGCCGAAGAGGATCCGGTCGGCGTGCTCGGTGAAGAGCCGGCGCATCCGCGCAGGGTCGTGGCGGCCGATCTCCGGGACCCGGGCGCCCGTCTCCACGTAGAGGTTGGGATAGGCGTCGAGCATCCGCTCGACCCGGTCGGGCTCCTCGGGGGCGTTGCCGAAGTGCGCGCCCACGAACGTGGTGTCCGGGTGCCGGGCGACCCGGTTCTCGAACTGCTCCAGCATGCTCTCCCAGCTCGGCCAGCGGTGGCCGATGGGCTCGCCGTAGCGATCCAAGCGCTCGCCGTGGAACGACCAGGAGGGATGCGCCGCCAGCTCGGCGTGGCGCTCGTTGGCCGGCGTGTCCGGTTCGAAGAAGGCCTTGGGGTCTCCGGTGTGGATCAGCACCGGCAGCCCGTGACGGCCGGCGGCCTCGAAGGCCGGGTCGAGGCGGGGATCGTCGACCCGGAGGAGGGTCCCGTCGTCGTTCGCGTACCCGAGGCCGAGGCCCTTGAAGATCTTGAGGCCCACCGCGCCGGCCGCCGCGCAGCGGGCCAGGGTGTCCTCGGCGTAGGCGGCGAAGTCCTCGTCGGCCGAGCGCCGCCAGTCCACGTGGCAGTAGGGAAGCAACCGGATGGGACGGCCGCTCTGCACCAACGTGTCGAGGCGCTCGCCGGGTTCGGCGCCGCTCGCGTTCAGGGCGACCCGGACCCCATGGGCTCCGAAGATGCGCATCGCCGAAGGACCCAGCGTCCGCGGGACGTGGACGTGGACGTCGATCTTGGGGATGTCGGCGTAAGTCCGGGGCGGCTCCGGCTCGTCCTCTGCCCGAGCGGGCTCGACCGCCGCCCCGGGCTCGGCGGGCCCGGGGTCCCGGGAGGCCCACCAGCCGAGACCGAGCGCCGCGACGAGCAACGCCGCGCCGCCCCCCAGGAGAGCCCACCTCATGCCGTCACCGTCATGGGCCCGATGCTCGGTGATGGGCGGCCCCTTGAAAAGGGGGCGTCCAGCGTCTGTGCAGCTTCTGAACAGATCGGGCTCGCACGCTGTCCAAAGTCCGCACACCTGCCTAAACGACCGGAATGGCTGAAGTATTCACGGCATACGCCGCGACCCCGACCCGCCCCGGCCCGCTCGGAGTGCGCGCTGGAGTCCGCGGATCGGGGTCCGCAGCCCCTCGTTCGGGTCGGTACGCACCTTGCACAGCGGGAGGGTGCCCATGTCCCTCCCCCGCCTCCTCCTCGCTCTCTGCCTCGCTGCCGTCGCCGCTCCCGCCAGCGCGCAGCTCATCGTCATCGACGCCGGCCACGGCGGCACCGACCCCGGCGCGGTCGGCTGCGGCCTCGAGGAGACCGATGTGGTCCTCGACGTCGCCCAGCGCCTGAAGATCCTCCTCGAGGGCGCCGGCCTGAGCGCGGCCCTGACCCGCTCCGACGACCGCTACGTCGGCCTCAGCGCGCGGGCGGACTACGCCAACTCCCGCGGCGCCTCGCGCTTCGTCTCCATCCACGCCAACGCCAACGCGGGCACCCCGGCGACGGGCACCGAGACCTTCACCGCGACCAGCTCCTCGGCCAACTCCCGGGACATGGCCAGCCACATCCAGAGCGAGATGCTCGCCGCCTGGGGCCTCCGCGACCGCGGCGTGAAGAGCGCCAACTTCACCGTCCTCACCCGGACCTCCATGCCGGCCACCCTCAGCGAGATGGGCTTCATCAACAACTGCAGCAACGACTCGATCAAGCTGGGCAGCGCGAGCGAGCGGCAGGCCATCGCGGTGGCCCACTACCGGGCGATCCTGGAGCACCTCGGCCGCACGGTCACCGACCCGACCCCGACCCCGACGCCCACGCCGGACCCCGGCACCAGCACCGGCACCGTCCGCGGCGTGGTCTTCGAGGACACCGGCGCCGGCCTGGAGGACACGACCAACCGCATCCCCAACGCGCGGGTGACCATCGGCGGGACCACCTTCACCGCCGACAGCAACGGCAACTTCGTCCTCGACGTCGCCACCGGTAGCGCCACCGTCGAGGCCGAGGCCGCCGGCTTCGTGGCCGGCTCGCGTACCTGCGAGGTCACCGCCGGCGGCACCACCTGGTGCAGCGTCGGCGTCACCGCCGAGGTCACCATGGCGCCCCCCGCCGCCGGCGAGCTCTGCTCGGACAGCTGCCGCGACGCCTTCGACGGCTGGTGCGACGACGGCGGCCCCGGCAGCGACTACTCCATCTGCGCCCTCGGCACCGACTGCGGCGACTGCGGCTCGCGCGCCGACGAGACCTCCACCCCGACGACTCCCGCGCCCACCCCGACCGAGGGCGTCCACGCCGGGCTCACCCAGGGCGGCAGCGAGATCCCGCGCCGAGGCCTGAACAATCCGACCCTGCAGAGCACCCTGGGCATGGCCTTCGAGCCCTACGGCGAGGTGGTCGACGTCGCCGGCGCGACCTGGGTCGAGGGCAAGATCAGCCACTTCGGCGGCCCGATGGACATGGGCGTCCCCGCGGACGGAACCGGCGCCATCACCGGCGAGATCGTCCGGAACCTGAACGACCCGCTCAACCCCAGCGCTGCCACCCTGGCCGCGCGCCCGGAGGACTACTACTACCTGGCCATGCGCTGGAGCTACCAGCCCAACGGCCGCTCCTTCTGGCAGGACGCGCGCATCGTGCTCCGCAACCCCGTCAGCGGGCAGGAGGTCGTGGTGCGGCCCGTCGATTGGGGTCCCCACACCGACACCGGCCGCGTCGTGGACATGTCCCCGCAGGCCATGGCCGACCTGGGCATGGTGACCGACGACGTGGTGCAGGTGGCCTTCGCCGCGCCCGGCACCGCCCTCGGCCCGGTGGCCGGCACCGGCGACGGCAGCGTGGCCAGCGGCCCGACCGGGACGGTCCACGGCGTGGTCCACGAGGACGGAGACAGCAGCGCTCGAGTGGGCGGCGCCGACGTGCGCGTCCTGGAAACTGGGAGAAACGTGACGACGAACGACGTGGGCTACTTCCAGCTGCAGCTGGGTGCCGGCACCTACACCCTCCAGACCAGCGTCGGCGGTGAGACCCGCGACCGGAGCTGCGAGGTGAACGTGGGCGGCGAGGTCTGGTGCTCCATCGCGGTCCCCGCGGGCACCGCCAGCCGCATCGTGCTCGACGACGGCAAGGTCGGCGACCTCCCCGCCACCGGGTTGGTCAGCGGCTGCAGCGCCGGCGGCTCGGGCGGCGGCTCCAGCGTCTGGCTCTGGCTCCTGATGCTGCCCTTCCTGCTGCGTCGCCGCGCTTCGGCCGTGGCCGTCGCCGGCGCGCTCCTCTGCGTCGCCGGCTGCCAGGACGAGACCGCCGCCGCCGGCGCCGGCCTCACCGACGAGGTCGACGCCCCCGCACACGTCGAGCGCATCGCCCTGGCCGCTCGCGTGGAACCCTTCGCGCACCTGGCGGACCTGACCACGGTCGCCGAGGGCCCGTACATCGACGCCACCGTCTCCCCGGACGGACGCCGGGTGGCCCTGGCCCACGAGACCTACGCCGGCCTCAGCGTCCTGGAGCTCCGCAGCCGGCACGTGGCGCAGATCGCCGACACCCCGCGGTCGGGCCTCGCGCCCGTCTGGAGCGGCACCAGCGACCAGCTCGCCATCCGCGCGCCGGAGCAGTCGGCCACCGCGGTCCCGATGCTCGCCCGGGACCTCAGCGGCCTGGAGATCGCTCCGCTCGCGCCCAGCCAGTCCCTGCGCGCCTGGGCCGAGGACGACGCCATCGTCGTCTTGGACGGCGACGAGCGGACCGAGCTCGCCCCGCCCGGGGACCGCTACTTCGACCCGCAGGTCTCGGAGGACGGGGCCTTCGTGGTCTTCCGCGGCCTCTCCACCGGCCTCTACCTCTGGGAGCGCGCGGCGAACCGGACCCTGCACCTCGGCCGCGGGGACCACGCGCGCTTCTCCCCCGATGGCCGCTGGCTGATCTTCGACCGACTCGAGGACGACGGATCCCAGTTCACCGCGGGCCAGCTCTTCCTGACGGACCTCCGGGACCCGGAGCGCCGGACGGCCCAGCTGCCCACCGAGGGCCTGGTCCATCACCCATCCATCGCCGGCGACACGGTGGTCTTCCTGGAGGGCGAGACGCTGGTCCGCCGCGCGCGGCTGGCGATGGACTGACCGTCTCCGACGCGCGCCGAACGCCCGCCGGTCCTGCGACCCGCGGGCGTTCGTCGTCCGTCGTTCGAGAATCGGAGCCCGCCCCGGGAAGACGACGGGAACTTTCTCGGTAGAATGGACACCGAGCATCGCGGGCCCCGAGCGGGCCGCGGGAGGAACGATGAGGAAGACGGCATTCGAGGTGTTGGGCATTGGCGAAGACGCGACCCGATCGCAGGTCCGGCGCGCGTGGCGGCGCCTCGCGAAGACCACGCACCCGGACGTCGACCCCTCCCCGGAAGCGGCGCGACGCTTCCAGGCTCTCCGCGCCGCCTACCGCGAGGCGCTGCGGGAGGCGGACCTCCGGGCGGGCCGGCCCGTACGCCGCTCCCGAGCGCCGCGCCCGGTACACGCCGAGCGTGCACGCTTCCGCTTCGCCTGCGGGAGCTGCGAGGACACCTTCGCGGTGGCCGGTGAGTGTCCGCGCTGCGAGGTGGCGCTTCAAGACAGCCGGGTCGGCCCGGTGCGTCAGGCGCCGCTGGACCCGGCGGTGGCCGCGCTCGTGGACGCGCTGGAAAACCCCCAGCCCACCCTCGCCGACCGCCTACCGATCCCTCCCGAGCAGCGACCCGCGGCGCTCGCGCTCACCCTGGCGGGGTTGGGCATCTTCCAGATGACCGTGGGCCTCGGCGGCTTGGCCGTGCTCAGCCTGGGCTTCGCCACCCTCTGGGTCGGGGCCCAGGCCCAGGGGCGCCTGGACCTGGCCCGCTCGCGCTCCTGGCTCCGCTGAGCCGCGGCTCACTCGACCAGGATGGGGTTCGTGGCCCCGAAGGCCGCGAAGGGGAGCACCGGCGGCGCGCCCCGGGGGCCGTCGGCCCGGACCATGAAGAAGGTCGCGCCCCCGAGCTCCACGTCGAGGGTCTCGTCCACCCGCACCACCTCGCTGCTGGCGGGGATCGCCTGGTCGAGCACCGTCGCGCTGCCCGCGTAGACCCGCAGCCGGTCGAGCTCGACGTAGGGCGGCGCCTGGACCCGGACGCGGATCGTCGCCGTGTCGCCGGCCACGCCCTCCAGGGTGGCTTCGACGAACGCTCCGCCGCTGACCGTCATCTCGCGAGCGGCGAACGCCGCCGCGATGTCGCCCCAGGCGTAGGCGCCCGGCGCATCGTCCGGGACCCGGACCAGGGTCCGGGTGCTGCCCCCCGGACGGCCCGGATCGTGGCTGTCGCTGTTGCCGACCATCCCGAAGCGCCAGCCGTTCTCCCAGAGGCCGAGGAAGGCCGCCAGGGTCTCCTCGTCCTGGGAGCCCGCGCCGTCGTTGAAGACCTCGACCACGTCCCAATCGAACTCGGCGATGGGCGCGTCGGCGGGGATCCCGATCTCCGTGGGCGTCACCGTGGCCATCCCGGTCATCGGGTCCAGGGCGATCGCCTTCAGCCACCCCGAGCGGCCGCGGTAGGGGTGGTTGAGCTGCACGATGGCGCCCCCGAGGCTCTCGTCCCCCAGGGCACGTAGCTCGCCGAAGAGCGCGGTCGGGTCGCTGGGGAACCACACCGGCGCGCCGAAGCCCGCGCGGTCGGGATCGCGCACCAGCGGGTAGCCGCCGACGTGGGCGAGGATGGGGTCCGAGGCCTCCACCCCGGGCACGGCCAGGATGAGTCCATCGAGCTCGGCGGCCTGGAGTTCGGGACCGTAGTCGGTGATGAAGTCGTGGTCGGTGCTGGCCGCGACCTCGATGCCCTCTCCGGCCAGGATCCGCACCGCGTCCGCCACCGGGTGGGTGCTGTCGGTGCTCATCTCGGTGTGCAGGTGGAAGTCACCCGCCACCCAGCCGGTGGTGTCCACCACGCGCGGCAGATCCGCCGTGACCTGCACCGGGGCGGCGGTCTCGAGGTCGACGTCCTGCTGGTGCAGGTCGTATTCGTACCCCCGGCTCAGGGTCACGCTCAGCGGCCCGGGCGGCAGCCGGATCGCGGTGGTCCCCCGGACCACGCGCCGCAAGATCTCTTCGCCATCCCGGACCCCGGTCACGCGCACCGGGAGCGCTTCCCCTTCCGCGGTCGCGTCGACCTCCAGGATGGCGACCGGCGCCGGCTCGAGCTCGACCACGGCTCCGGCGTCGTCGTTCACCTCGGCGGCGTAGTAGCGCTCGAAGCCCGGGACGTAGCTGCGGCTCCCCGCCGGCACGCGCAGGGTGTTCTCGCCGGGCGAGAGCCGGGTCCGGAGCCAGAACTCGTCCTCGAGCCGGATCTCCACCTCTTCGGCGCCCGAGAGCGTCACCTCCTCGAGCTCGTCGCCCGCGGTCAGGAGGGCGTGCACCTCGGCGGCGGTCGCGCCCAGGGCGAGCTCCGCGGCCACGGTCACCGCCTCACCGGCCGGCGCGAGGATCCGCGCCGACTGGGTCAGATACACCCCGGCGATCCGGGAAGCCGAGCCCTCGTCGGACGCGATCCGGAAGCCCAGCGCGGTCTCGGGGCTCTCGAAGAGCATCCCGACGAAGCCGGCGGAGTCCTCGGCGTCACCGGAGTTCACGTCGTCGCCCAGGACCCCGGCGCCCGGGAGCTGCGCGCGGGCCGCGCCGGCCGCGCGAGCCACCAGCCCCGGCTGAGCGGCGAGGACCCGGGTCCCCGCCTCGGCGGCGAACTGGACCTCGACCCGGAGGGTGGACTCGTCGGGGTGGAGCTCGTAGCGGAGCAACCCGAACGCCGGCGGGTTGGGCAGCAGACCGCCCAGGGCCGCGGAGATGACCTCCAACCGTTCGATCTCGAAGGGGACCTCCACCCGGGCCACGCCGTCCGCCCCGGCCGCGGTGATGACGATGTCCGAGGGCCGCGCGATGGAGAGGTCCAACGAGACGAAGGCCTCCTGCAGCAGGTCCGGCTCCCCGTGACGCGCGGCGTCGATGATGCCCCCCGGGTAGGCTCCGATGAGCGTTGCCGCTTCGGTTCCGGTCCGGATCACCACCGAGATCTGCGAGTTGCTCAGGACGATGTCGCCTTCGCGGCCCATCACCAGCGCCCCCTGGGGGAGCTCCTCGGGACAGGCGACGCGCTTGGCGCGCACCTCGCCCGGCCCCGGGATCTCGGCCTCGCAGCCCGTCAGCACGTCGGGATCCGGGACCACCTCGAAGGTCGGCGGGTCCGGCAGGGGCTCCGCCGCGTCCGGGGCATCCACCGCCATGTCCTCGGTCGCCGCTCCCCCGTCGTCGCCGCAACCCGTACCCGCGAAACCGAAGCCGAGGACGACCCCGGCCACTACCATCCAACGCATCGGCGGAGCATAGCCCGGGAGCCCTTGCACCTGATGGGGGCATCCCCTACCTCCACCCCGCCACCGCTCCCCCTGCCGGGGGGATCCTGTCACGTCCCCAGGGGGTCGAACGACAGACCGGGGGCATTGCCACCGGGTCGACTGCGCGTCTATCATCGCGCCGCCGCCCGGCGTTCGAGAGGACCGACCAACGATGACGTATTCTGGAGCCGACCAGGCTCGCGCTTCCCGAGAAGAACTGGGCAAGGCCCTCGAGGCCCTGCAGCAGGACCCGAACATCCCCGACGACGTGATGGCGGTGGCCCAGAACATCGCCCAGGCGGTGGGTGCCCTCTTCGAGGCGGAGAAGGCCAGCTCGGAGCCCGATGGCAAGGCGAGCGTGAAGGCCGCCCTGGGCAACCTCAGCCAGACCTTGGCGCTGCTGCAGGACGTGAAGTCGACCCACGGCGGCGTGGACGTGGCCACGCAGACGATCGCTCAGACGATGAGCAAGCTCTACCCCCTGACCACCGTGCCCAGCCGTATGGCGCCGGCGCCGACGGGGGATACGACGATCAAGGATCCGGTGGTCCCCAAGGCGGCCAAGGTCCCCTCCGAGGCGCCGGCGCCCATCGATCCCGCCCGCGCGTCCATGCCGAAGATCGCCCCCAAGCCCACCGGGGCCCGGGAGAAGATCGAGGCGAACATCGGCGCCACGACCGAGAGCAACTTCTACGTCGGCTTCAGCGGCGAGATCTCCCAGGGCGGCGTCTTCCTGGCCACCTACGAGGTCCTGCCGAAGGACAGCTCGGTCAACGTGCTGGTCACCCTCCCCGGCAACTTCGAGTTCCGCTGCGACGGCTGGGTCCGCTTCGTGCGCGATCCCTTCGACCTGAGCGCCGACGACGGCGCCGATCCCGGGATGGGCATCCAGTTCGAGAACCTCCCCGCCGACGCCCGGGAGCTCGTCCTGCGCTTCATCCGCAAGCGCCCGCCGATGTTCTACGACGACTGACGGGGCAGGGGCGGTTCGGAGTGCATTCGGCTCCGTTCGCGAGTAACGTCGAAGCGTGTTCCTCCGAAAGGCCGCACTCCGCCCCGTGCCCCGCTGGGCGATCGTCGACGAAGAGGTGATCGCTTCGGTCGAGGCGTCGCTGGAAGACGACGAAGTGAACCTCCAGGAGTCCCTCGACCGGGGCTACGCCGATCTCGACCGGCTCCAGCCGTCCATCGCCCTGTGGATGGCCGACGAGCTCTCGCGCAAGAAGGACGAGCTGGTCCAGTCGGTCGGCTACTTCCTCTCCGTCACCGTCTACATGGCGTTCCGGGAGGCCTTCCCCACCCGGCTACGCGAGGTCGACGAGGGGATGCTCCAGATCGCCGAGGCGACCCTCAGCGCCGACGAAGAGCTACGCGCCGAGGACCCGCTCGAGATCCTCGACAGCGACGACGTCCTCGCGATCAGCCAGCCGAGCCTCGTGGCCTACGTGCAGCACCACGTGGGCGAGGCGCTGGACCAGGGCGAAGGCGAGGTCGACCTCGACGAGCTGGACGGCGTCTACCGCGCGCTCCTGGTGATGGTCATCGCCCTGAGTCACGCGGTCGCGTCGCCCACCGGCGAGCTCGGCCCGAGCCGCGAAGCCCTCGCGTAGGGCGGCGCGCCTCCTCAGAGGTTGCGGTCGCGTTCCAGCTCCCGCTCGAGCTCGGCCAGCGCTTCCTCTTCCTCGCTGGTCGCCGAGGCGTCGACGCGGACCCGGGGTCCCGCGGTCTGCATCTCCCGGAAGACGTAGCGCACGAAGCCGTCGGGCGTGACCTCGGCCCAGATCCGGGAGCCGTCGGCCATCGCCGTCAGCGCGGCGTCGGCCTCGGCGATCGAGATCCCCAAGCCGGACGCCACGTCGGTGACGGTGAGCACGCCGTCCCGGGCGCGGGCGAGGTTCAGGATCCCCAGCTCTCGCTGGGTGTGGCTCTGGTGGTCGGCGACGTCGTGCTGCCGGGAGGCCGCGCGGAGACTCAACCCCCCGAGACCCACGCCCACGGCTCCGAGCGCGGCGGCGCCGACGATGCCCGCGATCCCCGGGAGGAGCATCGCGGCGGTCGCGCCGAGGAGCACGCCCCCGGCGACCAGCATGATGCCGGCGAAGCGGAGCCCCGCGGCCCGACCGCGGGCCGCGACCGGGGTGGTGGGCATCACCACCGGCGCCGCCGACGCGACGGGCGCGTCCTGGGCCGGCGCCTGGACGGGCTCCGCGGCCACCGGCGGCGCCTCGCCCCCGAGCACCTTGCCCAAGGGGAAAGGCGCGGCGCCGGGGAAGACGGTGGTCCCCGGCTTCACCTCCCGCGGCTTGCCGCAGGCCATGCAGACGTAGCCGCCGGCGACGGGCTTCACGCCGGCGGTGGCGTGACAATGGGGGCAGCGGTTGGCATCACCCCAGACGGCCCCGCACCCCGGACACCGGGTCGCTCCCGGCGGGATCGCGGTGCCGCAGATCGAGCAGCTGTCGGGCTCTCCGCTCACGCCTCGCCGAGGAGCTCGTTCATCGAGGCCTCGTCCGCGGGCGTGAAGGGATAGCGGTCGAACTCGTCGCTGGTCACCCAGCGATAGTCCTTCACGGCGTGGCAGGCGAGGGTCGCGTCGTCGGGGATGCGACACTGGTAGAGATAGAGATCCACCGTGTACTTCTCGTAGGGGTGGCTCACGAAGGAGATGAGCTCGCCCACCGACGCGGAGACCCCCAGTCGCTCGTCGAGCTCCCGCACGAGGGCCTCGTTGTCGCTCTCGCGGTCCTCGACCCGGCCGCCGGGGAACTCCCAGAGCTCGGGCAACACCGCGTTGGCTCGGCGCTGGGTGATCAGGTAGCGGCCGTCTCGTTCGACGACGGCGGCGACGACCCGGATGGTTTTACGCGGCTCTTCGGTCACGGTGGCGCCGGAGAGTACCGCGTGGACCGCGGGGAGGGAAGCGAGCACGCTCTCACTGCCGTCACCCGTCGGTCACCCGCCGGTTGCGCTCAGCGGGCCACGGACGCGAAGAGCGCGTCGAGATCGACGGGCTCGCCCTCCTCGTCCCGGGCCCGCCGGACGATCACCGCGCCCTCGCCGCAGCACACCGCCCAGCCGGCGTCGGTGAGCCACGCCTCCGCCGGTAGGAGCCCGGCCGGCGCGGTGGCCTGGCAGCGCTCGGCGGCGAGGATCTCGACCCAGTGGTCCCCGAAGACCGCGGTGGCCCCCGGCTCGGGCGCGGCGGCCCGGACGTGCGCGAGGACCCGGGTCGCCGGCTCGCGCCAGTCGATGGCCAGGGCCTCGTCATCGGGCCGAGGCGCCCAGGTGACGCCCGTCGGCTGGGGCTCGCCCGCGAGGACCTCCCCCGCCTCCAGGCGCTGGGCGGCGTCCACCAGGAGCTCCAGCGCCGGCCGGTCGAGCTTCTTGGCCAGCGACCACGCGTCCTCGTCGGGCGCGAGGGGGATGGACCGACGAGCGACCACCGCACCCGTGTCGTACTCGGCCTCGAGCCGGTGGAGGGTCACCCCACTCTCCGCGTCCCCTTCGCGGATCGCCCAGAAGTAGGGGTCCGGTCCGCGCCATCGCGGCAGGAGCGAAGGGTGGGTCCCGAACGCGCCGCGGGGCGCGAGCTCGAGGACCGCCGGCGGGATGCGGCGAGGAAAGAAGAACGAGAAGAGGACGTCCGGTCGCGCGCTCGCGAGGACCCGCCGCACCCCGGCGTCGCCGAGGTCGGGGTTGCCCAGCACCAGCGCGCCGGAGCGACGCCGAGCGCGCCGCGCCCCGGGCAGGTCGAGCGGCGCCAGCCCCATCGCCACGGGGGCGAATCCGGCGCGCCGAAGGACCTCCGCGCCGAGCGGGACGCCGAGGTAGAGGATCCGGAGACGGGCCATCGCCGCAGCATGGCCCGCGCGCCGCCCGCCAGCTACCGACGGCGCGATGCCAAGAAGGCCTGCACCGCGGCCACGTTCTCGGGGCTCCCATAGCGCTTGGCCAGCGCGGCCCCTTCCGCCGCGTGCGAGGAGGCGTAGTCCCCCTCTTCACCGGCCCGGAGCAGCGCCTTGGCCTCTTGCACGGCGCCGGGCGGCTGGCTGGCCACGACCTGCGCCAGGCGACGGATCCGCGGCTGCACCTCGGCGGTGGGGAACACCCGGGCGACCAGACCCCAGTCGGCGGCGGTCTTCGCGTCCACCGGCTCCGCCGCGAAGAGCATCTCCGCGGTGCGTTGCCGTCCGATGAGGCGCGGGAGGGTCGTGGAGCTCCCGAACTCCTGGACCAACCCCAGACGCACGAAGGGCGTGAGGAACGACGCCGAGTCGCTGGCATACACCACGTCGAAGTGGGGGAGCATGGTCACGCCCATGCCCACCGTCTTGCCGGTGACCGCCGCGAAGAGGGGCTTGGGGAAGGTGCGGATCACCTCCGGCAGCTCGCTGACCGCCATCACGTTCTGCTTGGGCCCGTCGGCCAGGGCCAGGAAGATGCCCACGTCGGCCCCCGCGCAGAAGGTGTCTCCCTCGGCCTCCAGCACCACGACCCGCACCGAGGCGTCGTTGCGCGCCGCGTGGAGGGCGGCGATGGTCTGCTCGGCCAGCTCGGGGCTGATCGCGTTCTTCTTGTCGGCGCGGTCCCAGGTCAGGACCATGACGCCCTCGTCGGGACGCTCGACGCGTACCAGTGAATGCTCGCTCATCGGGGCAGCGTAGAGGACGCCGACGGCCCTGACGACCCCTTCGGTTCAGGGGCCAACGGGACGGGCGGGGCGGGACGGGGCGGACGGGGCCGCCCGGACGCGACCGCTGCCGAGGCCGCCGCCGACCCGCCGCCCAATCGGCGACCGTGTACTCCGAGCCGCGCGCCGGATGGGGTCGAAGGAGCGCGCGACCTCGGTCGCGTCGTCCAGCGGCGTGGGGGGCGCTGCCATCCGGGTGCCGGCGCGACCGAGCAGGGCGACGCCCGCCAGGGTGCAGAGCGCCAGGATGCCGAGCTGCATCGGCCGCCCCTCGATCCGGTCCTTGACGAAGCCCGAGAGCCAGAGCCCGAGGAGCGTGGAGGGGAGCGCCACCGCGCCGAGCCAGAGGTCGAGCTCGGTGAAGCGGCCGCCCATGAAGCGACCGCTCAGGGTGATCACCGAACCCACCACGAGGATGAGCGAGATGGTCGCCCGGGCCGTGGCGCCCGGGGCGCCCTTGTAGAGCAGCGCGATGGGGGGCCCGCTGATCGCGCTGACGTAGCCGGCGGTCCCGCTGAGGAGCCCGGCGACGGTCTCGGTGGTGGGGTTGCGGGGCACCGCCCGACCCACGGCGAGGACCACCACCGCGAAGAGCACCAAGGAGCCGATGGTCACGTCGAGAACGGCTGCGCTCGCGACCCCGAGCAGCGCGTGGCCCAGGAAGGTCCCCGGCAGCCGGCCGAGGCTCATGAGGACCACCGCGCGCACTTCGGTGTGTGCGCGTTCCCGCCACCACACCAGGATGGAGAGCGGGAGCGCGGCCAGGATCTGGGGGACGGGCGCCAGACGCTCGTCGAGGAGCACCAGGAGCGGCACCGAGACGATCGCGAAGCCGAAGCCGAGCGACCCCTGGATCAGCCCCGCCAGGATGGAGATCCCGGCGAGGGCGATCAGGTGCGCGGTGGCCAGATCGGAGAGCGCTTCCCCCACCGCCCTCCTCTATCACCCCGTCAGGTGGGCGGCATCAGGCAGACGCGACCGACGCACGAGAGGCCCTCGCAGCAGTCGCCGTCCTCAAAGCAGGTCTCGCCCGACTCGCGACAGCGATCGGGGGGCGGGGGTGAGCAGACCAGGGCGCCATCGGTGCCCGGCCGGCAGTCCCCTCCGCAGCACTCGCTGCCCACCGAGCAGCTCTCGCCGTTCTCGCGGCAGGGGCGCGGGGCCCAGTAGGCGGAGATGTTCCGGGTCGACGTGCGCTGACCCGGGATCCAGTAGCCGGGCGCGCTGGGGTCGGTTCCCGGGGCGGCGTCCTTCCGGATGGCGGTGACCCAGATCTGCTGGAAGGCGCGGCCGCGCGTGCCGACCTCGGCGTTGCCGTAGTCGCGCCGGGAGAGGAAGGAGAGCCAGTAGTACCCGCCCTCGTCGAAAGGCGAGAAGCGGGGCTGAAAGTCGTCGGTCCCCGGGCTCGCGGCGTCGAGGTGGATCACGTCGGACCCGTCCCGGTTCATGATGTAGAGCGAGGCCCGCTGGTCCTCGCTGCGGGCGCCGGTGCCGTGGGCGAAGGCGATCCGGCCCGAGTCCGGGGTCCAGCTCGGGTAGCTGTCGCCAGCCCCGGTCTCCGGCGCGCCCGCGAGCGACGCCCCCGAGTGGATCACCCGGGCCGCCCCGAGGGTGTCGGGACCGGTCACGTCGACGGTGGCCAGATCGCCGGCCGTGAGGTTGCCGCCCCAGCCATCGACGTTGGTCGCGTAGGCGATCTGGGTGCCGTCGGGCGACCACGCCGGGTGGGTCACGTTGGTGGGCGCGGTCCCGCTCCACGGGAGGACGGTGCCCGCGAAGGGGTCGACGAGCTGGAGCGTGCCGCCGGCCGGGCTCTCCCCGATGGTCGTGGCGAGGCGGGTCTCCTCCGGGTTCCAGGTGCTGAACCAGAACTGCGGCGAGGTGGGTGCGGTCCGGACCAGCGGGAACTCGGTGGGGGGCGGGTCCCCGGTCAGATTCAGGGTCAGGTCGAAGACGGCGGCGATGTTCTGCCCGCCGCCGAGGCGACCCACCATGTAGCGCCCGCTGGGGCTGACCGTGTGGCAGCCGACGCAGCGCTCGGCGGCGTTCAGCGCACCGGGCGGCGAGGGCATGAAGGAGTCGGCGACCGCGGTTCCGTCGTCGATGCGCAGGATGCGACCGGCGGCGATGTCCCAGTAGTAGACGCTGCCGGTGAGCGCCGCCGACGCGAAGCGCATGGTGAGCGGGGAGCCCGCGATGGCCTCGCCGGTGGCGGCCTCGAGGCGGTCGACGGTGATGATCAGCGGGTCGGCGGAGTCACTCCGGGCCAAGATCTCCCAGGCGACGCGGTCGACCAACCAGTGGTTGCCGAAGCCGGCGCCACCGTGGACCAGGAAGGCGTCGATGCTCACGCTCGGCTTGCGCAGCGAGACCCGGAAGAGGTCACCCGCGGCGCCGGTGAGCCATTGCACGTCGGCCGGGTAGACGTTCTGGGGCATGACCGCGCCCTCGAGCGGGTAGACCACCTGGGCGCGGCGGGCGTCGTCGGTGACCGGCGCCGCGAAGCGGTCGGCGACGTCGGCGGGCACGCCCTCCGCGAGGATCACCTGCTCGATGCGCACGGTGATGGGCGCGGTGGCGGTGTAGGGAGTGCCGAAGATGCTCGCCGTGCCGGTCACGGTCGCGCTGCCGGCAGCGGCGCCGTTGGTCGTGAAGACGCCGTTGGCCGGGTCCACGAGTCCGCTGGCGATGGTGTCCAGGGTGAACTCGGCACCGAGGACGGGCTGCGTCGAGCCATCGGAGTAGACGGCCAACAGATCGAAGTCGACCGTGGCCATCTCACCGGGAGCGATCACCAGGTCCGCCATGGGCGGGTCGATGCGCACCTCGGTGACCATGGCGCCCGGCGCGTCGACGGCGAAGGCGTCCTCGGCGCCGCCATCCTCGCCCCCCGTGTCCCGGGGCCGACAGGTGCCATCGACGCAGAGGGCCGCCGTGGGGCAGTCGCTCGAGGTCGTGCAGGGCGTCCCGGAGGGATCGCCGTCGCCGCAATCACAGGCAGCGACGAGGAGGAGGGCGGAGAAGAAGAGAGGGAAGCGGCGGGGGCGCATGGGGGGTCGCCCAGTTTAGCGGGCGCCCCCTTACACCTGCCTGCCGCCGTTCACGCCATCCGGGCCTCGCGGAGGTAGGCCTCGGCCAGGTGGAGATCGTCCCGCTGCCAGGGGTGGAAGCCCGGCCTCACGTATTCGGCGATGCCGCGCAGGAAGACGTCGCGCACGACGTTCGTGTCGTCCTGCCGCAGCGCCCGGAGCCGCTTCCGCTCGGCGCGCAGCTCGCGGCCACCCAGGCCGTCCTGCCGGAGGAAGAGGCGGGTGCCCCGCTGCCACCAGTAGGCGAGGAAGAGCGAGGCCACGGCCATGCCCAGGACGCGCACGAGGTAGCTGGGCTCCACTCGCTGCAGGACGTCGTAGGCCACCGCCTTGTGCTCGATCTCCTCGGTGGCGTGCCAGAGGAGCAGGTGGCGGACCTTGGGATCGGCGTCGTCGAGGAAGCGGCTCTCCAGGGCGTGGTTGGCCATGATGGCGGTGAAGTGCTCGGCGGCAGCGGTGCCGGCGAGCTGCACCGACTCCGGCAGGATCCGCTGGAGGACCCGCAGGGAGTGGCGGAACTCGCCGAGGAACTCGTCGAGCTCGTAGCCCTGCTCCTCGAGGATGGTGAAGAAGCGCTGGTGCTCGCGGGCGTGGCTGCCCTCCTGGGCGTAGAAGCCGGCGACCTCGTGGGCGAGCATCGGGTCGTCGTCGATGGCCTTCCGGAAGTAGCGGACGCTCTTCACGAAGTGCCGCTCGCCATCGGGGAAGAGCAGATTGAGCCCGTTGACCATGTGGGTCGCGAGGGCGCTCCCGCCGAACCAGTGGCGGGGGATGGGGCCCTCGTGGAAGGGGATGTCGGGGCGGCGGAGCTTGGGGGTGGGCCGCGGCGCGGCGGGGATCGTCTGCATGGGAACCTCGTGGGTCGCCGCCGGCGAGGCGGCTGAATCGAGTTCAATAACCTGAAGAGAACTCTGCGGACGAATTGAACCCGAGTCAATAGGTGGCCCCGAGTTCTTTCGGGACCCCTCCCGGGCTGGTACACCCTCTTCGTGGCCACCCGGAATCGGATGAACGTCGACGAGCGGCGCGAACAGCTCCTCGAGCTCGCCCTCGAGGTCTTCGCGGACCGCACCTACGAGGAGATCTCCATCGACGAGATCGCTCAGAAGGCGGGGATCTCGAAGGGGCTGCTCTACCACTACTTCCCGGGCAAGCGCGCCTTCTACGTCGCCGCCGTGCGGCACGCGGCCGAGGAGCTCCTCTCCCAGACCGCGGGCCGGGTCGAGGAGGCTCGGGAAGCGGGCGCGGCGCAGGCGGATCTCCTGCGCACGGGCCTGCACGCCTACCTGGACTTCATCGAGGAACGGGCCACCACCTTCCTCTTCCTGATGCGCGGCGGGATGGCCGGCGACCCCGAAGTGCGAGCGGCCCTCGACGAGACGCGGAACGCCTTCATGGAGGTGATGCTCGAGGGCTCCAAGGAACCCACCGACCCGCGCGCGCGGACGGCGGTGAAGGGCCTCATCGGTTTCATCGAGGAGGCCTCGCTGGACTGGCTGAGCGAGCGGGACTTCCCGCGGGAGCAGCTGGCCGACCTGATGGTCCGGGTCGGGGTGGCCACGGTGGCGGCGTTCGCGTGAGAGCGTGGGTGCTGCTCGTCGTGCTCGCGGGCTGCGGGTCCCGGGACCCCGGTGCCACGGCCCCCGAAGCAGACGCGGTCGAAGTTCCCGAGCCGATGGAACCTACCGCGGAGGAGCCGAGCGAGACCGCGGCACCCGCGCCCGTTCCCCTCGACCCCGCCCCCGACCCGCTCCAGGCCGAGCGCGAGGCCCTGCTCGCCATGGACGGCTCCCGGTCGACCTCTCACGGAGGTCCCAACGACGGCTCCCTCGAGGGCGCCGTCGCCCTCCCGCTCCGTGGGCCCGGGTTTCGCTTCAACCCCCGTCGTTCCACCGACGCCCGCTTCGGGACGGTGGAGATGGTCCAGGCGCTGATGGCGGCCGCGGCGCGCGTGCACGAAGAGCTCCCCGGCGGGGAGCTGACCATCAACGACCTGGGGTACGCGTCGGGGGGTCCCATCCCGCACCACGGGTCGCACCGGGCCGGCCGCGACGTGGACACGCTCTTCTACCTCCTGGGCGCGGACGGGGAACCCCTGCCTTCGGTGGGCGCGCCCCTGGACCCGGCGGGCGAGGGCACCGACTACCGCGACCTGGCCGTCCCCGCCGACGACGTGCCCCTGCGGATCGACCTCCCGCGGACCTGGCTCTTCGTGCAGGCCCTGATCGAGCAGGAGAGCGCGTCACCCGTCCAACGGATCTTCGTGGTCGAGCACCTGCGCACGATGCTCCTGGACCACGCGCGGCAGCACGGGGCACCGGCGCTGGTCATCGAGCGCTTCGCGGACCTCACCTGCCAGCCCTCGTACCCGCACGACGACCACTTCCACATCCGCTTCTTCTGCAGCGCCGAAGACATCCCGGACGGGTGCGAGGACTCGGCCCCCATCTACCCCTGGCGGCGCGCCGACCTCCGCGAAGAGGGAGTGCGCCCGGTACCCCATCGCCCGCGACCCGATCGACCGATGGCCCCCACGACCACCGACGAAGAAGCGCGCGCGGCCGCCGGCGAGCTCCACCCGTCGGTCACGGCGTTCCTCGAGCGCCGAGAGGCGTGGAGCGACGCGCCGCACCCCGGCCGGCGCTGGTGTCGTTGAGCCGGCACCGAACTCGCGCTTACCGTGAAAGCCGTGAACGGCTATCATCGGGGGGTAAACTCTCTCGGGAAAACCGTCGTGCGCGCCAAGCCCCCCATCCTCCACGCTTCCCCCCTCTTCGTCGCCCTCCTCCTCGCCGCCGGCTGTGCCGTCGACACCAGCGCCCTCCCCGGCCAGGACGGGTCCGCCGGCTCGTGTCTGGACGACCCCAACGCGTGCGACGACGGCGTCGACTGCACGCGGGACTCGTGCAGCGCGGCGGGCGTCTGCACCAACACGACCGACGACACGCTCTGCGGCGGCTCCGAGGTCTGCGACGAGCTCGCCGGGTGCCTGGCCGAGACCAGCTGCGTCGCCGCCGACTGCCGCGACGCCGCCGAGAACCCCTTGGGTTGCCAGCTCGGAGTCTGCCAGGCCGATGGCACCTGCATCGGCGAGTCGACCTGCGAGGCCGGAGAGACCTGCTGCGGCGACGGCAACTGCATGGACTGCGACGACAACAACCCCTGCACCGAGGACAGCTGCGACAGCAGCGGGTGCGTGCACCTGCCCCTGGATGGCACGGACTGCAGCGACGGGATGTTCTGCAACGGCAGCGAGACCTGCAGCGCCGGCACCTGCATGCCCAGCACGGACCCCTGCCTCGGCGATACCGTCTGTGACGAAGGGAGCGACCGCTGCGTGGGCTGCACCGGGGACTCGGACTGCCCCGGCACCACCACGACCGGGTGGTCCACCTGCCGCTTCGAGGGCGACGCCACCTGTGACGAGACCGGCCGCCAAAACCGCACGGTCACCACCTACGCCTGTATGGGCGAGGAGTGCGTGCCCACCGACTCGAACGAGGGGCGCAACTGCAATCGAGAAACCACCGGCGCCAGCTGCGGGTCGGACATGGTGACCGGGTACACCGCCTGCAACTACGGCGGGAACACCTGCGCGAACAGCGGCAGCCGAACCCGGCAGCGCACCATCTACCGGTGCTCGGGCGACAGCTGCGGCTCCTCGACGAGCACCGAGACCGACACCGCCGGGTGCGCCCGGAACACCAACGGGACGTCGTGCGGCCCCACGACCACCGGGACCTGGGGCGAGTGCATGGACTTCTCGGGGACGTGCGACGAGAGCGGGACCCGGAGCCGCACGGACACCGAGCAGGTGTGCATGACCGGCTCCTGCCAGTCCCGGGGGAACACCGTGACCGGCGCCTGCGCGCGCAGCACCGACGGCACGTCCTGCGGCTCGGACACCGTGGTGATGGGCACGTGCACGGCGGCCACCGCCGACCCCTGCAGCCAGGCCGGCACGATGACCATCACCACCACGAGCTACGCCTGCGCCAGCGGCACCTGCACCGGCTCGGACAGCATGGAGACGGCCTCGTGCACGCTGGACCCCACCCTAGGCAACGCCTGCGGGACACTGCCCTGCGCGGGCACCTGCAACGCCGCGGGGTCCTGCGACTACGGGTCCAGCAACGGCGACCAGTGCGACATGGACGACCCGTGTGCGGGCGTCTGTGACGAAGGCACATGCGACGTCGAAGCCGCCAATGGCTTCACCTGCGATGACGGGATCGACTGCACGGGCGACGGCAGCTGCGCCAGCGGTGTCTGCGAGATGGGGGGCGAGCAGTGCAGCAACATGGCCGGCGACTGCGGATCGCCGGGGTGCAACAACGGCAGCGAACGCTGCGATTGCGTGACCACCGACGTACCCACCGGGGTCTGCGGCTGCGTCCCCCGCTGAGTCACGCTCGGCGACGCATCGACCACACCGGCGGGCTGCCCTCCTCGGGCGGCAGCTCGCGGGTGACCGCGAACCCCTGCGACCGGTAGAAGGCCAGGTTCGCCGGCGCACTGGTCTCCAGCAGCGCCGGCACGCCCTCCGCCGCGGCTTCCGCGAGCGCCGGCGCCATCACCGCCCGGCCGAGGCCCTGGCCCCGGGCCTCCGGTGCGGTGGCCACCAGCGCCAGATACCAATGGCGCTCCGGCCGGCCGACCTCGATGCGAGCGCTCGCTCGCGCCGCCGGCCCGAGCCGCCCGAACCCCAGCGCCCGGGTCAGCGCCGGCAGCAGCCGGAGCTGGTCGCCGAGCGCGAGGTCCCAGCCGCCCGGCGGCGCCCAGCAGGCCACCGACCGCCGGTTCGCGTCCGTCCACACCGTGCCGTGGGGCAGCGTGAGGCGCTCGAGCACCAGGCGGACGTAGCGGCGCACCCGCCGCGGGTCGCCACCCACGAGCCAGCCGATGAAGGGGTCGTCCGCGAAGGCCTCGGCGAGGAGCGCGACCAGCGCGTCTCGGTCGCCGAGCCCGGCGCGGACGATCGTCACTCCGCCGCGAGCGTGTCGGCGTAGGCGCCGACGTGATGCTCCACGTCGCCGAAGAGCGTCATCAGCGCGTGGTGGCGCTTGAAGAAGAGCCCGATGTCGGCCTCGTCGGTGACGCCGATGCCGCCGTGGAGCTGGATGGCCTGCCGGGACACGAAGGCGCCGCCCACGCCGAGCTGCATCTTGGCGGCGGCGATGGCCGCGGCCCGCTCCGGACCATCCTCGTCGGCGCGGACCATGGCCTCGATGGCCATCGAACGCATCAACTCGACCTCCACGAACATCTCCACCGCGCGGTGCTGGAGCGCCTGGAACGAGCCGATCTTCACGCCGAACTGCTCGCGGGTCTTCAGGTACTCGGTGGTGATGCCCAGCATCGCCTGGAGCACGCCGAGGCCCTCGGCGGCCGCCGCGGCGGCGCCGTCGTGCATGGCGCGCTGGAGCACCTCGGCGGTGTCCATCGCGGTGAGGCGCGCCGCCGCCGGGGTGTTCTCGAAGCGGAGCCGGGCGCCGCGGTGTCCGTCGATGAAGCGCAGGGTCTCCCGGGTCAGCCCTTCGGCCCCGCCCTCGACCACGAAGAGCGCGAGCTCCCCGTCGAGCACGGCGCTGACCAGGAGGTGGTCCGCGGCGTGACCGTTGAGGACGAAGATCTTCTCGCCGCTCAGGGTCCAGCCGTCGCCCGCCGCCTTGGCCTCGGTGCGCACGTGGGCGGGATCGAAGCGGGCGTCACGCTCGGCGTAGGCGAGCGCCAGGGTCGTTTGGCCTTCGAGCATCGGGGTCAGGAAGCGCTCGTGCTGCGCGGCGTCACCGGCGCGCAGGAGCGCCCGGCCGGCCAGCGCCACGCTGGCCAGGTAGGGCTCGGGCACCAGCATCTTGCCCAGCTCTTCGAGGGCCAGGCCGGCGTCGACGAAGCTCCCGCCGAACCCGCCCACGCTCTCGGGGAAGGGCATCGCCAGCCACCCGAGCTCGCCCATCTGGGCCCAGACCTTCGGGTCGAAGCCGAGGCCGTCGGCGTCCCGCACCTTGCGGAAGCGCTCCACCGTCGACTCCTTGCGCGCCCAATCGCGCACGGTCTTGGCGAGCATCTGCTGTTCTTCGCTGAGATCGAAATCCACGGTCTGCTCCTATCTCTTCACTTGCTCGGCAGGCCGAGGATCATCTTGGCGATGATGTTCTTCTGAATCTCGTTGGACCCGGCGTAGATGGTGGTCGCCCGGTCGTAGCAGAAGGTCGAGGGGACCCACTGCTCGAAGGCGGGCACCACGCCCTCGTCGTTGAACCAGCTCAGGGAGTTCAGCCCCATGAGCTCCATGCAGAGCTCGTCGGCCGCCTGCACCAGCTCGCTGCCGACCAGCTTGAGGATCGACGTCTCGGGCCCGGGGTGCTTGCCCTTCTGCTGCTCGGCGAGGGACCGGTAGTTGGTCATCTGGTGCGCGCGGAGGCGCAGCTCGAGGCGCGCGATGCGGTCCCGCCAGCGCGGGTCGTCGAGGAGCGGCTTGCCGTCGGCGCCCTGGGTCTCGGCGGCGATGTGCTTGGCCAACCGGATGGTGCGCCGGCACTGGCCGACCGCGGCCACCAGGGTGCGCTCGTGGCCCAAGAGGGCCTTGGCCAGGGTCCAGCCCCCGTTCAGCGGCCCCAGGAGGTTCTCCTTGGGCACCTTCACGTTGTCGAAGAAGGTGTCGCAGAATGCCGGCGTGTGGCCGAGGGTCTGCATCGGCTTCACCTCGACGCCGGGGGCGTCGATGGGGATCAGCAGGAAGGAGATCCCCGCCTGCTTCTTCCCCTCGTTGCTGGTGCGCACGAGGCAGAAGATCCAGTCGGCGTACTGGGCGTAGGTGGTCCAGGTCTTCTGACCGTTGACCACGAAGTGATCGCCGGCGTCCTCGGCCGAGGTCCGCAGCGAGGCCAGGTCCGACCCCGCGCCGGGCTCCGAGTAGCCCTGACACCACACCTCTTCGCCGGAGAGGATCTTGGGCAGGAAGCGCTGCTTCTGCTCGTCGGTGCCGAAGCGGATGATGAGCGGGCCCACCATCACCAGGCCGAAGGGGCTCAGGGGCGGCGCGCCGGCGAGCTCCATCTCCTCGGAGAAGATGAAGCGCTGCGTGGCGTCGAAGCCCGGGCCGCCGGCGGCTTCGGGCCAGTGGGGGGCCACCCAGCCCTTCTTCGCCAGGATTTTGTGCCACTCCATGATCTCCGGCATCGAGAAGTGGCCGTAGTCGGCCGCCTTCTGCTTCATCTCGGGGGGCATGGCGCTGGCTACGAATTCGCGGACTTCCTTGCGGAAGGCCTCGTCGCGCTCGGTGAAGGTCAGATCCATCGCGGGCGGGACCATAGGACGAATTCTCCGCCTGGGGGAAGGCTCATCCCCGGATGTCGAACGTCGCGCGGCCGATCGCCTTGCGGGCGCCCCGGACCTGTGGGCAGGCTCGCAACGTGCGTTCGGTCCGTCTCCTCGCCCTCTTCGCCGCGCTGGCTTCCGTCGGCGCGCCGGATGCGGCGCGCGCGCAGTCCTACGGTCAGTACCTGGTGGTCCTGGACGACTCGGGCTCGATGGATCGCAGCGACCCCCAGCGGCTCGTGGTCATGGCCGCCGCCGCCCTGGCTGGCGCGCTGGACGATGCCGACCAGCTCATGCTGGTCGGGCTCAACGAACTTGCCAGCGGCGCGGTGAACGGGCCCCGCTTCCGGTCTCCGGCGCAGATCCTGGAGGACCGCGGGGGCCCGGCGGGCGAGCGGGCCCTCACCGACCAGACCTTCGCCCGGCTGGCCACCCACGATGGCCAGACCCCGTGCGCCCAGGCCCTCGACCGGGCGCGAGCGATCCTCAACGACGTAGCCTCCGCCGGGGCGCCCCAGACCCTGCTGCTCCTCACCGACGGCGCCTGCAATGGAGCGCTGGAACCCGCGGCGCGCTGGCTCGGCGGTGTCCGCGCCCAGCACGACGAGCGCTTCCGCTTCGTGCTCCTGGTCCGCCGCGGTAGCGGCCGGCCGAGCGCCCAGCTCGTCGACTACGCGGAGGCGACGGGCTGGCAGGGGAACACCGAGGTCGCCTTCGACGCCCGGGCCCTGCTGCGCGCTTTCGCCGAGGTGCTCAGCTTCAGCCGGGGCCTCACCTACGACGA
The DNA here is from genome assembly GCA_002320815.1 of Myxococcales bacterium UBA1660. GTDB lineage: Bacteria > Myxococcota_A > Polyangia > Polyangiales > Houyiibacteriaceae > UBA1660. The sequence goes on from DCLA01000092.1 coordinate 52,093, forward strand.
AGGGGGCCGCGTGGGGCTCGAGCGCACCTTCGCCGGGGCGCGCTCCGTCCGCGCTCTGGCGGTCCACGAGGGCGGCGCGAGCCCCCTGGCGCTCACCTTGGGCGACGGCCGCGCGCTCGAGGGCGGCCCCACCTACCGCTCCCTCTTCGGATGGTCCCTGCGGAGCGCGCCCTTCGAACCGACCGACACGCCGGTCTCGGTGAGCAGCCCCACCGGCGGCGCCGAGGTCCTGGTGATCCCGGTGTACGGCAAGCTGCGCACCGAGGCGGTGATCGGGCCCTGCGGCGATGCCCCCGCCCTCCCCTGGGAGCACGAGCTCGCCGTCCGGGCTGGACACCCCGCCTGCGCCTGGGCCCGGCTGGTGGGTGACGCCGAGGAGACCATCGTCCCCGGCAAGGCCTTCGACTTCGCCATCTCTCTCTGCGAGGACGACGGCTGCGCCGCGCCAGCGACCATGCAGCCCGGCCGCGACGGCGTCTTCCACGCCCAACTCGGTCAGCTCCCCGAGGGTCGCCACGAGAGGATCGTGCGCGCCGCCGGGGGGGCCCTCGCCTTTCCGGTGGAGGTCACCCGGGGGGCCCGATCGGTCGCCTTCGGCATCCACCGCGTGAGCCTCGCCGACGCGCCGGAGACCCCGGTGCATCGGTTGGAGCTCGGCGAGCGCCCCATCGCGCACCCGACGAGCACGGCCCTGGTGCTCCACGGCTCCTTCCCCGCCGGATCCCGCGCGCGGATCCGCTGCGAGGTCCACGGCGCGGCCATCGCCGAGTGCCTTCGCTGCGTGCCGGAGACCGAGGAGGTGGAGCTCCAGGATCAGCTCCGGGTCGAGCTCGACGTGCGGGCCACCCCTTATTGCCAGGCGCTGCAGGTGGGCTCTCGCACCGGCACCGCGCGCGTGGACGCCGAGCTGATCGTCGAGCCCATCGAAGACGGGCCCCTGGTCCCCCACCACCTGCCGATCGCCGCCGACCTCCGCTACGTGCCGGCCGAGGACCTCGCGCTCACGCTCACCGGCGGCGACACCCTCGACCAGCGGGTCTCGGTCCCGGCGCCGCCCCGGGCGATGGCGGTGACCGCGGCGGTGCGCCTCGACGAAGCCGACCGTCTCCGCGCCCGCGCCGAGGCCGGCGAGCTCGCCCCCGCCGAGGACGGCGCCTCCGTGGGCGTCCACCTGGAGGCTCAGGAGTGCTGCTCCCCCCGGGAGTATCCGGGCGTGCTTCGCCTCGAGGCGGAGGGCAGCGCCCTGGAGATCCCCACCACGATCACCGTCGCCGACCCGGGTTGGTGGATCTGCCCCGGCCAGAAGATCCTCCGCTGGACCCTGGCCGTACTCGGCGTCCTCCTGCTCAGTTGGATCGTGCGCGGGTTCCTGAGCCCCCACCGGTTCCGCGAGGGCGCGGTCCTGCTCTACGCGGAGAGCCACGACGCCCTCCTCGAGATCCGCGACGGCGACGACGGGCACCGACCCTTCCGCCGCTTCCCCGAGACCAAGCGCGGCTTTCGCCGGAACGCCGCCCTCCACCTCGGCGGCCCCCGAGCCCCCCTGCCCTCGCTGAAGCGGATGCCCGACGACGCCCGCTTGGTCGCTACCGGCGGCGGCGGCGCGGTCCTCGTGGTCGAGCGCGAGGACGCCGTCGAGCGCTTCACCGAGGCCGACGGATGGCAGCCGATCCCCACCGGGCAGCACCCCGTCGCATCCCGGCTGACGCTTCGCCGGGCCGGCGAGGTATACTTGGAGGTGCGTCCATGACTGGCCCCACCTCGGTACCGCTGTCCCCGCTCGCCCGGGTCTGTCGACCCCACCTGGCGGCTGGACGGGCCACCGCGCACGCCTGCGGACCCCAGTCAGCACCCCAAAAGCGACATTTTTGCGGATCTGCGCACTCTCTGTGCGTTGGCCCGCGCCGTGCATAGCCAACGGCCCGAAAGGACCCTCGACCCCCGATGTATCTCACCCGCCTCACAGTCCTCCTCGCCTTCGCCGCCGCCTGCGCGGCTCCCGCGGCCGAACAGACCGGCCCGCTGCCCGAAGGGGTTCGGCTCTCGGTGGACAGCCCGCTGGTGCTGGCCGATGACGTCCGGGTGCCGAGCGACGATGGTCGCCTGCGCAACGTGACCATCGAAGACGACGGTCGCCTGCGCTTCGTCTACTCCGGGACCCCCGAGATCGACTTCGTGACCGGTCAGGTCATCGTCGGCAACGAGGGCCAGGGCTACATGGGTCGCGTCCTCGACATCGCCGCCGACGGGGACGACCGCCTGGTCGCCCTCGAGCCGGTCGGTCTCGACGAGGTCCTCGCCGAGGGCGCCTTCACCCTGAACGTGATGCCCAACGAGGAGGAGTTCACCCAGGTGCTCGACGACGGCGTCGGCTCCCGGGCCGACGCGCTCGGCGGCTCCTACGAGCTCGTCCCCACCGAGATCCTCGACGGCGCCGGCTCCTGTGAGGGCGTCGCCGCGGGCCAGATCACCTTCCGCCACTCCCTGGAGACCCGGGGCCTGGACACTGAGCTCGTCTTCGACCGCTCGGGCTTCACCATCAACGAGGCCGGCGTGAAGGTCACCGGCGGCGCCACCCTCCGCGCCGAGATCGAGACCACCGGCACCGTCGACGCGCAGTGCGCCCTGGACGTCATCGACGCCCTGAACCGCGCCGGCGTGGGCATCCGCCCGGTCCAGTGGAGCAAGTCCTTCCGTATCGCCGGGATCCTCCCGGTCAGCCTCTCCTTCAAGCTCACCCCGCAGCTCCTCACCGAGGCCAGCCTCTTCGTGGAGCCCACCTCGCTGAGCGCCGCGGTCATGGTCAGCGCCGACCTCACCGCCGGCGTCGTCTGGCGGAACGGCAGCGGCATCGACGTCATCACCGACCTCACCCGGGACGCCGGCTTCGACCTCGACCTCGAGGAGGGCGGCGACGCCCGCGGCAACGCCAGCATCCACGGCGGCCTCTACATGCGCCTGGACATCAACATGCTCCAGCTCCCGCAGGCCGGCGCCGAGATCGACGCGGCCGCGAACTTCCAGACCAACGAAGCCGCCTGCACCTACGCCTGGGACGCCCACGCCTCCGGTGAGCTCTGGCTCCGCGGCCCGCTCGGGGTCGACCTCGGGTTCTTCTCCCGCACCTTCACCACCCTGAACGAGCGCGTCGGCTTCACCGAGAGCGCCAGCGGCGGCGACATGGTCGACCTCCCCTACTGCTCCGCCGACATGTGCACCACCGACGCCGACTGCGTGGGCGTGGGCGAGACCTGCCAGGACGGCGTCTGCGTCGAGGACGACACCTGCGACTGCGGCGCCGGCGAGGTCTGCATGGGCACCCTCTGCTTCCCGGACCCCGCGATGATCACCACCTGCGACCCCTGCACCGCCATCCCCGGCTACGCCTGGTGCGAGGCCTCCGGCGAGTGCATCCCGCAGACCGACTCCTGCAGCGGTGACCTGGCCACCAGCCGCTCCGCCTGCGTGGATTGCTCCGGCTACACCGACTGCGGCGCCTGCGCCGGCAACGGCTTCTGCGGCTGGATCTCCAGCGAGGGTCGCTGCGTGAACGACGACCTCGAGGGCCGCGACGTGCCCGCCGAGGACTACATCTCGACCCCGAGCTGGTGTAGCTGAGTCGTCGAGGTCCCCGGCGGTCGTCGGGGACCTCGTACGCCAACCGGCTCCATCCCTGCTATCCTCCGTTCCGACCGAGATCCCGACCTGGACGACATGATGACCCTCCTCGACCGCGCCTACCTCGCCATCGCTGACCGCCTGGACTCCCTGCGCCGCGACGACGCCGGGCTCAGCACCGTCGAGTACATCATCATCCTCATCCTGATCGCGGTGGTGGCCATCGCCCTCTGGCAGACCTTCGGCGAAGCCGTCGGTTTCCGGGTGCGTCAGGGCACCACCGAGATCAACGGGATGGGCGGGAGCTGACCGACGGGCGGGGGAGCGCCCCCGCCTCGTCGAGCCCTGCCACCAGCGCCTCCCCGAGGCGCGCGTACCCTCGCGCAGTGAAATGCACGTAGTCGTCGCGCGCCATCTTGGGTGAGGCCTGGACCCAGTCGACCATGCTGAGCGGTCCGCCCATGAACGCCAGCGTGTCGAAGTAAGCGCACCCGCGCCGCTCCGCGACCCGCTCCTCGATGCGCGCGATGGCCAGACTCCGGCCCCGCGGCTCCCAGCCCCCCACGCGCTCCACGGGCTTGTCCGGCGGCCCCATGACGAGGCACGCCGCGTCGGGGGCGAGCTCCTGGGCCCGGGCGATGGCGCGCTCGAACTGGCCGGCGAAGCGCGACATGGGCTCCCCGAAGTCGTTGGCCTCGTTGCCGCCGTAGGCGAAGACCAAGAGGTCCGGCTGCACCGCGGCCATCTGCGTGGAGTGCACCGGGTCCAGCCACTTGTGGTGGTAGCGCGCCCGCGATCCGGCGAGACCGAGGTTGTGCACCACCACCCCGCCGGTGCCGGCGCGGAAGTCGAGCCCATAGAGGACGACCGGGGCTCCCGCTTCGGCCCGGAGCTCGACCTCGTGGGGTCCCGCGTCGCCGAGCGCGACCTCCACGCTCCCGCTGTCCACCGAGGGACCGGCGGTGTCCACGGTCGTGCGCTCCTCGCCATCGACCCACACGGCGTAGCGCCCGGCCCCCGGGGCGACCCGGTGGTGGAGGGTGACCCGGTCGGCGTGCTCGATCGCCACCCGGGCGTGCGCCGCGCGCCCTTCCGACGAGAAGTAGATGCCCGCGATACCGTAGTGGTCGGGCACGCTGCGGTCCTTGCCGAGCCGGAACCGGGTCCACCCGGTGCCCTGGTCCACGGTGGCGCCGAACTGCCAGTAGGAGTGGTCGTTGGGCCAGACCGGGAAGGTGAACCCACGGCCACCGTCGCCGTAGCGCTCCTGGAGCGCTTCCCGGAGCGCGCCGGTCCAGTGGTCGCACGCCGTGTGGGACGCGCCCCAGGCCACCACGGAGACCGCGCGGCCGCCGTCGGTCGCCCGCTCGATGGCGCGGGCCAGCGGAGCGAGGACCTCCCCGCGGTCCACTCCCGGCGCGCGCCCGAGCAACGACGGCGCGGGCTCGGCGCGTCGCTCGGGGAGCCGCGGCGTCCACCCCGGTCCCCAGGCCTGACGCGCGGGCGCGCGTTCGACGATCGGCGGCGGCGGCGGCTCGGGCTCGGAGCACGACGCGGCTGCGGCCGCGCCGAGCATCAGACCCCCCGAGAGCCACCTTCGTGCACCGCGCATTCGACGGGGCCGAGCCTACGCCGCCCGGGGGCCCCGCGCACGTACGCCCGCTGGGGGTCAGGGGCCGGCGTTCAGCTCGGCGCCTTCCAGCGGCGGAACTTCACGTGCTTGTCGCGACCGGTGTCGGGTCGCTTCACCGCGCGCTCGAAGGTCTTCGCCGCCGACTCCGAGATGTCCACCCGGGACGAGCGCGAGCCCACCTTGATCTGGCCCACCTGGTCCCGGGAGACGTCGCCCCGCCGGCACACCAGGGCCAGCAGGCGGCGCGGGTCGGCGCCCGCGGTGGAGCCCCAGCTCACCTGGTAGGAGACGAAGGGGCCGTCGTCCTTGGCGGAGCTGCGGCGGCTCTTCTTCTTCCCGCCGTCGTCGGGGCCCTCGCGACCTTTGCGGCTCTCGCGCACCGGGCGCGTGGCGACTTCGCGGGCCTCGGTCGGTCCGGCGTAGTCCAGCCGGTCCAGGAGGCGCGCGACCACGCCCTCGGGTCCGTCGCCGGCCTCGGCCGCCTGCTCGAGGAGCTGCACGGCCAGGCTGAGCGAGCCGGCGCTGGGCGCTTCCTCGCCGCCGGTGAGCTGACGGGCGATCCGGTCACGGCCCGCCTGCTCGATCTGCGCGGGGGTGGGCGGCGCCACGAAGCGGGCGTCGACGCCGGCGTCCCGGAGCATCCGCTCCGCCTTCCGCTTCTCGCGGAGGCCGACGAGCATGATGGACTGGCCGCTGCGGCCCGCGCGCCCGGTGCGGCCGCTGCGGTGGGTGAGCACCTCGCCGTTGTCCGGCAGGTCGGCGTGGATGACGCGGGTGATGTCCTGCACGTCGAGGCCGCGGGCGGCGACGTCGGTGGCCACCAGGACGCGGACGGTGCTGCTCTTGAACTTGCGGAAGGCCTCGTTGCGCTCGCGCTGGGACATCTCGCCGCTCAGCGGGAGCACCGAGAACCCCATGTCCGCCAGGCGGGCGGAGAGCTGCGTGGTGTCGTTCCGGGTGCGCACGAAGATCAGGGTCTTGGCGTCCGGGTCGAGCAGGAGGAGGTTCACGATGGCCGAGAGCCGCTCCTTGCGCGGGAGCTGGATGCAGCGGTGCTCGATGTCGGTGTTCGCCTCGCCGAGGGGCGTGCCCTCCACCCCGAGCGGGTTCGGCTGCACCCGGTTGGCGAGCCGGAGCGCGTGGCCGGTGAAGGTCGCCGAGACCAGATGCGTCCGGTGCTCGCCGGTGGCGAAGGCCAGGATGGCGTCGAGGTCTTCCTCGAAGCCCATGTCGAGCATCTCGTCGGCCTCGTCGAGGACCAACGCGGTCATCGCGTCGAGCGCGATGGCGTCCTTCTCCAGGTGGTCCCGGAGCCGGCCCGGGGTCCCGACGACCACGGTGGGCGAACCGGAGAGCTCCCGGCGCTCGCCCATGATCGAGGTGCCGCCGGTGACGACGACCACGCGGGCGCCGAGCGAATCGTAGAGCCAGGTGAGCTCGCGGCCGAGCTGCTGGGCCAGCTCGCGGGTGGGCGCGATGAAGAGCACGGCGGGCTGGGCGGCGCGGCGGCCCTTGGAGCCCTTCTTCTTCTTCCAGGCGTCGGCCTGGGCGGCGACGTCCTCCGCCACCGCGAGACCCACGGCGACGGTCTTGCCGGAGCCGGTCTGGGAGGTGATGCGGAGGTCGCGGCCAACGGTCTCGGGTTCGAGGACGGCGGCCTGGATGGGGGTGAGCGCCTCGAAGCCTCGCGCCGAGAGTGCGGCGTCGAGACCGCAGGGGGCGGCGGAGAGCGGAGCGGAGGAAGTCATGCGGAAGCGGCCCGGCGTGGTGAAGCGGACGGCGGGCGAATCCCCCACCCTAGCAGGAGCGGGGCGAAACGCTTGTCGGGGAGGGCCGTTCCGAGCGTTCGCTCAACCCTGGAACTGCCGATACCACTTCCGCAGGGCGTGGATCGGGCCGTCGTCCCGCACCAGCTGGGGGCGCTCGCGGAAGATCTTGTTCTCCCAGATCGCGATGTCTTCGCGCCACTGGCTGATCCAGTTCCCGACCACGTAGCTGACCAGGAGTCGAGGGATGGATCGGTCGGCGAACCAACGGAAACGCACGTGCTGGGCCAGGGGCGCCAGCGGGGCGTGGGACTGGATCATCAGGATCTCGCCCACCTCGGGGATCTGGAAGCGGAAGTGCACCACGCTGCCCGGGCCGTGGAAGGTGATGGTCGCCTCCGCGGCGCTCCAGGGGAGGTCCTTGCCGCGGAAGCGCAGCATGGCCGAGTCGTGGAAGCGGGCGATCCACGAGCGCTCTTCGTCGGGCTCCCAGCGGGCCTGATGCCGGATGGTCACGCCGGGGATGGGCAGGCCCAACCACGGCAGGCGCATCTGCCCGTGGAGCGGCGCGAAGTGCTGGAAGTCCACGCTGTTCTCGGCGAACTCCTGCAGGTGCATGCGCACCACGCCGGCGTCGTGGTCGCCCCGGTGGACCATGCCGGCGGGGACCGCGGGGATGTCGTAGTCGGGCTCGCCGGGCCCGCGCCAGAGCAGGATCAGGCCGTCGCGCTCGAGCACGGCGTGGGCGCCGGCGCGGATGGTGGGGAGCTTCCGACGCTCGGCGAGATAGGGCACCTCGGCGAGGCAGCCCTCGCCATCGAAGCGCCAGCGATGGAAGGGACACTCGAGCTGCCCCTCGCAGACCCGTCCGCCGCTGAGGTCCGCGCCGAGATGCGGACAGTAGGCGTCCAGGACCCGGGCCCGGCCCGCGGCGTCGCGGAAAGCGACCAGCCGCTCGCCGAAGAGCTCGACCGCTAGCGGCTTGCCGCGCCGGGCCGCCCGGTCGAGCTCCTTGGCCAGCACCACCACGTACCACCCCGTCGGGTAGGGTTCCGGGTAGCTGGCTTCCCGGCGCTCCTGGCGGAGCGCCTCCTGCGCGGCGGCGATGGGCGTGGGCATGTTTAGAACACGTTCTACCCCGAGCGACCGGACTTGGCGAGGGCCCCCGCGAGCGAACCGAGGATCGGCTCACGATATCCAGGGCATTGGAGGGTTCGCCCTTCGAGCCCAGGACTCGGGGCATGACGTGGATCCGTGATGCCCTGGTGGTGGGCGCGAACCGAGGGCTCGGGCTGGAGCTGACCCGACAGCTCCGCGGCCGCGGCGCGCGCGTCTTCGCGACGGCGCGGGTCCCGAGCGAGGCGAACGCGCTGGCGGCCACCGGCGCCGAGGTGGTGGCCCTCGACGTGGAGGACGAAGCGAGCATCGCCCGGGCCGTGGCCGGGGTCCGCGAGGCGACCTCCACCCTGGACCTGGTGCTCCACGTCGCCGGGCTGCTCCACGACGGAGAGCTGCAGCCGGAGAAGAAGCTGGACGACGTCGCGCCCGAGCACCTCGCGCGGTCGTTCCGGGTGAACGCCACCGGGCCGCTCCTGGTGGCCAAGCACGTCCACCCGCTGCTGCGCCACGAGCGCAAGGCGGTCCTGGCGACCCTCTCCGCGCGGGTGGGCAGCATCGGGGACAACCGCCTGGGCGGGTGGTACGGCTACCGCGCCTCGAAGGCCGCCCAGAACATGGTCGTCCGCACCGTCGCGGTGGAGCTGGCTCGCAAAGCGAAGAACGCGATCGTCATGGCGCTCCACCCGGGCACCGTCGACACCGGGCTCTCGGCGCCCTTCCAGCGCAACGTCCCTCCGGGGAAGCTCTTCGAGGTCGAGCGCGCGGCGCGCCAGCTCCTGGCCATCGTCGACCGGGCCGACGCGAGCTACCACGGCACCTTCCGCGCCTGGGACGACACCGAGATCCCCTGGTGACCCGGTACGGGTTGGCGCCCCCGCCGGGGGGCCCTAGCCCCGCTCCATGGACGACATGGAACGCGCGCACCTGCCCCCCATCCTCTACGGCACGGCCTGGAAGGAGGACCGCACCGAGGCGCTGGTCCGCCAGGCCCTGGAAGCGGGCTTCCGCGGCATCGACACCGCGAACCAGCGGAAGCACTACCACGAGGCGGGCGTAGGGGCGGCGCTGCGGCGGGCCTTCGAGGCGGGCGAGCTGACCCGCGAGGACCTCTTCCTGCAGACGAAGTTCACCTTCCGCGGCGGACAGGACCACCGGCTCCCCTATGACCCCGACGCCCCCATCGGCGACCAGGTGGCCCAGTCGTTCGCCAAGTCGCTGCAGCATCTCGGGGTCGACCGGCTGGACTCCTACGTGCTCCACGGGCCCAGCCGTCGGCAGGGCCTCGGCCCCGCCGACGAGGCCGCCTGGCGGGCGATGGAGACCCTCCATGGCGAAGGCCGGGTGGCCCACCTCGGGGTCAGCAACGTGAGCCTCGAGCAGCTCGACGCGCTCCTCGAGCTGGCGGAGGTCGCGCCCACCTTCGTCCAGAACCGCTGCTACGCCAGCAAGGGCTGGGACGTGCGGGTTCGCAAACGCTGCGACGAGGCCGGCGTCGTCTACCAGGGGTTCTCGCTCCTGACCGCCAACCGGGACGCCCTGGACGACGACGCCGCCCGCGCGGTGGCCGAGCGCCACGAGGTGTCGGTGAGCGAGGTGGTCTTCGCCTTCGCCCGCTCGCTGGGGATGCTCCCCCTCACGGGCACCACCGACCCGGCGCACATGGCTGCGGACCTACGCGCCCTGGAGCTCGCCCTGAGCGACGACGAGGTGGCCGCCCTGGAGAAGCTGGCCCTCTGATCGGGGCCCCACCCCATCGCCGAGTCTTCCCAAGAATCCGGGGGGTTGATACCAACGCGGCATGACCATCGAGATCATGCCCGGCGAGGTGACCCCGACGCTCTTCGTGGGGCTCGGCGGCTCGGGAGGGCGCGCCATCGCGCGCATCGCGGAGCGGCTCCGGGGGACACCGGAGTGGGACGCGAAGTACCGGGACCTGGTCCGCTTCGTGGCCATCGACACCAACGAGGCGGACCTGGCGCACCTGCGCGTTCTGCCGGGCGGCGGGGTCGACGTGACCATCGGCATCAGCGACTTCGACAAGGTCGAGTACACCAAGCTCCGCCGCGGCGAGGCCTTCGCCGAAGCCGACGAGTACTTCACCCAGTGGGTCCACCCCTGGTACCGCTTCCGGGAGGAGAGCGGCGCCGGCGCCGGTCAGATCCGCATCGAGAGTCGGCTGGGCTTCTTCCGGGCCGCCGAGGTGGGCGACGTCACCCGCAAGCTCCAGGACGTGGTCCAGGGGCTCCAGCACCACCAGCACGGCATGCGTCGGCACGGCGCGCCCGCCCAGGTCTTCGTCTACTTCTCGGTGGCCGGCGGCACCGGCAGCGGCGCCTTCCTGCCCTTCGCCTACCTGATGCGCGACATCCTGGACGATGACCGGGCGCGCCTCTTCGGCTTCGCCATCCTCCCGGACGCCTTCGAGGAGAAGGTGGGCATGAACCGCGAAGGGACCCTGGCCAATGGGTACGCCGCGCTGAAGGAGGCCGAGCACCTCATGAAGCTCGACGCCCAGGCGCCGCCCAACGAGGCCACCTTCCACTACGATCCGCGGGACAAGAGCAAGACCACGGTCACCCGCCGGCCCTACGACATCCTCTACCTGGTCGACCGGCCCAGCCGCTTCAGCGTCGGCGACGTGGGCGAAGCCCTGGCCGACGCGACCTACGTGCAGGTCTTCAGCCCCATCCTGGGCGAGCAGCAGGCGGACTACGACAACTACACCAAGGAGAGCCGCGCGGTCTTCCCGCCGGAGCTCGGCGACGACGGCTACACCGCCTTCTACGGCACGCTGGGGGCCTCGCTCCTGCTGCTGCCGCGGACCGATCTCCTGACCTACTGCGCGCGCCGCTACGCGGCGACCGCCGTGCGGCGCTACCTGCTCATGGACGACCCGGCGCTGGTGAGCGACGCGCAGCGGGAGCGCTTCCGAGCCTTCCTGGTCGACCCCGACGAGCTCGCGGCGCTGAGCCCCGAGGCCCAGGCCGAGCGCCTGGACCGGAGCTTCCAGGAGAAGATGGACCTCCTCGCCGAGGAGGACCGCGAGGGTGGCGTGTGGAAGCGGCTGCTCACCGTGAAGGACACCGCGGCCACCGCCCTCGAGAGCCGGCTGCGCACCATCGAGGACGAGCTCAAGGGGCTCACCGCGAAGATCCGCGAGATCAGCGCCGACCGCATCCTCGACGACCAGTGGACCCCCGCGGCCACCGTGAGCGGTCTGGGCCGGGAGGTGGCCGACGCCCGCGCCGCCGTCGAGGCCCGCGCCGCCACGCACCTGAAGCGGCTGGAGCTCGGCGACTGGTGGGCGGAGTTCCTGGCCGAGGCCGGGCCCAGCGGCGCCCCGGAGCTGGACCCCTACGAGCAGCGCTACGTCCTCACCGGCTTCCGGCGCCCCGGCGGCATGCTGGCCACCGACGCCATCGACGGCCGCGCCGAACGCATCGGGCGCCTGCGCAAGGAGGCCGACCTCGGCCGCGACTCCCGCTTCCGCAGCGAGATGGACGCCCACGCGGCGGAGATCAAGAAGACCTACGGGGGCTGGGACAAGCTGATCACCCGCAAGGACACCGACTTCGAGCAGGCCCGGGACCGCACGGTGGCGTCCTTCAACGCCAACGTGGACAAGCAGCGCGCGCTGATCGTGCAGCAGGCCATGCACGAGGTGCTCTCGGCGCTGGGCCGGACCGCGGACCGGATGCGCGCCAGCTTCCGCAACGTGGAGGCCTCGGCCGCCCGGCTGGCCGACGAGCTCGAGGAGAAGGCCCGGCGCTTCGAGTACGACGGCGGCCTGGTGGGCAGCCAGTCCAACGACTACCTGCTCGACGTGGAGGTGCTCCAGCACCCCACCAGCCGGATGCGCTTCTGGTCCTGGTACTACGTCGACCAGGTCCAGAGCCGCCCCGAGATCGCCGACCCCAAGGCGGTGCTGGCGGCCGTGCGGGACGCGATGCGACCGCGGCGCGACGCCAAGGGCCGGCCCATCGAGCGCACCGCCCGGGAGATGATCAGCGACGTGGAGGCCGCGCTGGTGGCGGTCGCCGGGGCGTCGTTGAGCAAGACCGTCCTGGGGGACCCCGAGAGCGACGACGAGTACGAGCGCGCCGGGCTACGCATGGACGACGCGCTCCTCCTGGAGGCGCGCTACTACGCGCTCCAGGGCGGCAAGCCGGACACCGACCCGGCGGTCGCCCTGAAGGGGCACGCGCCGCTGATGCCCTCCAAGCTCCGGCAGGACGACGCGCTCCGCCGCTACGCCCGCCGCAAGCTGGACTCGGTGCTCGCCAAGGCCGAGCCGCTCACCCGCTACAGCCCGGAAGCGAAGAGCACCCTGAAGCACGCCGACATGCTGCTCCTGGGGATGCACGAGACCGTCGAGGGCGGGCTCCTCGGGCAGCTCATGGGCGAGGCCACCGAGGGGCGCGGGGCCGAGGTCCTCCGCGGTTGGCCCGACCCCGAGCGGCTGGTCGTGTACCACTCGATCCTCGGGGTGCCCCTCTTCGCGTTCCCGCACCTGAACGCAGAGATGAAGCACGCCTACCGGCGATTCCAGCGACAGGAGCCCGGCAAGGACAAGGCCTGGCCGCTCCATTTGGATCACCACTGGGAGTCGCTGCCCGATCTGGACCCGACCGAAGCCCGCCAGGCGCTCCTCGCGTCCCGCGAACGCACGCGCCTGGCCGTGGCGGCCCTGGTCCTCGGCCAGCGGGAAGGCACCGTGGCCGCCGCCGACGCCGGCTTCGAGCTGGTGCTCGGAGAGGACGCCGAGCTCCCCCTCGGCGCCGATCCCCTGAGCGCCGCCGAGGCGATGCTGGCCACCGAGGACACCAAGCCGGCCATCTACGACACCGCCGTGGCGCCGCTGGTGGACGCCGCGCGCCGGGCCACCGAGGCCGGGGAGACGAAGGCCCTCCTGCAGGACGCCGCCAAGGCCTGGAAGGGTCAGGCGGTGAAGCTGGAGCTGAAGGACAGCCGCGACGCCGCCGAAGAGGCGCGCTACCAGAGCCTCCGGGGCGCGGCGGCCCTCTTGGACGACCTCCTCGGCTGACCGGGCCCCACGCCGCGATGGAGCCCAAGGCGCCGGGTAGCGACCCCCTCTGGCCGACCATCGTGGTCGGGGTGGGTTCGTTCGGCGCGCGCATCGCCCGCCGGCTCGCGGAGGAGACCGCCAGCGCGCTGCGCCTCCCCGGCGAGGCCCTCGACCCGGTGCGGCTGGCCGACGAGGTGCGGCAGGTGGGACTGGAGCTCGTCACCGCCGCCGCCCTCGACGGTCGCACCGTGCGCGAGCTCCCCGCCCGCGTCGCCGAGCGTGCGCGGGTGCTCCTCGACCACGGCCGCCTGGTCGGACACCGGGACGCGCCCGGCCGGGATGGGCCCACGCGCCTGCACGTGCTGGTGCTGGGTCACCTGGGCGAGGCCGAGGTCCGCCAGGCCCTCCCCGAGCTCCTGCCGCGCATCGGCAAGGAGCTGCTGAGCCGCTTCGAGCCCCTCTTCCGCACCCACCGGCGTCACGACGAGCGGGCGCTCCTGGTGCTCCCCCTGCTCTGCATGCCCCACGCGGCCGCGCTCCCGCCCCCGGAGCGCGAGCAGCTCCTCGGCGCACTCCGGGGCCTGGGGGAACGGGTCACCGCCGCGCCCCCCGCCGAGCGCGCCACGCCGCAGCTCTACCTCCTGGAGGACGTCGCCGAGCTCAGCGTCCTCGGCGACGCGGAGCAGGAGGCGTGCATCCGCAACTTCGCCACCTTCCTGATCCACTCGCTGGACGCCCTCCCCGACCGGCGCGGCCTCCTCTACGGCCGTCACCCCGACGAGCCGCTGGCGACCTTCGTCTGCGCGGTGGCCGAGCTCCCGCGCCGCGCCCTGGCCCGCTACGCCGAGTGCCGGGTCGCGCTCGAGGTGGTGGGCGCCATCCTCGATGCCAAGCGGCTGCCCCTGGACGACGCGCGCCTCGACGCGCTGGAAGCGGTGGAGCTGGCGCGCCTCGACGCGCCGGAGACCGCCACCGAGGACGTGCGCGCGCTCCTCGACCGCTATGTCGCTCCCTTCGAGGCCGACCCCGACCCCCGGTGGTACGTCCCCGGCGAGGCGCTCCGCGAGACCTACGGCCCCGACACCGGGGACGCCGCCAGCGACGCCGATCAACCGCCCGCGGACCCGCCGGTGGGCTGGGCCGAGGCGCGCATGCGCGAGGTCGAGAGCGCCTGGCGTCTCCTGCAGCGGCGCCGCTTCGACGATCTCGTGGGCCGGGAGCGGCGCGCGGTGGAGCAGGTCAAAGAAGAGCTGCTCGCGGCCATCCGCGACCAAGTGGACCACCGGCTCTTCGATCCCCCGCGGCCGGAGGGCTTTCGGGAGGCGGACGTGGTGCTCGAGGTCCTCCAGCGCGACGTGGCCGAGCGGCTGGAGGAGGCGGTGCGCGCGCGGGACGAGGTGGAGCCGCCGCCCGCCCCCTCCTTCGACCGCTTCCGCGGCGCGCACGCGGCCTTCTTGGACGCCGCCCGGGCAAAGCCCGACCTCGCCCGGATGGTGGTCTTCGGCCTGCTCTTCGTGGCCTGCTGGGCCGCCTTCGCGCCGCCGCTCCTGCGGGCGCTCCCCCGGGTCACCACCCCACCCCAGTGGCTCTTGCCCTGGCTCACGACGCGGGCGCCCATCACCGCCACCCTCCTCGGGCTGGCCGTGGCCGCGGGGATCCTCATCCCCCGCTACCGGCGCGCCCACCTCCGCATCCGCGCGGCCCATCGGGAGACCTGGCGCGCGCTCGGCGACACCGTCCGAGGTCTGCGCGGCTCCGTCCTCGACTACTACGCCTCCCGCCTGCGCCTGGCCCGGCGGGTGGCTCGGGTCGAAGCCCTCCTGGCGCTCGGCGACGCGATCGCGCGGGACCGGCAGCGCCTGGCGCTGGTGGACCGGGCGCTGCGCCACGGCCGGAGCCGGTTCCTCGAGGAGCTGCGCCGGCTGGGCGTCCATCGCCATCCGGAGGGCGGCGCGGTGCGGGAGGACCTGAGCGAGCTCTTGGCCGGAGGACCGGAAGGGCACCCGAGCGCCCTGGTGGAACCCCTGGTGGGTCCCACCGGCGCGGAGGCCATCCGGCACGCGCTCCCTCCCGAGCAGCGCGCCACCCGCATCGCCGACGTGCTCCGCACCCTCGCCCGCGATCGACACTGGCGCCGGGAGTGGCGGCACGAGGTGCCCTTCGCCGACCAGGAGGCCCTCACCGCCGCCTGTCGACCCCACGCCACGCCCGTCTCCGAATGGGACCCCTACGGCGCGAGCGGCTCGGCCGAGGAAGCGGCCGACGCCATCGCCGCGTTCATCCGGCGGCAAGCGCGCTCCCTCGGCGTGGCGCTGCGCTTCGCGCGGCACCTGGACCCGACCGACGTGACCACCGTCTCCGGCGGCGAGGGCGTGGTGCCGCCCGAGGCCTACGAGGCGGTTCGCCGTCGGCTCGACGAGACCCCCGCCGCCGGCCGACCGCGGATCCCCGTGCATCGCGGGCTGGAGCGGGACCGGGCGTACTACGTGGTGGCCCTGACCGACCTGCACCCGGCCGCGGTGCTCCCCCCGATCCCGGAGTCGGCGGAGCCCGCGGAGCTGCGCTTCGAGGTGGAGCGGTGAAGGAGACCCTGGTCTGCGCCCTCGCCCAGCTCGCCGCCGAGCTGGGGACCACCGGGCTGGTGGGCCTCCTGGCCACGGTCGGCGCCGCCAGCACCGTGCTGGCGGCGATCGGGCGGCGCATCGCTCGGCTGCGCCCCAAGGGCAGCCCGGCGCCGGGGCCGCCCTGGCTGATGGCCACGCTGATCGCGATCGGTCTCTACCTCCTGGCTCGACTGGTCGACCCGCTCCTCGCCCACGACCTCGGCCCGGCGCCGCTCGGGGTCGCCGACGGGGCCTGGGCGCGGGTGGGCTACTTCGAGAGCCTGCTCCTCGGCCGCTCCTGGGCCGCGCCGCTGCTTCCGCTGGCGGACCACCCCACCCTCGCGGTGATGATCCACGCGGCCCTCTGGCCCACCCTGGTGGTGGCGATCCGCTTCGTCTTGGTCCGCTGGCCCTCCTCGGTCCGCGCCGCCGGCGTGGAGGTGACCTGGGACACGCCCGAGGCCGAGCTCCCCCGCTGGTGGCTCGGCGCCACCACCGCCCGGCGGGCCGACGACCGCTTCCGGCGTTGGTCGACCCGGCTGCTCTTCATCCTGGTCCCCCTGCACCTGGCGGCAGGCGGCCTGATGGCGGTGGGCGAGCGCGGGAACCCGGTGCCCACCTGCGGCACCGACCTGGCCAGCCAGGCCGCCGCGAGTGTGAGCGAGGCGGTCGCCAGCGAGCTGGACGCGCTCACGGGTCTCGCCCCGGCGGCCCTGGTCGACGTGGGGCACCCGGCCCCGGGCTCGTGGATCCTCGGGGGCCTCCTCCTGCTGATCTGGAGCCTGCACCTGCTCCTCCCCGGTCGCCCCTTCGCGGAGGCGGAGGAGGAGGAGGTCGACGAGGAGGACGAGGGCCCCACTGCCGAGGACGAGGTCGTCGCCCCGCCGCTCTTGGCGAAGGTGACCACCGCCCTCGCCGCTCACCCCCTCCCGGACGACGACCTCGACGCCCTCGCGCGCCTCGCGACGGGTCCGCTCCCGGCCGCCCCGGGCCGAGCGGTTCCCCTGCCGGTCGAGCTCGGGCCGATGGTCCGGGAGGTCGCCCGGGCGCTCACCGGCCAGGAGGAGGTCTGGGTCCATCAGGCCGCGGTCCTGGAACACCTGGGCCGGGCGTGGCGGGTGGAAGGCGGCCGGGGCGTGGGGGAGACCCCCACCCTCGAAGAAGAGGTCGCGCGGTCCCCGGTGCGGACGCGCGCGGGAGCGCCCCATGCGCTGCTCGCGACGGCCGAGGCCTCCGGCCGGAGCACCACCGCGATGCTGGCCGCGGTGCACGTGGCCCTGGACCGCGGCGGGAGCACCCTGGTCGTGGTCCCCGAGGGCACCGAGCCCCGCGCGTGGGCCGAGCGCTTTCGCACCGCCCTGGAGCGTTCCCCCGCCCGCTGGAACGTGAGCGTGACCGTGGCCGGCGACGCGCTGGCCACCATGCTCCTCGGGGGCGAGGTCCCCACGGTCGTGGTGACCGACCTGACCCAGCTCGATGCGTCGGTGCTGGCGGACGCGCGCGCCGAGCCCTTCCTCGAGCGGCTGGGGCTGGTCGTGGTCGACGACGTCGACGCCCACGTGGGGATCGCCGAGATGCACCTGCACCTGATGATGCGGCGGCTCTGGGCGCTGGACGAATCGCGCCGGGCGCTGATGGAGGAGCGGGGCTTCCCCACCCTCCTCCTCGCGCTCGCGGGGCCGTCGGCCGCGCCGGACGCGCAGGCGAGCTGGGCACGGCACCTCCTGGCCGCTCCGCTCCGGAGCTTCGCCGACCCCTCGAGCGCCCCCTGCGCCGCACGGCTGGTCCTGCGACGGGCCGATCTACCGAGCCCCACCGGTCGAGGTGCCACCCGGGATGCCCTTCGCGAAGCGTGCGCGGCGCTCGGCCTTCGCTTCGAAGAGCGCGAAGCCGGCGATGGCCGTCGACACCTGCGCCGGACCACCGACGTGCGCGGTGCGGAGGTCCTCTGGCTGAGCGGCGGCTACCTCGCGGTGGCCCAGGAGGTCGCTCGGCTGCGGCACGCCGGCGCCGACACCCCCGAGGGGGCGGCGCTGCTGGTCCTGGACGTCCCCGCCGCGGAGGCGGTCGCGTTGCACCAGCACGCCCGGGATGGGGTGGACCTCGCCGCTCTCCCGCAGCCGGCCTCCGTGGTCGAGCCGCGAGTCCTCCGCCAGCGGCACCTCGAGCGAGCCCTGGGTCGCCCCCACGAGCGGCGCGCGCTCCGCCACCGCCTGGCGGGCGAGCTCGGCGACGCGATCCTGGAGCGCTTGGAGCGCACCGGTCAGGTGCGGGTCCGCCAGCGACACCTCTTCGATCCCCAGCGGGACGCGCCGACGGTGCGTGAGGTCCTGCAGACGGCCCGCGAGCAACCGCTGGGCGAGCCCATCGAGCCCCGCTGCGTGGGGGACGTGGACGCCCGTGTGACCCTGGTGGACGAGGGGACCGCCACGGTCCTGGCCTACGTCGACGCGGCCATCGCGCCGGCGCTCCATCCGCCCGGGAGCGACTTCGCTCACCCCCTGGGCCGCTTCGTGGTCCTCGACCGGCCCCGCGAGGGCGAGGGTCGCCTTCCGGTCGACCGCACCGGCCCCGGCCACGCGGTGATCGAGCGGGCGGTCACCCTCGACACGCCCGGCGCCGAGCTCACCGAGCACCTGACCGAGCGTGCGCTGGGCGGCCGGCCCACCCGGCTCGGCCTGGTCTCCGTCCAGCTCACCGAGCACGTCCTCGGGGTCCGCCGCTACGACGACGCCGGCGAGCTCCGGGACGAACGCCGCCTCGAGCCGCCCCTCACCGCCCGCTACGCGACCGACGCGTGCCTGATCCGGACGCCCCTCGGGGCCGACGCCGCGGCGACCTTGCTGGTCGCGACTCGGTTCGGCCTGAGCACGGCGCTGCGCGGAGCCCATCGGCACGCCGACGCCGCGCTCGTGGCGATCGACGACGTCTGGCACCTCGTCGTCCACGACCGCATCCCCGGGGGCGGGGGGTTCGCGGCGACCGTCGCCCGGGACGCCGTCCGTCCCATGCTCTCGGTCGCCCGCCTGGCGCTCGAGCGGCTGGACCACGACGCCCGGGAGGCCTTCGCCGACCGGTGGGATCCGCGCCCGACGGACCGCCGCGGGCCCTGGGCGGCGCGGGAGGCGCTGCAATGGCTCGACGGACTCCTCGATCGGGAGCGGGAGCGGCGGCTCGGCGTCCGGCGTGGCTACGCGCCCGGCGAAGGGCAGCGGGGGGACCTCGGCCGGCTCTGGGTGGGGAGCTCCGGGCGCGCGACCGACCTGGTCTGGACCCGGCACCGGTGGGAGAGCCCGGTGCCCCTGAGCGACGACGGCGGCTCCATCCCCCCGGGGGACGTCTTCTTCGACGCCGGGATCGAGCGCGCGATGCTCCTCGGGCGCCGCGCGGGCGATGGATTGGCGCCGTGGGTCGAGCTGCTCCGCCGGTACGCCGGCGACGAGTACGAGCTCACCGCGCTGCACCTGGTCGCCGCCCTCCCCACCGGCGCCCCCCGGGGCGAGCAGCCCGACCCGCTCCGCACCTTCTTCAGCCGCGACGCGGACGGCGTCGGCAAGGCGCGCCTCCTCCACGCGCTGGTCCCCGGGACTCCCGCCTGGGTGGACGCGAGCGGGCGCGTCGCCGTCGAGGTGCGCGGCTCCCTCTACGCGATCGAAGGACCCGCGCCTCGCCGCCTGGCGGGGTTCGATGGCGAAGCGCTCTTCTGAACCTGGCGCCCGGCGCCCAGGGCTCCACGATGCGCCCATGCGCGCACTCCTCCCGGCCCTCGCTCTCCTCGCGGCCTGCGGCCCCCCTTGGCTCGTGGTGCGCCAGAGCGGGCCGCCCTCGGCGCTGGTCGGGGCCCGCCAGGTCGTGGTGGCGGTGGACTACCAGAGCCTCACGGTGGGGAGCCTGCCGGTGACGACCTACCTCGACGGCCTCGCGCCGGACCGGCGGGCCGCGGTCGAGGAAGTCCTCCAGGCCATGGGCGACGCCTTCATCGCGGAGCTGACGGTGCGCCTGGCCGTCCCCGTGGTGCCGGCCACTGCGCCGCCCGCGCCGGGCGAGGTGCGGGTGACGGCCCGCTTCCAGGGGATGGTCATGGGCAAGTACGCGGTGGTCTACGCTCAGGATTCTCGCCTGATCACCGCGCTCTCGTGGTCGGTGGGTCCCACCCCGACCGACGAGGTCCAGACCGACGTCTTCGTGCCGGCCGACGTGACCCGCCCGGCGATCCTGCAGCGGATGCAGCTCGCCGCGGGTGACACCGCGGCCCTCGCGGCCGAGTTCTTCCGGCGCGAGCAGACGCGCGCGCCGGAAGAGTGACGCCTCAGTAGACGGTGACCGAACCGGAGTAGCGGTGGGTCGCGAACTCCCAGGTCCCGGTGGCGTCGTCGACCCCGGCCGCGTTCGACGCGTCGCCCTCGGAGGCCACGGCGAGCACACCGCCGCCGATGGCGATGGACGACGAGAACTGCCCATCGTGGCCGAAGGCCGAGGTGTCGCTGTCGTCGACCGCGTCCACGCGGGGCGGCTTGATGTAGGCCCCGATGGTCCACGTGCCACCGACGTAGAGGTACTCGTAGACGGCGCCGATGGAGAGGCCGTCGTTGTTGTTCGGGAGACCGCCGATGCCTTCGGAAATGGATGCCTCGCGGTACGATCCGACCAAGAGCCGATTCCCTTCCATCGCCACGTCGCGACCGAACTCGTCGTTGAGGCCGTTGTTGAACGCCTTGATGTAGATCGGCGGCCCGATCGCCAGCCCGCTCATCAACGGATAGGCGTAGACGGCGCCGGCCTTCTCGAGGGTGTTGCTCCCCTGCGCGCCACCGATGCCCTGCGCCGCGGAGCGCTCGAAGGCGGCGCCAACGGCGATGAACTGGTCGGAGACGGCGACATCGGTCCCGAACTCGTCGCCCGCGTCGGCGTTGGAGGCCTTGAGGAACGCGATCTGCGACCAGGCGGCACCATGCCGGAAGACGTAGGCCGCGCCGCTGTTGAGCAGCGCGTCGTCGTCCTCGGTCCCCAGGACGTTGTTCCCGTCGGTATCCTCACGGATGGCGCCGACGACCACGTTGTCGCCCTGGACGTCCACCGAGAACCCGAAGGCGTCGCCCGCGCCGGTGTTGTGGGGCTTGAGGTAGGCGTCGCGCACGAAGCTCCCCCCGGCGTTGAGGCGGAAGACCAGGACCGCGCCCGAGTTCTCGACCGAGTCGTCGCCGTCGGCGCCGTCGACCCCGGTCGCGCCGCTGTCGTCGTTGACGCAGCCGACCACCAGGACGTCGCCGTCCATGGCGAGCGCGTTGCCACAGCGATCCTGGTCGTCGGGGCTGGGGTGGGTGAGGATCTGGATCTCGCTCCACACCCCCGCACTGCGGCGGAATACGTAGACCGCGCCGGCGCCGTCGTTTCGGCCGGGCGCACCGACCACCAGGGTGTTGCCGTCGACGGCCAGGGCCGCTCCGAACGAGTCCCCCTCCTGCGCGTCCGACGCCTTGATGAACGTCGAGAGCGACCACCCGGATCCGTCCCGGTGATAGACGAAGACGCCGCCGGAGTCCGTCAGGACGTCGGCGGTCGTCGGGTCGGCGGACGCGGTGTCGTCGAAGATCGCGCCCACCGCGAGCGTCGCGCCGTCGATGTCCAGCCCGCGCCCGTAGCGGTCGTTGCCCTGGGGCACCTCGTGCTTGAAGTAGGTCCCCGCCCCCCGGACGACGTCGAGGGTGTAGGTGGTCACCTCGGCATCCGGTGACGTCGCGGTGATCTCGATGACAGTGGTCGATCCGAGGTCCCCCAGGGCGACCGGCGGCGAGAGCTCCCCCGAGGCGACCGCGGTCCCTTCGACCTCGATGGTCGTGCCCTCGGCAGCCCGGGCGCGGACGCGCACCGACTCGTTGAGGGCGCCCACGAAGCCCGTGTAGTCCAG
Source organism: Myxococcales bacterium UBA1660 (assembly GCA_002320815.1). Taxonomy (GTDB): domain Bacteria; phylum Myxococcota_A; class Polyangia; order Polyangiales; family Houyiibacteriaceae; genus UBA1660. The sequence continues at coordinate 73,766 of DCLA01000092.1, forward strand.
GGTGTCGAAGGCGAAGGTCCCGTCGATCTGACCGAGGACGAGCTCCAGCCCGGCCAGGCGCCCGGGCTCGGGCACGAAGAGATCCGGTTGGCCACCGTCGAGGGGGCCGCCGTCGGCGTCACCCAGGTCGACCTCGCCGCCGTCACCCGCGTCGGCGGTCCCGCCGTCGACCGGACCGCCATCGGGTCCCCCTTCGGGCACGCAGGTGTCTCCGGGACCGGAGACGTACCCGGCGGCACACTCCTCGTCGTAGACGCACGCCGAGGCTCCCAGGAGAGCCGAGACCACCAGCCAACGCATCAGAACTGCCACCGGACACCGTTCCCTTCGAAGCGCACGTGCGCCTCTTCGTCGGCGTCGCCGCCGCCCACCACCAAGAGCACGATCGCGCCTGCGATCGCGACCAGGCCGAGCCCGCCATAGGCCCCGACCGCTCCCCAGTTCGTGGTCCGTTCGCGCATGCACGCGCCGGTGGCGTCCTCGTCGACGCAGCCCCCGGCCGTCATGCCGATGACCGAGGCGACCACGCCGGCGACTCCGACCGCACCCAGAGCAATGGCGCCGACCAACTTCGCGGTGGAGATCCCCCCGTCGGCTTCGGCGTCGACGGCCACGACCGGCTCCACCTCGGTGGGCTCGGACTCGGTCGGCTCCGGCTCCTCCCCCGCCGCCTGGGCCTCGCGGATGGCGACCACCCGCACCTCCACCTCGTGCCGACGCGGATGCTCCGGGACCTGCTCGAGGAAGGCCTCGAAGGCCTCGAGGGCCTGCTCGTCGCGACGCATGCGATCGGCCGAGACGCCGATGTTGTAGAGGAGAACGGCGCGACCGCTGACCTCGTAGGCGCGCTGATAGTACTGTAGAGCGTCGCCGTACCGAGCGGCCTCGAAGGCCTCCGTGCCCGCCTCGTAGAGCGAACGCGCCTCCCGGTCACGGCTGGCCGCTTCCGGGTCGACCTCGGCGTCCTGAGCCCCGGCCGTCGTGGAAAAGGCGAGCAGAGTGACCAGCACCCTGCCGAGAGTCCATGCTCGTTTCACAGGGCGCATGTACACCCACGGCGGGCCCCTCGGTCAAGAGCGACGCATCGATTTCATACGACCTTCTGCATCATGCTCTTTGCACTACTCAATTGAACTACTCCACATCGACTAGCCCATGTGGATGAGCCCAGGTGGCGCGCTCCGTAGGCCCGGGCCACCCGGGCGACCAAGCGGGCCGCGACCCGTGCTATGGCGAGCCGGTGAGTCACGAAGCCCTGAAGGTCAGCCCCGCCAAGGAGCCGCGTCACGTGCGCCTCGAGTCCGGCGAAGTCGTCCCCTGGCCCGCGGGTTGGAACATTCTGCCCCCGGGCGACGCCACCCTCACCCGGCGGGTGAAAGCCGCCGGGCCCACCTGGACGATCCAGGAGAAGAAGGGGCGCAAGACCTTCTCCCACGGCGTCCTCGCCCCGGCGGAGAACATCGTTCGCGCCCAGGACGTGCTCGAGGCCGAGCGGGCCACGCCCGAGTACCAGAAGAAGCTGGCCGCCGGCCGGAAGCGGCGCGCCAAGGCGCAGGAGGCCTACGTCGAAGACTTCCGCGCGTCGGTCTTCGAGTTCCTCGCATTCGCGCCCAAGTACCGGAGCTTGGCGGACGAGATCGCCACCCGCGTCGCCGCCCACGCGACCCCGGTCGGTTCCGGGACCGTGGCGCGCACGAAACGCATTCCGGTCGAGGAGCGGGCGGAGGCGGCGGTGATCGCCTGGATGCGCCATCAGACGACCGCCTACGACGACATGCGCATCGAGCGGCGCAAGGGCGCTCGGCGCGAGGTTCGTCGAGAGCTGGCGCGGCGCTCGCGGAAGCTCCTCGAGCGCTACCGCCGCGGCGAGGACATCGACCTCGAGGGCTGCCCCCTCGGTCGGCTCTTCCTCATCTGACCCGGCGCCGGGTCCTCGGCGGGGGAGCCGAGCGCGCCGTCGCGGCTGGAGCCACGACGGCGCCGAGCGCTACTTGTTGGGCTGCGGGGTGATCCGCAGGTAGGGCTTCAGCTCCTTGTGGCCCTTGGGGAACTTCTTGGCGATCTCGTCGGGGTCCTTGATGGAGGGCACGATCACCACGTCGTCGCCGTCCTTCCAGTTGGCCGGGGTGGCCACCTGGTACTCGTCGGTGAGCTGGAGGCCGTCGAGCACGCGGAGCAGCTCGTGGAAGTTGCGGCCGGTGGCCGGCGGGTAGGTCAGCGTCGCCCGAACCTTCTTGTTCGGGTCGATGAAGAAGACGCTACGCACGGTGAGCTTCGCGTTCTCCTCGGGGTGAATCATCCCGTAGAGTTCGGCGACCTTGGCGTCGGGGTCGGCGACGATGGGGAAGTTCATCGTCACGCCCTGGGTCTCCTCGATGTCCTTGATCCAGCCCTTGTGCGAATCGACCGGGTCGACGCTCAGAGCCAGGGCCTTGCAGTGCCGCGCCTTCAGGTCGTCGAAGAGCTTGGCGGTGAAGCCCAGCTCGGTGGTGCAGACCGGCGTGTAGTCGGCCGGGTGGGAGAAGAAGAGGACCCAGTCGTCGCCGGCCCACTCGTGGAACTCGATGGGGCCTTCGGAGGTCTCGGTTTGGAAATCGGGAGCGGTGCTCCCCAGCTTCAGCGACATGGTGCTTTTCCTCGTTCTTGTTCGGGTTCGCCCTCGGAACGGCGAGGGGCACTCTATCTATCGCGGAACCGCGCTCAGCGTTAACCCCGGAAGCGCCGATCGTAATGCCCGGCCACGGGCCCTCGACTCGGGCGGGCTGCCCCGCGGGCAGCGAGGAGGAGACCCATGCGACGAATGATGACCCTGGCCTTCATCGGAATGACCGCCCTGTCCGCCGTCGGCTGCGAGGACGACGCCGAAGACGAGATCGAGGACGTGGCCGACGAGGTCGAAGAGGCCGCCGACGAAGTGGCCGACTGAGCGAACACGGCGCCCCGGGCACGTCGGCCCGACGTGCGCCCGGGGCGGATGTGCTCTATCCCGCGGCGATGGCCGCGCGGAGCCCACGCAGTTCGCCAACGCCCCGCCCCCGGGGCCACGGGGCGCTTCGCGGCGTCCTGGCGGTGGTCGCGACGTGGTGGCTGGTCCGCGCGCTGACCATCCAGGTCCGCTACTACGACAGCTACGACTACCTCAACGACGCCCGCGCGCTCCTGGGTGACCACGCCGCGAGCTTCTTCGGCGTCCACTCGCCGCTGATCCCCATCCTGGGGATCCCCAGCGCGCTCGCCTGGGATCCGGAGAACCCCAGCCGCTGGGCCTGGATGGTCCCGCACCTGACCGGCTTCCTCCTCGCGGTGGCCGCGCTCTGGGCCTGTCACCAGTTCCTCGCTCGCTTCCTCCGGCCCCGCTGGGCGCTCCTGGGGACCGCGGTCATCGGCCTCTCGCCGGTGGTGGCCCACTACGCGCCGCACCTGCTGACCGACATCCCGGCCATGGGTCTCACCGCCTACGCGCTGGCGCGGTACGACCGGCACGTGGTCGAAGGCGGCGCGACCTCGGCCCTGGGGCTCGGCGCCGTGGTCGGCTTGGCGGTCGCCGCGAAGTACTCGCTGGCCGTCCTCCCGGTCGCGCTGGGGACCGCCGGCGCGATCCGCCTGGTGTCTTCGGCCCGCCCTCGGCCCGGCCGGCGCCCCTGGGTCCGGCTCCTGCGCGACGACCTCCTCGCGGCGCTCGCGGCCGCGCTGACGTTCGGTGGGCTCCTCGTGCTCCGCTACCAGCTCACCACCGAGACCGGCTTCACGCGGGCGGACTTCGCCGAGGACCTCCGGGTGGCGCAGGAGATGGTGGAGCCGCTCGGCGACGAGCACCCGGTGGACTTCCTCTACCTCCTCGCGCGGTCCCTCGGCCCGGCGGTCCTCGTCCTCGCCCCCCTCGGCGCGGTCGCGCTCGTGCGGAAGGTCGGCTGGGCCCGGGCGCTGGGGCCCCTCCTGCTGGCGGTTGGCTTCGTGGTCAGCATGGGCCTGAAGGTGGGGATGACCCAGGCGCGCTACCTGCTCCCCACCTTCCCGGTGCTGGTGCTCGCGGCCCTGGTACCGGCGGCGCATCTGGCGCGCCGCTTCCCGCGGACTTCGCTCGCGCTGGCGACCGCCATCGCGCTGCCCGTGCTGGGTCTGGGGCTGGCCCAGGGAGCGCGCGACGCGGACGCGTTCTACTGGCGGCCGATCCAACGGCGGGTCGCCGAACGCATCCGCACCCACGTGAGCCCCGAGGGCCGGGTGTACTGGGCCAACCACTTCGTCTCCATGACCCCGCCCGAGCCGGTGGTCTTTCCCCGCGACGAGTACTTCTCCTTCTTCCACCTCGGACATCCCGGGATCGGCTTCCTCACCCGGCGCGCGGTCGTGGGCAGCCACGAGCGCCGAGCGCGGACCCGGGTGGCCTCGGAGGACGCCCTGCTCGTCGTCGGGGCCCGGCGCTTTCACCACGCGGGCAACCTGCAGGCCGGGACCCCGCTGCCTTGTTTCTTCTCCCTGGTCTATCGCGAGGGCGGCGAAGTCCGCGAGGAGCGGCTGCCCACCGGGTCCTGCCCGACCGCCGCGCCCTGACCTCGTCCTGCGGCCGCTGCCCCCTGCGGGGCGAATGGAGTACGCTCGGACGCCGTGGACGAGCCGAACGCCGCGCCTCCCGGAGACGACGCCACCGCCTCGGCGGGTGGTCCGGTCCTGGGGGTCCCCAAAGAGACCCACCCGGGCGAACGCCGCGTCGGGGTCACCCCCGACGTCGTCCCCGCGCTGCGGAAGCTGGGCTGGGAGGTCCTGGTGGAACCCGGCGCCGGCGCGGAGGCGGGCTTCACCGACGCGGAGTACGAAGAGGCCGGGGCGCTCCTGGCGCGGCCCCCCACCTACCGCGACGCGGCCAGCGTGTGGGCCGCCGACCTGGTGGTGAAGGTCCGGCCGCCGACGGTCTCCGAGGTCGGCCGCATGCGCGAGGGCGCGGCGCTGGTCTCCCTCCTGTTCCCGGAGCGGAACGAAGAGGTCGTCGACGCGCTCGCCGCGCGCGGCATCGAGGCCGTCGCCCTGGACAAGGTCCCGCGCATCACCCGGGCCCAGTCCATGGACGTGCTGAGCTCGATGGCCAACATCGCCGGCTACCGCGCGGTGCTCGAGGCCAGCCAGGTCTACCAGGGCTTCTTCGGGGCCCAGGTCACCGCCGCCGGCACCGAGCCGCCGGCGAAGATCCTGGTCATCGGCGCCGGCGTCGCCGGGCTCGCGGCCATCGCCGCCGGTCGAGCGCTCGGCGCGGAAGTGCGGGCCTTCGACGTCCGTCCAGCCACCAAGGAGCAGGTGGAGAGCCTCGGCGCGAAGTTCCTCATGCTCGACTTCGACGAGAGCGGCGAAGGCGAAGGCGGCTACGCCAAGGTGATGAGCCAGGAGTTCATCGACGCGGAGATGGCGCTCTTCCGGCAGCAAGCGAAGCAGGTAGACGTGATCGTGACCACCGCGCTCGTGCCTGGCGCGAAGGCGCCGACGCTGATCACCCGGGACATGGTCGAGCTGATGAAGCCCGGCTCGGTGGTGGTGGACCTCGCCGCCGAGCAGGGCGGCAACTGCGAGCTCTGCGAGCCGGACCGGGTCGCCGTCCACGCGGGCGTGAGCATCCTCGGGTACACCGACCTGCCGAGCCGCATGGCCACCACGGCGAGCCGCTTCTTCGCCATGAACGTGCGGAACCTCCTGAAGGAGATGGGCGCCCCCGAGGCCGGCGCGCTGCCGCTGGACCTGGACAACGACATCGTCCGCGGCGCGCTGCAGGTGCACGACGGCGCGCGGCTCCCGCCCCCCGAGCGCGCGCCGGCTCCGAAGCCGCCCCCGGAACCCCGCAAGACCATCGAGCCGGCCAAGGCCCAGGAGCGACCCCAGCCCAAGACCTGGCGGACGATGGTGGGCGCGCTCTTGGTCCTGGCCGTCTTCGCGCTCGTCGGGCTCTTCGCCCCGGCAGCCTTCGTGCAGCACTTCACTGTCTTCGTGCTGGCGTGCTTCGTCGGTTGGCAGGTGGTCTGGTCGGTCAGCGCCGCCCTGCACACGCCGCTGATGAGCGTCACCAACGCCATCAGCGGGATCATCCTGGTGGGCGGCATGCTCCAGTCCGCGCAGCCGACCCTGGGGCTGGCCACCATCCTCGGCGCGGTGGCGCTCTTCTTCGCCTCCATCAACGTCTTCGGCGGCTTCCTGGTGACCCAGCGGATGCTGCGCATGTTCCGGAAGGGGGAGTGAGATGCCCACCATCCCCGAGAGCGCGCTGACCGTCGCCTACCTCCTCGCGGCGGTCCTCTTCATCCTCAGCCTCGGTGGCCTCTCCCGGCAGGAGACGGCGCGTCGCGGCAACGTCTACGGCATCCTGGGCATGGTCATCGCCTTCGTGGCCACGGCCCTGGACCCCTCGATGCAGCGGTGGGACGTGGTCCTCGGGGCCATCGTCGCCGGCGGCGCGATCGGCGCCTTCCTCGCGGCGCGGGTCCAGATGACGGGCATGCCCGAGCTGGTCGCCCTGCTCCACTCGTTCGTGGGCTTGGCCGCGGTGCTGGTGGGCATGAGCTCGTACCTGCACCCCATCGAGGCGGCGGCGAGCCCCACCGAGCACACCATCCACCTGGTCGAGATCTGGATCGGCATCGCGGTGGGCGCGATCACCTTCACCGGCTCGGTGATCGCCTGGGCCAAGCTGCGCGGCACCCTCAGCGGTAAGCCGCTGCTCCTGCCCGGACGCCACCTGCTCAACCTGGTCCTGGTGGGCGCCACCGTCGCCCTGGCGGTGCCTTTCCTGCAGGCCGCGGACCCCCAGGCCGGGCTCCTCTGGGTCCTGGTCATGACCGGCCTCACCGCGGTCCTCGGCATGCACCTGGTGATGGCCATCGGCGGCGCCGACATGCCCGTGGTGGTCTCGTTGCTCAACAGCTACAGCGGCTGGGCCGCGGCCGCCGCCGGGTTCGTGCTGAGCAACGACCTGCTCATCGTCACCGGCGCGCTGGTCGGCTCCAGCGGCGCCATCCTCTCCATCATCATGTGCCGGGCGATGAACCGCTCGATCCTCAACGTGGTCTTCGGCGGCTTCGGCACCGCGGACGGTGGCGGCGGCGGCGGCGAAGCGGTGGACCAGGGCGAGGTGGTGGAGACGAACACCGAGACCCTGGCCGCGGAGCTCGCCGACGCCCAGTCGGTGGTCATCGTCCCCGGCTACGGCATGGCGGTCGCCCGCGCCCAGCATGGCGTCGAGGACCTGGTCGACGTCCTGCGCAAGAAGGGCTGCGAGGTCCGCTTCGCCATCCACCCGGTCGCCGGTCGCCTCCCGGGGCACATGAACGTCCTGCTCGCCGAGGCCGGGGTGCCCTACGACATCGTCCTGGAGATGGACGAGATCAACGAGGACATGCCCACCACCGACGTCGTCCTGATCATCGGCGCCAACGACATCGTGAACCCCTCGGCCCTCGACGACACCTCGAGCCCCATCTACGGCATGCCGGTCATCGAGGCGTGGAAGGCGAAACGCGCCGTGGTCTTCAAGCGCGGCATGAGCTCGGGCTACGCCGGGGTGCAGAACCCGCTCTTCTTCCTCGAGCGCACCCGCATGCTCTTCGGCGACGCCAAGGCCAGCGTGGACGCGCTGCTCGCGGCGCTGCGGAGCTGAGGTTCACTCGGCCGTCGTCTTGGAGCCCGGGGTCGAGGCCACCGTGCGGTCTTCGGCGACCGTCGACGGCTCGCGCCCGACCCCGGCGACCACCGATCCGCTCTCGCTCGCCGAACGGCTCCGGCCACCCACCACCGTGGCCGCGTCGTCGCTCCCCACCGGGGTGAGCACCGAGATGGAGGCGTCGCTGGTCGCGCCCGGGCGCCGGCGGCGCACGTCGACCGGCCGCACCTCCGATTCCCGGTCGAGCTCGAAGAGACGCTCGACCACGGCGATGAGCCCCGGATTCTCGGTCGGGCGGAGCCACTGCTCCGCGCGCGCGCGGTGGTGCAGGAAGAGCGCGTGGTCGCCGCCCGCGAAGGCGACGCGGGCCCGGGCCTCGTGGAGCTGCCCGGCCATCGCGGGGACCTCGCGCCCCTCGGCGATCACCAGCGCCTCTTCCAACCGGCGCGCGCCGCCCTCGGCGTCGCCGAGCGCCTCCTCGGCGAGACCCAGGACCCGCTGACATCGGAGCCAGGGCAAGAGCACCCGATAGTCGGGGTCCGCGCCGTCCGCGAGTACCCGTTGCGCGTGCTCGGCCGCGCGGCTCCACTCGCCCGCCTCCAGCGCCGCCTGCGCCGCCGTCGATCCGCCGTACTGCCGGTAGAGGTGCTCGTCGGCAGCCAACGAGTCCAACAGCGGCTCGACCAGCGCCAGGGCCTCGCCGAAGCGACCCCGCTCGCGGAGGATCTCCGCGCGGGTGATCACCACCCGCTCCTCGAGCGCCATGCCCTCGGCCACCCGGCGCTCGAGCGCGTCCAGGCAGCGTTTCAGCCCCTCCACGTCGTGGCAGAGGGCGTAGGCGGGGTGCGCGAAGAGGAGCCGGGCGAGCTCGGTGGACCAGGCCCCGAGCTGGAGCTCGGTGGCCTCGAGGTCCCGCTCCAGGTCGCGGGCGACCTTCTCCTCGCCGCGATAGCGATGGTGCACCGCGACGATCGAGTGGGCGCAGTGGACGTAGTAGGCCAGCCCGATGGCCTCGACCGCGGCCACGTCCTCGTGCAGCCGCGGGTCGAACTGGTTCACGTCGACGGTGGTCCGGGTGGACCGGGTGCCCGCGTCCGCGGTGCGCCGCTCCATGGGCGAGAGCGGGTTGAGCCAGGGCCGGGTCGCCAGCCGGTTGGCCTCGCCGAGCTGCCGGGCGGCGTGCGCCAAGCGGCCCTCGAGCACGTCGAGCATGGAGAGGACCATCAGGTAGCCCGCGTAGGGCGGCTGCCCGCGGAACGCCCGGAAGGGCCGCATGTGCTCGATGAGCCGTCGCACCTTCTCGCGATGGTTCCCGGAGTAGGCCACCGCGGTGGCGTAGGCCAACGCCAGCACGTACTGGGAGAGCGCGCGCAGCGGCGTGGGTCCGCGCGCCTCCCCGAAGCGGAAGAGCCAGCGGATCCCGGCCCAGACCGACGCCACCGCGAAGGCCAGGTGCCAGCCCATCCAGGGACCCAGCCGGTGCATGGTGTCCACACCGGCCAGCCGGCCCAGGAGCTCGGCCGCGGGCTCCCCGTGGGCCGCCGCCGCGCGGTGATCGGAGACCCAGCCGGCGTTGACCAGGAGGTACTCGAGGTCGGCGAGCACCGCGACCGGCGCGCCGGCCTCCCGCCGCGCGTCCAGGGCCACCTCCAGCGGCGCGATGCAATCCACCGTGGCCTGGGCCTCGTAGAGCGCGCGGCCGGCCCGCTCCAGCATGGGCGCACCCCGCGCGCGGTCCCCGCCGCGGACCAGGTGCCAGCCCACCTGTGCTTCGGCGACGCCGCCCTCGTTCGCGAGCACCTCGCCGACGGTCCGATGGAGCGCCCGGCGTGCGTCGTCGTCCAGGGCCCCGGCCACGCTCCGGCGGAACGTGTCGTTGGCGAACCCCAGCCCCTGGACGTGCTCCACGACCAGCGCTTGGCGCGCGAGCTCCGAGAGCGCCGCGAAGACGGAGCCCGCGTCCGGCTCCCCGTCGGCGGCGGCCAGGGCCACGATGCGCTCCAGGGGCGCGGGGCCCTCGTGCACCGCCAGGATCTGCGCCAGGCGCCGCGCCAGCGGACCGACCCGGCCCAGGCGTTCGTCGGTGATCGCCTGCAGCTCGGCGCTCGCCTCGCCGACCTCCGTCGGGAGGATCCAGCTGCCCTCCACGTAGCGGATGGCGTCCGCGTCGAGGAGCCCGCGCAGGGCCTCGACGCAGAGCAAGGGGTTGCCCGCCGTGCTCCGGTGCAGGGACCGGGCGAGCCGTGAGAGGTGGGGCACCTCGCCGAAGAGCGAACGGACCAGCGCCGCCACCGCGTCCACCTCCAAGCCCTCCAGGCGGTGGCGCTCGACGATGCGCTCGAAGGGCCCGGCGAGCTCGGGCGCGCGGAAGCTCTCGCCGAGCCGCCGGGTGAAGCCGAGCGCCAGCCCGTGAGCGCCGTCGCTCCCCAGCGTGAGCAGGGCCGCGCCCGAGGCTTCGTCGGCCCGATGGAGGTCGTCCACCAGCACCGCGATGGGCCGGCGCGCGGCCAAGCGCCGGAAGAAGGCCGAGGTGGCGCGCTGGGAGCGGAGGCGATCCTCGGCCGGCTCGGCCCCGTCCTCGGCGTCGCTCGTCGGGTGGGTCGCGCGGACCACCGGAAAGAGCCGGCCGAGCTGGTCGGCGTCGGCCCGGGACGCTGCGCGGGCGTCGTCCGGCAGCACCGCGAAAGCGGTCTCCACCAGCTGACCCAGGAGCGCGTGGGGCCCCCCTTCCCCCTCGCCGGCGGTGACCAGCAGGGGGACGACGCCGTGGAGCTTCGCGCGGACGGCGACCTCGTCCAGCAGCCGGGTCTTGCCGGCGCCGCTGGCGCCCTCGAACGCGAAGCGCGCGAAGCCGGCCTCGGCGACGGAGCGCAACGCGGTCTCCGCGGCGACCATCGCCTCCTCCCGGCCCACCAGCTCGGCCGCGGCCAAGAACCCCGGGCCCATGGCCAGGCCCTCGGCCGGCGGCAGGTCGCCGACGTCGGTGAAGCGGTCGATCAGCACCGCCGCGTTGGGCGGCCGGGCCAGGGGCTCGTGGCTCAGCAGATCGAGGATCAGCTCTTCCAGGGCCTCGGGGATCTCGGCCAGCGCCGAAGGGGGCGGCAGGGGCTGCTCCCAGGCGTGGGGCAGCATCTCCAGGCTACGCGCCTCGTAGGGTTTGCGCCCGGTGACCATGGCGTAGGCCAGCACGCCCAGCGAGTAGAGATCCGCGCGGCCGTCGACCGGTTCGCTCCGGAACATCTCCGGCGCGAGGTAGGCCGGGGTCCCGGCGACGTCGACCACGCGCCCGGCGTTCATGAGCACGCCGAGGTCGAAGAGGACCGCGCGGCCGTCGACGACGCGGACGTTTCGCGGGCTGAGATCCCGGTGGACCAGGCCCCGGGCGTGGAGCGCGGCGAGGCCGGCGGCGATGTCGCGGAGGTATCCGCACGCCTCGGCGATGGGCAGGGGGGCGCGATCCCGGAGGACGTCGCCGAGGTCGGCGCCCCCGAGGAGCTCCATGGTGTAGTAGGGCCCCCGCTCGTCGACGCCGTAGTCGAAGGCCCGGAGGATCCGCGGATGCTGCAGCGACGCCAGCGTGTGGAACTCGCGTTGGAAGCGCGCCACCGCCTTCCGCTGCCGCGCGCCGCCCCCGAAGGTCATCCGCTTCAGGGCCACGTCGGTCCCGGTCGAGCGGTCGTGGGCCCACCACACCGCCCCCATGCCCCCTTCGCCGAGCTGGGCGCGGAGCTCGTAGCGCCCGGCGACGACTTCGCCGACCTTCACGGGTCCTCCAGCCGAGCCATCGCGTCGACCACCGCGGCGCGGTGGACGTGGTGGTGCAGCACGAGCCCGGTGAAGTGACCCGCCGGGACCCAGCGCAGCTCGGACCCCGGCCAGTGCCGGTGGAGCGCTTCGGCTTCCTCGGCGGGGACGAAGCCGTCGTCCTCGCTGGCCACCAGCACCGCGGCCTCCGGCACCGCCGGCGGACCGAAGCGATCGATGCGCACCTCGCCGAGAGCCGCGGCGAAGCGCGCGCGGGCGGCCTCGAAGCTCCCCGCCTCCGCGGCGAGCACGTCCCAGCGCATGGCGTTCATCAGCGCGCCATCGGTGAAGATGGGCTCGGCGCTCAGCGCGGCGCCCCGGGGCGCGACGGCGACCGGGAAGTCGCAAGCCACCGCCGCGAAGGCGGCCATCATGCCCCCCTGGCTGTACCCGGTGACGCCGACCCGATGGCCGGCGTCGTGGAAGCCGCGCAAGAGACCGGCCACCTCCACCACCGTCGCCAGGTTCATGGCGAACTGGTCGGCCACCGTCCGCAGGAGCGCCCCCCGCTGCCCCGCAGGGCGACGCGCGCCGTAGTAGGGCCCCTCGTAGAGCACGGCGCCGATGCCGCGCGAAGCGAGCCAGCGGGCGAAGACCCGCCGGCGCCCGAAGCCCTCCTCGGCGGTGGCCGGCAACACCAGACAGAGCGGCGCCCGCGCGCTGGGGACCCAGCGCTCGACGAGCCCCCGGTGGCTCTCCCGCGGGAGCTGGTCGGCCGATGGGGAGACGAACGTGCCGCGGTCCACGCGCACCCCGAAGCGGCGGACCGGCGCGTCCCAGCGGACCGTGATCCCCTCGACGGGCCCCGCGAACGACGCCACCCCGCCGACCCGTTCGTCCAGCCGGTCCCCGAAGCCGTCGGCGTAGAGCCGGGCGAAGGGGCTTCCCAGCCGGGCCAAGACCCGGTCGAAGGTGGCGTGAAGAGGCACGAGCGATTCGGAATTTACCGCAAACGTGGAGGGGCCGCGATGGGGGTCGCGGAAAGGCGCCGAAGAAGCCCGCGAAAAAAAAGTCGGCGCCGAGGAGATCGAGCGGCGTCCTCGCGCGTCGAGTCCCAGCCCAGGAGGAGACCCCATGCCCAAGAGCCCGACCCAATCCCGCGCCCAGCGCCTGCGCCGCTCCCTTCGCCGAAGCCTCGGCGCCGGAGGAGGCGGGCGCGCCCTCGGCGTCCTCGCCGCCGTCGCCGTCGCCACCGCCGGCATCGTGCTGAGCACCGGCACCCAGGCGGCCCCCATCCCGCCGAACCCGGTCACCGGCGTCACGCCGCCTCCCGACGGCACCACCGCGACCCCCGATGCCAGCGGGCTGAGCTTCCAGCAGGGGCCCCTCTCCGGGCACGCGACGCTGGCCCAGAGCGCCATCCTGGTCGGGAGCCCCCAGCAGGTCCTGGTGGACATCGACATCAAGGCCACCGGCGAAGGGGCGACCACCCGGGTCCCGGTGGCGATGACCCTGGTCCTCGACCACTCGGGCTCGATGAGCGGGCAGAAGATCGAGCAGGCCCGCCGCTCGGTGCTCCAGGCCCTCGAGCGGATGCACGACGACGATTGGTTCGGCTTCGTGGTGTACGACCACGCGGCCCAGACCCTCTTCCCGCTCCAGCCCGTGGGCCCGAACCGCATGCGCATCCGGCAGGTGGTCCAGTCGGTGGGCGCGGGCGGCGGCACCCAGATCCCCCAGGGCCTGGAGCAGGGCTTCCAGACCCTGCAGGCGGCGCCGGTGGGCTTCGCCCGGCGCATCGTGCTGGTCTCCGACGGCATCGACGGCTCCGGGGTCGGCCCGACCGGCATCCGCAGCACCGTCGCCCGCTACGGCCAGAGCGGCGTGACCGTGGCCGCCCTGGGCATCGGCACCGACTACGACGAGGCCTTCCTCACCGCCGTCGCCGACGCCGGCAACGGCGCCTACGCCTTCCTGGCCACCGGCGCGGAGCTCGAGGCCTTCCTCGCCCAGGAGATGCACGCCGCCAGCGCCCTGGTCGCCGAGCGCGTCGCCTTCGACCTGATGCTCCCGCCGAACACCCGCTTCGTCCGCGCCCACGGCGCGACCGCCGACCACTTGCCCGGGGGCGTTCGTCTCCAGGCCGGCAACATGGCCAGCGGCGACCAGCGGCACGTGGTGGTCGAGCTGGAGTCCACCGCCGTGGCCGCCGGTCCCCTCGGCGGCGTGGGGGTCGGTCTGGCCTTCAACGACCGCCAGGCCAACCGCATGACCCAGCTCCAGGCCGGCGCGCTGCAGATCGCGGGCGTGACCGACTCCGCGGTGGCCGAGGCCAGCCGGAACCCCGCGGCCTTCGCCGCGGCCAAGGCGGTGCTCATCGAGGTCGCCCAGACCGAGGCGATGGACCGCTGGCGCCAGGGCGACACCGCCGGCGCCGTGGCGATGGCCCGCAGCAACGCCGCTGCGCTGGACGGCCTGATGCAGTACGCGCCGGCCAGCCCGGTGCTCCGCGAGCAGCAGGAAGCCGCCGAGGGCGACGCCGAAGCCTTCGAGGCGATGCCCGCCGGCAGCGCCGCCGGTCGGAGCTACGGTCTGGGCAGCAACGCCGCGCGCCGCGCGCGCACCACGGGGCTCTGAGATGCGCGCCCTCCACGTCCTCCTGGGCGCCCTCGCCGGGGTCACCGTGCTGGCTCTCCTGCCCGAGCTCTCCACCGGGGTCGGCGGCGCGCTGATGGCCTCGGTGGTCGGGCTCCTCGCCGGCGGGGTGGTCCTCGGCCGGGCCCGGGCCGACGCCTTCGGGCTGGGGGCCCTCGCCGCCCTGGCCGTCTGCGGGGCCTTCGGGCTCCCCGCGATCGCCGGCGGTGGTCTCGGCGTCGCGCTCCTCCACGCCGCGCGGATTCGCCGCGCGCGGCACTGGCTCGGCGGGGTGGCGGTCGCCCTCCTGGCCTTCGCCGGCGGCGCGCTCGCGGTGGTCCTCCTGCACCGCTTCGCCGGGCTCGGCGTGGAGCGCGAGGTGAGCGCCCTGGTGGTCGCCGCGGCGCTCACCGCCCTGCCCTTCGCCATCCCCACCGACGACGAGGTCGCCTTCGGACTCCGGCAGGCCCTCGAGGGCACCAAGGGAGCTCGGCGTTGGCGGCTGCTCCGCGCGCTGGTGGTCCGCCGCCGCGCCGCGCGCCGCCCCGGTGCGTTGGAGGAGGCCTGGGCGGGCATGCCCGCCATCCTCGGGCGAGCTTCGGACGAGGTGGGCAGCGCGCGTCTGCGGGCCCTGGTCCGCGCCGAGCGAGCCGCCGAGGCGCTGGACCGTGCCGAGTTGGCCATCGGGAGCGCGCCGGCGCCCTTCGACGCCGAGCGGACCCTGGCCGCCGAGCTGGAGGCCATCCGCGACCTCGAGCGCTGAGGGGCTTCGGTTCCGAGCGAGACGGGCGGCCGGCGACGGTCGCCCGTTCGCGTTCAGAGGGGGCGACCCGTCACGGCTTCATAGCGCTGGGCCAGCCACGCCCGGCCCTCTTCCGGGGTCGCGAAGCTCTTCATGGGCACCGGCGAAGGCGAGGCCCACTCGATGGCGGTGATGACGCCGCGCAGGAGCGGCGAGGTGAAGATGACGGCGTTGGCGACGTTCCACCGCACCGTGCGCTCCTTCTCCCGCTCGATGAGCTCCGAGACCCGCCGCCGCTGCGAGGCGTTGGGCGTCGCCGCCCGCCGCGCGTCGGTGATCGTCACGTACTTCTCCCGGCGGTCCGGGAAACGACTCAGGGTCGCCAGGTACTCGTCCCACCCCGGGTCGCTGATGGAGTCCCCGAAGCGCACGCGCACCAGGGGCCACTCGGAATCGTCGACCGTGATCACGGGCGGGATCAGTGCCACCCGGCGCGCCGCGAGGTCAAGGATCCCGTGCGCTGCTCGCGGCTCCCTCGACGGCAACCCGCTCGGGGTCGCTGCCCCATGCCGCCCGCCGGGCGAGGCCTGGTACCTTTGGCCCATGGCTCAGACGCCGCCCTTCGTTCGGACCCGCCTGCCTTTCGGGCCCCCGCTGGACGTGATGCTGGCCAAGGCTTCCAAGGGGCTCCCGGCCGGCGAAGGCTGGCTCTTCGAGCCCAAGTGGGATGGCTTCCGCACGTTGATCTTCCGGGACGGCGATCAGCTCTTCCTGCAGAGCCGCGACCGGAAGCCCCTGCGGCGCTACTTCCCGGAGCTCGACGCACCGCTCCTCGCCCAGCTCCCGGACGCCTGCGTGCTGGATGGCGAGCTGGTCGTGGTGCGCGGGAGCTCCCTCGACTTCGAGACCCTCCAGCAGCGGATCCATCCCGCGCACTCGCGCATCGAGAAGCTCGCCGAGGAGACCCCGGCGCGCTTCGTGGCCTTCGACCTGCTCGCCCTGGGCGAGCGCGACCTGCGCGCGCTCCCCCAGCTCGAGCGGCGGGCGCGGCTGGAGCAGGTCTTGGCCGATGCCGAGCGCCCGCTGCACCTGACGCCGATGACCCGCGACCGCGCCCTCGCCGAGCATTGGTTCGAGCGCTTCGAAGGCGCCGGCCTCGACGGCGTCATCGCCAAGCACGAGACCCTCCCCTACCAGCCGAAGAAGCGGGTGCTCCTCAAGATCAAGCACGTGCGCAGCTGCGACTGCGTGGTGGCCGGCTTCCGCTGGCACAAGGACGGCGAGGGCGTACGGGTCGGCTCGCTCCTCCTGGGCCTCTGGGACGACGAGGGGCGCCTACGGCACGTGGGCGTCTCGGCGTCCTTCAAGGCGCAGATGCGCGAGGAGCTGGTGGGGCTCCTCGCGCCTCTCCGGGAGGGAGCGCTGGAGGACCACCCCTGGGCGGGCTGGGCCGAGGCCACCGCGGACGGACGCCAGCCCGGGACGCAGAGCCGGTGGAGCGCGGGCAAGGACCTGAGCTGGGTGCCGCTGCGACCGGAGAAGGTCTGCGAGGTGAAGTTCGGCCACATGGAGGGCGGCCGCTTTCGGCACACGGCCAGCTTCCTGCGCTGGCGCGAGGACAAGCCGGCCGCGGAGTGCACCTTCGCGCAGATCGAGACCGTGCCGCCCTATCTGGTCCGCGACATCTTCGCCGCGGACTGAGGGGCGTCACTCGCTCTCGCCGCCGGCCTCGCCCGCCCACTCGACCGCCGGATCGTAATCGGGATCGGGCGTCTCCTGGGGCGGGCGCTCGGCCTCGGGGACGTGCCGGAGGTTGACGCGGATGCGGGTCCAGGTCTTGAAGCGTCCGCGCATCCGATCGACCAACACGTCCGCGGGCTCCAGCTTCGCCGCCGCCTCGGGGTACTTGGCCTTCCAGCGCTCGAGGCCCGCCTGGGCGTCCTCCTCGTCGGCGGCCTGGGCGATGGTGAGGAGCGGGAACCTCGGCTTGCGGCGGCCCTTCTTCACCGGCTTCTTCGCCCGCGAGGGCTGCACCCGCGGAGCCTCGCCCTCGCGCTTCTCGTGATGCGGCGGCCAGGGGGCGTCCTCGCGGCCCTCGGCTTCGTGCTTCGCCGCCAGCTCCAGGAGCGAGTCCAGGGCGCCCGGATGCTCGTCCATCGCCGCGTGCGCGTCCCCCTGCTGCGCCACGATCCCGGGCACCGTGCGCAGCGTGAAGTCCCGCGGGTCGCAGACGAAGAGCTGGTCCCAGGGCAGCGGCATGGAGACCCGGGCGTCGCTCCGGGGCCGCACCGAGTACGCGCTGGCCGTGGTGCGATCCTTCGCGTTCTGGTTGTAGTCGATGAAGACGCCGTGGCGCTCTTCCTTCCACCACGCGCTGGTGGCGATGTGGGGCGCGCGCGCCTCGACCTCCCGGGCGAGGGCCAGGGCCGCAGTGCGCACTTCGTCGAAGGTCCACCGGGGGTGGATGCGCACGTTCACGTGCACCCCGCGCGAGCCGCTGGTCTTGGGCCAGCCGACCAGCCCGTGGTCGGCGAGGACCTCCTGGACCACCCGGGCCACGTCGAGGATCTGGGGCCACTCCACCCCGGGCACCGGGTCGAGGTCGATGCGTAGCTCGTCGGGGTGCTCCACGTCCTCGGCGCGCACGGGGTGCGGGTTCAGATCGATGCAGCCCATGTGGGCCATCCACACCAACCCCGCGGGCTCCCGGGGCACGACCTCCTCGGCCTCGCGGCCGCTGGGGAACTTCAGCACCACCGTGTCCAGCCACTCCGGCTTTCCCTTGGGCGCGCGCTTCTGGAAGAAGTAGTCCGCGGCGATCCCGCGGGGGTAGCGCTTCATCACGTTGGGGCGGCCGCCCGCGCCGCGGAGCGCCGCTTCGGCGACCGCCGCGTAGTACTCGACCAGCTCGATCTTGGTGATGCCGGCCTCGGGGAAGATCACCTTGGTCGGGCTGGACACCGACACCACCCGTCCCCCCGCCTCGACCTCGACCCGCCCCGCCTTCTTGGTCGCCATGGAGACGCAGGCTACTGCCGGATCGACGTCCGTGGCGAGCCCCCGCGAGTCGGTTCGTACTACTCTCCCCGTCCATGATCGCTCTCACCGCGTCCGTCCCCGCCGGCACCGCCAAGGGTCGCCTCCACCTCCCCGCCGGTGACGGCCCCCATCCGCTGGTCATCGCCCTGGCCGACGCGGGCGGGCTGCGGCCGGCCATGGACACCATGGCGAGCCACCTGACTGCCGCCGGCTACGCCGTGCTCATGCCCGACCCCTACTGGCGCCAGGAGCCCTGGGCGCCCTTCGACGCCACCACCGTCTTCGGCGACCCCGAAGAGCGCGCGCGGCTCATGGCGATGGTGGGGGCGATGAAGACCGACGAGTGGATCGCGGACACCCGGGCGCTCCTGGGCGCGCTCCCCCCCGAGGTGCGCAAAGATCGCCTGGGCGCCATCGGCTGGTGCATGGGGGGCCGGGCGGCCTTCCTCCTGGCCGCGGCCTTCGGCGACGACGTGGCCGCCGCCGTCTGCGTCCACGCCGGCGGGCTGGTGGGCGAGACCGAAGCCAGCCCCCACCGCCGCGCCGCCGCCCTCGCCGCCGAACTGCACCTCGCGGTCGCCGACGGGGATCGGAGCTGCACCCCCGAGCACCAGGCCACCCTCCGCGAGGCCCTCGACGACGCCGACGTGACCTACCATCTGGTGGTGCACGAGGGCGCCGCCCACGGCTTCGCGGTCCCCGACTTCGCCGTCTACGACCCCGCCGCCGCCCAGGCGAGCTGGGACGCCGCCCGGGCTCTCTTCGATCGCACCCTCCGCTGACCTCGCTAGTGTCCTGAGTCTGCCGAACGAATAAAAATGACGACTACCGGCCGCACCCGACGACCATCGGCGCGCACCGACGGTTCGCATACCGCGGCGCTGGCGAATGACCAAAGCGCGGCTCCTTGAGCCGCTCGGCCATAGAAATCGTCGTTCATGTCCACCGCCACAGGCGCCGCATTCTCTCCAAACGTCGGACGAGAAGAAGTACCGAGCGCAGGTATACGCCAGGTGACGAACCACAAATTCGTGACCAACGCGACCCCCACAGAACCGCTTGAGTCCTCGTCGAAGTCGCGGAGCCGCGCCCCAAGGATCTAGCATCGACGAGTGAGACGAGACCCCGCTAAGCATCATGGGTTACAATGCGGCGGGATGACCAGCCGGTGAATGGGGAAGCGGGCCAGCGGCATGGAGCACTGGGATAGCTACTCGAAGGTGAGGGAGTCGAGGCGGACTCGGACCACGGTGGCCTCGATCTCGGGAATGATGCTCGCGGCGACGGCGATCTCAGTCTGATTGATCCAGAGAACCTCGCCGCGATAGGCGATCCCCTCGATAGGGTCGATGAATGCGGCTCGTCCCGTCGCCAGATCGACGACCTCGATGCCTCGCCCCCGTTCGGGGAGGGTACGGAGGCGGGCGTATTGGCCTCCGTCCAATGTCCCGCTGTTCCCCGTGCCGAGACCCGCGACCCAGCGAGGCTCGAGATCGTCGGGGTCACGGACGAAGTCGGCGGCCCAGAGCTCGAGGCGCTCGTAACGGCCGCTGCCCTGGTAGCCGTAGCCCTGAGTCCAGGCGATGGTGCCGGTGTCTTCGTCAACGTCGGTACCGATGAGCCGAGCCCCCTCGACGGCATGGTAGATGGCGCCGGGTGTCCCCGGTCGGCCGTAGACGATGGGGATGTCGGCGCCGCCCCAGGCCTCCCAGAGGGCGGTGTCGCCTATGGCCATCTCGTTCTGGGGGATACCCCGGACCGCGCCCAGGGCGCCGCCCATGGGCGTCATGGTGCCGTCGGCGATAGCAAAGATCTGTGCGAGGGGCTGCACCTCGACCGCGTAGACCTGCGAGCCGAGTGCGCCGGCTTGGAGGACGCTCGATGGCGTGTCTTCGTCAGGCACGGTGACGACGTAGTCGAAGGGACCCACGAAAGGCATACGCACGGCACGCCACTCGAAGGAGCCGGCGGACTCGCGGATGTAGGCTGTGGTCGCGAACATCTCGCCTTGGCCGGCGTAGGCGGTCCAGATACAAACCCGGTCGTTGGGGCCTGGTTGAGAGCGAAGCGCAAGATGGGTTCGTGCGATGGATGCGACCACATTGACCTGAGCGCTGGTGACGGTCGTCGTCCCGGCCGGCACCTGGCGCATGACGAAGTACCCGGTCTCACCATCGCTCCAGCCGACCGGGCGGTTGTAATCTCGATGGTATCGGGGGTCGGGGAGCAGGTACTGACAGCCTTCGCCGCACGAGCCCCAGACCGGGACCAGGGTCCGCTCGGGGTGCGTGGCGCGCTCCATCGCGCAGCTGGGTGGCAAGTCGTCCCAGACCGCGACCCACTCCGGGTCGTCGGGTCCGAGGTCGGCGCCCACGTCCGGCGGTCCGAGGTCGGGCGGGCCGGTGTCCCGGCCCAGGTCGCGCGCCATGTCTCGGCCGAGGTCCGCGCCCGCGTCGAGGCCCGCGTCCATGCCGCCGGCGTCGTCTCCACAGGCGAGCACGAGCAGGGCGAGCAAGCCGATGGCGGTCGTTCTCAGAAACACTGGATGGACTCGTCGTCGAGGTCGCGGAGCCGCACCCCGCGGACGGTGCCATCGGCGAGGGGCAGCGAGAGGCCTCGCTGGTCCACCATGACATCCGATGCGCCGGGGTGCTCGAGGGGCGCGCGGGGCACCGAGCCGACGTCGTGGAGCGCCGGACCGCTCCAGCCACCGGCGTCATCGAAGGCGACGTAGGCCACGGTGTGGAGCTGTTCGTCGACGTCGGCGACCACCCACAGGCCGCCTGCCACGTCCTCGCGGACCTGATAGGAACCACACTCCGGGGGCACTTGGCCGCTGCTCCGGAGCACGAGCTCCTGACCGGTGTCGGCATCGATGCCGATCAGCTCCAACCACCCGTCGGTCGAATCGAGCCGGAGCAGGAGGATCCGATTCGTGCGCGCCGAATAGGCGGCGGCGACCACCACCGACCAGCCGCCGGAGGCGTGGACGGAACGCTCGACGCCGGTCGTCAGGCTGGTCGCGCGCACCTCGACATCGGGCCCCTGCTGATCGATGGCGAAGAGCTCCCGCCGTGACGCCGACAGGACGAAATGCTCCACGTCGGGCCCCACGTCCAGCTCGATCCCCGGTACGAGCGCCGCGTCGCCCATACGGAGGGTCTGCCGGGCCGTCCCGTCCTCGGCGACCGCCACCAGGATCGGGTCGCCGTTGCCCAAGAGCTCCGGCGGCTCGGCCGCGCTCCGCCACACCCAGTCCCACTCCCGGAGATACGCTTCGACTGGCGCGAGCAGCGGGCCGAGGTCCCAGGGCAACTCGGGAAGCGCCAGGACCGGGTCCTCGTACACCCGGTTGCAGAAGTCCACGAACTCGCCGCCGAAGCCAATAAACGCCCCCGGAAAGGACGCGGTGCAGTGAGGGCAGAGACCCTGCGCGGCGAAGGGGCCCGCGTAGCTGAGGCAGGGCCAAGGCCGGGTCGCGGTGTAGTCACCCGCAAACGTGCCGCTCCAGTAGTGGTTGGTCAGCCGGCGGCGTTCCTCGAAAAACGGATCGTCGCCGACCGGTCCACGGGTGTGGGTCCACAGCACCCCTCGCGCGACGTCGGGAATGGCGCCGCTGCCATCGGTGCCCGTGTCTCCCCCTATCGTCGACCATCGGGCTAGGTCCTGAGCGCGCTGCCAGGTGCCGGTGCCATCAGGGTCGTAAAGGTGGGTTGGCGGCTGATAGGTCTGCGCCCACAAGGCATCGTCGAGCTGGACGGCCGGGTCGTGGGCCGCCACGCGGAAGTGGACCCAGGGCGCCTCCTCATTCGGCTCGTCATAGGCGGCGACGTCGGCGATGCTGCAACCGAAATCGGTGGCGCACCGAGCCCGGGCAGCTACGGTGTTCTCTCCCGCCTCGGGGCAGGGACAGAAGCGGAAGCCGGTGTCCAGCGCTTGGCCGGCGACGACGGACTCGCCAGGAAGGAGCATGGGGTTCTGGTCCATTCCTGCTGCGCGTGGATCCACCAGAATCTGGTCCATCCGCACGGTGCGGTCCATCCCGTCGAGGCTGGTGGAGGTCTCTACCCAAGTTTCCGCGCAGGGGTTGGGGTCGCAGCCATCGGGTCGGATGGGGTAGTCGGGATCCATCGCCCTCATCTGGAGTTCCGAATCGTGATTGCAGTTCTGGCTCGCCGGGAACGCCGAGCTGGGACAAGTGTCGCAGTCGTCCGGGACCCCGTCGCTGTCGGAGTCCGGCTCGCACGGGTCGCCGATGCCGTCGCCATCGCAGTCTGGCGCCCCGAAACAGAACTGACAGGTATCCCATACTCCGTCGTTGTCAGCATCAAGCGGCACACGATTGTGCTCCCCACGAGTAGCCGGCGGAGCATATCCCCAGTCTCTATTCTGCTCACCGCATACCGGAGACAAGAACTCACCCCTGACGGTCTGGCACCGAATTTGCTCAGGATCGAAAACGTCAGGGCACATGTCGCACTGATCCCCCACCCCATCACCATCCGTGTCCTGCTGGTCTCGGTTATAGGTTCCCCGGCCAAAGTCGCTGCCTGGTGGGCAGTTATCGTTCCCGGTCAGGCGTCGCACGCCGTTCGTATCCACTCGCGCCTCCGACAGTCCATCGCCATCCAGGTCCTCGTAACTCGAATCGATGACGTCGAGGAATCCACGCATGATTCCGTCGCGGTCGGGGTCGAGAAAATCGAGGAGGTGAACGACGACTGACGGGTGCAGATGGCTGACAAAGCTATAGTCCGCAGGTCCATCCAAGTTATAACCCTGGGCGACGACGCGGTCGGACCCATCGGGGTAGGAGAAGAGTAGAGGATTCCCCATATTCAATTTCACCGAGCCAGGTCCATCGCGATCGCCTTCTAGGCGAATATCGAACAACTCGATCTCGCTCCCGTCGCGAGGCAGGAGAATTGTCGAGTGGCTGCGACCAAGCCATGTTGAGTCCTCAACGTATCGTCGATCGTTGGTGATCCCATAGCCGACCGCATCCATACGGTGTCGAGGAGTCCCTTGGCTCCAGAACGAAGCGTCAGGCGAAGCCAGCGGATCCTGCCCTGGGAAGTGGGTGGCCAACCGAAGAGACTCGAGCGCTGCGTACGCCGTTCGGACGTCACCAGCTACACGATGAGGCATCTGAAAGAGCCCCATCTCCCACCACACGACTTCGTCGTCGTCATCAATCAAATCCTCGCAACTGTTCACGTACTGTCGCCAGGTTCTCGGAAACTTCGTACCGAGCACGTCGTCAAAAGACTCCTCTGGCGGGGGACTGGCAATCCGCCGATTCTCATCACCGCCCCACCCCCTAGGGTGACGACACGCGCGTGTTACGCCCTCTCGAAGACGGACCTCCCACCAAGCAGTAGAACGAACCACCACATCAGGG
Source organism: Myxococcales bacterium UBA1660 (assembly GCA_002320815.1). Taxonomy (GTDB): domain Bacteria; phylum Myxococcota_A; class Polyangia; order Polyangiales; family Houyiibacteriaceae; genus UBA1660. The sequence continues at coordinate 96,965 of DCLA01000092.1, forward strand.
CCCGGCGAATCGAGGGGGTCGAGCCCAAATAGAAAGTCCTGCTGCCCCTTTCCCTCACCGCCCCCTGGGGTGTTTCTCCAGTGGCGATCTCGCGCCGAAATCGCGAACGTGGGAGTGACTAGAAATCCAGCGCGGCATCGCACCGCACAATAGTCGAGAAAGGGCAAACACCAACCGTCGTCCTCCGGGTCCTCCGGGTCACCCGCGCACTGCTCGTAGTGTCCGCAGCCGAAGTCGGTCGGGTCATCACCACCACCGTAGGTCTCCGGCACACACGCAACTCCCGGAAATCGATTTCCCGTATCCAACACCCCGCCGTTAATGGCGGCAGAGACATGGGCAACTTCGCCCTCGGGCTCTGAGCATGCCACTGAGAAACAACTTACGAAGACGAGGAGTAACCACGCGTGTTTGTCCACGAAGCCACCCTGCCACCCCGTACCCCCCCCGCAAGGGGCACCCTGTCTCACCTAAACAGGGGTGACGTCAGCCGAAGATGGACTGGACCTTCTTCAGGCCTTCGATGAGCGCGTCGAGGTCGGCCTCGGTATTGTAGACGCCGAGGCTGGCCCGCGCGGTGCCGGTGACGCCGTAGTGGTCCATGACCGGCTGGGCGCAGTGGTGGCCGGTGCGGATGGCGACGCCGTCAGCATCGAGGAAGCTGCCCGCGTCGGTCGGGTGGATCCCATCCATGACGAAGGCCAGCACGCCCGCCTTGGGCTCGGCGGTGCCGATGAGGCGGACTCCGTCGAGCTCGGCGAAGCGCTTCGTGCCGTAGGCGAGGAGCCGGGCCTCGTGGGCCGCGATGGCCTCCAGGCCGAGGCCTTCCATGTAGTCGATGGCCGCGCCCATGCCGATGACGCCGGCGATGTTGGGAGTGCCCGCCTCGAACTTGTAGGGCAGGTCGTTCCAGGTGCTGCCGGCGAAGGACACCCGGTCGATCATGTCCCCGCCGCCCCGCCACGGGGGCATGGCCTCGAGGAGCGCGCGCTTGCCGTAGAGCGCGCCGATGCCGGTGGGCCCGTAGATCTTGTGGCCGCTGAAGGCGTAGAAGTCGGCGCCGAGGTCCTGCACGTCGACCCGCGCGTGGACCACGCCCTGGGCGCCGTCCACGACGACCAGCGCGCCCACCTGGTGGGCCAGCTCGGCCATGGCCTTCACCGGCAAGACCGTGCCCAGGCTGTTGGACACGTGGGCGAAGGCGACCACCTTGGTGTGCTCGTTCAGCTTCGCCTGGAAGTCCTCCAGGCGGACCTCGCCCGCGGGCGTGATGGGAACCACCCGCAGGGTCGCGCCGGTCCGGGCGCAGAGGAGCTGCCAGGGCACGATGTCCGAGTGGTGCTCGAGCTCGGTGACCAGCACCTCGTCGCCCTCGCCGAGGCAGCGATCCCAGGCGGGGTTGGCGAAGGCCATGGCCACCAGGTTCAAGCCGTCGGTGGTGCCGCTGGTGAAGACGATCTCTTCGCGGGATTCGGCGCCCAGGAAGCGCACGACCTTTTCCCGGGCCGCCTCGTAGCGCGCGGTGGCCCGCTGGCTGAGGGCGTGGACCGCGCGGTGGATGTTGGCGCAGTCCTGGGCATAGACGCTGACCACCGCGTCGATGACCGACTGGGGCTTCAGGGCCGTGGCGGCGCTGTCCAGGTAGACCAGCGGCTTGCCGGGGTGGACCTCCTGGTGGAGCGCCGGGAACTCCCGGCGGATGGCCTCCACGTCGAGGCCCCGGTCGGCCCCGGAAGACACGGCGCTCACGACCTCGGTCACTGGAGCTCCTCGGCCAGGCCGCGCAGGGCCTCGCTCTCGGGGAGGACCCGCAAGAGCTCGGCGTCGACCTCGGCGCGGACCGCCTCCGGCAAGCCGGTGAGGGGCTCGTGGGCGAAGGCGTGGATCAGGATGCCGCGGGCGACGGCCTCGGGGATCCCCCGGGAGCGCAGGTAGAAGAGCGAGTCGGCGTCGAGCGCGCCGACGGTGGCGCCGTGGCTGGCGACCACCTCGTCGTGGTCGATCTCCAGGTGCGGCTTCGTGTGCACCGCCGCGCCCGGTCCGAGCAGGAGGTTACGGTTCTCCTGGTGGGCCTCGGCGTGGCCGCCGGTGCGATGCACGATGGCCTGGCTGTCGAAGACCGCGGTGCCCTTGTCGTCGGCGATGCCGCGGAAGCGCTGGTGGCTGGTCCCGTGCTCGGCGAGGTGATCGACCCGTACGTGGTGGTCCACCAGCTCGGTGCCGCGGGCGGCGTAGAACCCGCGCAGGTCGCACTCGGCGCCCTTGCCGGCCAAGGTGACCCGGAGGTCGAGGCGCTGGAGCTCGCCCCCGACGGTGAGCACGTGGGCGCCGTAGTGGCTGTCCCGCTCCTGGCGCACCGCGACCAGCCCGACGAGCTTGCCGCCGTCGCGCTGCAGGCGGACGTGGCGCAGGCGCGCGCCCTCGCCGAGGACCAGCTCGACGACTCCGTCGGTCAGCGCGCTGGTGCCGTCGTAGCGCTCGACCAGGGTGAGGTCGGCGCCCCGCGCGAGCTCCAGGCGGACCCGAGGGTAGCTCGCGTGCTCGGCGCCGGCGTAGGTGAGCTCCAGCGGCGCGCTCACGGCGCCCTCCGCGCGGAGCACCACCGTCTCTTCGGCCAGGGCGGCGTTGAGGTCCGCGAAGGGCCCCGCGCCCGGCAAGGCGTCGGCGGCGGCGCTCTCGCGGGTCACCCCGGCGGGCAGCTCGAAGCGCAGCGTGCTCGCGCCCGGGGTGAGGTCGGCGCCGACCAGACCGGCGACGTTGGTGAAGCGCCAGTCCTCGGTCTTTTTGGTGGGCAGGCCGGTGGCTCGCAGCCGCTCGTGGGCGGCGGCGCGCACCGACCGCATCGCGGCGGGCTCGCTCTTGGGCGCCGCCGGTAGGGTCTCGATCAGGGTCACGCCCGGGCCTCCGCGCGCACCTTCTCGTAGCCCTCCTTCTCCAGCTCCAGGGCCAGGCCCTTGTCGCCGCTGCGGACGATGCGTCCGTTCACCAGCACGTGCACCACGTCGGGCACGATGTGGTCGAGGAGCCGCTGGTAGTGGGTGATCACCAGCATCGAGCGGTCGGTCCCCCGGAGCGCGTTCACGCCCTGGCTCACGATGCGCAGGGCGTCGATGTCCAGACCGGAGTCGGTCTCGTCGAGGATGGCCAACGAGGGCTCGAGCATGGCCATCTGGAAGATCTCGTTGCGCTTCTTCTCGCCACCGCTGAAGCCGTGGTTCACCGCGCGCTTCATCAGCTCCGGGGAGAGCTCGACCAGCTTGGCCTTCTCCCGCGCCAGCTTCATGAACTGGGCGGCGTTGAGCTCGTCCTCGCCCTTCTGCTTGCGGATGCTGTTGAGCGCCGTGCGCAGGAACTGCAGGTTGCTCACGCCAGGGATGGCCACCGGGTACTGGAAGGCCAGGAAGACGCCGGACGCGGCGCGCTCCTCGGGGTCCATGGCCAGCAGGTCCTCGCCCTGGAAGGTCACCGAGCCCTCGGTGACCTCGTAGCCGTCGCGGCCGGCGAGCACGTAGCTCAGGGTGCTCTTGCCGGAGCCGTTGGGCCCCATGATGGCGTGCACCTCGCCCGCGGGGACCTCGAGGGTCAGGCCGCGCAGGATGTCCTTGCCGTCCACCTTGGCGTGGAGGTTCTCGATCTTCAGCATCTGTGATGTCTCTCGCTGGGTAAAGGAAGCCGGCGCTAGCCGACGGCGCCTTCGAGGCTGACGCCGAGGAGCTTCTGGGCCTCGACGGCGAACTCCATGGGGAGCTCGTCGAGGACCTGCTTCGCGAAGCCGTTCACGATGAGGCTCACCGCGTCCTCTTCGCTGAGACCGCGCTGGCGACAGTAGAAGAGCTGGTCCTCGCCGATCTTCGAGGTAGTCGCCTCGTGCTCGAGCTGGGCCGTCGGGTTGCGCACCTCGACGTAGGGGACCGTGTGCGCGCCGCACTCGCTGCCGATGAGGAGCGAGTCGCACTGGGTGTAGTTGCGCGCGCCCTCGGCGCCGCGGCCGATGCGCACGCCGCCGCGGTAGGTCTGCTGCCCGCGCCCGGCGCTGATGCCCTTGCTGATGATCGTGGAGCGGGTGCGCTTGCCCAGGTGGATCATCTTGGTGCCGGTGTCGGCCTGCTGGGCGTGGTTGCTGAGCGCGACCGAGTAGAACTCGCCCACCGAGTCGTCGCCCTTGAGAATGCAGCTCGGGTACTTCCAGGTGACCGCGGAGCCGGTCTCCACCTGGGTCCAGCTGATCTTGGAGCGGTCGCCGTCGCAGAGGCCCCGCTTGGTCACGAAGTTGTAGATGCCGCCCTTGCCGGTCTCGTCGCCGGGGTACCAGTTCTGGACGGTGCTGTATTTGATCTCCGCGTCCTCGTGGGCGATGAGCTCGACCACCGCGGCGTGGAGCTGGTTCTCGTCGCGCTGCGGCGCCGTGCAGCCCTCGAGGTAGCTCACGTAGGCGCCGCGGTCGGCGATGACCAGGGTCCGCTCGAACTGCCCCGTGTTGGCGGCGTTGATGCGGAAATAGGTGCTCAGCTCCATCGGGCAGCGCACGCCGGGCGGGATGTAGACGAAGGACCCGTCGCTGAAGACCGCGCTGTTGAGGGCGACGAAGAAGTTGTCGGTGGTGGGCACCACCTTGCCCAGGTACTTGCGCACCAGCTCCGGGTGCTCCTGCACGGCTTCGCTGAACGAGCAGAAGATCACGCCGACCTCGGCGAGCCGCTCGCGGAAGCTGGTGTGCACCGACACGCTGTCGAAGACCGCGTCCACGGCGACGCCGGCGAGGGCCTCGCGCTCGTGGAGCGGGATGCCCAGCTTCTCGTAGGTCTCGAGGAGCTTGGGGTCGACCTCGTCCAGGCTCTTGGGCCGGTCGGCGTCGCTCTTGGGCGCCGCCCAGTAGCTGATCGCCTGGTAGTCGATCGCCGGGTAGTCGACCTTGGCCCAGCGGGGCTCCTTCATCTTCTGCCAGCGGCGGAAGGCCTCCAGGCGCCACTCGAGGAGCCACTCGGGCTCCTTCTTCTTGGCGGAGATGAAGCGCACCGTGTTCTCGTCGAGGCCGGGCGGCGCCTGGTCCTGTTCGATCTCGGTGATGAAGCCCGCGTCGTACTTGCGGCTGAGGGCCTCGGTGATCGCCGCATCCTGCGGGGCGGTCTCGGTCATCGCGTGATGCTCCTGGCGGTCTCGGCGGAGTCCGCCTTGCGAATCTGGAAGAGGCGGGGCGCGTCCGGCCGAGCCATCTCGGCCAGGGTGATCCCCTGCAGCGCCGTCGCGACGGCGTCGTTGATGCGTTGCCAATTGGCGCGGACCCCGCACTGCTCCTCGAGGGAACACTCGCTCTCGGCGTCCACGCACTCGGTCACCGCGATGGGGCCTTCGATGGCCTCGATGATCTCGGCGACGGTGATCGCGGTGGCCTCGCGGGCCAGGCGGTAGCCCCCGTGGGCGCCGCGCACCGAGTCCACCAGCCCGGCCTTGGCGAGGGTCTTGAGCACCTTGGCGGCCGTGGGTTCGGGGATGGCCGAGCCCTCGGCCAGCGCGCGCACGGAGGTCACCCCCGCCGTGTCGGCGAGGTGGGTGGTGAGGACCACCGCGTAATCCGTGAGCTTCGAGATGCGCAGCATGGGGTTGGAGGAGCCGGGTTCCGAAGAGCGGGGCTCGGACGTGGCTCCGAGTACTCCGCCGAACGGCAAAGAGTACCCATGGGGTCCCATTTAGGCGGAGCGGCTCGAAGCGTCAACCGCCGGGCGGCCCGGGGCGGCTCCGACCAGCCACTTCGGCCGCGGACCGGGCCCGCCATACGCTCCACGCCCCGCCGGCGCAAATGCGCTCGAAGCGCGGCGCGGTCAGCCGCGCCTCCTCGCCCCGCACGAAGACGGTGTCGAAAGGCTCCAAGGCCGACTCCGGGTCGACCCGGTGGGGCTGGAAGCCGTTGGGCGGAACCTCCGGAGGCGGGGTCCGCCAAGCGACGGGCGCGCTGGGGTGGCTGGCGAAGGAGAAGGCGTAGGAGCCGCCGCGCTCGGCCTGAGCGAAGGCGGCGAAGTGGGTGTAGGGCCAGTAGGCCAGGTGCTCCGAGGCCGGGTCGGGGACCCAGGCCACCAGGTGAGCCCCAGCGGGGACACAGGCGATCGCCGACTCCACGTCGCCGCTCTCGCGGGCGAAGCGGCGGAAGTGCACCGCGGTGTCCACCACCGCGACCACCGCCAGAGCGACGTGCGCCAGGACCAGGCCCCGGCGGACCCAGCCCCGCTCGGGGAACGGCAGGACCACCACCAGGAGCATCGTCCCCAGCACCAGGAAGCGCGGCGCGATGGGCCAGACCCAGCCCCGCGCCAGCGGCGCCAGCACGTAGAGCGCCAGGAGGCCCCCGACGATCAGAACCACGCCGGCCCGCCGGACCCCGCGGCCCAGGACCACACCGAGCAGAGTGGCCAACGACCACCCCGCGAAACGCTCCGTGTCGTGGACGCCGGCGAGGATGTCCGCCAGCCACGACGGAGCGGCGCCGAGGGCCTCGGCGGCGTCCTGGCGCCGGGTCTCCAGCGCGGGATCGGTGAGGCTGGCCAGCCAGTCGGTGCCCGCCGGAGCCACGAGGAGCCAGAGCGCGGCCACCGCGATCGCGGGCACGGTGATGGCGAGGGCCGCCCCCGGGCGCCGGCCTCGCGACAGCGTCAGCCCGACGAAGACGGCGCCCACCATGGGATGCAGCGCGGTCGCCAGCGCGCCGAGCGCCGCCGCCCGCCATCGATGGGCCCGCCCTCCCGGTCCCCCCGCGCGGAGCGCCGCCGCCGCGGCGAAGAAGGCGCAGGGGATGGCGCACCAGAACTGCGCGAAGCCCAGGTAGAGCAGCGGGTTCCAGATCAACCCGAGGGCCACGAACGCGGGCGTGACCTCCCGGCCGAGCGCACGGCAGAGCGAGCCGAGGGCGAGCGGGATGGCCGCGGTGGCGGCCGTGAGCATCAGCTTCACCGCGACCAGCGGACCGACCGCCTGGGCCAAGAGCGCGGCGGTGGCGTACCAGAGGAGGTAGCCGAAGCTGGCGGGCCGGAGCACGTAGTCCGCCGAGCCCCCGCCGAAGAGGAGGTCGCCGACGACCGCCGTGAGGTGCACGTGCTGGGGGAGATCGGTGAGCGGCGGTCGCGCGACGACCCAGAGCGGTACGGTCCCCGCCAACGCCATGGCCAGCAAAAGGAGCCCCATCGGCTCGTCCGCCACCCAACCTCCGAACCGGGCCAGGCGGCCGACCCAGGTGCGCCGCCTTCGCGCGGTTCGGCACGGCTCGGCACGCTTCTCGACGAGGTCCCCCATCACCTCCCCGGGACAGCAAGAGGCGTGCCCCCATTGCGGGGATCTCCCTGCCGAAAAGTTTGCACCGGCGACGCGGACACGTCAGCACGAGCGGCCCCGCCCCATGCGCTCGCCCTCCCCCAGTCACGCCCTCGAACGCCGCAGCGCTCTGCGCTGGTCGGTGCTGGACGGCGTCTTCTACTCGCTGATGATGGGGGCCAGCGAGACCTACTTCGGCGCGCTGGCCGTCGAGCTGGGTCACCAGGCCCTGGCCCTCTCGCTCCTGGCGACGGTGCCCATCCTGGCGGGAGCGCTCAGCCAGCTCCTCGCCCCCCGGATGGTGCGGCTCTTCGGCGGCGAGAAGCGCTATGTGATCTGCGGCGCGGTGGTCCAGGCCCTCTCCCACGTGGGCCTCTTCGCGGTCGCCAGCGCGGGCTACACCGGCCTCGGAGCGCTGCTGGCCATCAAGACCCTCTACTGGTCGAGCAACGCCGCCATCGCGCCAGCGTGGAACGCCTGGATGGTGCGGCTGGTGCCGCCAAAGCTCCGCGCGAGCTACTTCGCGCGACGGAACTTCCTCACCCACGTGGGGCTGCTCTTCTCCTTCGTGATCGCCGGCGCGCTCCTCGAGGTCGGCCGGGACCGGCTCCACTCCGCCCTCCCCGTCTTCGCGGGGCTCTACGCCGTCGCCGCGGTGGCGCGCCTGATCAGCGCCGCCTGCATCGGTCGGCAGAGCGCCTTCCGGCACTCCCGAATCCCCATCGGACCGCGCCGACCGCTGCGCTGGGTCGTGCGCCACGCGCGCTGGCGGGTGGCCGCGTTCATGGCCGCCCTTCTCTTCGGCACGCAGCTCGCGATGCCCTTCTTCACGCCCTACATGCTGGAGGAGCTCGGTCTCGACCTCTTCGGCTATGCGCTGCTCAGCAGCCTGGCCATCGTGGCCAAGGGCGCCGCGTTCCCGCTCTGGCGCCGGGCTCGCAAGGGGATCCGCCCGCTCCCGACCCTCGCGCTCTGCGGCTTCGTGATCGCCGTGGTCCCCCTGCTCTGGTGGCGCGCCGAGAGCGTGGCCCTGTTGGTGGTGGCCCAGTTCCTCGGGGGCATCGCCTGGGCCGGCTACGATCTCACCTCGGTGGAACTCCTCTTCGGGGATGCGCCCGAGGAGGGGGGCGTCGAGTTCTTCGCCCTGGCCAACAGCCTCTCCGGGCTGACCCAGCTCGTGGGCGCGGTGCTCGCGGGCTGGGCCCTCCAGGCCGGCGCCACCTACGACCACGTCTTCGTCGGCTCCGCGGTGGGCCGGGCGCTGGCGCTCTTCGCGCTCCTGCCGCTGCTCCAGGTGCGCGACCAGCTCCGCCGCGTGCGCGTGGGCGTCAGCTTCATCGGCGCTCGGGTCGCCGCCGGCGGGGTGATCTCGCCGGTGATGCGCATCATCCCGCGCAGGAAGCGGGTCGCGAGCATGGACAGCGCACCCCGCGCCGGTGCAGAGTAGCCGCCTTCCCCCCGCTTCAGAGACAGGACACAGAGAGATCGACATGGCCGGCGACGAACGCAATCACATCGACGACGCGAACCTCCACGTCACGGGGCGCCACTCGGAGGTCCCCGCGCCCCACGTGGGCATCGATCAGAACGACGACGGCGTCGTGATCGTGGTGACCCAGGCCTTCGGTCCGAAGGGTGACAACCTGGTCGGCGTCTCCGATGTGACCTTCGACGGGTACCCGGCGGTCTCGGTGGGCGTGCGCCTCCCGGACGGCAAGGAGGGCGTGGTCCACCTGAGCCCGATCCACGGCGACGGTCGCAAGGCCGGCTTCACCGAGATCCCCAAGGGCGCCAAGTGCGAGCTCTTCTGCCCGGTCTCCAAGGAGCCCCTCCCCGCCCTCGGCGAGGTCGAGGACGGCAGCGGCGCCAGCTACCGCGCGCTCTTCCTGACCCCGAAGCTCGAGGACGGCGCGGTGGTGATGATCAGCGACGTCTGGGGCCATTTCCACTCGCGGATCATCGACGACATGGAGCTGCTCTCGTACTGGGCGGTGAACCAGGAGAAGCAGGGCGCCTGAGCCCACTGCGCGGATCCCGCGGACCCGGGGACGTCCTCTTCGGAGGTCGTCCCCGTCGTCGTTTCAGAGCCCTTCTTCGACGTCGTCGCGGAGCCCCAGCTCCCGGAGGGCGGCGGCGTGTCGGGCCACCTCGCGGTCACCGATGGCGTCGGCGCGGTGGACCGCGGCCGGGTCGCCGGCGCGACGGGCCAGCTCCCGCGCGCGGGCGATGCGGGCCATCCGCTGCGCGTGGAGCCGGAGCTCGGCGCGCTGCTCGTCGCTCAGGTCGGCGGAGGCCGCCTGCTCCGAGCGGATCCGGGCCCAGCGCGCGCGGCGCTGCATCTCCACGTGGGCCTCCCAGCCCTCGGCGTCTTCGCGAAGCCCGCGGGTGCGTTCCCGGCGGGCCTCCAGGGACTCGAGCCACGCGGCCCGGTTCTGATCGTCGCTCGCCTGCTGCAGCGCCGCTCGGGCCCGCTCCAGATCCCGCCGCGCGCTGGCGACCCGCGAGGGGTTCCGGCTGGCGAGGGCATCGCGGAGCGCCTGGCGCGACGCCACCAGCGCCTGGCGCGCGGCCACTTCGCGATGGTCCGCGGCGGGCGGCCCGTTGACCGCGGGGATGGCCCCGAGCTCGATGCGACCGCCGCGCTCACGACCGGCCTCGCCCTCAGTGGCCCCGGTCTCGGCGGTCTCGGTCGCGGTGGTGGCATTCGTCGCGGTGGTGGGCTGCGGCGCCACGGGGACCACCGGCGGCGGGAACACGCCCACCGGGCCCCGGACCCCCGTACCCTGGACGCGGTTGGTGTTGGTGGCCTCCATCCGGGTCGCGGCGCCGGTGTTGGGGATCGCTCCGCCGGTCGCGCCCGCAGGGATGGCGCGGCTGTTCCCGGTGGTCGCCGGCGCGAACATCGTCGTCGCCGGAGCCGAGGGCAGCGCGGCGCGGTTGGTGGCGCCGGTGTTGGGGATGGCCCCCGTCGTCGTCTGCGCGCCCACGGGCGTCGCGGCGAGCACGAGGGTGAGGACGAGGGCGGAGCGCATACCCCCGGTCTAAGGCGCCGGGAGCGGATCGCCAGCGCGGGCCCCTGCCACGGGCTCGCCCAGGTGCTCCGGGAACTGCCGCACGCGCACCAGATGCCGGGCCGCGCCGAGGGGGTCGGCCGGGAGCTGCGCGAAGTAGCGCATGGCCGCCGGGAGGGTCCCGAAGGTCCGCTCGATCCGGGCAAAGCGGTCCTGGGTGACGTTCTCCCGCAGGGGGGCCTCGGCGGCGCGATCGGCGCGGTACTCCCGGACGTAACCCAGGAGCCGTTCGTGGTACCCGGGGTCCTCCACGATGGCGCCGATGGAGCGAGCGCGGGGGTGGGTCCCGGCGATCATCTGGACTACCTGGCGCTCGAGCTCGGCCAGCCCGTCCTCGTGGGACTCGAGGAGCTGCAGGTCGTAGGCCGGGTTGGCGTGCACCACCTGCATCAGGTGGCCGATGATGTTGTCCGCCGTGGAGAGGAACCCGGTGGGGTCCACCAGCGACGCAGGCTCGTCCAGGAAACGCAGCACCTGGTGGAAGGTGAAGTCGATGCCTTGCTCGCCGTAGTAGTCCTCGGCCGCCGGGACGATCCAGAAGCGCAGCATGTCCACGCTGCCCACGAGGAGCTGGAGCCGGGTCGGGACCCGGTCCACGAAGCCGAGCCGCTCCAGGCGCCCGAGCCGGGCGTCGAGCTCCCGCCCGCGCCCGTAGGTCCCGAGCGCCGCGGCCAGCCGGCGCAGCTTGTCGGCGATCTCGCGAGGAGTCCCCGCGGCCTGCCGCATCAGCGTCCAAGGCGACTCCGTGCGCCGCGCGCTCGTCCCCATCGTCCCCATCATCACGATGGGCGAGGATAGAGACCGCTCCCGATCGCCGCCAGCGTGCCCTGGACCGGCGCGAGCGAGGCGGTGTGCGCCCGTTGCGCAAAAGCCCATGCAACGCACCGTAGCGTTGCACCTGAGCAACGTAACCGACCCTGGGGCGGTGCGTCGAACGGGCCATGAAGAAACTGACTCTCTCTCTCCTCTCCATCGCAATCCTGGCCACCGGCTGTGACGACTACAGTGAAGGCGTCGAAAGCGCCGAGGTCGGCGAAGCCCAGGCGGAGGAGACCGCCGCGCCCGCGAGCGAAGCCCGCGAGACGCTCACCATCGACACCGCTCGCTCGAGCGTCGGCTTCACCGGCGCGAAGGTGAGCGACAGCCACGCCGGCACCTTCGGGGAGTGGTCGGGGACCATCGACCTCGACCCCAACGAGGTCACCGCCAGCCGCGTGAACATCACCATCCAGATGGCCTCCGTGGACATCGAGCCCGAGCGCCTCGAGGGGCACCTGAAGTCCGAGGACTTCTTCGACGTCGAGAACCACCCCGAGGCCACCTTCACCACCACCGCCATCGAGGCCCGCGCGGGCGAGAACGGCGCCACCCACCGCATCACCGGCAACCTGAGCCTCCACGGGCAGACCAAGAGCATCAGCTTCCCCGCCAAGGTCGAGGTGAAGGACGACGAGGTCGCCACCAGCGCCGAGTTCGTCATCAAGCGCCAGGACTTCGGCATCGTCTACCCCGGCATGCCCGACGACCTGATCAACGACGACGTGGTCATCCGCTTCGACGTGCACGCGCCCCGTAGCTGAACCCGGTATCCTGCGCTCCGTGCGCTGGGACACCACTCTTGGCCGGGTCGACCCCGACGGTCGCCTGGCCCCCCTCTTCGGCTCGGGCGACCCGAGCGAGACCGCCCCCGAGCCCCCGGGCTCGGTGGTGGCCGTCCGCGCCGACGGCACGCGGCGGACCCTGGCCCCGGCCGGGAGCGCCGCCGCCGCCGTCTGGGCCCTGGCCGCGCGCCACGGGCTCGACCCGCGCTACCCCGAGGCCGCGCTCCGCGAAGTGGAGCGCGGCCTCGCCGCGCCGGGCCTGGACGATCCGGCGCTGGTCGACCGCCGCGCCCTCCCCCTGGTCACCATCGACGGCGCCTCGGCCCGGGACCTCGACCAGGCCGTCTACGTCGAGCGCGCGGGCGAGGGCTGGCGCATCGACTATGCCCTCGCCGACGCGAGCCACTACGCCCCCCCGGGTAGCGCGCTCTTCGCCGAGAGCCTCCGCCGGGGCGCGAGTTACTACCTCCCGGACCTGGTGATCCCCATGCTCCCCCGGGCGTTCTCCGAGGGGCTGGTATCCTTGAACCCCGACGTCGAGCGTCGCGCGATGCTCTTCCGGCTCCACCTCGACGCCGAAGGTCGCCTGCGCGACACCGAGGTCGAGCGGGCCCTGGTGCGCAGCCGGGCCAAGCTCTCCTTCGCCGAGGCCCAGGCCTTCTACGACGGGACCCCGGGCCGCTGGGACGACGCGACCATCGACGCCAGCCTGGCGGCGCTCCGCGCCGTCGGCGAGGCCCGCATGGTCCTCGCCGAGGAGCGCGACATCGTCCGCTACCGGCGGTCCGAGGTCCGGATCGGAGTCGACGACCCGCTGGGCTTCATCACCCGCGCCGATCTGCGCGCGCCGGTGGAGCGCTACAACGAGCAGGTCTCGCTGCTCTGCAACGTCGCCGGGGCCCGGCTCCTGGCCGCGACCCACGCCGACTACGTGGAGCCCATCTTCCGGGTCCACCCCGCACCCCCCGCCGAGCGCGTGGCCACCTTCGAGCGCTTCCTGGTCGCGCTGGCCCGGGTCCACGCGCTGGACCCCCGGCGGTGGACCTGGAGCCGCAGCGCCGGCACGCCCCTGGCGAGCTTTCTGGAGGAGCTGCCGGAGACCGGCGACGAAGGGCGCATCGCGGCCGCGATCCACCGGCAGGCGGTGATGCTCAACGTGCGCTCGATGTTCCAGGAGGATCCGGAGAGCCACCACGGCGTGGGCGCCGACGTCTACGCGCGCTTCACCTCGCCGATGCGCGAGGTGGTCGGGATCCACCTGCACCACGAGCTCTTCGAGGCCCTCGCCGGCGAAGGGGACATCGACCCCGAGCGCCGCGACCGGGTCGTCGAGGCCGCCAACGCCGCCAAGATGAAGCAGAAGACGGTGGAGAACGAGGCCAACGCCCTGGTCCTGGAGCAGCTCTTCGCGCAGACCCGCGAAGCCGACCGCGAGCTGAGCGGGACCCTGATGGGTCTGGCCAGCGGCAAGGCCTACATCCGCCTCGACGAGCCGCCCATCGACGTGAAGGCCTACCTCCGCCACCAGGCACGCTTCGGCGGCGAGGTGACCGTCAGCGACGACGGCGCCGAGCTCCGCCGGGGCACCACCCGGGTGGCTCGGGTGGGCGACCCGGTCCGCTTGCGGGTCCATGGGCCCGAGCAAGGCCGGTGGGTCCTCGAGCTCTCCACCTGAGGGCGCGCGGCCGCCTCGAATCGTGCTAAACCACCCGGCGGATGCCCGACGCGCACGACGCCGCCCGCCGACGCCTGCTCGACGCCCTGGACCACCGGTTCGCCGACGAGGCGTGGTTGGTCGACGCGCTCACTCATCGTTCCTTCGTGAACGAGAAGCCCGCCCTGGCGCGGGCGGACAACGAGCGCTTGGAGTTCCTGGGGGACGCCGTCCTCGGGATGGCGGTGGCGGCGCTCCTCGCCGAGGCCCACCCCGACGCCGGGGAAGGCGAGCTCACCCGCCTCCGCGCCGACGTGGTGTGCGAGGCCAGCTTGGCCCGGGTCGCCGTCGGCCTCGGGATCGGCGAAGCCCTCCGCCTGGGCCGCGGCGAGGAACGCTCCGGCGGGCGAGAGAAGCCCCGGCTCCTGGCCTCGGCCATGGAGGCGGTCATCGGGGCGGTGCTGCGGGACGGCGGCGCGCCGGCCGCGCTGGCCCTGGTCGACCGTCTCTTCGCCGAACAGGCCCGCGGCGCCTCCGCGGAGCGCGACGCGAAGAGCCGACTCCAGGAAGCCGTGCAGAGCGAGCGTGGCCAGACCCCGACCTACCGGGTGGTGGATACCGCCGGGCCCGACCACGAGCGCATCTTCCGGGTGGCGGTGGTGGTGGGCGAGGAGATCCTCGGCGAAGGCGAAGGCCGCTCCAAGGCCGAAGCGGAGACCCGCGCCGCCGAGGCGGCCCTCGCGGAGGCGAGCTCGTCGTGAGGCCGGGTCCGCTGGCGGCGGCGCTCTTCCTGAGCGCCTGCGCGGTGGACGTCTCCGGCATCGCGGAAGATCACGGGCCGCCCGACCTGGGACCCGAGGACCTGGGCGTCGATCTCGGCCCGCCCGACCTGGGGCCGCCGGATCTCGGACCGCTCGACCTGGGGCCGCCGCCGGAGTGCGAGGAAGGCCAGCGCGATTGCGTCGACGGGGACCTGCGCGCCTGCGACGACGGGTTCTGGATCCCGGTCCAGGAGTGCGTCTACGGGTGCGCTCCGAACGGGCTGGTCTGCGGGAACCTGGACGTCACCCACGTGGACGACGACGACCTCCTCTTCGCGAGCGAGGTGGACGTGGAGCCCACCGCGAGCCTGCACTTCGACACCGACACCGGCGCGATCACCGCCGACGACGCCGAGCTGCGCCCGGCGGGCGAAGGGGACGAAGCAGGCATCGAGTTCACCGTGCAGTCCCAGCCGCTCCTGGGGCCGGAGCTGGGCATCTTCTCACTCGGCTCCCTGGTGTTGCCCGAGGACGCCGAGCTCACCGCCTCCGGCAGCCGCGCGCTGGTGCTCCTCGTGGCGGGCGACGTGTACGTCGCCGGCACCGTCGACGTGGGGGCCCACGGGCGCGACGCCGGACCCGGCGGCGGCGCCGGGGGCGGCCGCCGGGGCCACGGAGGCGATCCCGGCGGCGGGCACGAGGGCGACGTGCACGGGACCTTCGGCGGCCAGCAGAGCGGCGGCGGCGGCGGCGGCCACGTGGCCGCGGGCGGCCGCGGCGGCGACGACGACGGGGCCCACGGCGGCGCCGGCGGGCCGGTGATCTCCGATCCCGACGGGGAGCCGCTCGTCGGCGGCGGGGGCGGCGGCGGCGGGGGAAGCTCCAGCGATGGAGGTCCTGGCGGGGGCGGCGGCGGCGCGCTGCAGATCACCGCCGGCGGCATCCTCTACGTCGACGGTGTCCTGCGGAGCCCGGGCGCGGGCGGTGAGCGCGCCAAGGAAGGCGGCGGCGGAGGGGGCGCCGGCGGCACCCTCTTCCTGGAGGCGCGATACATCCAGCTCGAGGGGGTCCTCGCCGCCAACGGCGGCGGCGGCGGCGGCGGCGGCAACGGCTCCCACGACGGCGAGCGCGGCCACGACGACCGCGACCTCGCCGAGGGCGGCGGTGGCGCCGGCGACGGCGGCCCCGGCGGCGCCGACGGCCTCCTCGAGGGCTTCCCCGGCCAGAACGGGGAGCCCGGCGGGGGCGGCGGCGGCGCCATCGGCCGGGTCGTCTTGCGCGGTCGCTCGGTGAACGATGGCCTGATCACCGTCGACGGCGCCGCCCTCACCCGCCTGCCCCTGACGCTGCGATGAGCGAACTCGAATCCCAGATCGCCGCCCTGGTCGGGGCGGGGCGACATGCCGAGGCCGCCAACCTCTGCCTGCAGCACGGCGAGCCCCGGCGCGCGGCGGCCCTCTTCGCCGAGGTCTGGGAATGGAGTCGCGCCCGCGAGGTCGCCGAGGACGCCGGCTTCTTCGCCGACGCCTACGCCTACGCGCTGGCCGGCCAGGAGCGGCCGGCGCTCCAGCGGCTCTTGGCGGTCCTCCCCGACCACCCCGACCAGGCCAGCGCCGCGGCGGCCACCGCCGAAGCCAAGGGCCGCACCATCGACGCGGCGAGCCTCCGGGAAGCGGCCGGCGAGGTCGACCTCGCGGCCGAGCTCTTCGAGCGCGCCGGCGAGCTGGCGGAGGCGGCCCGCTGCCACGAGAGCAGCGGGCGCTATCGGGAGGCCGGGGTGCTCTACGAGCGGCGGCTGCGCGAGGACCCGGACGACGCCGGGGCCGCGCTGCGACTGGGTCGCATCCTGGCGGGCTTCGGTCGCTGGGACCACGCCGCCCGGGCGCTCCAGCGCGCCGCCGAGGATCGCGAGCATGGCGACGCCGCGCTCCAGATGCTGGTCGCCTGCTTCGACGCGCTGAAGATGCACGACGCGGCGGGGACGGCGCTCGAGCGCCTCCGCCGGCGGCACCCCGAGCTGCCCATCGAGGTCGACGCCTTCCTGAAGGAGACCTTCGGGGACGAACGGGGCCCGGCCGGGATGGCCCAGGGCGACGAAGCCAGCCAGCTCCTCGCGGGCCGCTACCGCATCGTGCGGACCCTGGGCGCGGGCGGCACCGGGCGCGTCCTCCTGGCCCACGACGGCTTCTACGACCGGGACGTGGCGGTGAAGATCCTGACCGTCGGCTCCGGCTCCCAGGGCCGCGACGCCTACACCCGCTTCGAGCGCGAGGCGCGGGTCGCCGCCGGGCTCGAGCACCCCAACGTGGTGCGGGTCCACGAGTTCAACCCCGATGGGCCCTTCCTGGTCATGGAGTACATGGCCGGTGGGACCCTCGAGGACCGATTGGGTGCCGGCCCGCTCCCGCTGGAGATGGTCCGGCACGTGACCCGCGGCGTGCTCGCCGGCCTGGAGACCGTGCATCGCCGCGGCGTGGTCCACCGGGATCTCAAGCCGGCCAACGTCTTCTTCGGCGCCACCGCCGACGTGAAGATCGGCGACTTCGGCACGGCGCACCTGCAGGACCTCGGGGCGACCTTGACCGGCGCGCTGATGGGGACGTTGGCCTACATGGCGCCGGAGCAGATCACCGGCTCCCAGAAGCCCGAGGCAGCCACCGACCTCTACGCCTTCGGCTGCATCCTCTACCGCATGCTCACCGGGCAGCTCCCCTTCCCCGGCCCCGACTTCGTCACCCAGCACCTGGAGCGGGTGCCGCCCTCGCCGTCCTCGCTGCGCCCGGGCCTGAGCGAGGGCTTCGACGCCCTGGTGGCCGAGCTGCTGGGCAAGGGCCTCGAGGACCGCCCGGAGTCCGTCGAGGCGGTGCGCCGGACGATGGACGCGCTCGACTGGAGCGATCCCGACGAAGACGCTTTGGCCGAGCTCATCGCCCGGGAGAAGCCCGCGAAGCCGCCGGAGTCGTCCTCGCGCATGACCAGCGCGCCGCCGCCGCCGGAGACCGAGCGCTACACGCTGCTGGAGGCGCGCGAAGACGGCGCGTACCTGGCCCAGGACGAGCTGCTCGGGCGGACGGTGCGGGTCGAGCCCTGTGACGAGACCCGCGCGGCGTTCCTGAAGAAGCTCGCGGCCGCCGACGGGCCGCATCTGCAGGCGGTGCTGGACATCGATCTGGAGTCGCAGCGGGCCATCCTGGAGGAGCCCAAGGGGGAGACCCTGGCGCGGGCGCTCATGGACGACGCGCAGCGCGCGCGGGCGCGGAGCGAGATCCGCGGGGCCCTCGAGTCGCTGCACCGCGCCGGGCTGGTGCACGGCGCGCTGGGGCTGGGCACGATCCGAATCGCGCCGGGGCGGGCGACGCTGCTCCTACCGACGGAGCCCGGCGCGGGCGACGCGGCGAGGGATCTCGACGTGCTGGAGGGGCTCTTCGGCTAGAGAGCTGACCAGAAACCTCGAGCCGCCTCGTCCCACAGGGCATCGAGTATGTAGAGGTTGTTCACCACGGCGGTGCGGTCGAACTGGTTCTTCTCTCGCCCAATGAGTGCACTCGGCGCTCCTGGGAATCAGCCCAGGCGCGCAACAACCCCAACCCGCCGGGAGTCTCATAAGCGGTGGATCAAGCTTTGGGGGCAGACCAGGCCTGTGCGACCCGTCAAAGTGACGTGGACACGTCAGAGGGCCGGGTCAACACGTGCGTGTGACCTCGGGGCACCGGAAGCCGCTGGGATAATCCTCCCCCGATGCGATCCCCCGTGCCCCATCTCTATTCAGCGAACGATTCGCCTCCCCGCGCCCCGATCGCCTTCGATTGTCACATCCGGGGGTCAGGTTGGTTCGCGAGGTCATCGACCGGACAACTACTTAGCCCATGAGCACCGACCCAGGACGACATCCGCACTCGGAACCCCCACGCGCGCCCCGTCACGCCTCGTCGCGCTGCCCGAATCCCTCTCAGACCGCACAGACAACAGGCGGCGGATCTCACTGGATGGCCCTACGTTGCATCACAACCTCTACGGTAGTGTTTGTGACACCCCCGTCTCGATCACTCTAGCAGGGGTCGGGCGACGATTCTTTGACCCGCCAATACTCTGGAATCACTGCGTTCTACCGAAGGCCTCCCGCAACCTCCCGAACTTCGCTTGACGCGCCTTCCCCTGGGGTAGAAACCGGGGTCTCCCACGACAGGTTGTTGGGGTCGCCATGCAGCCTGCCCCACATCCTGTGCCCCATGGGGAAACCCTGGGGACACGCTAGCCCATGATGCGACCGGCCGACTTTCCAGGGACCGCCGGTCGCAACGCCAACCCTCAACCCGAAATGACTCAAGGAGAATCGACAGATGGCAGATAGCATCGTCCGCGTTCCGGACGCAAGAGATAACCCGCCCCCCGCCGTCGTGCTGGAGCACTACCCCCTCAGCGAGTCCCGTCACCCCCCGGTCTCGTGGCGCTCATTCTGGTACGGCTTCGGGTCCGCGTTCGGTCTGATTGGGCTCGCGGCAATCCTCGTGCTCCTTCTCAGGCTCGCCAATGGCTAGCTAGGGGGAGGTCGGCGGCGGTCGGGGGACGAAATGACGACAATGACGACGATCGTCCCCGTCAGAGGCCGTCGGTGCAGCAGCCGCCGAAGCAGGTGCCGATGCAGCGCTGGGTGGGCCCGCCGCCGCAGAAGGTGCCGCCGCAGGTGGTGCAGGCGTCGCCGTCGGGGATGGCGCAGCCCTGGGAGTCCGCCACGGGATCGCCCTCGACGCAGAGGCCGGCGGCGTCACAGGTCTGGGGTCGACAGAAGCGGGTCTGGGTCCCGTTGCTGCAGGAGCCGCGGCAGGGGCTGAAGGTGCCACAGACGTCGTCGCCGCAGCTCGTGCCCTCGGCCACCGGGGTGAAGCGACAGCCGGTGCTGGGGTCGCAGGAGTCCGTGGTGCAGAGGTTGCCGTCGGTACAGAGGGTCGGCCGCCCGCCCTGACACGTCCCGCCGCTGCATTCGTCCCGCGAGGTGCAAGGGTTCCCGTCGGAGCAGAGGTTGGTGTTGGGCGCGTTCACGCAACCCGTCGCGCCGCAACTGTCGTCGGTGCAGGGGTTCCCGTCGTCGCATCCGGGCGCGACGCAGGAGCCACCGCAGCAGGTCTGGTCGCCGTCGCAGAGGTTCGTGCGCACGCAGACGTCGCCCTCGCAGACCGCGGTCTGGCAGGGCCCGGCGGTGCACGTCGCGGCGGTGCAGCTCGGGTACTGGCACCCGGTGGCCGAGCAGGTCCCGCCGGTCGACGCGGTGCAGAGCCCGTCGTCGGGCTCGTTCACGCAGACCCCGGCTCCGTCGTCGCAGTCGTCTCGGGTGCAGTCGACGCCGTCGTCGCAGTCGGGCGCGCCGCCGCCGGGTGCGCAGGTCCCCTCGAAGCAACGCTCGACCCCGTTGCAGAAGAGCCCGTCGTCGCAGTCGTCGTCGGTGGCGCACTGGGGCGGAGGACCGGCGTCGGGCTGGCCGGCGTCCGGCATGCCTGCGTCGGTCGGCCCCACCTCCAAACAACCCACCGTGGGGTGGCAGACCTCGCCGTTCGCGCAGCGCCCTTCCACCGGTCCCTCGAAGCAGGTGCCCTCGACGCAGAGCGCCGCGGCGCACGCGGCGACCGGCGGCGGGCAGTCGCCATCGGCCGCGCACTCGGCCGGGCCGCAGGCGTCGGGCGTCTCCGGCGAGCAGTCGGGCGGGACGCACACGCCGCCCTGGCACTCGGTGGCCCCGGGAGCGCCGTCGAGGGGGCACTCCACCAGCTCGCAGCTCCGGGAGAAGAGCAGGGTCAGCGTGGAGCGCCCGCTCAGGCGAGCGGAGACGGTGCGCTCGGCGAGCACCGCGCCGGCGGCCGTCACCAGCGCGCCGCGGACGAGCACCGTGCCTTGGCCGGCGGTGTCCAGCGTCGTGAGCCGCTCGCCGCGCAGGAAGTCCACCCCGGCGGCCACCGGGACGACGAGCACCGTGTCCGCTCCCTCGACCTCGAGCTGCACCTCGGCGAACTCGAGGCCGGGGAGGTAGTCGGTGCGGAGGTCCACGCGAAGGACCGCCGCTGGGTCCGAGGAGCACCCGGCGACCACGAGCCCGGCCGCGAGGAGGGAAGAAAGCAGTACGCGCACGGGCGCATGATATCCGAGTCGCCGCCCCGGGTCAGGGATGCGCCATCCGTCGCTGGCGCGGCTCGAGCTGGTCGCCGGTCGACCGCCCCAGGCCGAGCTCGTCGACCTCTGAGGTCGGCGACCGCTCCGTCGAGCGGCCGCCCGGAGGTCAGGCCAGGCTGCGCAGCGGCTGGGCCTTGGGGGCCTCGTCGCGGTCGGCCCAGAAGCTCGAGAGCAGCGGCCAGAGGTGATGCTTGGCGCCCTTGCTCACCACCGCGCCGACGTGCCCGCCGGGGAGATGCAGGTGCACCTTGTCGGTCGAGGCGGCCATCTCCACCAGCGGCTCGGCGCTCTCCTCGGGGACGATGTAGTCGTCGGCGAAGGTGAGCGCGTGGAGCGGCGTGGTGATCTGCTCCAGGCGCACCGGGATGCCGTCGATGCGCATGCCGCCCTCGACGAGCATGTCGTCGCGGTAGATGTCCTCGACCCAGGCGCGGAAGACCTCGCCGGGCATCGAGACGTTGTCGTTGGCCCACTTCTCCTTGGCCAGGAAACCGTCGATGAAGTCCTCGTTCCACGGACCGCGGATCGCGCGGTCCCAGAGGAAGGCGACCTTGGAGGGCGTGAGGGTCGGCCGCAGGAGGAGGAAGCTCGCCTGCAGGATCGGCCAGGGCACGTTGCCGAAGGCGTCCACCAGGGCGCGGGCGTCGAAGGCCGGGGAGCGGGTCCAGTCGGCCAGGATCCCCGCCGCGCGCACCGGCGCCGCCAGGGTGGTGAGCGAGGCCATGGCCTCCGGGTGCACTGCGGCGTGCATCGCGGTCAGGGTCCCGCCCATGCAGTAGCCGAGCACGTGGGGGCGATCGGCCCCCGCGTCCTGGGCGGACGCGCGGATGGCGCGACCCAGGGTGGCCCCGGCGACCTCTTCGAGGCGCAGGTAGCGGTCCTCGCGGCGCGGCGCGCCCCAGTCGATCACGTCGACGGTGAACCCCTCGTCGACCAGGTACTCCACCAGACTCCGGCCGGGCATCAGGTCCAGCACGTACCAGCGGTTGATCATCGACGGGACCATCAGGATGGGCCGACGGTGGCGCGGCCGATCGGGCAGGAAGCGCAGGAGCCGCCAGTTGCCGTGGTCGCGGGCGACGTGGTGGGGCGTCTGCCCCACCCGCGCCTTGGTGCGCATCATCTGACCCACGCGGGTCAGGGCTTGGATCGCGTTGGTGATCATCGGTCGTACAGGGTGGTGAGCTGGTCGCCGAAGCGCTCGTAGACCTTCTTCCGGCGCACCTTGAGGGTCGCCGTCAGCATGCCGTTCTCCACGGTCAGAGGCTCGTCCATGATGCGAAACTTCTTGATCGTCTCGTGGCGGGCGAGCTGCCCGTTGACCCGGTCGACGCTCTGCTGGACCCGCCCTTCGGCGCCGTCCAGGCCGGTGGGATCGGCGAGCCAGACGCCAGCGACGAGGTACTTCTGGGCGTCGCCGAAGACGACCACGTGGGCCAGGAAGGGGTCGTCGTTGAAGCGCAGCTCGATGTTGGCCGGCGCCACGTTCTTGCCGCCCGCGGTGACCAGGATGTCCTTCTTGCGATCGATGATCTGCAGGAAGCCGTCCTCGGTGAAGCGGCCGATGTCGCCGGTCATGAAGAAGCCATCGGCGTCGAAGGCCCGGGCGGTGGCCTCGGGGTCCTCGTGGTAGCCGCGGAAGATGCTGTCGCCCTTGGCCAGGATCTCGCCGTCGGCGGCGAGCTTCAGCTCCACCGAAGGCAGGGGCTTGCCGACGGTGTCGAAGCGGAAGTCCCCGGGCCGGTTGAGGGTCAGGGTCGGCGAACACTCGGTGAGGCCGTAGCCCTCGATGATCAGGAAGCCCTCGGCGTGGAAGCGCTCCTTCACCTCGCGCTTCAAGCCGGCGCCGCCGCTCAGACAGAACTCGAGCCGGCCCCCGGTCAGCTCGCGGAGGCGCGCGCCGGGATCGTCGGCCTCGGAGGCCCAGGCGGCGAGCTTCTCCCAGACGCTGGGCACGCTCATGAAGACCTGGGGCTTCACCCGGGGCAGGTCGTCCATCACGCTGCGCGGGTCGCTCATGTAGGTGACCCAGCCGAGCTGGTTGCCCGCGCCCACCTCGCCGTAGCCGAAGATGTGGCTCATGGGCAGCCAGAGCAGGTCCACCTGCTCCAGCTCGAGCACCGGCGCGTTGTTCTCCAGCCAGTCCAGGCCGTTGACGCCGATGTTCCGGTGGGTGAGCGGGACGCCCTTGGGCGGACCGCTGGTCCCGCTGGTGTAGAGCATCAGCGTGGGGTCGTCGTGGTCCAGCGACGCGAGGAGCGTCTCGAAGGCCGCGGGAGCCTCGTGGTGCTTCGCAGCGCCGGCGGCGCGCAGCGCGCTCAGGGTCACGAAGGTCTCCTGGAGCTCGGCATCGGTGGGGACCGTGAGGCCGCGCTCCCGGAGCGCGGCGGCACGCGCGACCGGGTCGAGGTCGTCGCTGAAGAGGACGACGCGCGTCAGGCTGGGCGCCTGGATCACGCCGGTCAGCACCCGGTCGAGGAGCTCCACGCCGTCGACGAAGAGCACCTTGGCGGCGGCGTGGTCCACCACGTAGCGCGCCTGCTCGTCGGTGCTGGATCCGTAGATGGGCACCATCACGCCGCCCATGGCCTGGATGCCCAGCGCGGCCTGGCTCCACTCGACGCGGTTGGCGGCGAAGATGCAGGCGCGGTCGCCCTTGGCCATCATCCCCCGGAGCGCCAGGGCGATCTCGCGGATGCCGTCGGCGTACTGCTGCCAGGTGACCGGCGTCCACGAGCCGTCGGGCTCGGGGAGCATGAAGCGCGGCTGGTCGGCGCGCTCCGCGAGCTGATCGAAGACCACCTGCGGCGCGGTGCGCAGGGTCAGGATCGGCGTGACGTCCATCAGCGGCCTCCCTCGAGGTCGGCCAGGCGCGTCTCCAGGTCGACCAGCCGGCTCTGCAGCTCGTCGATGCCGTGGAGGGTGCGCTCCTGATCCTTGCGGGTGCTGAGCCCCACGCTGGCCCACCAGTGGTCCATGACCTTGCGCTGCATGGCGCGGACCCGGGTGATGCCGGTGAGCATCGTGCCGGCCGGGCGCAGGAACATCGGGCTGCGCAGCCACGCATCCAGGAGCGGCGTCGCGGCCTGCTCCCAGGCGTCGTACGAGGCCTTCATGGCGGCCCAGAGGGGCTCTTGCTGATGGCGGTCGGGGACGTGGCTCTTGGACATGGCTCTCACTCCAGGCTGAGCCGCCGGAGCTCGGCGGCGGTGGTGAAATCGACGACGGTCTCGTCGGGTAGGCTGGTGGCGCGGGCGACCTCGCCGAAGCATTCGAAGAGGAAGCTGACCTGGCGCCGCGAGGTGGAGGCGCCGACGGCAGGCTCCACGGTGACCTTCACGTCGACGCGGAGCGCCTGGTCGAAGGCGAGATCGGGCAACTCGATGCGGCCGGCGCTGGTGACCTGGACCTCGTAGATGTCCCGGCCGGCGTAGGGGAGCCCCAGGGCCGTGCCGCCGCTGATGGTCCCGGTGGACACGTGGGTCGCCCCCACCTCCATCGGGTAGCGGTAGAGCGCGATGGGGCTGTCGTAGACCAGCAGGGTCCGCTGGTTCTCCGGCTCGCCCGCGGCGCTGACCGCGGCAACCAGGAAGAGCGCCTCGCTGGTCTTCCGGTAGACGCCGAGGTTGGTGCCCGCGGCGTCGAGGGGGGTCGTGAAGAGGTCGTCGGTGCGGTCCAGGCCGAGCTCGCCGGCGAACCACTGGTCGTCCACCGCGCTGGCCTCCAGGCGGATGAGCGCGTCGTCCGCGTAGTCGGTGCCGAAGTCCCAGACGCGCTGCCCGTCGATGACGGTGCCCACCAGGTCGACCGCGCGCGAGGTGCCGCCGGGGGACACCAGGTAGCTCACGGGGATCCCCAGCGCGGCCTCCATCTCGTCGGCGTCGATGCGACCGTCGAGGTTGGGCACGCACTCCAGGATCCCGCCGTCGGCGGCCGTGTACGAGGGCCGGTCGGGTAGCGGCGTCTGGTTCTCGCCGCAGCCCGCGAGCAGGGCGAGACAGAGCAGGAAGCGAGGCATGCGGTGGACTCCCATCAGAAATTGAACCCCAGGCGGAGCCGCAGCAACTGCGCGGGCTTGGCATCCAGCCCGGCGGTCGGGTTGTCCAGACCGGCCAGGGGAAAGAGCGCCGCGTACTCCAGCGACGCGGCGAAGCCGTTGGTGCTCACATAGGCCAGCGTGGGGTCGAGCTCCACACCGAGACCCCGGGACCCGCCGGGCGTGCTGGCGACCTCGACGGCCATCGAGGCCACCGCGGCCAGACCGAGCTCGAGGCGCCCCTTGCCGAGCGAGGCGAGACGGATGCGCGCGTGGGGCTTCAGGTAGATGGCGTCGGTGACCGTCCCGATGATCTCCCGGAAGAGGATGCGGTCGATCCGGTAGTCGGGGTGGAAGCGGAAGTTGTCGACCCGAGTGTCGCTGGGGGCGAAGGCCTGGGGGCCGTCGATGTCGCCGGGCTGCGGCGCGGCCTGGGTGGGGCCTTCGTTGCGCGAGCCGAGGAGCGCGCCGAAGCCGGGCGCCGGGTCGCCGCTGGCGAAGCCGGCGTCGAGGCCCAGAGACCAGGGGCTCTGACCGAGCGCGTGGTCCGGCCCGAAGTCGGACTCGAAGGCGGCGCCGATCTGCCGGGACCGGTACGTGTCCCGCAGCTCCACCCCGGGCAGGAGCGAGGGCTGGTCGATGCGCGCGGTGAGGAGCGCGGCCTCCACCTCGATGCGCCCGTAGGGCAAGGTGAGCCGGCCCCACACGTCCACGGCGGTGGCGCGGAACCCGCGGCTCATCACCTGCCCGCGGTCGAGCTCCGGCGGGTTCGCCGCGGGGAGGTAGTGCGCCGGGACGTCGGTGTCCTGGCGGCGGTGGGAGACGTAGGCGCCGTACTCCAGGGTGGCCAGGCCGGCCCGGGCCCGCCGGCGGCGGGTGACGTCGGTGGCGAAGTCGATCATCGCGAAGGTGATCGTGCGGACGTCGTCCGAGGGCTCGACGTCGACCACCCGCCCCGGGTGGTTCCGCGGCGTGGTGGGCCCGATGGCGCTGAAGTCGTAGGCGATGCCCCAGACGTGCCCCAGGAGCGGCGTGAAGAAGGCGATGCGGTCCGCCGCGTCCCCGGAGTCGCAGCTCGCGCAGTCGCCGCCGTTGGCCAGCATGCCCAGGCCCCAGTGGTTGCCCATGCGACCCGCGGCGAGGAGACCGAAGGGCGTCAGCACCTGGCCGTAGGCGCGCTCGATGCGGATGGGCTCGTTGGCGGGCCGCTGGCTGGTGGTCACCGAGGGGACGCCGTCCGGCTGGCTGCCGAGGGCCAGGTTGTCGAGGGCGTCGATGCGCACGTGCAGCGCCATGCCCGCGGCGGGCACGATGAGCGACACGTCGGTGCGCAGCCGCATGTCTGCGTGGGTGAGCCACTGACCGGTGGGATCCGCGAGGGGCACCGGGAAGAGCGCCTGGCCGCTGGGCGTGAGCCCGCGGTCGAGGTCCAGATTGTAGAGCGCCTCGGCCCGGGTGCGCAGCGCGCCGTGGGCCTGGATGGTCGTGTCCGCCTCGGCCTCGATGGCCTGGCCCACGTCGGTGTAGACCGAGCGCTGGGCCTGGGCCGAGACCGCGAGAGAGCTCCCCAGGAGCACGAGGGCGAGCCTCAGGGCCACGTCGCCTCCTCGGGCTCGGTCGCCGGGCTGGGCGTGGTGTCTCCCACGTCGGGCTCGGTCTCGCTCACCGGCGGCGGCTCGGGCGCGGCGACCGGCGCCGGCGCGGGCGCGGGCGGCGCCGCGAGGAAACGCGCCAGGGCCCGGGTGGACGGGCGGGCGGCCTCGATCATCGGGAAGTGACCGCAGCGCGGGTAGACCTTCAGCTCGGCGTCGGGGAGCTGGGCCAGGAGCCGCTCGCCGAACTCGAGCGGCGTGACCGAGTCCTCACGCCCCCAGAGGAGCAGCGTGGGCACCGCGATCTCCCCGTAGCGTCGCTCGGCCTCTTCGTAGCGCATCCCGCGCACGGCCTGGAGCGCCGCGCCCGCGGTCCCCGGCTGGGCGAGCTGCGCCTCGACCGTGTCCACCAGCGCCTGGGGGACGATCTCCGGGTCGTAGAAGGCCAGCGCGAGCTTGTCCTCCGGCCGCTGGTCGTAGAAGGCGCCGAAGATGGCCTCGCCGACGCCGCCCGCCCGCGCCCAGTAGAAGGACGTGGGGAGCTGCTCCGAGTAGACCCAAGCGTCGTAGAGCGCGATGCGCTCGACCCGATCCGGGGCCTGCAGCGCGACCTGCAGCGCGACCGAGGATCCCCACGAGTGGGCCACCACGGCGGCGCGGTGGACGCTCTTGGCGTCCATCATGGCGAGCACGATCCGCGCCTGCTCGTCCGGGGCGTAGTCGATGGGCGAGCCCTCGGGGCGCCCGCTGAGACCGAAGCCCTTCAGATCCAGCGCCAACACCCGGTGGTCCCGGGCGAGGACCGGGATGATCCCCGCCCACACCCCGGTGGAACTGGCGAAGCCGTGGATGAGCACCACCGCGGGGGCGTCCCGGGGCCCCTCGTCGATGACGTGGATCGCCGTCTCGCGGAGCGTCAGGAACTCGGCGTCCGCCGGCGCGCCCTGGGCGGCGCCGGCGTGGAAGTCCACGCATCCACTCGCCATCCCGACGAACAGCGTCGCGGCGAGGAGGCGCCTCACGGCACGAGCCTCCGCAGCTCGGCGAGCTCCCCGAGTTCCTGGTCGGTGTCGTAGTCCTGCCCGCGCATCTGCGCGACCGTGCCGAAGCACTCGGCCACGAAAGCGAAGGTGACCACGGTGGTGACCGCGAGTCCCACCGTGCGGGTCAACTCGGTGCGGATGCGTAGGACCTCGAAGGTCCCGAAGGAGGTGACCAGCTCACCGGCCCGATCGACCTCGCTCTCGTAGGTCTCGGTGTAGAAACTGCCGACGCCGGAGGCGAGGCCGCTGACGCTGGTGGTGGTCTCCCAGCTGTCGCCCAGGGCCAGCGGGAACTGGAGCGCCGGCACCGCCGGGTCGTTCTCCAGGTGGGTCTCGGTGAAGCCCTCCTCGGGGGACACCACGCCGAGGAGGTCCAGGCTGTCCGCCTCGACGGCGAACACCCCGAGCAGGTCCGACTCCACGCTGAGCTCGGTGACGTAGCTCGCGCCCGGGAAGTCGTCGGCGTACCACGCGCCGGCCGGGTCCCGGGTCTCCACGAGCTGGCTCTCGTCGCCGGGGAAGGGACCGGTCAGGTCCCAGCGGCGGCGCCCGCCGCCGAGGTCTTCCCCGGCGGTGTCGAAGGTCACGTCGGTGGCGACCCGGAAGGTGGCCCGGAGACCGGCGCGCAGAGGGATCTCGCTGGCGGTGATGGTGCCGTCGTGGTTGGGCGCGCAGAGGCCGCCGCCGTCGACATCGGCGCCCCCGTCGTTCATCGGCTCCACACCGCCGTCCCCGGGCGCGCTCGCGTCCGTGCCCTCGCCGGCGTCGACCGGACCCGGGCCCGCGTCGTCGTCCAGCGGCACGCAGCTTCCGTCGGCGCGGCACATGCCCGACGCGCAGTCGGCGCCGACCGCGCACTGCGGGGTCCCGTTGTCGGCGCATCCGCCGAGGAGAGCCACTGCGGCTAAGGCGCCGAAGACGCCACGACTGAACACACCCATCGGTACACACCCCTGAAACGGTGGGGCTGGCGAGACCCCCCAAGGCCCCGCGCGACACCCCGGTCACGGAACGGCCGAAGCCGCATCGGAGCGTCTAACCGGGCCCTTCCCGACCGTCAAGGACATTTTGTTGCAACGCAACATCGCCTGTCTTGCGACGCAACACCCCAGGCGCTAGAAAGTGTCGTGATCATCGTCAAGAAGTACTCGAACCGTCGGCTCTACGACACGGACTGGAGCCGGTACGTGACCCTCGAGGAGCTCGCCGGCAGGATCCGGGACGGTGAAGACGTCCGCGTCGTGGACGCGAAGACCAGCGCCGACCTGACCCAGCTGGTGCTGGCGCAGATCATCCTGGAGAGCCGCGGCGCGGCCAAGCTCCTGCCCGCCAGCCTCCTGGCCCAGCTCATCCGCATGGAAGAGGCCGACCTGGCCGCGTTCTTCGGTCAGTACATGACCTGGGCGCTGCAGGTCTATCAGCAGAGCAAGAAGGTCGCCGCGCAGATGGGTCCGCTGGGGGGACTCGCCCAGGCCCCCTTTCAAGCGAGCAACGCGATGGCGCGGCTCCTCAGCGGCTGGGGCCCCTGGAACCTCCCGGGACTCCAGCCCCCCGGAGTGACCCCCACCCCGCTCATGGCGCCCGAGCCCGACGAAGACGAGGGGCCCACGACCAAGGAAGAGATGGCCGCGCTCCGCGCCGAGATCGAAGCCCTCAAGGCCTCCCTGCAGCGCGACTGACCCGATCCTCCCACTTTTTGTGCACTGCACAAAAACTCTCTTGACCCCCCTGCGGGCGAATTTAGCTTCCGCGCCGTCGACGTGAGAGAACAGGTCGACGTCACCGAAGAAAAGGGGCATACCCGCCCCGGGAGAGAGTCCATGGACCCGATGACGCACTTGCAGCAGAACCCCCTGTACCAGTGGTGGAGCAGCGCCCTCGAGGGCCAGGTCCGCAACCTCACCGCGATGACCGCGGAGCTGTCCCGCATGGAAGAGAAGTCCATGGAGCACGCCCAGCACGCGGTCGACGAGACCGCGCGCCTGACCAAGGAAGCGCTGAGCGCCGCGACCCAGATGCACGCCGCCTGGCGGAAGGTCGCCCTCGAGGTCACCACCCGGTCCTCGAGCTGATTTCCCGGCCCCGCCGAGCGGGGCCCTTCGGCCCCCCGCACCGTCGGGGGGCCAGCCGCCCCCCGGCGGCGACAACGAACTCATAGGAGAGCACGATGGAGTTGAAGAACGTCAAAGCGATCGTCACGGGTGGAGCGCAGGGCATGGGCCGCTGCTTCGCCGAGCAGCTTCTCGCCGCGGGCGCGCAGGTCGCCGTGGGCGATGTCGACGAGGCCAAGCTGGCCGAGCTGCCGGAGGGGATCCACCGTCGTCGCCTCGACGTGAGCGACGAGGCCGATGTGGCCGGCTTCGTCCATTGGGCGGGCGAGGTCATGGGGGGTCTCAACGTCCTGGTGAACAACGCGGGCATCATCCGCGACGGCCTCCTGGTGCGGAAGAGCCGCTCCTCGGGCGAGATCACCAAGATGGGCGCGGACCAGCTCCGGGCCGTCCTCGAGGTGAACCTCGTCGGCGCCACCTTCATGGCCCGCGACTTCGCCGAGCACCTCGTCACCCACGGTGAGGGCGGCGTCATCGTGAACATCTCCTCCATCGCGCGGCACGGCTCCCGCGGTCAGACGAACTACGTCGCCGCCAAGGCCGCCCTCGCCGCCAACACCGTGACCTGGATGCGCGAGTTCGCGCCCTTCGGGATCCGCGTCGGCGCCGTGGCGCCCGGCATGATCGAGACCCCGATGACCCAGGGCATGAACCAGGCCGCCCGCGACCGCCTCGTCGGGACCATCCCCGTCGGCCGTATCGGCGACCCGAAGGACATCTGGCGCGCGGTGCAGTTCATCATCGAGTGCGACTTCTTCACCGGCCGGACGATCGACGTCGACGGCGGAAGCTCGATGGGTTGAGCACGCCGTGAGGATCGCTTTCGGGGGCCGGCCTCGGGTGCCGCCACTGCCGACCGACTGGCCGGCGGTGACGGTCGAGCGCTCGGGCGCCTTCCAACTCGCTGTTCGAGACTCGGACCCCCAGGGTGATCCGCGCGAGCTCCCCATCCTGCTCATCCACGGGCTGGGGAGCTCGGCGCTGCTCTTCGCGCGCGCTTGGGGCGCGCTGACGGCCGACGGCACGCGCGTGATCGCCGTCGACCTGCCCGGCTGCGGCGAGACCCGCGGGCCGCGGCACAGCATGGGGCTCACGTTCTACGTGCAGCACCTGCTGGGTGTCCTCGACCGCCGGAACATCCCGGCGGCCCACTGGGTGGGACACTCCATGGGCGCGCAGATCAGCATGCTCGCTGCCCTCTCCCTGCCCGAGCGCGTGGCGGGGATGACCCTCGTCTCCCCCGCGGGCCTGGAGCCGTTCGACCGCGTGCAGCGGCGCCTGCTCCTGGACCTCTTCCGGCCGGCGTCCATCGCCGCGGCCCGGAGCCGCCAGGTCCGTGCTCAGATGGAGGCCGGGTTCCACCGGATGCCCGCCGAGGCCGAGTGGCTGATCCAGCGCCGGACGAACCTCAGCGGCGGCCAGCTCGAGCGCTACGCGCACGCCTTCTCCCGCGGCGTTCGCGGGATGCTCGACGAGCCGGTCCACGAGAACCTGGAGAAGCTGACCCAGCCGACGAAGCTGGTCATCGGCGCGCAGGACGCGCTCGTGCCCAACCGCTTCTTCCGCCCGGCGGACACGCCGACGAAGTTGCTGCAGCGGGCGTTCCCGCGTTTCCCGAACGCGGAGATGGCGGTCATCGACCGCGCCGGGCACCTGCTCCCCTTCGAGCAACCCGAGGCCTTCGCCGAGCAGGTCCGCTCGAGCCACGCGAAGCTCACCGACCGCTGAACTCGTAGGACCAGGCTGGGACGGCAGGCTCCACCGGAAAGCGGTGGAGTCTCGTGGTCACCGGATTGTTTCCGTACGGTTTCTCACTGCGCTGCACAAGATGTTGTTGCGCCGCAGCAAAGCGCCACGCTAGAAGCCTAGCCATGCGCCACGCTCAAATTCTGGGAACCGGAGTCCACGTTCCGTCGATCGAGGTCTCGAACGACGTCATGCGCGAGCGATTCGCCACCGTCGCGCCCGACTTCATCGACCGCATCGAGCCCAAGAGCGGCATCGGGAAGCGCTTCTACGCGCCCGACGATCAGGCCACCAGCGACCTAGCCGCCGCCGCCGCGCGGGAGGCCCTCGCCGTGGCCGGCGTGGCCGCCGAGGACCTCGACCTCATCATCCTGGGCACCGACTCGCCGGACTACATCACGCCCTCCACCTCGGTCGTGGTGCAGAAGAAGATCGGCGCCATGAAGGCGGGGACCTTCGACGTGCAGTGTGCCTGCGCGTCCTTCCCCACCGCCCTCGGCGTGGCCCGTGGCATGATCGCCACCCAGCCGCACCTGAACCGGGTGCTGGTCATCGGCGCCTACATGATGCGCAAGCTGGCCGACCCCATGGACCCGATGGTCTTCCTCTACGGGGACGGCGCGGGCGCGGCGGTCCTCGGGCCCAGCGACGAGCCCGGCGTGCTCAGCAGCGCCTTCGCCGCCGATGGCAACCTGGCCACCGATTGGTGCATCGCCGCCGGCGGCACCCAGGAGCCCGTCACCAAGGAGGCCATCGACGCCGGCCGCCACGTGGTGCGCATGACCAAGAAGTACCCGCCCGCCGTCAACGACGAGGGCTGGCCCAGCCTGGCCCGCCGGCTGGCGGAGCTGGAGAACGTCTCCCTCGACGAGGTCGACTCCTTCATCTTCACCCAGGTCCGCAAGCGCACCATCGAGAAGGTCATGGAGAACCTCGGCCAGCCGATGGAGAAGGCCCACCTGATCATGGGGCAGTGGGGCTACACTGGCTCCGCCTGTGTCCCCATGGCCCTGCACGACGCCATCGTCCGCCGCGTGGTCGGCCCCGGTAGCCTGGTCTTCATGGTCGGCTCGGGCGTGGGCTTCAACCAGGCGGCCACCGCGCT
The DNA here is from genome assembly GCA_002320815.1 of Myxococcales bacterium UBA1660. Taxonomy (GTDB): domain Bacteria; phylum Myxococcota_A; class Polyangia; order Polyangiales; family Houyiibacteriaceae; genus UBA1660. The sequence goes on from DCLA01000092.1 coordinate 129,146, forward strand.
GCGACTGACGGACGCGCTCCGGATCCCGGAGCAGATGGAAGGGAACGCCTCATGACGTCGGGAGAGCTGACCGCTTGGGTCGCCTTCGGGGTCTACCTCGTGGTGACCACCGCTCTGGCCGTGCGCGGGATGAAGCGCACGACCAGCATGAAGAGCTTCGCGGTCGGCGGCGACATGGGTCCGGTGCTCGTCGGCATCACCCTCGCAGCCTCCATCGCCTCCACGGCGACCTTCGTCATCAACCCCGGCTTCGTGTGGCGCAGCGGCCTGGCTGCGCTGATCCACTTCGGGGTGGCCGGCACCGCCGGTGTCTTCTTCGGGCTGGTGCTCCTCTCGCGCGGCTTCCGCCGCTTGGGCGAGAAGTACCAGGCCCTCACCCTGCCCCACTGGGTGGGCGCGCGCTTCGAATCCAAGGGGATGCGCACCTACTTCGCGGGGCTGAACCTGATCCTCGCGGTCTGCTTCGTGGTGCTGATCGTCAAGGGCTCGGCCCTGGTCATGCAGGCCACCCTGGGGCTCGGCTACATCACCAGCGTCATCGTGGTGGTGGGCTTCGTCTTCTCCTACATCCTGCTCGGCGGCACCTACGCCCACGCCTACACCAACGCGCTGCAGGGCTCGATCATGTTGCTGGTCGCCCTGGCGCTCGCCGCCAGCGGTCTGCACCTCTTCGCCGACGGCGGCATCAGCGGCTTCTTCGCCGCCCTCGAGGCCCAGGACCCCAACCTGACCAAGGTGGTGAACCCCGGCGCCGAGAGCTGGCTCTTCGACAGCACCTTCGAGGTCTTCGCCTGCGGCTTCATCGTCTCGTACGGCCTGGTCTGCCAGCCGCACATCCTGCTCAAGGCGCTCTACCTGCGCAGCGAGAAGGACCTGCGGCGCTACCTCGTGGTCGGCGCGGTGGTGGGCGTCATCTTCGCCGCGGTGCTCGTCGTGGGGCTCTACGCGCGGGTCGCGTTCCCCGACGCCGACATCGCGCAGGACGCGGTGGTGCCCTACTACATCGCCAACACCTTCGCCGGACCGGCCGGCGCGCTGATCAGCGTCGCCCTCCTGGCCGCGGGCATGAGCACCATGGACGGCATCCTGGTGTCGGCCTCGACCATCGCCGGCAACGACCTCGTCCTCGGGCTGATGAAGCCCATGGACGAGGAGACCTCCAGCAAGGTCGCCCTGAAGGCCAGCCGGCTGATCCTGGTGGCCATGGGCGCGGGCTCTTTCGCCCTGGCGCTCAACCCGCCGCAGCTCGTGGGCCTCTTCGCCCAGGCCGGCGTCTACGGGCTCGTAGCCGCCTCGGCGGCGCCGATGACCTTCGGCATCTTCTACGCCCGCACCCCCCGCGCCGGCGCCTTCGCGGCCGCCGTCGTCGGTCCCGCCGTGCACTTCGTGCTGCACCTGCTCCTCGGCGTGGCCAACCCCGCGGTCTCCGCCACCTACGGCGTCCTGGCCTCGACCGCGGTGCTCGCCATCGCCTGCGTGATCCCCGGCCTCGAGCCCGCCAAGAGCGCGGTCGAGGCCCCGGAGGTCACCCCCGAGAGCACCCCGACCGCCTGAAGCGCGCCCGCCGGGGTCAGTTCATGACACCGGCGAAGCCGCTGTAGACCTCGGTCGCCTCGCAGAAGGCCATCCCCCGCTCCTCGGCGTCCGCCAGGGCTTCCCGCAGCTTCTTCACCGAAGTCCGCATGGGAATCACCGGCTCGGCGCCGTCGTCGTCGTAGGTGGCTTCCAGGGTCTCCCGGTGGGTCTCCACCGCCTGACGAACGCCGGGAACCCGGGCGGCATCGACGTAGCCGCCGACCATGTAGTTCTCGGTGATCGTCGGCGGAGCGAAGAGCTCCAGCTCGGGGTGATTCGCGGCCGCGCCGACGAGGCGGGTGGGCGACGCGAAGGCGATCACCGCCTCGGGCACGTCGGCCTCGATGAGCAGGTTGGTGGGCCAGACGTAGCCGCGATCCATCCACCCCGGGCGCAGCGACGCCGCGAAGCGCAGCACCGCGAAGGGCAGGTCCCGCTGGAGGAGCTCGCGCGCCGGCACTCGGTCGCCACCCGGGAGCTCGACGGGCGTGTTGGCGTCGACGCCGGCCCAGGCCGTCCGGAGCACGTCCAGGGTCCCCAGGACCTCGGCGGCCAGGTCGGCGTCGTCGGGCAGGGTCCCCTCCATGTCCGGCGTGACCCGCTCGGCCAGGGCCGGGTCGAGGAGCGCGAGCTGCTCCCGGGCGATGACGTCGACCCCCTCTGGCGTGGCGGCGAGGTAGCGGTCGATCACCGCGCCGATGCCCTCGTCGGCGGTGATGAAGAAGGGGCGACCCCAGATGTGCAGGTCGGACTGCAGCCCGGTCTCGCCCTCGACGTCCAGCACGCCGAGGCCCCAGGCGTTGGCGCGGAAGCGGACCTTGGCCACCCGCACCGCGTCGGCGACCAGGTCGTCCAGGGGCTGGCCCTCGAGGAGGTAGGCGAGGGCCCGGTCGACGAGGGCCTCGTCGACGGGGTGATGGCTGGTGTCGAATCCCATGCCGGCCCTGTAGCAGGGGCGGCGCGGGCGCGCCGCGCGGCGAGGATCCGCGGAGGACGAAATCTGGCCGCCGCCCGGGAGCGTCCTATGGTGCAGCGATATGACGCGACGAACCACCGACCTGGGGCTCCTGGCCCTCGCCTTCGCCCTGTGCGGCTGCGGCACGGGCTGTGGCGGCGCGGCGGAGACCGGCGGCGGCAGCGACACACCGAACGCCGTCGCCGACGAAGACCGGCCGGCGAGTTGTCCCAGCCAGGCCCCGGCGCCGGACCCCCTCCCGGGGATCCGCCCCGAGCACCGCACCCTCGCCTACTGGCTGGAGCAGGTGCGGCGCTACGGCGACCCGGACGCCGTCTTGATGACCCCCGAGCAGATCGCGGCCCACGACCGCGCGCTGCGGCTCGGCGACGACCCGGTGGGCCCGACGCCCCTGGGCGGCGAGCTCGATGGCGCCGGAGTGAACGGCGAGATCGACGAGCGGCTGGCCTACCTCCGGGAGAAGCTGGAGAGCGGCGCCTACCTCGACGAAGACGGAGAGCGGGTGGCCACCGACTGGCTCGCGCGCCCCTCGGTGGACCTCGCGCCGGATCTTCGCGTGGCCACCGCCCACGTGCCCCTCCGCTGCGGCCCGCGGGTCGAGGGGCTCTACACCCCCGCCCTCGACCACGACTTCGACCGCAATGCCTGCAGCACCGTCCGCGCCCAGGAGCCCCTGGAGCTCCTGGCCCGCTGGCCCAATGGCATGTGGCTCGCGCGCAGCCGCTACACGGTGGGTTGGATCGCCGGCGACGCGCCGCTCTCGCCCCCGGTCCCCGCCGACCGGCGCGCCGCGCTCCTCGAGGGTCCTCGGCTGCAGGTGGTGGACGCGCAGGAGCTCGCCGGCGCCGACCTGCCCGCCAACACCTTCCTGCCCCTGGTGGGCGACCAGGTCGTCGTCGCCACCGGCGACGGGTTCCGCGACGCGCCGAAGCCCGACGGAATCCCCACCGCCCGGCCGCTCACCCGGCGCGCGGTGCTGGAGTCCGCCTTCGCCCTCGAGGGCCAGCCCTACGGCTGGGGCGGCCGCGAGGGGCAGCGGGACTGTTCGCGCTTTCTCCTCGACGTCTTCGCCGGCTTCGGCCTGAGCCTCCCCCGGCACAGCTCCCGGCAGGCGATGGCCGGTACCTTCGTCATCGAGACCGGCGAGGCCACCCGGCGCGAGAAGGCGATGCTCCTCGAGACCGCCAACGAGGCGGGCATCGTGCTTCTCCACTTCCCCGGTCACATCGCGATGTACCTGGGCGAGGACGCCGAGGGCGAGCCGATGGCCATCCACGCCTTCAGCGAGTACCTGACCCCCTGCGACGAGACCGGGCCCGACGGTGAGCCGCTGGAGACGGCGAACCGAGTCGACCGCATCACCGTCAGCGACCTGAACCTCGGCGAGAAGTCGAGCCGCACCGACTTCCTCTCGCGCATCACCCACGTGACCGTGCTGGGCACCGCGCCCGGGGCCGCGCTCCGGGGCGCGGCGACGATGCGGCCGGCCGCGCCGGTGAGCCGACCCGCGGACGACGCGACCTGCGAGGACACCCTCGACGCGGCGGTCTTCCGCTCCCCCTGGCGGCCCAACACCGAGCAGCCGCTCCGGGTCATCGTGACCGCCACCCAGGACCCGGGGCCGGTGGAGCTGGCCATCTTCGATCCCGAGGGCCGACGGGTCGACGTGCCGGTCCACGAGCTGGGCGGCCCGCCCTTCACCTACTGGGCCGAGGTCCCCGAGCCCGCCCAGGGCCGCTGGACCGCGGTGCTCGGCGACGGGCCCCGGCACGTGGCCTGCGAGCACTTCGGCGTCGCCCGCGGCAAGCCGCGCGCCGACGGGCGCGCCGCCAACGCGCCCGCCTGGGATCCCACCTGGGCTTGGGAACGCGACACCGAGAACCTCTACAGCGCCTTCGTGGAGCAGCTCTTCCGAGAGCCCGAGGGGGAAGACGTCACCTGGCCCAACCTGCAGGTCCTGGTGAACGACCGGGAGCGGAACCTGCTCTTCGACCACCGCAGCCAGGACGAAGAAGCCGCCCTCGACCTCGAGCCCGACTGCGCCGACCTCCCCTACTTCCTGCGCGCCTACTTCGCCTGGAAGCTGAAGCTCCCCTTCGCCTGGCGGCAGTGCAGCCGGGGTCGGGGCGAGGGCCGGCCGCCCCAGTGTCCGGCCAGCCCGAAGACGAACCTCGATCCCGTGGACGCGGTGAGCGACGTCGGCGCCTTCGAGGCGCTGATCCGCGAGGTCTCGCGGAACGTGCACTCCTCGACCCAGCGCACGGTGCCGCGCACCGACGACTCGGACGTGTACCCGGTGCCCATCACCCGCCGCGCGCTGCGGCCGGGCACGGTCTACGCCGACCCCTACGGCCACATCCTGGTCGTCGCCGGCTGGCAGCCGCAGACCCTCGACGGCTACGGCGTGCTCCTGGCGGCCGACGCCCAGCCGGATGGCACCGTGGGCCGGCGGCGCTTCTGGCGCGGGTCGTTCCTCTTCACCCCGGAGACCGAGGACTCCGGTCCGGGCTTCAAGGCCTGGCGCCCCGCCGTCTACGACCGCCGGGAGCGGCGCATGACCCTGGTGGACAACGCCAGCCTGGCCGAGAGCCGGGTCTACACGCCCTTCTCCATGCAGCAGTACGAAGGCAGCGCCGACGACTTCTACGACTCGGTGGAGGCGCTCATCAACCCCCGGCCCCTCGAGCCGGCGTCGGTGCAGCGCTCCCTGGTGGACGCCCTCGAGGAGAGCGTCGTGCGGCGAGTGGTCAGCGTGGACAACGGCGAGCAGTGGGTCCGCGACCACGGCGGCCAGACCATGGCCATGCCCGAGGGGTCGGCCATCTTCCAGACCTCGGGGCCCTGGGAGGACTTCGCCACGCCCAGTCGCGATCTCCGGTTGCTGATCAGCCTGGACGCGGTGGTGGACTTCGCCGACGCCGTCCGCCGGGCACCGGAGCGCTTCGGCCTGGACGCGACCGAGGTCGACGCCACCTTGGCCGAGCTGCGCCAGGTCCTCGACCGGGAGCTGGAGAGTCGGAAGTTCACCTACACCCGCAGCGATGGATCGGCGCAGGAGCTCACGCTGAAGCAGGTGGTCGACCGGATGGAGGCCTTCGAGATGGCCTACAACCCCAACGACTGCGTGGAGGTCCGCTGGGGCGCGCCGGAGGGTTCCGACGAGCTCCGCACCTGCCGCCGGCACGCGCCCCGGGGTCAGCGGGCCCAGATGCAGAGCGCCTATCGGCCCTGGTTCTCGACCCGGCACCGGCCCCCGCGCTGAGTCCGGCGAGGGGGGTGAACCGTGAGTCATCCGCTTGTGTGACCCGGCCCCGTGGCGCATCACCTCCCCATGGGATTCGTCTTCGATCCGACGGTCCTCGGGCGCTGCGCGGCCGAGGGGATGAACCAGGACTCCACCGAAGCGGCCTGCGACGCCGTGGTGCGCGCGCTGAAGCGCGAGTACCCCAAGCACATCGACGACGGCCCCCGGCGCTGGATCATGAACAACGCCGGCGGCGCGATGGGCCAGCTCACCTTCCTGCATGGGTCGATCACCGAGTACGTGATCCTCTTCGGGAGCCCCATCGGCACCGAGGGCCACTCGGGTCGCTACGCGACCGAGGTCTACGACTGGGTCTTCCGCGGTGAGATGTGGTGCTACCTCGAGGGCGAGACCGAGCGGACCACCTACGGTCCGGGTAGCACCGCCTACCTGGGCAACGACGAGGTCAAGGGCTACCGCATCCCCGACCACGCCTGGATGCTGGAGTACAGCCGGGGCCCCATCCCCTCGATGCTCCCCTTCGGTCTGGCGGACACCATGCTCAGCACCCTGGACGTGAAGACCGTCGGGCGGACCATGGTCGGCTACGGCAAGAAGGTCGTCGGCTCGCTGAGCCGCGGCAAGATCTGAGCGCTCACGGGCCGACAGCGCTCACGGGCCGACGTAGCGCGCCCGGGGCCGGAGCAGCCGCGGATCCTGGGCCTGCTCCCGGGCGTGGGCCAACCACCCGGCCATCCGCGCCAGGGTGAACACCGCCTGGGCCGTGACGCCGTCGCCCCCCGACGCCTGGGCCAGGGCCCAGAGACCGAAGTCGAGGTTGGGCGGCTCGTAGCCCAGCGCCTGGGCCGCCGCGCTCACGGCGAAGGCCCGGCGCACCGGCTCGGCGGCCGGGGCCAAGCGCTCGGCCTCCTGGAGCAGCGCGGCGCCCCGCGGGTCCCCGGCGGCGTAGAGGCGGTGCCCGAAACCGGGCAGCGAGCTCATCTCCCCGCGCCGGGCCCAGGCGCGAATGGAGAGCTCGGCCCGCTCGACCGTCGTCGCCGCCAGGAACGCGTCGACCCCCCGCGCGGCGCCGCCATGGCGCGCCCCGGAGTGGGTGCTCAGCGCCGCCAGGAGCACGGCGAAGGGCTCCGCGGCCGTCGACGCGGCGACCCGCGCGGCGAAGGTCGAAGCGTTGAGCTCGTGCTCGGCGCAGAGCACCAGGGCCCGGTTCAGGGCCCGGTGGACCCCGGCGGTCCCGGGGAGCCCGAGCGCGACGGCCAGGCGCTCGGCCACCGGTCCCGTCGCCGGCACTGCCGCGGGGTCGTCGGCGAAGAGCGCCACGGCTGGCCCGATGACCTCCTGGGGCGGGAGGAGCAGCGAGCGGCGCCGGGTCTGCCCCGCGCGCCACACCGCCCACCGCGCCAGGAAGCGCGGGAGCATTTCGCCCTCCCGGGGCCAGGCCAGCGCGGGCAGGCCCCCCGGTTCCCACACGCGCGCGCCGAGCTCCCCCTCGACCAGGAGGCCCACCACCGCTTCGAAGGCGACGTCGGCTCCGGCCAGTTCGAGGGCGGACGAACCCCGATAGCGCGGCCCGCCCTCGTCGATGGCGCAGATGGCCGTCGAGAGCACGGGCTCGCCCCAGTCCAGCGCGGCCGCCGCCACCGGCCCGTGGCCGCTGCGCGCCCGGGCCCGATCGCGGAGGTGCATCAGATCGTCGACGGCGTAGCGCTTGGCGCTGGGCTCCGCGCCGGGCGCGCTCCGGATCTTGCCCTGGCTCACGTAGGAGTAGAGCGTCCGCCGCTTCACGCCCAGGAGCGCGCAGGCGCGCTCGGCGTCCACCCAGTGGGTCCAGACCTCCATGCGGCGACGATGCCACGGCGCCCGCCGGATTCGGTAGAGTCCCAGGTTCCCATGTCTTCGCTCCCCGACAAGGTCGCCGTGCGCGACGCGCTGGTCGCTCGGCTCCAGGCCGAAGCCGCCAAGGCCCGTGACACCGCCAACGCCACCCGCGCCGAGGCCACCCACGAGGAAGCGCGCCCGGAGAACGACAAGGACACCCGGGCGCTCGAGCAGACCTACCTGGCGCGGGGTCAGGCGATGCGCGTCGAGGAGCTGGAGGAGGCCCTGGTCCGGGTGCGCACCCTCCCCCTCGACGACTTCTCGGATCGGCCCCTGGGTCCCGGCGCGCTGGTGCTCTGCGCGGTCGACGACGAGGAGCGGATCTTCTTCGTGGCACCCGCCGGCGGCGGCGAGAAGCTCGAGGTCGGCGGCGCCGTGGTCCACGTGCTGACGGCGGCTTCGCCGGTCGGCCGGGCCCTGGCGGGCAAGCGCGTGGACGACGACTTCGAGCTTCGCGTCGCGGGGCGCGTACGGGACTACGAGGTCCTCGAGGCGCGCTGAGAAACGCCCAGGTCGATTCACGAATCGACCTCGACGCCCCGGGCCCGCGCCCCGACGCTGCCCTCCAACGACACGGAGGAACGCGATGAGCACGACGAACGATGGACTGGCGGGAGTGATCGCCGCCGAGACCCGAGCCAGCGGGATCGATGGGGAGCGCGGTGAGCTCTGGATCGCCGGCGAGCCGGTGGCCGCGCTAGCCCGGCGGGGCTTCGAAGGCGCCTCCCAGCGGCTGATGGACACCGTGGGCGCGCCCTGGGACGCGGCGCTCCTGGGCGCCGAGCGCGAGCGTGCTTTCGCTCGCCGCGACCACTGGGGCGACGCGCTCGCTGCGCCGACGGCGATGGACGCGGCCCGCACCGCCCTCTCCCACGCCGGCGACGCCGGCCCCGAGGCGCTGGCCGCCACCACCGCGGTCGCCGTCGCGCTCTGGGCTCGCCGGGACGCTGGCGCCGAGTCGGTCGCGCCCGACCCGGGGCGGAGCCACGCCGCGGATCTGCTGCGCATGATCGGCGCCGAGGCCGCCCGGGCCGAGGCCCTCGATCGCTACCTGGCCACGGTCATCGACCACGGCCTGAACGCCTCCACCTTCACCGCCCGGGTGGTCGCGTCCACGGAAGCGAGCACCACCGCGTGCGTGGTCGCGGCCATCGGGGCCCTCTCGGGTCCCCTCCACGGCGGCGCGCCCGGTCCCGTCCTCGACATGCTGGACGCCATCGGCACCTCCGAGCGGGTGCAGCCCTGGCTGGAGGCGGAGCTCGCCGCGGGACGCCGGATCATGGGCATGGGCCACCGGGTCTATCGGGTCCGGGATCCCCGGGCGGAGGTCCTCACCGAGGCGCTCCGACTCCTCGGTCCCCACGCCGAGGCGCGCATCGCCCTCGCCGGTCGGGTCGAGGCGGTGGCCAGCGAGCTCCTCCTCGCGCGCACGGGCCGGCCGATGGCCGCCAACGTGGAGATGGCGACGGCCCTCCTGCTCGAGGGCCTGGGTCTGCCCCGGGCGCTCTTCTCGGCCGTCTTCGCCACCTCGCGCATCGTCGGCTGGATGGCGCACGTCGCCGAGCAGCGGCGCGTGGGACGCATCCTCCGTCCGCGGGCCCGCTACGTGGGCGAGCGGGGGCCCGCAGGCGTCGGCGCCACCGCCTGAACGCGACGCAGCCCGCGGACGTCGGCGCCCGCCCGAAGGCGACGGAAAAGGAAAACGCCGCCCGGGTTCGTCGGGCGGCGTCTTCGTCGGCCGACACTCCCCCGCGCGGCCGGTCACTCCCTCCCCGGAGCAACGCGATGGTCTACGGGGGTATCCCGGAGAACCTTCCCCCGGGTGGGTCGTTTTTCTTCCGGTCCCGGCTCAGTGCCGGTAGGCGATGCCCAGGGAGCCGCCGATGTACTGGTCCAGCGCGCCGCCGGCGATCCAGGGGCTCGTGAGCTCGACGTTCATCGCGTAGAAGTAGCGGCGGTAGTCGAAGCCGAGTCGGATCTCGATGCCGTTGTCGAGCCGGTAGCCGACCATGAGGTCGGTCTCGATCCCGCCCACGGTCGACGCCGGGAACCAGACCTCGGACTGGATCCCGCCCGAATCGAAGACCACCCGGTAGCCCAGGCCCATCGTCAGGCTGAGGCCCCCCACGAGGGCGAGGCGCGCCTCGCCCTGCAGGCGCAGGAAGTCGTACTCGGTGCGGGGGATCTCCGGCTGGTTGCCGCGCCCGGCCACCGCGGGGCCCGAGGGCTCGATGATGAAGTAGTGGTTCCCATACCCGACGCCCACCGAGAAGAAGTGGTCGTCGTAGGGGAAGCGACCGCGCAGGCCGATCATCCACTCCTGGGAGCGCGTGGGGAAGACCCGCTCGTCGTCGGGGTCCGCGGGCACCGAGTCGATGCCGAAGGCCCGCTCGTAGCTGGCCTCCACGCCGATGTGGGCCGCGAAGCCGTCGGTGAAGTGCGCGCCCGGGAACCAGCGCATGGCGAGCTCGATCGCCGGCCCCAGGGTCAGGGTGTAGCCGCGCAGGAGACCGTAGAGGTCGTCGTTGTAGGCGAGGTCGCGGTGGAAGACGCGGCCGTAGAGCGCGATGTCGATGGCCACCGGGAGGTCGAGGTCGGGACCCCGGCGCCGAGGGGGCGGGGTCGGGCCGGCCACCACCGCCGGGCCCTCTTCGCCCGGCGCCTCCTCGACCACCTCGGGCTCGGGGGGCGCGGGCACCTGGGTTCGGCCGATGGCGTCCGCGAGCTGCCGCGCGCCGGTGCGGCGGGCGGTGCTGGCGAGCTGTCCGCTGGTGCGGCCCCGGAAGACTTCGTCCCCGACCTCTTCGCCGGTCCCCGCGTCGGTGACCTTCACTCGCAGGACCCACCGTCGCCCCGCTCGGGACACGTGCCCCTCGAGGATCGCGCGCACGCCGAGCTCGCCGGCGGCCGCAGCCGCCGCGTCCGCGTCGCCGCCGTGGCGCGCCATGGCGTCGAAGAGATCGTCCCGGGCCACGAGCTCGTACTCGTCGTTCAGGGAGCGCACGAGCTGGTTGCGGATCCGGGCCGCGCCCCGGCCGGTGAAGTCACCGACCACCAAGCGCGAGCGCTCGGCCGACGCGCCCGGCGCCTCGGCCATCGCGCCGCCGGATCCGGAGCCGGCGATACCGCGGAGATCGTCCGCCATCCGCCGGGCGAGCTGGGCCGCGAGGCCCCCCAGGCTGCGGCTGGCGCCGGTCGCCGAGCCCTGCTCCGCGCCGCTGGCGTCGTGGAGGGTCAGGCGGGCTTGCCAGCGGCCGCCGCGGCGCCGGATGGCGCCGGTCACCACCGCGCTGGCGCCGGTCGACTGGGCGATGGCCGCCGCGTCGTCGCCGCTGACCGAGGCCACCGGGACGACCTCGAAGCCGTCGCTCTGCAGCCGAGCCGCCAGTCGGGACCGTACGGTCTCCGCCTGGTTCCCCGGACCGGAGAGCTCGCCGATCGCGACCTGGGCGTCGGCGGCGCTGGCGCCGAGGGTTCCGAGCAGGAGCCCGCAGGAGAAGAGGAGTCGACAGAAACGCATCACTCGCACACGCAATGGACGTCGGCCCGGCTGTCGTCGTCGCAGGTCGCCGGAGCGTCGCTGTTGGCCGCACACATGCCGTCGACGTTGTCGAAGGCCGTGGCGCAGGTGAGCCCGGCGGTCGCACAGGCCGTGTCGCAGCTCGTGCCGAGCGCGTTGATCTCGCAGCTGTCGACGTTCGCCGTACACAGCTCCGCGTTGTCGGCCGCGTCGAAGGGGGTGCAGTCGACCCCCGGGTCGCTCATGTCGGCCTCGCCGCCATCGGTCTCGCCGGCGTCCGAGTCGTCGCCCGCGTCGGCGACGCCACCGTCGTCGGGTGAGACGCCGCCGTCGAGGCCGATGGTCTGCTCGAAGACCCAGCGCTGGACGCAGGCGATCTCCGCGCCGGTCAGGAAGCTGACGAAGGGCATCCGCTCACCGCAGCCCACCGGCTGGGTGCCCCGGAGCTTCTCCACCAAGAAGCTCGCGTTGGGGTTGTCCGGGTCCACCCGCACCCGCCCCTCGCACTGGGTCGCGGGTACGTTCTCCAAGCGCTCGAAGACGCCGGGCGCGACGAGGTCCAGCCCGGCCTTGGGGTCGGAGCCCTCGTGGCAGGCGCTGCTTCCACACTTGGACTGGAAGAGCGCGGGCACGTCGAGGTCGAGCTGGCAGAGCTCGAGGGGCTCGTCCGGATACTGGTCGGGGTTCTCCAGCTCGCCGGGACAGCCCGTGAGGAGGAGCAACGCGACGGCGGGGGCGAGGCGAAGCATCGACGGCCAGCATATCCGCGATCCCGGCTCGTTCCTACCCTGTCGCGCTTACGAAGTGCTCGCGATTTCCGGCTCGCCGAGGAATTCCACCACCCTCGGAAAGACGTCGTGGGCGGCGGCGAATCCGAGGACCAGATCCCCGTGCCCGTAGTCTTCGGCGGCCCCCGAGTCCTCGCCCAGGAGGACGAACTCCTTGGGCGTGCCCACCTCGCGGCCCCACGCCTCGTAGGCGCGCGCCACCGCCTCCGGCGGCGCGATCCGGTCGCCGGCCCCGGCCAGGAAGAGCGCCGGCATGGTCATCTGCGCCAGCGCGTCGAGGACCGAGATCCCCTCGATGGCCACGTCGCCGTCGTCGGAGGCCAACCACTCGGCGAAGTCCGCGGCCAGCGGCCCGGGTACGTTCGCGATCGCGTTCACCAAGGCGCGGGCCGAGGCGCCCTTCGCCATGTTCTTGGGGTTCACCAGGATCCGGTGCAGCGGGGTGTCGAGCCAATCGGCCATGAAGGCGACCGAGCGCCCGGCGAGCCGCAGCGGCAGCGTGGGGACCAGCGGCCGCGGCATCCGCGCGAGGAAGGCCAGCCCCGGCAAGGGCGAGCGGACCCGCGCCGGCGAGCCCACCACCGCCACGCGACGGAGCTTCGCCGGGTCGAGGCGACGGTCCAGGGCCGCGTAGAGCAGCATGCCGCCCATCGAGTAGCCGACGTAGTCCAGCGCGTCGGCGTCGCTGGCGGCGAGGACGTGGTCGATGGCCTCGGGGACGTCGTGATCGGCCATGGCCAGGAAGCGGACGCCGCGCCGTTCCCGGCGGGGCAGCCCGGTGAGGCCCGAGCGGAGCGTGAGGAGCCAGACGTCGCGCCCCGCGGCCACCAGCGCGCGGGCCAAGGAGAGGTCCGGCAGCGCGTCATGGCTGCGGTGGTTCACGCCGACGCCGTGGACCAGGAGGATGGGCACCGAGGTCGCGCCCTCCGCGTTGGGCACGAGGTGCCGCAGCTCGAAGTGACCCCCGTCGCCCGCCGTGTGCCGGACCACGCGCTCGTACACCATGGGCACCGTCAGCCGCTTCGCCCAGAAGCGCAGGTGCAGCCACCAGGCGAAGAGCCCGATGATCAGGACCCCGACGATCCACCATGCCCAATGCGGCATGCCTCCACGCTGAGGGCGTCGCCCGCCCCTGGCAACCCGCCGGGCCGATCCCCTCCCGCCGGTCGCCGCGGCTCTGCTACCGTCCGCCCGTGGATCTGGACACGCTCGGCCGCTGGGAGAGCCTCCGGGGCGTCCGCGTGGCGCGCAAGGTGCTGGAGCGCGCCCACGGGGTGACCCTGGCCATCCTCGACTCCGAAGGGCTCCTGGCCCATCAGCGGGCCGGCGTGCTGTCGACCCCGGTCGCCGTGTGCCGCGCCCTGCTCTTCCATCGAGAGGGCTTCGCGGCCTGCGATGCCCACTACCGGGCGCTCGGCCGCGGCGCCGGCGACCGGGTGTGCCACGCCGGGCTGCAGACGGCGGTGGTCCCCATCGCGGTGGAGGGCGAGGTCCTCGCGCACCTGGTGGCCACCGGCTGGGCCCCCAGCGCCGAAGAGCCCGACCGGACGGAGCTGGTCCAGCGGCTCCGCGCCCTCGCCCCCAACGACGACGTGGCCGACGCCGCGCGGCGCCTGCCGCTCCTCGACCGCGGGGCCCTGGTCGGCGTGCGTGCCGCCCTGGAGACGGCGGCGGCGGAGATCGTGGCCCACGAAGAGGACCGCCGCGCGCGGGCCTCGGCGCCGGAGAGCCCGGGGCTCTGGGGCATGGTGGGGCGCTCCCCGGTGATGCACGCGGTCTTCGAGCTGGTCTCCAAGCTGGCCCAGAGCGACGCCACCGCGCTCATCCTCGGCGAGAGCGGCACCGGCAAAGAGCTCGCCGCCCGAGCGCTCCACGATCACGGCCCGCGGGCGCGGGGACCCTTCGTGGCTCAGAGCTGCGGCGCCACCACCGACGAGCTCCTGGAGAGCCTCCTCTTCGGCCACGTGCGCGGCGCCTTCAGCGGCGCGGACCGGCCCTCCACCGGCCTCTTCGGCGCGGCCGACGGCGGCACCCTCTTCCTGGACGAGGTGGGCGAGATGTCCGCCGCCATGCAGGCCAAGCTCCTCCGGGTGCTCCAGGATCGGCGCTATACCCCGGTGGGCGCCACCGCGCCGCGCGCCGCGGACGTCCGGGTGGTCACCGCGACCCACCGGGACCTGCGGGCAATGGTCGACCGGGGCGAGTTCCGCGAGGACCTCTATTTCCGGTTGCACGTCCTCGTGCTCCGGCTGCCCCCGCTCCGCGAACGGACCGGCGACCTCCCGCTCCTGGTGGAGGGCTTCCTGGCCGAGGTCCAGGGCGCGCCCCGCAAGGTGGGCGACGCCGCCCTGGAGTGCATCGAGCGCTACGAGTGGCCCGGCAACGTCCGCGAGCTACGGGCGGAGGTCGAGCGCTGGGCGGTGACCGCCGGCGACGCGCTGACGGTCGAGCCCCGGCACCTCTCGCCGGCGGTCCGCGAGGCGGGCGGCTACTCGCTCGCCGGCTCGGTGAGCACCCCGGAGGCCCGGGCGGCCGCCGAAGGCGCGGGGACCCTGGCGGAGGCCATCGCCTCCCTGGAGCGGGCGATCATCCAACGCGGGCTCGAGCGCACCGAGGGCAACCGCACCCAGCTCGCCAAGGAGCTGGACATCAGCCGCACGACGCTGGCGGACCGGCTCAAGCGCTACGACCTGGAGTAGGCTCAGAGCGACTCGCGGACGCGGGTCTCGGCGCCGGCGCGGATGGTGACGGTCTTCTGCACCGGCGGCCGGTTCGGCGAGCGGAAGGTGAGCGTGTGGCGGCCGGCCGGGAGCTCGATGCGGAAGACCGGGGTCACGCCCAATCGCCGGGAGCCGAGGAAGACCTCGCTCCAGGGCACGGTCATCACGCTGAGGGTTCCGGTGCCCGAACGCGCCGCTCGCGCGCGGCGCCGGGCCCGTCGGGTGGTCGGTGCGGCCTCGGCCGCGTCGTCGGGAACCTCCTCCCCCGCGCTCTCCCGGAGCGCCACGCTCAGCGACGCCTCCGCGCCGGGCTGCACCAGGACCAGCTCCGTGTGGGGCTCGTGGCCGTCCAGGGTGAGCTCCACGCTGTGCTCCCCCGGCGCGAGGCTCACGTCGACCGGGGTCTCGCCGGCGGCCTCGCCGGCGACGGCGACCGCCGCGCCCGGCGGCTGACTGCGGATGCGCACCCAGCCGGGCACCGGCGCCACCAGCGCCACGGTGGCGGTGCCGCCGGCGGCGATGGCCACCGTCTCGGTCTCCACGACCTCCTCGCCGTCGATCAGCTCGATCCGGTGGGAGCCCGCGGCGAGGCTGGCGAGGACCGGCGAGGGACCATGGCTCTCGCCATCGATGCGCACCTCCAGGCCCGCCGGCTCGGTGCTCAGGCGCAGCATCCCGGAGGCCGGCGCGCCCGCGCGTCCGCGCGCCAGCTCCGGGACGTCCGGAGGCGCCGAAGGGATCTCGGGGCGCGGATCGCCGTCGAACCAGGCCCACATCCCCGCCCCCAGGAGCGCCGCCGCCAGGGCCGCCACGACGAGGGGCCCGCGGGACCGCCGGGGCTGGGCATCCGACGCGGCCACCCGCAGGGTGTCCATCTTGGAGTCGGTATCGATGAGCGGCGGGTGCGCGTGGGCGACCACCGACGCCGGGAGCGCCGGGGTGTCGATGTCCGTCCGTTGCTGCTCCTGGCCCGTGAGGGGCGCGGTGCCCGGCGCCGTGCCGTCGAGGGGCGCCGTTCCCGGCGCTGTTCCGTCGAGCGGCGCCGTCCCGAGGGGCGCGGTGCCGTCGAGCGGCGCGGTCCCCTGCACGGCGGCGATGGCCGGCACCGTGCCTGCCGCCCGGGGGGAGCGCTGATCCTCGGCGAGGACGTCGGGGAAGAGCGCGCGGACGTAGCGACCCAGCTCCAACGTGTCCGAGGGTTCCGGCTGGGAGCGGACGAAGGCCTCGAGGTCGGCCCGGAGCTCGAGCGCGCTCGAGTAGCGGTCGCGCCGTTTGGACGCGAGGGCCCGCTCGGCCACTTCGCGGAGCTTCGGCGGGAGCGCCTTCAGCCGCTTGGCGTCCGGAACCTTGCCCGACGCCGCCATCAGCCGCGCCTTCCGCGGATCGTCGTGGGGATAGAGCATGTCCCCGGTGACCGCTTCGTAGAGCAGGATGCCCACGTTGAAGAGGTCCGAGCGGGCGTCGAGCTTCTCGCCCCGGGCCTGCTCCGGCGAGAGGTAGGCGTGCTTGCCGCGCACCATGCCCACCTGGGTGGCCTCGCGTCGCGAGCGGCGCTGGAGCTTGGCGACCCCGAAGTCGACGACCTTCACCGCGCCCTCGAAGGACACCAAAACGTTGCTCGGCGTGATGTCCCGGTGGACCAGGCCCACCGGGTGGCCGCCGTCGGTGAGCGAATGCGCGTGGGCCAGGCCCTCGCAGGTCAGCGAGAGCAGCTTGGCCGCGTGGTGCGGAGGAATGGCGCCGGGCACCCCCACCCGGAAGTTCTCCGCGGCCGCCCGCGCGATCAACGCCCGCAGGTCGACCCCGCGGACCAGCTCCATGACCAGGTAGCTGGTCTCCTCGTCCTCCCCGAAGTCGTAGACGTGGACCACGTTGGGGTGGCCCAGCCGGGCGACGATGCGCGCCTCCTCGCGGAAGAGCGCGCGGAACTGCGCGTCCGCCGAGAGGTGCGGGAGCATCCGCTTGATGACGAGATCCCGCGAGAAGCCCTCCGGGCCCTCTTTCCGGGCCAGGAAGATCTCTGCCATCCCTCCGCGCGCGAGGCGCTTCACCAGGAGGTAGGGTCCGAGCGGAACGCCTCTCACCGCGCGCATCATAGGGCATCGCGCCCCCCGAGATCAGGGGAGCTCGACGGTCCCCGGCGGAAGGCTCCCATCGGGGGCCCCCTCCCCGCCCGCGAGGCCGACGCCCAGCCCCACCGCGAGGCCCACCGCCGCGACGCCCACCGCGGTCCAGAACCACCACTGGCGGATCAGCGGCCGGGGGAGCTCGTCGCGCACGTCCACCCGGAGGGGCCAGTGGGGCTCCGCGGCCCGGCCCACCAAGCGGCCGGCGCCGTCCCGGGCCTCGGCATAGAGCAACATCCGTCCGGTGGTCCGGGGGGTGGGCACCTCGCCCTCGAACTCGCCCTCGGCGCTCGGCTCGAGCTCGGTGGCCGACCACTCGCGCTCCTCGTCGCTGCGGTGCCGCACGCGCACCGTCACCACGGCGGGCCCGCCCTCGCCCCGGGCCCGCACCGCCACCGACACCGTGGCCGCCGCGCGGGCCGCCTCGGGCAACTCCGCCACCAGGTCCAGCTCGGGATCGAGAGCCGCATCGGGGACCTGGGCGCGCCGGAGCTCCTCGACGAAGTTGCGAATCTTCGGCGACCCGCTCGGCTCCCGGAGCGCGTGGTAGGGGTCGATGCCCAGCATCGCCCGGAAGGCTTCGCGGGCCGCGTCCGGCCGGTCCATGACCACCGCGCTGGCGCCGATGTATTCGAACGCCTCCAGCCGCTGCGCCGGCGAGGCACCGGACACCGCGAGGGCCCGGTTCATGGCGTCGATGGTCCCCGGGAAGTCGAGCTGCAGGTAGAGCTCGCGGCCGACCTCGAGGTGCCGCTCGGCGACCTCGGTCGCCGAGCTCGGCGCGCTCGCGTCATCGGCCGCATCGACCGCATCGGGCGCATCATCCGCATCGTCCTGCGCCCGGACCACGCCGGCCGCGAGCAGCACCGTCAGCAGGATCGTCGCCCTCACGAGCCCCAGACCTCCACGGTGCCGTCGGCGCGGAGGAGCACCAGCTCCCGGCCCCGGCCCCGCACGTCGGCGAAGACGGCGTCGACCACGCCGTCCCCGAGCTCGACCGCGGTGCCCGTCCCGCCGGGGAACCAGCGGCTGCTGCCCTCGGCGCCCCCGAGGACGACCACGTCGGCGAGGCAGTCGCCGTCGACGTCGCCCGCGCGCAAGCCCACCGCGGCCCCGCCGGGGCTCGCCGTGGCCTCGAGGAATCCGTCGCCGCGGTTGAGGGCCAGCGCGAAGCCTTCGGGGCGGAGCACCGCGAGATCCGGGTCCCCGTCGCCGTCCACGTCACCGAGGGCCAGGTCGAGCGCGGTCCAGCCCGCGGGGGTCGCCCCGGGGGCGATCACCGGGCCGCCGTCGCCGCCGAAGTAGACCTCGATGCCCGCGCCGCCGCCGGCGACGACCTCGTCGAAGCCGTCGCCGTTCAGGTCGGCCAGGGCGACGGCGCGGGTCGGCGCGCCCGACAGGGTCCGCGACGCGACGCCCGGCGCGCCGGCCGCGAGGCCGTCGGGCCCGCCCACGTAGACCCGGGGGCCCTCCCCGGCGTCGCCGAAGGCCGCGGCCTCGCCCGCGAGGGGCAGCGTCGTCTCCCCGTCGGTCAGCGCGCCGCCGGCGAAGCCCCAGAGCTCGGCGAAGCAGTCGCCGTCGAGGTCGGCCGGACCGACCAGCGACTCCCAAGGGGCGGCCTCGCCGTCGAGGCTCTCGGTCCGGTCGGCGAAGGCGACGTAGAGCTCGTCGCGGCCGTCTCGGTCGGGGTCCGCCGCCGCGAGCGCCATCGCCCCGGGCGCGCCGCCGAGGGTCTCGGCCGCGCCCCCCGCCCCGTCGCGGCAAGCGCGGGGTTCGAGCGGGATCGTCGCGCCGGCGAACTCGGCGGTCTGGCTCGCGCGGCCGAGCCGGCGGCCGCCCCGCCAGAGCTCGGCGCGGAGCTCCACGCTCTCGTCCACCCGATCCCCGGCGAGGAAGGTCAGGGTCCCGGCCGCGGCGTCATAGCCCCGGTCGTACACCACGCCGTCGTCGTCGAGAGCCAGGAGGCAGAGGCGGCCCGGCGCGGCCGGTACGACCACGTCGGCCACGACCCAGCGCTCGTCACCGCAGGCGGCGAGGACGAGCAGCAGTGCCAGGGTGCGCGACGGTCCCCTCACCGAAGGCCGTGCTTGCGGGCCAGCCGAGCCAGGTAGTTGCGGTCGAGGCCGGCCTCCTGGGCTGCGCGGGAGACGTTGCCGTCGTGGCGGTCCAGGAGCGAGGCCACGTAGCGGCGCTCGAAGGCGTCCACGAGCTGCTCCTTGGCCTCCTTGAAGGGCATGTCCGCCAGGCCGTCCTCCAGGGGCGGCGCGGAGGGGCGCGCCGGCGCCATGGTCTCGGCCAGGCTGCGTTCCACCAGGTGGGCCAGCTCGCGCACGTTCCCGGCGAAGGCGTGATGCCGCAGCGGCGCGAGCTCGTCGTCCCCGAGCCCCAGGCCCGAGTGGCCCAGGCGGTCGGCCAGCTCGGCCACCAGGACCGGGAGATCCTCGCGCCGCTCGCGGAGCGGCGGCAGGACGACCCGGACGGCCGCGATGTGGAAGTAGAGGTCCCGGCGCAGCGCGCCGTCCTGGACCCGCTGGCGCAGGTCGATGCGCGAGAGACCGATGGGCCGGAAGTCCAGCTCCCCCCGCTCGCGCCGGTCGAGGACGCTCACGAGCTGCTGGGCGGCGCTCCCCCCGATGGCCTCGAGGCGGTCGATGGCCAGGGTGCCGCCCGCCGCGCGCTCGACGGCGGCGTCGAGGGGCGCCTGGGGCGCGGTGGGGTCGAAGACCACGAAGGGCCCGCTCGCGCGGCCGGAGCCCTCGTGGAGGGCGCGGGCCGCGGCGCTCTTGCCGGTCCCCGCCTCGCCCTCGAGGAGGACCGGGGCCTCCAAAGCCGCGGCCGACTCCAGCACGCCGAACGCCGTGCGCATCGCCGCCGACCGGCCGACGAGGGGGCCGAAGCGGGTCAGCTCCGGCGCGGCCTCGGGCGCGGGGAGGTCTGCCGGGACCAGCTCGATGCGGGTCCGACCGACGGTGATCTCGAAGGGCGGCTGGACGATGGCCGACTCGATGCGCGAGTCGCCCACGAAGGTGCCGTTGCGGCTGTCGAGGTCGCGGACCCGGACCCCATCGGCCAGGAGCGAGAGCTCGACGTGGAAGCGCGAGACCGTCCGCTCGGCCACGACGAGGTCCGTCTCCGCGTGACTGCCGACCACCAGGGTCCCGGCCTCGAGGAGCGCCTCCTTACCGCGCGAGGTGCCGGTGACCACGCGCACCAGCACGCGTCGGAGCACCACGTCGCCACCGGCGCTGGTGGTGAGGATGCCCGTCTGGGCCGTGCGGATCATCGCCGCCTCCGGAGCCCGAGCCCCAGGAGAGCGAGGGCGGCCCATCCCCGGGCGCTCGCGCCGCCGGCGGCGCAGCCCCCGTCGTCGCGGTCGACGGGGACGGATCCCGGGCCCATGTCCGGGGTCGTCGGCGCCGCGGCGTAGGGACCCACCTCGAGGGTCCGCGGCGCCGGCGTACAGGTCTCGGCGCCGCTGCCCTCGGAGAGGAAGACGCTGCACCAGACGTCCTCGCCCGGGACGCCCACGCAGATCTTGCAGCCGGTCCGATATCCGGACCGGGCGGCCCGCACGACGTACTCGCGGACCGGCAATCGATACTCCCAATACGCACCCTCGGTGATCGGCATGCCCGACGCCACCTCCTCACCCCCCACGGACTCCACGGTCACCGTCGCGTCGGGGAGGAAGCGTTCCTCCCCGGCGACGCCGACCACACCCCGGAGTCGAAACTGTTCACCGGTCGACCGATCGACCGCCGCGAGCCACGCCGCCCCAGCGCGCCCTTCGCCATCCGACGAGGGCACCACCCACTCGTCGCCGGTCTCGTCCCAGAGGGCGCTGGTCGCGCCGCTCCCGGAGCGGAGCCCGTCCCGGACTCCGGCCTCCGCCATCAGCGCGCCCAGCTCGGCATCCGTCACGGCCCGGGCGACCACGACCACCAGCCGCCGGCCGTCGGAGCTCAGACCCATCCCGGTCCGCGGCATCGGCTGGCATCCGCCGTCATGGCAGGCCAGCGCGACGCCGTCGCGGACCACCGGGATCCCGGAGACCACCGTCTCTTGCCAGGGCTCGGCGGGCACCTGGCGGTCCGCGGGGACGAACACCCCGACGCCGCGGCCGTCGAAGCCGAGGACCGCCAGGGTTCCGTCGTCGACGGTCTCGCTCCAGTGTTCGCCGGCGCCGACGGTGAGGCCCCGGGGCGTGAACGAGGGGAACGAGAAAGGGCCCGCCTGGACGGCGAAGGCCGCGCCGTCGACGCTCCCGGCCCAGGCGCTCGCGCTGCGGCCCCGCTCCGAGGAGCGCGCCCCGCGGAGGGCGACGTCGTCGGACCCGAGGTCCACGATGGCGACGGCGTGCGTGGCGCAGGTGCTCAGTGAGATCCCCGTGGCCAGGGTCCGCGTGGGGCACTGGGCATGCGCGGACGCCGACGCACCGAGCGCGGCGACCACCATCCAGCTGCGAAGCGCGAGCACGGCGCGCATCATAACGGAAACCCGAGCCTTTTCAGCCCGCCAACGCCTCGAGGGCTTCGGCGTCGTCCAGGCGGCGGAAGACCCGCTCGGCGCCCGCCTCGCGGAGGGCGCCGGCGTCGAAGGCGCCGGTGGCGACGGCGACGATCTCCGCGCCCAGCTCCCGGGCCGCGGCGACGTCGCGCGGGGTGTCACCGACGATGACCACCCGGACCTCGTCGACCGGGACGCCCAGGATCGCGGCGCCTCGCTCGGCGCCGCGGCGCAGGAGCTCGGTCCGGTCCTCCGCGTCGCAGCCGAAGCCCCCGAAGGCGAAGCGCTCGTCGAGGGCCCCGTGCCGGAGCTTGGCGCGGGCGCCCCGCTCCACGTTGCCGGTCCCGAGCCCCACCGCGGTGTTCTCGAGGGTCGACACGTGGTCCAGGGACCCGAGGACCCCGGGGATCACGCGGTAGCCCTCGGAGCGGGGCAGCTCGTCGACGAGGTACTGCAGGTAGCGCTCGATCAGCTCCTGGACGACGGTCTCCTCGAAGGGGCGCCCGGCGATCTCCAGGCCGTGCCGGAGGATGAGCCGGTCGGTCATCCCGCCGAGATGGATCCCCTCCAGGGCGTCGGGGTGCCCCACTACCTCGGCGAAGGCGCGCCGCATCGCGCGGCGCCCGGCGCCGCCGGTGACCAGGAGGGTCCCGTCGACGTCGTAGAGGAGCACGGTCGGTCGGCGGCTCATGGGGACTCCGTAGCAGGTGGAGCCCGGGGGCGCTCGCCGGGGGCACCGAGCCCGGGACCGTGGTAGACCCGAGCATCCTCGACGCCCTCCGACCCGAAGTGCTGCGTACGTTGCCCGTCTGGTTCGTGGCGACGCTGCTCTCCCTCACCCTCCACGAGGCGATGCACGCCCTGGTGGGCCGCTGGGGCGGCGACGACACCGCCTCCGAGCAGGTGACCCTGGACCCGACGCCGCACATCCGCCGCGAGCCCTTCGGGATGCTCCTGGTGCCGGTGCTCTCCTTCTTCCTGATGGGCGGCGGCTGGATGATCGGCTGGGCCTCGGCCCCCTACGATCCCCACTGGGCCGCGGCGCACCCGCGGAAGTCGGCCCTGATGGCCCTGGCGGGGCCCCTGGGGAACTTCCTCATCGCCGGCGTGGCGGCGGCGGTCATCCACGGGATGATCGCCGGCGGTCAGTGGGTGCAGCAGGTCGAGTCCCTGGAGAGCCTCGTCGCGGTCGCGGAGACCGGCGAAGCCAACGCGCTGACCACCTTCGTCAGCATCCTCTTCTCGGTGAACGTGCTCCTGGGCGCGTTCAACCTGCTGCCGGTGCCGCCCCTCGATGGGCACGGCGTGGTGCCGCTCTTCCTCACCGAGAAGGCCACCCGCCGGTGGTTCGACCTCTTCCGGGATCGGGGCGCGGCCACCGTCGGCATCGTCATCGCGTGGGTGATCTTCGGGAAGATCGCAGGCCCGGTCTGGCTCTTCGCGGTCCGTACGCTCTACTGGTTCTGGTGACCCCACCGAGGCCGGTCGGGGCGAGCTCACTCGAGGAGCGCCCGGAGCTGGCCCTCGACCTCGTCGTCCTGGTAGCGGCCCTTCCATGCGATCCGCATGCCCTCGGTGAAGAGCAGATTCACCGCGTTCGACGACACGTCGAGGCCCGACTGCAGGGCCCCGGTGGGGTCGTAGAGGACCGGGATGGTGAACCCGTAGCGGTCGCGCACCTCGGCGCAGAGCTCCGCCGTCGGGGCGCCATGGGAGTCGTCGGCGCTGACCACCACGTAGCCCTGGACGCCCATGGGCGCGTAGGTCTGCCAGAGGCGCTCCACCTCGTCGCGCGCGAAGGTGCGGCAGATGGGGCACCACTCGGCGTACTCCACGATCCAGGCGACCGGGGCCTCGCAGAGCTCGTGGAGCCGGACCTCGGTGCCGTCGCAGGCGTAGAGGACGACGTCGGGCGCCACCGCTCCGACCTCGGTCCCGTAGGGCCCGCTCGCCGGGCAGCTCGGCGCGTCGACACCGGCGTCGAGGGGAGCGGTGGCGTCGAGGGGGCCGGTGGCGCCGGCGTCGAGGGCGGCGCTCGCGTCGGCCGCCGGGGTGGCGGCGTCGGTCGCCATCGTGGTCTCCGGGCCGGTGTCGGAGCAAGCGACGAGGGGGAGACCGAGAAGAAAGAGGAGCGCGCGCATGGCGGCCCCTATGGGCGACCGCCGCGCGCGTTACGCCCTCGGCCCGCGGCTCAGCGCAGGTCCCAGAAGACCCGCGCGTCCTCGCCGACGCCCACCTGGACGCTGCGGGTGTGCTCGTTCCCGTCGCGGTCCACGAGCTGGACTCGAACCGTCCCCGAGTTCACCGCCGCCCGACCGATGGGCGTGGTGCCGAGGAGCTGCCCGCCGACGTAGACCTTGGACCACGGCCGGGTGTTCACCGAGAGGGTCCCGCGGCCAGCCGGCGCGGCCGCCATGGTCTCCCGCATCGAGGGCGCCCGACGCCGGGGCGCACGGATGGCCGCCATGGCCCGCAGCCGCGGCTCGACGGAGGTCTCCTCGCCGGCCGCGATCGTGATCTCCTCCTCGTGCGGCTGGCGTCCGGCGAGGGTGACCGCGACCGTGTAGGTCCCGGCGGCCAGGTCGCCGGCCATCAGCGGGGTCGTCCCCGGGAGGCGCTCGCCGTCGAGGGTCACCTCGGCCCCGGCGGGCTCCGAGCGCACCACGAGGGATCCGCGCTCGGTGGGCGCGGCGAGCACCTCGGTGGGCGCGGCCGGGCTCACCGCCGGCGAACCGACCGGCGGCGGCGTGGCGTTGGCCACCGCGCCCGGCGCCCCTTGGGCCATCTGCTGTGGGGGCTCGCCCTGCATCTTCCACACGGCGAAGCCCCCGATGCCGAGGAGCAGGATCAGCCCCACCACGAGCGCCGCGACCAGCGGCATCCGCGACCGCGCCGGCGGCGGGACGGTGTCGTCGGTGAACGCCGCGGTGTCGATGACCATCGCGCCCGCGCCCGAGGAGGTGGGACCGGTGACCGGCGGTGGCAGCGAGGACTGCCGGGCGGCCTGGGCCGCGGCCAGCACGTCCTTGGGGACCGGGATGTCCGCGAAGCTGGCCCCGAAGGGCTTCGAGTCGACCATCGGCCCCCGGCCGACCTCTTCGCCGAAGAGATCGTCGAGGAAGTCGGCCATCCGCGCCTGGGGCACGACCTCGCCCTGCTCCATGAGCCAGCGCTCGAGGGCGATCTGCATCTCGCCGGCGGTCGCGTAGCGGTCGTCCGGGTCCTTGGCGAGGGCCTTGCCGACCACCGCGTCGAGGGACTCGGGGACGTCCGGGCGAAGCGCGCGGACCGAGGGGACCGGGTCCTCCATGACCGCACGCATGGTCTCGTACTGGGTCTTGCGGTGGTAGAGCGGGCGCCCGGTGAGCGCCTCGTAGAGGCAGACGCCCAAGGCGAAGACGTCGGCCCGCCCGTCGATGCGCTCCCCCATGCATTGCTGGGGGGACATGTAGGCGAACTTGCCCTTCACCTGGCCGTCCTGGGTGAGCGACTCGTCGTCGGCCTTGGCGATGCCGAAGTCGAGGAGCTTCACCGCGCCCTCGTAGCTCACCATGATGTTCTGCGGGCTGACGTCCCGGTGAACGATGCCCAGCGGTTCGCCGTCGTCGCCCCGGGCCCGGTGGGCGTAGTCGAGGGCCTCGGCGACGGTCGCCGCGAGCTTCACCGCGATGGCCGGCGGGATGCCGTTTTCCTTGCGGGCGCGGCGGATGATCTTGCCCAGGGCGACGCCGTCCACCCACTCCATCGCGAGGTAGTAGCTGCCCGCCTCCTCGCCGAACTCGTAGATGTGGACGATGGCCGGGTGCCGCAGCCGCATCGCGAGCCGGGCCTCGTTGAAGAACATGTCGACGAACGCGGGGTCGTCGGCCACGTGGGGCAGGACTCGTTTGATGACCAGCGTCCGGTGCCCAGCGCCGCGGACCGTTTCCGGTTCACGGGCGAGATAGATCTCGGCCATTCCCCCCACGGCGAGCCTACCCAGGAGCTCGTAGCGGGAGAATGCGCAGATGGCGGGGAGGCTGCGGACGACGCTCGGTTCGGCCACGTTGGGCGTAAGATAGCGCGATTGAGACAGAGATCGAGCCGACACCCCGTGACATTCCGGTGAGCGGGACCCTTCGGGGGGCCCGACGGGCTGCTTCGTGGTAGAAAACCGCTCGATGCGTCGCACCCTCCTCAGGCTCGGTCTCTCGATTTTCGGCGTTTTGGCGCTCACGAGCGCGAATCGGGCCGAGGCGCAGGGGGATCCCCAGGTGGTCTTGGCCCAGATCCGTGAGCACGTCCTCTACGCCCGCTACGACGAGGCCGTCGCCGAGGCCCACCAGCTCCTGGAGCGGGAGGACCTGGGCGCCTCCGAGCGCAACGAGGGCCTCGAGGTGCTGGCGACCGCTCACCTGGCCAACCGCGACATGGACCAGGCCAACCCCATCCTCCGGGAGCTCTACGCCCGGGACCCGCGGCATCGCCTGGCCGACGCCGACGCCAGCCCCCTCGTCCAGGGCGCCTTCCAGCGGGCCCGGGAGTCCGCCCCGACCCAGGTCGACGTCCGGCTCAGCCACCAGCGACCGACCCTGACCCGGCGCGAGGCGCCCATGGTCGAGGTGGGCGTGGCCCAGGGCGGCGACGCGGTGGCCGAGCTCCAGCTCCACTACCGCACCGCGGACGCCCCGCGCTTCGCGCGCCTGGTGATGACCCCGGAGGGCGGCACGGCCCACGGCCGCATCCCGCTGGTGGGTCCGGAGAACCAGGCCCAGGTGGTCGAGTACTTCATCACCGCCCACGCGCCCTCCGGCTACCAGCTCGCGGCGGTCGGTTCGGAGAGCCGTCCGCTCAGCGTCACGGCGCCCGCCGGCCCGGTCGGCGGCGGCCCCACGCCCCTGGGCGGCGAGGGCCCGGCCGAGGTCGAGGAGGGGCGCTCGCTGTGGTGGGTCGGCCTCCTGGTCGGCATCGTCGCGGTCGGCGCCGGCGTGGGCCTCTTCCTCGCGCTTCGGCCCGAGGCGCCCGAAGGGTCCCTCGGGCAGGTCAGCCTCGAGCTCCGCTGAGCATCGCGCGCGTTGACGGGCCGGGCGGCGCGCGGTCCAATGGAGCGATGAAGGCTCTGCGCACCCTCCTGCTCGCCTCGCTCCTGGCCGGCGCCCCGGCCGCGCTGGTCCTGGGGACGCCCCAGGCGGTGTCCGCCGACGAGGCCGACGACCACTACCGCCGGGCGCTGGCCCACAAGCGCGCCGGACGCAACGAGGAGGCCCTGGCCGAGGCCCGGGCCGCCATCCGCGCGCGGCCCCGCCACGCCGCCGCGCATTTCACCGCGGGGAGCCTCTGGCGCCAGATGGGCAACCTGGAGGGCGCCCTCGCCTGTTTCCGGCAGTCCGCGCGCCTGCAGCCGAACCACGCGCCGTCCCACGGGATGGTGGGCGCCGTGCTGATCCGCCTGAACCGCTACGAGGAAGCCATCGAGCCCCTCCGGCGCGCCGCGGAGCTCGAGCCCGAAGACCCCAACCATTGGGCGAACCTGGGCGCGGTCTACCGGCGCCTCCAGCGGAACGAAGAGGCCATCGAGACCTACGAAGCCGGGCTCCGCCGGCACCCCGACGACATGGGGCTCCTGAACAACCTGGCCGTCGCGCTCCGCCGCGAGCGCCGCAACGAGGAGGCCGTCGCGCTCCTCGAGGAGGCCGTGGCCAGCCACGCCGACTCGGAGGAGCTGCAGTTCAACCTGGCCGTCGCGCTCCGGGCCTCGGAGCGCTGCGACGAGGCCATCCCGCACTACACGCGGGCGATCGAGCTGGGGCGCCAGGGCCCCGGCGCGCTCTTCGACCTGGCCATCTGCTACGAGCAGGTGGGCCAGACCGAGCTCGCCATCGAGACCTACGAGCGGTACATCACCGTGGTCCAGAGCCGGGACGCCGCCGCGGCCCAGCGGGCGCGCGACACCATCGAGCGACTCCGCCGGCGCTGACCCGGCGAGCCGGGCATCGGGCCCCCGAGTGTGTCTGCCGGCGCGAGGCCGGCGGAAGAGCCGCTCGGGCCTGCCTCAGGCCTCGGCTTCGCTCGCGTCGCCGGCGTCCGCGTCGGCGCGCTTCTCCACGACCTCGGGGACGAAGCTCTCGTGGATCAGGAAGGCGCGGCACTGCGGGCACTCGTGGAACTCCTCGCCGCGCTGCACCTCGATGAAGAGCTGCGCGGGGAGCGCCATACGGCACGAGCGGCAGGTGCCGTCGGTGTAGATGAAGGAGACCGCGTCGTGACGGGGCTTGGTGCGCAGGCGCTCGTAGCGCTTCACGATCCGCTTCGGGATCTGCGCGACCACGGCGTCGCGGCCGGCGAGGACCTCGTCGCGCTCCTTGGCGACGACCTCGAGGCGCTCCTTGGCGGCGGCGGCTTCGCCCTCGAGGATGGACCGGGCCTCCTCGAACTGCTTCTCGCGCTCGCCGAGGGAGCCGCTCTTCTTCTCGAGGGTCTCCTCGATGGTGAGGACCTCTTCCTCCCGCTCCTTGATGGCGCGGCGGGTCATCTCGACCTCACGCTCCGCGGAGTCCGCCTCGCGGAGGTTGCTCGCCTTGGACATCTTGGACTTGGCGGCGCCGAGCTGGTCGACCTTCGCCTGGAGATCCTTCTGTCGTTCGTCCCGAAGCGCCTTGGCTTCGTCGATCTGCGAGCGCTCCGCGGACAGGAGGGTCTCCAGGGTCTGGACGTCCGCACGCATCGCTTCGATCTTCGCCGGCAAGTCCCGAAGCTCCGCTTCGTGAGCGCTCGCGGCTCCATCCATCAACGCCAGCTTGGCCAGGGCCCTGAGTTCTTCCATCCGAGATAAGCCTCCATCGCTAGCCGACGACCACGGATGCGGCCCCCGGCTGGTGGCGCTCCGCTTATCGTGATCGCGCCGCCAGCGCAAGCACCACCCGCGACGAAGCGGCGAAATCACCGAGAAATTCGGTCGCATCGGCGTGATCGGCCCCACAACGGCGCCGCGTACGCGCTCGGACGCTTCCCCTGAGCGGGGACGTCGGTTATGTAGAGCCGTCCCTCGAGGGCCCATAGCTCAATTGGTTAGAGCCGCCCGCTCATAACGGGTTCGTTCCGGGTTCGAGTCCTGGTGGGCCTACCGACGAAACGAAAAGGGCCAACCGCTGCGGCGGTTGGCCCTTCGTCGTTTCTCGCGAGGTCGGCTCCTCAGCTCTCCACGAAGGAGCGGAGCTGCTTGCTGCGGCTCGGGTGGCGCAGCTTGCGCAGCGCCTTGGCCTCGATCTGCCGGATGCGCTCGCGGGTGACCTCGAAGTCCTGGCCGACCTCCTCGAGGGTGTGGTCGCTCTTCTCGCCGATGCCGAAGCGCATGCGGAGGACCTTCTCCTCGCGGGGCGTGAGGGTCTTGAGCACGCGCCGGGTCTGGTCCTCGAGGTTGCCGTTGATCACGGCCTCCACGGGCGAGACGACCGACTTGTCCTCGATGAAGTCCCCGAGGTGCGAGTCTTCCTCTTCGCCGATGGGCGTCTCGAGGCTGATGGGCTCCTTGGCGATCTTGAGGACCTTACGGACCTTCTCGAGCGGCATCTCCATGCGCTCGGCGATCTCTTCCGGAGCCGGCTCGCGACCCAGCTCCTGGACCAGGTAGCGGCTGGTGCGGATGAGCTTGTTGATCGTCTCGATCAT
>DCLA01000092.1:158548-165355 GCA_002320815.1 Myxococcales bacterium UBA1660
GTCGCGTAGGTCGAGAACTTGTAGCCGCGGCGGTACTCGAACTTGTCCACGGCCTTCATGAGGCCGATGTTCCCCTCCTGGATGAGGTCCAGGAACTGGAGACCACGGTTCGTGTACTTCTTGGCGATGCTCACCACGAGGCGGAGGTTCGCCTCCACGAGCTCGGCCTTGGCCCGGTCGGCCTGGCGCTCGCCCTTGTTGAGCTCCTTGTAGGTCGTCCGCAGCACGTCGATGGGCTGACCCATGTCGTCGGCGACCTTGATGATGGACTTGTGGGCCTCGCGGATCGCCTCTTCGGCCATCCGGAGCTGCTCCTCGGAGGCACCGACCTTCCGCAAGTGCCGCTTCGCAGCGGTCGCCTTGCCGGCGTCCATGTCCTTGATGAGCTTCTTCATGCCCGCCTCGTCGAGGCCGCCCATGCGCTCCTGCGCATCGGCGATCGCGCGCTCGGCGCGCTCGATGCGCCGGATGTAGCCCTTGATTCGACTGACGACCTTGTCGATCTGCTTCTTGTGCAGGCCGACGGCGCGGAGCGTGGTGATGCGCTCGCTGCGGTTCTTGTCGATGGTCTGCTGGTGCGTGCTGCGGGTCTTCTCCGCCATCCGCTTGCCGCTCTCGAGCTCGTCGCGGACCTTCGACGACTGGCTCTCGAGCCGCTTCACCTTGTCGATGTGCTTGGTGATGCGGCTGCGCACGTCGTCGTCGGACTCGTCGTCGCCGATGTCCTTGACGACGTCCTTGAGGCGCAGCTTGCCCTTCTTGACGTTCTCGCCGATCTCGATGATCTCGGAGACGCCCACCCGGGAGTTCAGGATGACCTGGAAGATCTTGTTCTCCCCGTCCTCGATGCGCTTGGCGATCTCGACCTCGCCCTCGCGGGTCAGGAGGGAGACCGAGCCCATCTTGCGGAGGTACATCCGCACGGGGTCGTTGGACTTCGTGGTGTACGAGTCGGTCGAGGGCGGCAGCAGGCTGTCGCGCTTGCTCTTGCGGCTCTTCTTCTTCGCCTTCGCCTTGGCGGCCTCGCGCTTGCGGGCCTGCGAGACGGAGTCGACGAGATCGATGTCCTCGCGGTTGAGGCGGAGCATCAGATCGTCGATCTGCTCGGAGGTGACCACGTCGGGCGGGAGCGCCTCGTTCACCTCTTCGTAGGTGAGGTAGCCCTTCACCCGGCCGCGCTCGAGGAGGAGATGGACGTCCTTCCGCTCCTTGGCCGAGCCCTTGCCGTTCTTCGACGAGCCGTTGGCGGCGCCGTTAGACTTCTTGGTGGAAGCCTCCGCCGCGTCCGCCTTCGCGCCGCTGGCCTTGGCGGCCGCGCCGTTCGCCTTGGGCTTGGCCGAGCCCTTGGCCTTGGAAGAGCTGGTCCGACTCTTGGTCGGAGCCGCCGAGCTGGCGCCGCGCCGCGCGCGAGCGCGCGTCGTCTTGCCTTCATCGTTCGAAGCGGACTTGCGAGCGGAGACGCGCTTGGCGGTCCCGTTCTTCGTCGTCGCCTTCGACGCGCTCTTCCTGGCCTTGGTGGTCTTGCTGCCTGTACCCCGAGCCTTCGTCGCCATTCTCACCTCTCGAGCCCTACTTCCGGAGAACGCCCCGGAGTAGCGCCATTCGTTCCCTCGTCAAACGGTCGGCGAGAGCATCGTCCCCCGCTCGCCGCGCCGCCACGGCCTGCTCCATGAGCTGCCGTGCCTCCACTTCGCGGGCCTTCTTCTCCAACCTCGGCACCACATCCGCCAGTACCCGCCGGGCCGAATCCACTTCTTCGTGGAGCTGAACCGCCAGTCGCTCTTCGAGCCACCAACTCGCTCCCATGTCTCGGATTTCGTCCAGCAGTGCGGATGCGTCTACTCCCCCACGCCGACCCACCTGGCGCGAAGTGGCCTGAAAGATGGCCCGAAGATCCGGATCCGTCAAAACGTGAGAGATTTTTTCGGCTTCTGGGGTATGAAAGAGTTCGGGCTGATCCAGCATCGCCCCCAGGACCTCCCCCTGGAGGGGGTCGATCGGGCGTCGGGGAGCCCGTTGCCGGGGCCGAGCGTCCTCGATTGGCGCGTCCGCTTCCGGCTCCGGGCGACGGCGCGGACGCTGCTGCGTGAGCCCTCGGCGGAGCTGCTGGCGGACCGCGTCGATGTCGCGAACACCGAATTTCTGGGCAATTCGGTCGATGTAGAGCCGCCGCTCGACCGGATTGGACACGCGCTTGAGCACCGGGCCCAGGGACGAGATGGCGTCGGCCGTCGCGGCGGCGTCGCCGGTCGAATTGCTGGCCGCCTCGTCGATGAGGTGCTCGACGATCCCCGGAGCACTCTCGATACGGTCCCGGAGCGCGTCGGCGCCGTATTCGCGCAGGAAGCTGTCCGGATCCTGCCCCTGGGGGAGCGCCACCACCTTGGCGGGGAGGCCCACGTCGGCCAGGTGGGGGAACGCCGCGCGGGTGGCCTTGCGTCCGGCTCCGTCGCCGTCAAAGAGGACCACCACCCGCTCGGCGAAGCGGCGGAGCAGCTTGGACTGGTCGTCGGTCAACGCGGTCCCGAGGGGCGCGACGGCGTTGTCGAAGCCGTGCTGGTGCAGGCAGACGACGTCGAAGTTGCCCTCGCAGAGCAGGGCCCAGCCCTGGCGGCGAATGGAGACCCGGCCCTCCCAGAGGCCGTAGAGGAGCTTGCCCTTGGTGTAGAGCGGGCCCTCCGGGCTGTTGATGTACTTGGCCGGCGCCTCCTGCTCGTCGCCCGAGCCGGGCGCGGGCGGAAGGGCGCGGCCGCTGAAGGCCACGATGCGGCCCTGGGAGTCGGACACCGGGAACATCAGCCGGTGGCGGAAGCGGTCGTAGTACCCGTCCCGGGTCCGGCGCGGGACCACCAGCCCGGCCGCTTCGGCGTCCCGGGGCGAACGCTGCTTCTGCCGGAAGAGGTCGACCAGGCGGTCCCAGGCGTCGGGCGCGTAGCCCAGCCGGAAGCGCTCGGCGGTCTCGGCGTCCACCCCGCGGCCCTCGTAGCACTCCCGGGCGAGGTTCCCGTGCGGGTGCTCGCCCATCATCTTCATGTAGTAGCCGGTGGCCTCGTCGAGGAGCTGGGCGATACGCTCGGTGGTCTCGCGCTCCCGGCGCCGCTCGGCGTCCTTGCGGGGGTCTCCCTCGGGGATCTCCACGCCCGCGCGCTCGGCGAGGCGGCGGGCCGCCTCCGGAAAAGGCAGGCCCTCGAGCCGGGTCAGGAAGCCGAAGACGTCGCCCGAGGCCTGGCAGCCGAAGCAGTGGAAGAAGCCCCGCTGCGGGTGGACGTAGAAGCTCGGGGTCTTCTCGTTGTGGAAGGGACAGAGCCCCTTGAAGCTCGCCCCCGACTTCTTGAGCTTCACGTACTCGCCGATGAGCACACCGATGTCCGTGCGCTCGCGAATGGACGCGAGGACGTCGTCCGGGATCATCGGTCCACCCTCTCCACGAGCCGGGCAGTATGCCCGCGCCGTGGCGCCCGGCAAGCGCCACGCGAGCCCCCGTGATAGAGGGCAGCCAGGGATCGTGGAGGAGGCCAACCCGACCGGCGCGCGGAGCGCCCTGAGCGAGGTGCTCCTCGTCTACGTGGTGGTGGCGGTCGCGACCTTCGCGATCACCCGGCTGCGCTGGGTCGCCTACCTGAAGGACTACGTGCACCTGGGCGTGGGGGCGCTCTTCCTTCTGGTGGCGCTCCGGATGACCGGCCGGGATCGACCGGCCCTCGACCGCTTCGGCATCGCCCTCGGCGGACTCCTGGCGCCCGCCGAAGACTCCGAGGACCGCCCCGCCGGCCCGTTGGGGATCTACGATCTCGGGCGCCTCGCCCGACGGTCCCTGCCCTCGGCGCTCCGGGAGACCGGCGTGGCCCTGGCGCTGGCCGCGGTCATCTTCCCTCCCTTCTTCTTCGGCTTCGCCTGGTGGCACGGCGCCCAAGGCTGGCCCCGCTGGAGCCTGCCCCACGACTTCGCCAGCTTCGCCTTCGCGCAGCTCCTGGTCGTCGCCCTCCCCGAGGAGGTCTTCTTCCGCGGCTACGTGCAGACCCGGTTGGACGACCACTTCGGTAGGCCCTCATCGAAGCTCTTCCTTAAGCTCGGGGTCCATCCGGCGAGTCTGGTGCTGCAGGCGCTCCTCTTCGCCCTCGTGCACTTCGTGGCCATCCACAACCCGGCCCGGCTGGCGGTCTTCTTCCCCGGGCTCCTCTTCGGGGTGGTGCGCGCCTGGCGCGGCGGAGTGGGAGCGGCCATCGTCCTGCACGCCCTGAGCAACGTCTACTCCGACCTCCTCGTCCGCGGCTGGCTGCGGTGAGGGCCCCATGACCCGACGCGCCGCCTTCTTCGACATGGACCGCACCCTGGTGCGGGTGAACACCGGCAGTCTCTACGCGCGCTGGCGCTTCCAGCGGCGCGAGGCCGGGCTCCGGGACATGGCGCGGGTCGCCCGGTGGATGGCGCTCTACACCTTCGGCGCGATCGACGCCGAGGCGGTGAGCCGCCGCGCCCTGGAGAGCGTGGCCGGGATGTCCGAGGAGGAGTTCCGGCACCAGCTCGCCGACTGGTATCGCGCCGCGGTGCGCCCCCACGTGACCCGCTTCGCCCGCGACGAGGTCGAGCGGCGACGCCGGGCGGGGGACACCCTGGTGATCCTGAGCGCCTCCACGCCCTACGTGGTGGGGCCCCTGGCGGCCGACCTGGGGATCGAGCACGCGCTCTGCAGCGAGCTGGAGATCGACGGCGGCGTCTTCACGGGCCGCTGCGTCGACCTCTGCTACGGCCCGCACAAGGTCCGCTTCGCCGAGCGCTGGGCCGAAGAGCACGGCGTCGACCTGGCGCACAGCGCCTTCTACACGGACAGCGTGAGCGACCTACCGATGCTGCAGCGGGTCGGCGAGGCCCGCGTGATCAACCCCGACCCGCGGCTGCGGGTCCTCGCCCGCCGGCATGGATGGAGAGTCGAGACATGGCGCTGAACGCCTTCCCCCCCGCCCGAGTGGTCCTGGAGCGCATCGTCCGCACCGCCCTGGAGGAGGACATCGCTCGCGGTGACCTCACCTCCGAGGCCACGGTGCCCCCCGCCGCGATGGGCGCGGCCACCTTCGGCGCCCGCGAGAGCCTGGTGCTCTCCGGGCTGCCGGTGATCGAGACCGTGTTCCGCCTCGTCGACCCCGACCTGGTGGTGAGCGCCGAGCGCGCCGACGGCGACCGGCTGGAGCGCGGCGACGTCGCCGCGCGGGTCACCGGGCGGGCCCGGTCGATCCTGGTGGGCGAGCGGGTCGCGCTGAACTTCGCCCAGCGGATGAGCGGCATCGCCACCATGGCCCGGCGCTACGTCGACGCCCTCCCCGACTCCGGCGCGGGCAGCACCTGCCGCATCGCGGACACCCGCAAGACCACGCCGGGCCTGCGCGCCTTCGAGCGCTACGCGGTGCGCTGCGGCGGGGCCCACAACCATCGTGAGGACCTGAGCTCCGCGGTGCTCATCAAGGACAACCACATCGCCGCCTGCGGCGGGGTCACCGCGGCCATCGAGCGCGCCCGCGCCTACGCGCCGCACACCTCGCGCATCGAGTGCGAGGTGGACACCCCGGCCCAGCTCGACGAGGCGCTGGCCGCCGGGGCGGACGTGATCCTCCTGGACAACTTCGACGACGACGCCTGCCGCGCGGCGGTGGGCAAGGTCGACGGCCGCGCCATCCTCGAGGCCAGCGGGAACGTGACCCTGGAGCGGATCCCGCGGCTCGCGGCCACCGGCGTCGACGTGATCTCCAGCGGCGCTCTCACCCACTCGGTGCGCTCGGTGGACCTGGGCCTCGACTGGGCCGAGTGATCGCCGACCTCGAGCGCGCGCTGGCCGACCACGGGGCGCCGCTGGGCCGGAGCCACGAGGTCCACGGGGAGGCCGCCTCGACGATGGACCTCGCCTGGGCGGCCCTCGCGGCCGGGGCGCCGGACGGCCACGTGGTGGTCGCCGACCACCAGACCGCGGGGCGGGGGAGCCATGGGCGAACCTGGGAGTCGCCGGCGGGGAGCGACCTCTATTTCAGCGTGATCCTCCGGGAGCGGCCGCTGCGACCCACGATGACCCTGGCGGTCGCGCTGGCCGTCGCCGACGTGCTGGAGAGCCGCGGCGCGCCCCGCGCGACCGTGAAGTGGCCCAACGACGTGCTCCTCCAGGACCGCAAGACCGCGGGGATCCTCTGCGAGAGCCGGAGCCGCGGGCGCCAGGCCGACCTGGTCGTGGGGATCGGCGTGAACGTGAACCGGGCGCGCTTCGACGCGGAACTCGAGGCGACGTCGCTGCGGCTGGCCACGGGTCGGGAGCACGACCGGGGCGCGGTCCTCGTCGAGCTCCTCGGCCGGCTGGGTCCGGCCCTCGAGCGCAGCGGCGACGCCGTGGCCCATGCCCTCGACGCCCGCCTCGCCTGGCGCGGCGAAGAGGTCTGCCTCGACCAGACGGTCGGCACCCTCCTCGGCGTGGCCCCCACCGGCGCCCTCCGCCTCCGCGTCGGCGCCACCGAGCGTCACTTCCACGCCGGCCGCCTCACCCACTGACCGGGGACGATCGTCGTCATTGTCGTCATTTCGCCCCCGCGGTGCCCGGGGACGATCGTCGTCATTGTCGTCATTTCGCCCCCGGCGTGCCCGGGGACGATCGTCGTCTTTGTCGTCATTTCGCCCCCGACGAGGAGCGTCCCCGATGTGCAAGTATGCAAGAGCGTCCCTTCTGCAAGTCGGGGGGCAGCTCGGGTGAATCCGGGCGGCGAAGCCGCACGGAGAGCCCGGCGGGAGCGAGCCGGGCAGCCCAACGCGCGCGGCAGCGCCTTGGGCGGG
>DCLA01000123.1:0-21275 GCA_002320815.1 Myxococcales bacterium UBA1660
GGCGGAGGAGGAGGGATTCGAACCCTCGGTACGTTGCCGCACACACGATTTCCAATCGTGCACCTTCGACCGCTCGGTCACCCCTCCTGGGGTCGCCCTCGCAAGCGAGGGCTAGAATCTTGTCAATCTTGGCGGAGAGCGTGGGATTCGAACCCACGGTACCCTTACGAGTACATTTGATTTCGAATCAAACGCCTTCGACCGCTCGGCCAGCTCTCCGCGGCGGAAACTAGCATCGACCCCGGCCGGGTCAACACTTCATTTCACGAAGTCGACGCAAAGTGGTCTCGTAGACAGCGCCGTCCATCGACGGGGTCCTCGGGCTCTGCCTACCGACTCCCCGGCCGGGGCGAGGTCAACCCCGGTCGTACCTCCACACGGTCGAGGCGGGTCAACCCCGGTCCCGCCGAGGGTCAACCCCGGTCCCGCCGAGGTCAACCCCGGTCACGCCGCAGGTCAACCCCGGTCGTTTCTTGTTGGGCCCAATAGGGGGGTCAGGGGCGGAGGCGTCGGGTGTAGACGTCGCCGTTCGCGCCGCTGCGGTGGTCGATCCAGATCACGTGGACCGACCCGCCGCCGACGTACACGTCGGGGCGCTCCGAGTCCGAGGACCCTGCGGTGCCCGAGTCCATGCGGTAGTCGTTCGGCTGCCACGTCCGGCCGCCGTCCAGCGAGAAGTTCGCGTGGACGTCGAGGAAGCCCGAGCGGTCGTCGGACCAGGCCGCGCCCACGAGATCCCCGTCGGCCGCGAGCGCGACGTCGAAGCTGGTCGAGGTGCCCGCAGGGGTGCCGGTGTCCAGGCGCACCGCCGACCCGAAGGCCGCGCCCGAGCTGTCGCTGAAGCGCGCGATGATGTCCGCGAAGCCGAAGCGGTAGTCGACCCACGCGACCACCACGCGACTGGTGCCGGTGGTGACGATCTGCGGGCGCACCGAGTCGTGGGCGATGGGGTCGTCGTCGATGGAGGTCGCCGCGCCCCAGCTCGCGCCGCGGTCGGTCGAGCGGTTGAGGTAGATGTCGAACGACGAGCCGCTCCGGTCGTCGACCCACGCGACGTAGACGTTCCCGTTCTCCGCCGCGATCACCGGGTCGAAGCTGCTCGCGGAGCCCGCGGTGCCGCCGTCGATCCGCCGGTCGGAGGTGCTCCAGGTGCTCCCCGAGTTGGTCGAGCGCACGTGGTAGATGTCCAACGCGCCGTTCCGGTTGTCGCGCCACACGACGTGCACGTCCGTGCCGTCGGCCGCGATCTGCGGCGTGGAGGCGACGAAGCTCGTCCCGCTCCCGTGGTCGAGCTGCACGGGCGCCGAGAAGTTCACGCCTGCATCCGTCGAGCGGACGAAGAAGATGTGCCGGCTCCGGGTCGAGGTGAACGCCTCGTAGACCACGTAGACGTTGTTCCCGCTGGTCGCGAGCTCGACGTTGAAGGCGTCGATGTTCATCGACGGGTTGAGCCGCCCGCTCGCGTTCGGGAAGGTCGCGCCGTAGTCGGTCGACCGGTCCCGGTACATCTCGCGGTAGTTGGTGCCGCCGCGGAAGTCGGCCCAGTGCACGTTGACGGTCTGACCGCCGCCGTTGATGGCGAAGCGCGGCCCGATGGCCGGTCCGTTGGTCGTGTCGTCGAGGCGCACGGAGGTCCCGCCCCACGAGGCGCCCGAGTCGGTCGATCGGTTGAAGTACACGTGGCCGTTGCCGTAGGTCTCCATCCAGGTGGCGTAGACCCGGTTCCCGTCGTCGCCGGAGATCTGCACCTGCACGGAGTTCTGCGCGCCGGTCGCGGACCCGAGGTCCACCCGGCGGTCCGTCGAGGGCGACGCGCTCAGACAGCCCTCGTCGGTGCTGCCGTCGCAGTCGTTGTTCAGGCCGTCGCAGACGGTCTCGGTGGCCTGGTACGTCGCCGGGAGGTCGCAGCCCCAGCCCGAGGTCCCCCGGCAGGTCGGGGTGCGCCCCCCGCAGACGCCGCGGGTCTCGGCGCACGACGCGGGGGTGCTCGAGGGGCCGGTCGGCGAGTCGTCGACGGTGCCATCGCAGTCGTCGTCCACGCCGTTGCAGGTCTCGGTGGCCGGACCCACCAGGCCGCCGCCGCAGGTCAGGCTGCCGCCGGTGCACACCACGGTGCCGTACGCGCAGCGCCCGGTGTCGGTGGCGCCACAGCGAACCCCGGTGCCCGGCAACGCCGTGCCGCCCGGGTTCTCGTCGGTGCGTCCGTCGCAGTCCTCGTCGGTGCCGTCGCAGGTCTCCGGCAGGGCGCCGGTGCCGCCGATGCAGACGATGGAGCCCCGCTGGCAGACGTTGGTGCCCCGAGTGCAGCGACCGGTCGAGGTGCCGCACGCGGTCCCCGCCA
Organism: Myxococcales bacterium UBA1660; assembly: GCA_002320815.1. Classification (GTDB taxonomy): domain Bacteria; phylum Myxococcota_A; class Polyangia; order Polyangiales; family Houyiibacteriaceae; genus UBA1660. Next base: position 2,342 of record DCLA01000123.1, read on the forward strand.
CCGGGTCCGCTTCGTCGATGCGCCCGTCGCAGTCGTCGTCGATGCCGTCGCAATCGTCGACCCCGCCGCTCGGCGTGCAGGCGTACTCGCAGCCGGTGGTCGGCAGCCCGTCGACGTCGACGAAGCCGGGCATGCAGGTCCCGATGCCGCAGACGCCGGCGCTGCACGAGCCGGTCGCGTTCACGAAGTTGCAGCGCACGCCGCAGGTGCCGCAGTTGGCGGCGTCGGTGGCCAGGTCGAAGCCCTCGTCGGTGCGCCCGTCACAGTCGTCGTCCACGTCGTTGCAGGTCTCGGCGCCGGTGGGTACGCAAGCGAGCTCGCAGCCGTTGTCCGCGTTGCCGTCGAGGTCGACGAAGCCGGCGTTGCAGTCGCCCATCGCGCACGACCCACCGTCGCAGAGCGCGCCCGCGTTGGGGTAGGCGCACACGTTGCCGCAGGCGCCGCAGTGCTCGGTGGTGTCGAGGGGGATCCCCTCGTCCACCTGGGTGTCGCAGTCGTTGTCGCGCCCGTCGCAGAGCTCATCGCCGCTCTCGAGGCACTCGTACTCGCAGCCGTTGGTGCCGTTCTCGTCGATGTCGTGGAATCCGATCTCGCACCGGTCGACGACGCAGGCGCCCTCCTCGCAGCCGGGGAAGGCGCCGGGGAGCACGCAGACGGAGCCACAGGCGCCGCAGTTGCGCGGGTCGGTCGCGGTGTCGAAGCCCTCGTCCACGAGACCGTCGCAGTCGTCGTCGGCCTCGTTGCAGGTCTCCTCACCGTTGGGCACGCAGCCGTCGGCGGCGCGGGCGTCGGGGCGGCCCATGTCGACGACCCCGCCATCGGCGACCTCGACACAGTCGAGGCAGAAGGGGTCCACCGCACACCCGCCGGCGAAGGCCATCGTCGCCGCGAGGCCGACGCCGCTCACCGCCGCTCGGACGGAGCGCCCGGAGACCCGCCGCCGGCGCAGGCCGAAGAGGAGGAGCAGGGCGAAGGCGATCATCGGCGCGGGCACGTCGCCCGGGTCGCCGCTGGTGTCGCACGCGCACCCGCCACCGCCGGTGGCGAGGGCCAGGTCGGGGTCGGTCTCCGCGGGGACCACGGTGTCGGAGACGCACTGCCCCTCCGAGCAGGTGGTGGCCTCGGGACAGCGGATGAGCCGGCAGGGATCGTCCACGCAGGTGTCGCCCTCGCAGACTCGGCCGCGGCCGCAGGCGGGCTCGCAGGCGTCGACGACACACTCGCCGTCCACGCAGCTCCGGCCGGCGGAGCAGCCACCGCAGGGCGCGTCGACGCACATGGCGCCCGCGCAGAGTTGCCCCTGCGGACAAGAGACGGTGCACACCGGGACGCAGGCGCCCTCGCTGCAGTACTCGCCGTCGCCGCAGGTCACCCCGGCGCAGGGGTTCGCCACGCAGGTCGCGCCCCGGCACTGCTGACCGGTCGGGCAGCCGCGGCCGTAGCAGTTGTCCTCGACGCAGACCCCGCGGACGCAGGCCAGCCCCGTCGCGCAGTTCACGCCCTCGCAGAGGTCTTCACAGGCGCCGGTGACCGGGTCGCAGATCTCTTCGTCGGTGCACTCCACGCCCTCGCACATGCCCGCGCGGCAGTAGCCGATGATGCCGGCGTCGGGGACCGCGAGGTCCCGGTCGCACTCGCGACCGGGCGGGCAGGGGAACTCTTCGTCGACGCAGGGCGTGAGGCAGGTGCAGGCCACGCAGGCGCCGTCGCCGGGGCAGAGCCCGTCGCCGGAGTCCTCGTCGATCTCCCCGTCGCAGTCGTCGTCCTCGCAGTTGCAGATCTCGGGCGCCGGGCTGGCGGCGCCGCGGCACACCAGGGCGCCGGCCTCGCAGCGGACCCGGCCGGGCACGCAGGAGTCGCCGATGGGGCCGTCGACCTCGAGGTAGCCACCCATGCCGTCGGAGACGCACATCGCGCCGCCACCGGGGTTGCCGTCGTCGATGACGCCGTCGCAGTCGTCATCGATGTTGTTGCAGACCTCGACGCCGGGCGTGGGCGCGTCGCATCCCATCCAGGAGCCGGCGGAGCAGGTCTCGGTGCCCGTGCCACAGCTCGTCGAGCAGGTGCGGGTGAGGGCCTCGTCGATCATCCCGTCGCAGTCGTCGTCGGTGCCGTTGCAGGCCTCGATGCCGGGCGCGGGCGCGGTGCAGCCGACGTAGCTGCCCGAGATGCACACCTCGGTGCCGGAGCCGCAGGTGGTGCTGCAGCCGCGGGTCAGGTTCTCGTCGGTGCGTCCGTCGCAGTCGTCGTCGCCGCCGTTGCAGGTCTCGGTGCCCGGGGTCGGCGCGGTGCAGCCGCGGTAGGTGCCCGCCATGCAGGTCTCGGTGCCCGAACCGCACGCGGTGAGGCAGGAGCGCGTGATGGTCTCGTCGGTGCGGCCGTCACAGTCGTCGTCGTTGCCGTTGCAGACCTCGATGGTCGGCGTGGGTGCGTTGCAGTCGGCGTAGACGCCGCCGCGACAGACCTCGGTGCCGGCGCCGCAGGAGCTCGAGCAGGCGCGAGAGGGCACGCCGTCGTCGACCGCGCCGTCGCAGTCGTCGTCGAGGCCGTTGCAGAGCTCGGTGGTCGGGGAGGGCGCGCTGCAGGCCCCGAAGGACCCCGAGACGCACTGCCGGATGCCCGACCCGCACGCGGTCGTGCACCCGGTGGTCACGCCCTCGTCGACCGCGAGATCGCAGTCGTTGTCCGCGCCGTCGCAGGTCTCGAGCTGGGGCACGCAGGTGGGGACGAGGCCGGTCACCTTGGCCAGGCTGTCCTCGAAGTCGTTGTCGCCGCCGCGCCAGAGGTCCTCGAAGCCGAAGTAGTAGGTGTCGGTGATCGTCGCGCTCTCCCAGACGAGGAAGTGCACGTAGTCGCCGTCGTCGTTGAGCGCCTGGCTGGTGAAGTAGGTCCGGTGGTCCTGGTCGTCGGCCCCGAGCGTGCCGCCGCAGTGGTCCTGATCCTGGGTGCCGTCGAACTTCTGCGGCGTGCGAATGAAGAAGCCGATGGCCCGGCCGGGCGAGAAGCCGGGGAGCATGCTGAAGTCGATGGTCCGGTTCCAGCTCGTCGCCGACCCATCGTTGCTGCGCATGTTGTTCGGGTTGCAGGGGCAGTCGCACTGGCTGCCCGTGCGGCAGTCGAAGATGACGTGCAGGTTGGCCGGGTTGGTGACGTCCTCGTCGACCCAGTAGTAGCCGAAGACGTTTCGGTACCCGCCGCCCTCGCCGATCATCTGGAAGGTCACCGGGTAACGACCGCTACCCCGCGGCGACTCCACGGGGCGGTAGGCCTCCGGGGTGACGGCGGCGTCCACCGTCGCCAGCACGGCGTTGTCGGTCAGCTCCCCATAGGGCTGGTTGTTCAGACAGGCCTGCAGTCGCGTCGACTGCGGCACCAGTACGCCGTCGACCTGACTGATGTAGGCCGCAGCGTCCGGGGGGAAGACGACGACGAAGGTGAGACAGAGGCCGAGGAAGAGCCGGATGTCGCGCACGTTTCCTGATCTAGCAGAGGGTGCTGCGAAAGTCCGCTACCGTTGTGTGTCGGTCACCACAGGAACGGGAAGATCGCTCGCCGCTCCCGGGGGTAGTCGGGGAACTTCTCGTGGTACCAGCGGTGGTGGGCGACCGCCCGGGGGACCAGGTTGGCCGCGGTGAACCCGGCGAAGACGATGCCCGGGAGGGTCCACGCGGCCAGGGCGAACCCCAGCCACTCGATGATCTCACCCAGGTAGTTCGGGCTGGTGACCCAGCGGTAGACCCCTCCGTAGGGAATCTTGTACCCGGTCTCGCCCGGCGCGCGGAGGTTCCGGAGGACGTGGTCGGAGTGCTGGTTGATGCCCCAGCCCACGAAGAAGACGGCGACCCCCCCGAGGAAGCGCGGATCCAGGAGCCACTCGTTGGTCCAGAGGTGGGGCGCCAGCTCGGTGATGGCGAAAGCGTTCAGGGTGCCGTTGCAGCAGTTGAAGCCGATGGCCATCAGCACGGTCAGGAGCGGCTTGCGCTTCCCCGCGCCGCGCATGAGCAGGGGGAACACGAACGAGCGCCAGACGTAGTGGGTCTGCCACATCCCCAGGAGCACCAGGGGGACGCTGTCCCAGGCGTGCTCCGAGCGGAAGTGGACCAGCGCGTACCCGATGGGCGAGGGCGCCTCCATCAGGATCCAGCCCAGCTTCGCGGGGATCGTCGGGCCCCAACCTTCACGAAAGTGCCGGCCATACGGCGCGGTCACGAAGAAGAGGATGGGGAAGGTCAGCGCCCCGAAGGCGATGACGAAGATCAGCGCCCAGGTGTAGAGCGGGTGTTGCTCGAAGGGGAAGAGGGGCACCCGGTGGGTGTAATCGAGGCCGCCGCCGCCGTCTACGTCGGGTCAGCCGCCGCTGGCCGCACGGATCTGCGCTTCGACGGCGGCGTCGTCGGCCGGGGGCCGGGCCCGGCGCGCGAGCTCGGCGGGGCCGCCTTGGTCCTGCACCCAGTCCGCGAGGATCCCGAAGCCCTCCTGCTGGGTCACCGGCGCCCGATAGTCCAGGTGGTTGATGGCCCGGCTGGGATCGAACGACGCCGACTGGCCGCGTCGGAGCACGTCGCTGGGCCAGGGGCCCGGACGCCCGAAGCGCTGGCGGAGACCGGCCTTGGCGAGCTCACCGCGCAGACCCAGGAGGCTCTTCCGGGGCGCCGGGAGGCCCAGCGCGGCGGACAGCTCGCGGTAGAACTCGCCCGCGAGGGTCAGCTCCTCGTCGACGACGTAGTAGACGTTGCCAGCGGCGCCCTCGGCCTGGAGCGCGCAGACGACCGCGTGGGCCAGGTTCGCCGCCTGGGTCACGGCGACCAGGTTTCGGCCGGCGCCATAGAGACGGAGGCCGTCGGTGGCCAGCCCCTCGGCGCAGAGCCGGGGGATGGTCTGGCCCGGCCCGGGGCCCCAGACGAGTCCGGGCCGGAGCGCGATGGTCTCGAAGCGGCCGCCCTTGGAGCCTCGGCCGCCGCTGCCGACGACCATCTCCTCGGCCTCCAGCTTGGTCGCCCCGTGGGCGTCGGCGGGGGGCGTGCTGAGGATGCGGTCCTCGTTCCACCCGGTGCGTGGGCCGGCGTGGAGGGTGACGTCGGTGCAGCTGATGTAGACCAGCCGCTCGACCCCGGCGTGCTCGACGCCCCGGATGACGTTCTCGGTGCCGGCCACGTTGGTCCAGCCGAGGGCCCGGCGGGAAGATCGCGGGCTCGCCTCGCCGGCAGCGTGGACGGCGCGGTCGCAGCCCTGGGCGGCCTCGGCGATCGCGCGCGGCGAGCTCAGGTCGCCGGCGAACACCCGAGCGCCCTCGAGGTCGCACGCGTCGGGGTCGCGGACGAGGGCGTGCACCTCGTGGCCGCCCTCGAGGAGGCGTCGCGCGACGGTCGATCCCACGAGCCCCGTGGCGCCGGTCACCAGCACTTTCACGGGGCTCGTGGTACTCGCCTGCGGCAGTAGCCGCAATGGCTCAGGCGGCCTTCGCGGCCTTCTTGCCCTTGGCGGACGACTCGGCCTTGGCCGGCTCGCCGGCGGGCTCCGCCTTCGGCGCCTCACCGCGGAGCTGGGCCACCAGGGCGGTCTGGGTCGCCTCGCTCTCCTTCAGCGCTTGGCGCGCCTTCTCCCGCCCCTGGCCGATCACCTCACCGCCGTAGCGGTAGAAGCTGCCTGCCTTCTCCACCAGGTCGGCCTCGACGGCCCGGTCCAAGAGGTCGCCCATGGCGTCGATGCCCTCGCCGTAGCGGATGTCGAACTCGGCGCGCTGGAAGGGCGGCGCGCACTTGTTCTTCACCACCTTCACCCGGGTGCGGTTGCCCACGTGCTGGTCGCCGTTCTTCACCGCGCCGATCCGGCGGACGTCGAGACGCACCGAGGCGTAGTACTTCAAGGCGTTGCCACCGGTGGTGGTCTCCGGGCTGCCGAACATCACGCCGATCTTCATCCGGAGCTGGTTGATGAACATCAGCGTGGTGCCGGTGCGGTGGGTGATCCCGGTGAGCTTCCGGAGCGCCTGGCTCATCAGCCGCGCCTGGAGGCCCACGTGGGTGTCGCCCATCTCCCCTTCGATCTCCGCCTGGGGCACCAGCGCGGCGACGCTGTCCACGACCACCAGGTCCACCGCGCCGCTACGCACCAGGGTCTCGGTGATGTCCAGCGCCTGCTCGCCGGTGTCCGGCTGGCTCACCAGCAGGGTGTCCGCGTTGACCCCGAGGGCCTGCGCGTACTGGACGTCGAGGGCGTGCTCGGCGTCGATGAAGGCGGCGACGCCGCCCTGCCTCTGGCACTCGGCGATGGCGTGCAGGGTCAGGGTGGTCTTGCCGCTGGACTCGGGGCCATAGATCTCCACCACGCGGCCCCGCGGGTACCCGCCGATGCCGAGCGCCTGGTCCAGGCTGGGGCAACCCGTGGGGAAGCAGGGGATGTCTTGCACCTCCTGGTCCCCCAGGCGCATGATGCTTCCCTTGCCGAACTGCTTTTCGATGGCGCGGAGCGCTTCGTCCATCGCCTTGAGCTTCTGCTTGATCATCTGTCTTTCCTCCTTGGCGCCGACGCGGCGCCGCCGAGGGCCTCTTCACGAGGTGTGCCGGCGATTTCGGAGAGAAACGTCGAGGTTTTTGGGGGGCTCCGCCGGCGGAGGGGTGGCGGACCGCCGGCGGCCGCCGGTCGGCGGTTCGGGCGTGGGCCCTCCGATTGCCGCCGCGCCGCCGGAGCTCCGACGGCGCGGCGAAGACCTGCGACTGCTCAGCGGGCCGGGCGTCGGTCGAGCAGGCGATACTGCACGGCCTCGGCCACGTGCGGCGTGCTCACCCGCTCGGCGGTCTCGAGGTCGGCGATGGTCCGCGCCACGCGGAGCGCTTTGACGAAGCCCCGGGCGCTCAGACCGAGGGCGTCGGTCGCCCGATCGAGGAAGTCCAGCGCGTCGCCGTCGGTAGCGGCCAAGAGTCCCTCGAGCTCGGGGCCGGCGTCGTTCGGTCGCTCCGCCCGGAACCGGCGCGCCTCCGCGACGCGGGCGGCCACGACCGCGGTGCTCTCACCAGGCGCCGCCTGGCGGAGGTCGCGGGCCAGGATGCGCGGCACCGCGACGTGGAGATCGAAGCGGTCGACCAGGGGTCCACTGATCCGTTGCCGGTAGCGATCGACCCGGTCCGGAGTGCAGGTACAGAGACGCTCCCGGTCGCCGGCGTAGCCGCAGGGGCAGGGGTTCATCGCCGCGACCACGAGGGGATCGGCGGGGAAGCGCACCCGGTAGCGGGCGCGCGCGATCTGCACCTCGCCGAGTTCCATGGTGGTCCTCAAGGTCTCGATCACGTCGCGGCGGAACTCCGGGAGCTCGTCCAGGAAGAGCACGCCCCGGTGCGCCAGGGTGACCTCGCCGGGTCGCGGTGGCTCCCCGCCGCCGATCATGGCCGCCGCGCTGGCCGTGTGATGGGGCGCCCGGAAGGGGCGCTGTACGTGGTCCAGGGAACCCGGCGGACTCGTCCCGGCCACGCTTCCGAGGGTCGCGATCGCCAGCGCTTCGTCGGAGTCCGGTGCCGGCAGGATCCCCGGTAGCCGGCGCGCGAGCATGGTCTTGCCGGCGCCCGGGGGCCCGAGCATCAGCAGGTGGTGGCCACCGGCGGCGGCGATCTCCAACGCGCGACGCACCGAAGCCTGTCCCTTCACCTCGGCCAAGTCGGGCGCCCGGGGCGGCCGAGGGGCCCGGCCGGGCTGGGGTCGCGGGAGGAGCTGTTCGTCCGCCAGGTGCTCGACCACGCTCCGGAGATCGGCGGCGACGCGGACGTCCAGGGCGCCATCCAGCAGCGCCGCCTCGGCCTCGTTCGCGCGGGGGACGATGGCCTGACGGATGCCGCGGTCGGCCGCTCGGCGGAGGTGGGCCAGGACCCCGCGGATGGGCCGGAGGGCGCCATCGAGGGCCAGCTCGCCGAGGAGCAGCACGTCTTTCACCGCGTGCGGTTCCAGGGACCCGGTCGCGCCGTGGAGGGCGATGGCGATGGCCAGGTCGAAGGCCGAGCCCGACTTGCGGAGGTCGCCCGGCGCCAGGTTCAGCACGAAGCAGCTCTGGGGTAGGGGGAAGCCCTGGGCGGCCAGGGCGGATTTGACGCGCACCCGGCTCTCCCGGACGCCGCGCTCGGGGAGCCCGACGATCTCGAAGGCGGGGATCCCCTTGGCCAGCCGGGCTTCGACTTGGACCGGGTGGGACGTGATGCCGACGAGGCAGCCGGCTTCCACGGTGCACGACGAGCGGATGGGCTCGTCGTCGATGGGGGAGGGGGCGAGGGTGAGGTGTGGGTGTTCGGTCATGCCGAGCCCACATCAAGCACCGTGCCGGCCGATCGGCGGTCGATCGTCGAAGGATCTGGGGGTGTCCGCCGGGCGAGCGAGCCCGCCCGAAACGACGAAAGGAGCGCCGAGGCGCTCCTTTCGTCAGGGTTGGCCGCTAGCGGCGGCCGCGAGACTGGTCAGTTGCAGGTCGGGTTGATGCAGAAGCCGAGACCGTCGACGGGGTTGGCGTCGGGGTAGCAGACGTAGCCGCCCGGGCACTCCGAGTCGTTCTCACACTGCGCCTGGCAGGTGTTCGTGTTCGCCTCGTCGCAGGTCATGGTCCCTTCCGCGTCGACGCGGCTGAAGAGCTCGCGGACCGAAGCGGAGGGGCTGCCGCAGATGGCGGAGTCGGAGGAGCAATCGGTGCCCACGCCGACCTCGCCGGCGGTGCCCTGAACGCTCTGGAGACACTCGAGGCGAACGACGCTTCCGTTCCGGGGCGAGGCGCCGTCGGTGAAGGAGATCCGCTGGGGAGACGAGTCGCAGGTCTCGAGGACGTCGGCGCTGAAGTCGTCGTAGTACCAGCCGTCGCCCTCGCTGAGGGTGTTGTCTCGGCTGACCACGATCTGGTTCACGATGCAGCGGGTGCGCTCCGGCGTGCTGGGATCGTCGTCGTGGTCGATGGTGCCGTCGTCCACGCGGCCGGGGATCGCGTCACAGCTGCCGAGCTCCGGGCTGACGATCTCGACGACGTCACACTCGACCTCGCGCTCGGCGTTTCGGGTCAGGGGGCGCGGCAGGCAGGCGCCGCCGAGCGAGTCCGCGATCTTGGCGATGATGGCGTCGAGGGCGCCGCTGAAGTCCGCCTGGCAGATGGACTGGACGATGCCGTTGGCGCCGCGGTCCTCGAGGTCGCGGGCGAGCTCGATCATGCGGCGGGCCGGGTAGGCCACGCCGCGCTCGCCGATGTCACAGCTGGGCAGGAGCTGCGTGCTGTTGTCGGGGTCCGGCTGTTCCTGCATCTCGGGGGCGTCGAGGATGTCGTTGACGGCCGAGACGAAGGCGGCGCCGGAGACGTCCGACTCGGGCACGAGATCGACGGGCAGGCCGGCGATGGTCGCGTAGACGAGGAGGTCCGGGTTGTCCGCGCGGAGGCGGAGGAGCCCGTCCGTGTAGCGGCTGACCGGGTAGTTGAGGTCCCGGTGGACGTAGCAGCGCAGGTTGATGTTCGGGGTGAGCGCCGGGTTCTCCTGGACGAAGAGGGACTGGTCGGTGGCCGAGCAGTCGTCCTCATCGGTCACCGCGATGATGGCGAGCAGCGAGTCGTCGCGGACGAAGCCGTTGTTCTGGCCGTCACCATGGCCCGAGGTGCCACCGGCGAAGACGATGTCGGTCGAGGTGCTCGGGGTGAGCGCCTTGAGGATGGCCTCGAGCTGCTGCTCGAAGCCACAGCCGTTGGTGCCCAGCGAGCCGGCGACGCAGTTCACGTCCGCGGCGATCGCGTCGGGGTCGTCCTCGCCGTCGTTGAACTCGAGCCAGGTCGGGTAGGTGGCGCTGCAGCCGGGGTCGGCGGGGTTGCCGGTCGTGATCAGCACGCCGTCGTCACCGAAGCCGGTGCCGCCGCACGCGCCGCTCGGGCCGGTGCCGAGGTCGGACGAGATGATGCCGACGCGCAGCGACTTCACGGGCGTGAAAGTCTCGTCGCCGTTCTCACCGGAGGTGAGCACGCGGACCAGGCGGGGGATCTCGGACGCCAGCGAGGCCTGCTCCTCCTCCATCGAGCCCGAGTTGTCGATCATGAAGAGCAGATCGACCTTCTCGACGTTGTCGACGTTGACCGTACGGGCGACGCCGGAGAGGGTGCAGGGGTTCAGGGGGCGGAGCTCACGCTCGAGGCAGCCCACGAGACCCAGGGCCCCGGCCACGAGCACGATCATCGCGCGCCGGAAGGCCGCGCGCCTCGTGCTGAGCTTCGGTTCGTTAATCTCGTTCACGAAAATTCCTCCGACGTGGTCGTCGATGATGCCTGGACCCGACGGGTCGGGAGCCTTCACGGCCGGCGCAGCATACCTGCTCGGACCGCTTTCGATCAACGCCCGAGGCGACCTCGCGAACGCCTCGATGCGGGGAGGCCATCCTCCCGTCGGGAAGTACCAGCGAATTCCGTGCCATGCAGGGAACTCGGCAAAGACGAACGCCCACCGCCAACGAGATTGGCGGTGGGCGTTCGGTGCCGCCCGATCCGGGCTTCGTCCGCGGTCAGGGGCCGGCAGGAGAGCCGGGATCCACGGACTCTTCCACCCGAGAGAGGCAGGAGAGGGTCACGCCGACCTCGACCGGCGGCTCGACGCCCTCCGTGTAGGAGATCTTCGCACACGTCGCATCGCTGGTGTCGTAGAACCAGCCGGCGGTGGTGTCGCCGACGGCCTGCGCGACGGTGCAGATGGTGTTGCCGTCCATGTCCCGTTCCACGAAGGTGCGCGCGACCAGATCGTCGCAGGTCATCCCCGGCGGGAGGGTCTCGCGGACGGAGCAGCGGACCGACCCGAGCTCGTCGGGCTGGAGCTCCCGGGTGGTGCAGATGCCCTTCACCCGGCCACCGATGCGCCGGGTCAGCTCGTCGATGGCCGGCCGGTAGCTCGCGGCGCAGATCGACGCCACCAGGCCGCCGAGCGCGCGGGCCGTCTCCACGTAGCGGCGTCCGGGCGCCGCGGTCCCCACGGATCCGTCCGGCTCGGGGCGCTCGCAAGCCGGGAGCACGCCCAGCGAGCCGTCGTCGAGGACGTAGTTCATGGCCGGATCGGTCAGCATGGCGTCGTAGCGGTCTCCGGTGAGGGCTTCGGGGAGGCCCACCAGCGCGGCGAAGATGATGTCCGCGGGGTCGCGGTCTGCGACGAGGCTCTCCACGATCGTGGTCACGGGCACCAGGTGATGCTGGGCCGTGTAACAGAGCTGGTTGAGCTTGGGTCCCTCCTCGCTGCCGGCGAAGAAGCCCGCCGGATCCATCATCGAGCAGTCCTCCTCGTCGCTCATGACGACCACCGCCAGCAGCGCGTCCTCGCGCGGGAACCCGGCCTGGCCGAGGGCCGAGACCGCCGAGAGCAGGGGTTGCTCGAGGCCGCAGCCGCTGCTGCCCACGTCGCCACAGGCGGCGATGCGGTCCACGAAGGCGTCGACGTCCTGGCCGGCTTCCCACGCGCTGACCAGCCCCGAGCCGCAGTCGCGGGGGACCCCGTCGTCCCCCAGGAAGTCGTTCTCGGCGCAGGCGGAACCCACCCGGTCGGTGTCCTGCGGGAAGCCGGTGGTGCCCATGTTCGAGGTGACCACGGCCACGCGCAGGCTCTCGGCGGCGTTCCACTGGGGCGCGCCGTCGTCGCCCAACGGCGGCGAGGTGAGGTCGCGGACGAGCTGGGGGATCTCCCGCCGTAGGCTCTCCTGTTCGTCTTGCATCGAGAAGGAGTCGTCGATGACGAAGAGCAGGTCGACGGTGGCCGTGCTCCCGCGCGCGTCGACCTCGAAGGCCTGGGAGACCGTGGGGTCGATGGGCTGCAGTTGTCGGTTGTCGCAGCCGGCGAGAGCCAGCAGCGCGAGGGCGCACCGCGCCCGCATGCGTGAGAGTCGCATCGTTCACCTCCAGGGGCGGAGCGCGCCATCCCACCGACGGGCGCTCGCCTCGTTCGATGGGGAGTCGCAAGCAGACGGTCGCATTTCCAAGGGTCCCCCGAGAATCGGTCCCTCATCCTCGCCCCCGGTCCTGGTACCGTGGGCGGGTGACCCGCGCGCTGGTCGTCGACGACGAAGAGAACATCCGCCTGGTCCTGCGGACGCTGCTGAAGAAGCACGGCTACGAGGTCGCGACCGCGGGCAGCGCCGAGGAGGCCCTGGAGGTCCTGGAGGGCGAGCCCGCCGACTTCGTCTTGGCCGACGTGCGGATGCCGGGCATGAGCGGCATCGAGCTCTGCGCGGAGCTGGAGCGTCGCGGGTTCGGCGGCACGGTGATCGTGATGAGCGCCTTCGGCTCGGTGGACCTGGCCATCGAGGCGATGAAGGCCGGCGCCTACGACTACGTGAGCAAGCCCTTCAAGCAGGACGAGGTGCTCCTCGCGCTGCGCAAGGCGGAGGAGCGCGAGAGCCTCCGCCGGGAGAACGCCCGGCTCAAGGAAGAGGCGCGGGAGCGGGCGCGCCTCGGCGGGATGGTCGGCGCCAGCGAGCCGATGCAGCGGATCTTCCGGATGATCGAGAAGGTCGCCGGGTACACCACCACCGTGCTGGTGCGCGGCGAGAGCGGCACCGGCAAGGAGCTCGTCGCGCGGGCGCTCCACGACCGCTCGGAGCGCGCCGAGGGGCCCTTCGTGCCGGTGAACTGCGGCGCGATCCCCGAGGCGCTGCTGGAGAGCGAGCTCTTCGGGCACGCGCGCGGCGCCTTCACCGATGCACACCGGGACAAGAAGGGGCTCTTCGAGGTCGCCGACGGTGGCACCCTCTTCCTCGACGAGCTCGGCGAGCTCCCCCTGGCGCTCCAGGTGAAGCTCCTCCGGGCGCTCCAGGAGAGCACCATCCGGCCCCTGGGCGCGACCCAGGACAAGAAGGTCGACGTGCGGGTGGTGGCGGCCACGGTGCGCGACCTGGAGGAAGAGGTCGACGAGGGGCGCTTCCGCGAGGACCTCTACTACCGTCTCGACGTGCTCCAGATCGTGGTGCCTCCGCTGCGCGAGCGGAAGGAGGACATCCCCCTGCTGGTGGAGCGCTTCCTGGAGAAGAACAACGCCAAGCTGGGCACCGCGGTCACCGGCCTGGGCGACGACGCCCGCAAGGTGATCCTCGGCTACCCGTGGCCGGGCAACGTCCGCGAGCTGGAGAACGTCATCGAGCGCGCCGTGGTGCTCGCGGAGGGCAGCGTCATCGGTCGGGACGACCTGCCGCCGAAGCTCCTGGACCCCGTGGACCCCACGAAGATCGTGCTCAGCTCCGACGAGCTCTCCATCAAGAAGATGCAGCGCTTCATGGAGAAGACGCTGATCGCGCGCGCGCTGGAGCGGACGGAGGGCAACCGGACCCAGGCGGCCAAGCTCCTCGAGCTCAGCCACCGCGCCCTGCTCTACAAGATCAAGGACTACGGGCTGAAGTAGGACCGGGGCGCGCCCTCGACGAGCGGCCCCGGCCGTGGAGCGTTCGAGCGCTCCGCCGAGGAGCGCTCAGGCGACCCGGGAGGTCCGCTCGTCGCCGGCGACCGGGCGGTTCTCGCCGCGGAGCTCGACGGCGACCAGCTTGGAGATACCGGGCTCCTCCATGGTCACGCCGTAGAGGACGTCGGTGAACTCCATCGTCCGCTTGGAGTGCGTGATGACGATGAACTGGCTGCGGTCGGTCATCTGGCGGATGGCCTGCGCGAAGCGTCCGATGTTCGCCTCGTCGAGCGGCGCGTCGACCTCGTCGAGGAGACAGAAGGGGCTCGGCTTGTACTGGAAGATGGCGAAGATCATCGCCACGGCCGTCAGCGCCTTCTCGCCACCGCTCATCAGCTCGAGGGAGCCGAGCTTCTTGCCGGGCGGCTGCGCGATGATCTCGATGCCGGTGTTCAGCAGGTCGTTGGGGTCCGAGAGCTTCAGCTCGGCCTTGCCGCCGCGGAAGAGGATCGGAAAGAGCAGCTTGAAGCGCTCGTTCACCGCGATGAAGGCGTCCTTGAACATGCGCCGGCTCTCGCGGTTCATCTCGCGGATGGCCTTCTCGAGGGTCTTGAGGGCGTCGTCGAGGTCGACCCGCTGGGCGTTGAGCTTCTCGAAGCGGTCCGCCTTCTCCTCGTACTCCTCGATGGCCATGAGGTTGATCTCGCCCATACGTTCGATGAGGCGGATGAGCTCGCTGGCCCGCTCGCGCTGCTCCCGGTCGGGGAGCGGCCGCGCGTGGTACTCGGTGAGGATCTTCGGCAGGTCGACCCGGTGCCGCTCCTCGATCTGGTCGAGGAGGTGCTCGAGTTCCATGCTCAGCTCGCGGTCGCGCAGGGTCAGCTCGTTCACGATGCCGGCCACGGAATCGAGCTTGGAGCGGAGCTGCTTCAGCGTGACCTCGCTGTCGCTCAGCGAGTGCCGGGCGGAGTCGTGCCGCGCGCGGCTGGCGCCGAGGGCCTCGTGGGCCTTCATCGCGGAGTCCACGTTGAGGTGGAGCTTCTCGCGGGTGAAGAGGAGCTGGGCGGACAGGCGACCCTGTTCGCGCGCGCCGTCCTCGACGTCGCCCCGGAGCCGCTGCTCGCGCTGGTCGAGCTCGTCGATGCTGCGCCCGAGACGCTGCAGCGAGGCGCGGTCGCTCTCGGCGCGCTCCCGGGCCTGGGCCGCGCGGACGCGGACCTCGGTGACGGCGCGGGACTGTTCCTCGACGGAGGTGCTGCGCTCCCCGTGGATCTGCGAGGCGGCCTCGAGCTCCTGGGCCGCTTCGTCGCGGCTCTTCTTGGCGGACTCGATCTCCTCGTTGGCGGCGGTCTCTTCTTCCGACGCATCGGAGAGGGCCTGCATGAGGTTGTCGATCTCGCCGCCCATGACCTCGGAGCGGCGGGTCGACTCGGCGGCCTCGGCCTGGAGGCGGCGCACGTCCTTGTCGGCCTTCACGATGGCGATCTCCGCGTCGTGGGCCTGGGTCCGGGCGGCGTCGATGGCCGCCTGCCGCTGGGCGATACCGCGGCGGAGGTCGTTGTGCCGCTGCACCGCGTCGCCGAGGGTGGTGGTCAGCTCGGCCACCACCACCTCGAGCTCGCGGATCTCGCGCTTCATCGCCAGGAGGTGAGAGGCGTTCTCGTCGCCGGCGCCGCCGGTGAGCGAGCCCGCCTCGGTGATGAGCTCACCGCCCCGGGTCACGAAGCGGCCGTCGACGCCGTCGCGTTGGAGACGCAGGGCGGTGTCGAGGTCCTCGACGACGAGCACGTCACCGATCAGCGCGCGAACGAGGGCCTCGTCCTCGGGGGCCGAGCGGACCAGGTCGCCGAGCCAGCCGACGACTCCGTCGCCGGTCACCGCGCGGCGCGGCTGGACCACCCGGCGGAGCCGCCGGGGCCAGAGCGTCGCGCGGCCGAGACCTTCGGTGCGCAGCCAGTCGAGGGCCTGGAGACCGTCGGCGGTGCGCTCGACGACCACTTCCTGGAGCTGGGTTCCGAGGGCCCCGGCGAGGGCCTCGGTCAGCTCCGGCGGGCAGTGCATCCGGTCGGCCACGAGCCCGACCACGCCCTTGGCGCGGCGCGCTTCGTCGTCGCCCGCGTAGCGGGTCATCAGCGCGCGCACACCGGCGCCGACGCCCTCGAGCTTCTCCTGGAGCTCCCGCAGCGAGCGCAGCCGGGAGCGCTTGGTGGCGCTCTCTTCGCGGAGCCGCTCGACCTCCTCGTCGGAGCCCTTGATCTGGTCGCGGAGGTCGCGGAGCTCTTGCTCGATCTCGGCCTTCTTGGCCGAGGTCTGCTCCTTGCCGCTCTTGAGCCCCTCGAGGCGCGCGGCCAGCTCTTCGGCCTCGGCCTGCTGGGCCTCACCGCGCTGGGCGAGCTGGTCCTTCTCGGCGCGCATGCGCTCGAGCCGCTGGTGACCCTCTTCCCGACGCTTGGCGAAGCTGGCGAGGACCGCCTCGGCGCGGGCGATGCGCTTCTCGGCGTCGCCGACGCGACCCCGGGCGTTGGACACGGCGCGTTCGGCCTCGGCGACCGCGAGGCGGCGCCGCTCGAGCTCCTTGGACTCGCGCTCGAAGAGGCCTTGGGCCTCTTCTTCGGCGGCCTCGAGGGCCTGGAGCGCGTTGGCCAGACCATCCCGCTCCTGGGCCAGGGTGTCCCGCTGGCCGACGAGCTCGCCCAGCTCGCGCTCGGCGAGCTGCTCCCGCTCCCGGAGGGCGCGGAGCCGATCGAGCTGCTGCTGGATCTGACCCTCGTGGAGACGGACCTGGTTGTCGAGCTCGTACGCGCGATTCTGGGACTGCTCGACCTCGGAGCCGAGGCGCTCGACCTCGGTGCGCTCGGCCTCGAGCTCGGCTTCCTTGACCCGCATGGCCAAGCGGGAGCCTTCGGAGGCCGCCGTCTCGGTGTCGAGGCGGGTCCGCACGACCCGGGTCTCGCCGAAGAGCTCCAGGTATCGGAACGAGGCGATCCAGAGCTCCAGGTCCCGGACCTCGTCGCGGTACTTCTTGTAGCGCTCGGCCTTCTGGGCCTGGCGCTTCAGCGAGGCGAGGCTGCGCTCGAGCTCGCCGAGGATGTCGCCGACGCGGAGGAGGTTGCTCCGCGTGTGCTCCATCTTCCGCTCGGCGGCCGCCTTGCGGACCTTGAACTTCGTGATGCCGGCGGCCTCCTCGATCATGCTGCGCCGATCGTGGGGCTTGGAGGAGACGATGAAGCCGATGCGGCCCTGCTCGATGATCGAGTAGGCGCGGCGGCCGACGCCGGTGCCGAGGAAGAGGTTGGTGACGTCCATCAGGCGAACGGGCGTCTTGTTGATCAGGTAGTCGCTGCGACCGGTGCGATCGAGGCGACGGGTGACGCGGATCTCCGCGTAGTCCCGGTACTCGGGCGGGGTGAGGCCGTCGGAGTTGTCGAAGGTGATCGACACCTCGGCGAAGCCGTGGGGCCCGCGGCTCTCGGAGCCGTTGAAGATCACGTCGTCCATCGCCTTGCCGCGGAGGCGGCTCGGCGACTGCTCGCCCATGACCCACTTGATCGCGTCGACGACGTTGGACTTGCCGCAGCCGTTGGGGCCGACGATGCCGGTCACGTCGTGGTCGAAGTGGAGCACCGACTTGTCCACGAAGGACTTGAAGCCAACGATCTCGAGCTTCTTGATCTTCATCCGACTGTTCCTCGAGCGCACGCCCCGATAACTCGACCCGGATCTCGGAAAAGCCCAAGATCTCGGGTACTCAGCGCCTGATGGGGCCTCGGGTGTCGTCCGTGATCCCCCCAGGAGGGCAGAACTCGACCCTGAGAACGAGGCTTACCGACGGCGGATCAAGAGTGCAACCGATCGCGCCACGGAAAGTGGGGCTCAGTCGGTGACCATACCAATATCTAGTGGTGCGCCCATCCCGACCTGCATATCGCAGGTCACCAACTCCAGATCCGAATGCTCCCACCGGGGCGTCTCCACGCGCCGAAGGTCGATCGCCCGGAAGCCGGCGTCGGAGTAGACGAAGGTCCCCTCGAACCACGCGGCGAGCCGCTGGCCGCCCACCCGCTGGCCAGCGACCAGCGCGCGCTCGAGGATCCAGGTGTCCTCCTTGAGGCCGAGGGTGCCGCCGGCGGGCTCCTGGCGGGCGCCGAGCACGCAGAGACCCCACAGCTCGGTCTCCGAGAAGCGCCCATGGCGCCGGGGGTCGAGGTGCACTCGGGAGCCGAGGCCCAGGCGAAGCGCTTCGACCCGGGCGACCCCGGTCTCGTCGAGGACGATGTCCAGATCGTCGACGTGATAGAGGGCGTCGTCCACGTCCGAGGACACCAGGGTCGCGTAGAGGCGCTCGGCCAGATCGACCAGCGCCTCGTGCCGCTCCATACGGTCTGTCGGCATCGCCATCGGTCGCTGGGGAACGGGCTCGCCGTCGCGGACGGTCGGGTGGCAGGCGGTGAGGAGCAGGGCGAGCGCGAGCGCCCCGCCCCCGGGCCCGCGAGACTTCGTCGACGAACTCACCGTCTGCTCATAGGTCGCGAACGCGGGGGTGCCAGCCGCTCGGCCGACAAAGCGAGGGAGAAAGCAGGGGATCTGCCGTCTCCCGGGCTGGTCAGTTGAGGGGGCGGATCGAGAACGGGTAGGTGACGTCGAAGTAGGGGCGCGAGAAGCGCGGGAAGCGCGCGGTCTTGACCACGTTCTCCATGCAGGCGCCCTGGGGGGTGCCGCCGAAGGGGCTGCCGCCGATGTTCGCCGTCTGGACCTGGCCGTCGTTGGACACCCGGATCCGGGCCGTCGCCAGGCCGACCTGGTCACCGGCACACTGGCGCATCCGGCTCGTCAGGCCGCCGAGGGCGCGGGCGATCGAGGCGCGGCTGGGCGTCTCCGGCAGGTTGGCCGGGGCGGCCTCCATCTCGGCCGGGGCCTCCATGGTGGGCGCCGGGGCGTTGCCGCCGATGGCGCGGTCCAGGAGATCCTCGACGCTGGACATGCCGGTCGGCGCAGGCTCCTCGGCTTCCATCGTCGGGGTCGGCGCGGGCGCCTCTTCCATGGCGGTCGGGGCCGGCTCGGCGGTCATCGCGCTCGCGCTGCTGGGGGCGGCGGAGCTCGCGGAGGAACCGGTCGACCCGGTGCGGGGGCGCTCGGCGGCGGCCTGGGCGCTGGCCGCGACGGCTTCGGCCGACTCGGCCTCGGCCACCTCTTCGGCGGCCTCCTCGGCGGCCACCTCGGCCTCTTCGGCTTCTTCCGCGGCCTCGGCCAGGGCCTCTTCGGCTTCTTCCGCTTCCTCTTCGGCCTCTTCGACCGCCTCCTCGGCGATCTCGGCGGCCTCCTCGGACGTGGGCGCCGCACCGGCCTGGGCCAGCTCGTCGTCCCCGGTGTCGCGGGAGAGCATGGCGAAGGCGATCGCGCCGACGGCGACGAGCACCACCAGACCCACCAGGAGCTTGGTGCCGCCGCCGGACGGAGCGTCCGCGATCGGGGCGACCACGGGCTCGCTGGCCTTGGCGCCGCTGGCGCTCGGCGACCCGGTGGTGGCCGCCGGTGCGGTCTTCGTCGCGGCGGGCGCCGTCTTGGCG
>DCLA01000123.1:21657-21795 GCA_002320815.1 Myxococcales bacterium UBA1660
CGTCGTCGTCGTCGTCGGCCGCGGGGGGGGCCGTCGACACGACCGCCTCGCCCTCGTCCTCGGAGGGGGGCGCGGAGGGGGCCATGGACGAGGCCAGAGCCCGCAGGTCCAGGACGCCGCCGTCGTCGTCGTCGTCGT
>DCLA01000123.1:21959-146266 GCA_002320815.1 Myxococcales bacterium UBA1660
TAGCCCTTAATAGCCCTTAATAGGGTCGGCCCCAGGTGAAAAATTCTTCCCCGCAGTTAACACCTAACCCGTCTGCTCGATGGCCTTCTCGAGGGCGGTGTCGAAGCCGCCGGCCTCCAGGAACAAGATGTCGTCGTCGTCGTCGTCGTCGTCGTCGTCGTGGTCCGCGGCGGGAGCCGCCGACGGTCGGGCCAGTGCGCCGAGGCCGGCGGCCTCGTCACGGTCTTCGTCGCTGCGCTTTTCGTCAGTCAAAAGGGATCCTCGGCTGCGCCTGTAGCACGCCTGCTCGATGCGGCCCAACCGAGGGACCGGGGGGACCGAAGGGACGGGAAGTGCTCATGGTTTCACGGGGTCGCCGCGCCGATCCAAAAATGCGCGGCGGGACTGGGACTCGCGGCAGTGTCCCTGCCTTGGGTGAGGGAGAACGATCGACGACCGCGAAGGGTCTTCCTCAAGTGACGGTCAGGAAGACCACCACCGTGGCGACGGCCAGGATCACCCCCAGAGCGAGCCCCAAGACCTTGGTCGCCCGCTCTCCGAGCCGGTCGGCGACCGCCATCCCGCCGAAGGCGCCGACGAGGACGGCCGCGAAGCTGGTGGGCTCCACCGGGTAGCCGTCGCCGAAGGCCTGGTAGAGGAAGAAATTCAGGAGGAAGAAGGCCAGGGCCCCGGCCACCCACCCGAGCGTGGTGCCGACGGCGCTGCGGCGGGCGGGTTCTCGAGAGTCGCTCATCGGTTGCCTCCGTAGGGGGCCAGGACGCGGATCGTGGTGCGCGCGCGCAGGACCTCGACCCAGCGGCGGACCGAGTTCTCCAGCGCCCGCCGGGTCAGCCAGACGCGCATCGGTTCCCGCACGTCCTCCAGCTCCTGCCCCTGGAACGGGTGTTCGCCGGACTGGTAGATGCGGTCGATCTGCGCGTCGTCGATGGTCGCCGCCCCTTGGAGGTTGGCTTCCAGGAAGACCTTCACCATGGCCCGTCGACGGGCCATGGCGTCGATCTCTTCATCGTCGACGCCCAGGGCATCGGTCAGCGAGGTCAGGCGGGCCGCGCCCCCGGCCAGGCCCTCGAGCCGGCGGCGCTCGTCCCGGACGTCGCGGTCGGTGGGGCTCGCGAGCTGGACCCGCTCGGCCTCCCGGGCGATCAGGGCTTCGCCCAGGAGCTCGTCGAGGGTGGCCACGAGCAGGGGCGCCGGCAGCGGACCCAGGTGGATCTCACCGGTACGCTGTCCGGCGAGCCGCATCCGCGCCCGGAGGTCCACGTCGCTCAGGAGCACCACCTGGGCTCCCTGCCGCGGCGTGGGGGCGCCGACGATGGCGGCGACGCCCTCCGCGCGCACCTCTCCCTGAGCTGCCGCGCCGAGCGCGAGCCCCCAGGTGAGCAGGAGGGCGAGCGCTCTAGTCTTCGCTCTCCGACTCATCGGCGCCGTCCTCGGTGCCGGCGTCCTCGCCGTCCCCTTCGGCCGTCTTCGCGCGAGTCCGCGGCGGACGGCGGCGTTCCCGCAGGAACTCCATGAAGGCGACCGCGGTCTCCAGCTCGCGGACCGGGACCAGGTCGACCAGCTCCTTGAGGTGCTGGCGGTTCGCTTCGGCCGCCTGGGCGCGGGTCATGCGGCGCTTGCTCTTTTCGGTCTCGACGTTCGCCTGGACCTCTTCGGCGCTGGGCACCCGCCAGGCGGGCCGCTCGACGGCGACGATGTCGTGGGCGGTCAGCCAGGCCTTCATGCAGGAGGCGAGACGCTCCGAGCGGAAGGTGAACCAACGCTCGCGCTGCACCGGGAAGGACATCAGCACGTCCTTGAAGCGGCGGAACGCGCCCTTGCCGTCGATGGCGACGGTGAGCTGGGTCTGGAGCTCCTGCTCGTCCTCGAGGGAGTCGATGAAGCGCTCCATCCAGCGGTACTGCTCGCGGGACGAGACGGGGTCGATGCGCAGGTACTTGTCGTCCCGCGCGATCTTCTCGTGCATACGCGGATCGGCGACGCCGTCGACGATGCGGATGACCTCACCGGTCTCGAACTGGAGGTAGCTGTGGACCTCCGGCGCGTTGTTCTCGAATGCGTCCTCGAGCGCCTCCCAGGCGATGGGGACCTCTCGCTTCTCGCGCCGCCGTTTCGTCACCGTGCTCAATGGTCTCTCGCTTCGTCCTCAGCCCGTGAAGGAGCTGCGTGCTCGCCGAATGGCGTCGTTCCACCTGTCCAATCGTTTCGCGCGCGTCTCCGATTCCATCGACGGCTCGAACGAGCGTTCCACGGTGTGCGCGGCGCGGATGGCGTCCGTGTTCGGGAACACTCCGGCTCCCAGGCCCGCCAGGTAGGCCGCGCCGAGGGCGGTGGTCTCGATGTTGGCCGGTCGGTCCACCACGACCTCGAGGAGGTCGGCCTGGATCTGCATCAGGAGGTCGTTGGCCGAAGCGCCCCCATCGACCCGGAGGCGGTTCAACGGGTCCGCGCCGCCGTCGATCATCGCCTGGACCAGGTCGACGATCTGATGGGCGATGCCGTCGAGGGTCGCGCGGCAGATGTGGCCGGCGGTCGTGTCCCGGCCGATGCCCATGATCAGGCCCCGGGCGTGGGGGTCCCAGTGGGGAGCGCCCAGGCCGGTCAGCGCCGGCACGAAGACGAGCTCTTCGGCGGACTCGACCCGGCGGGCCTTCTCCTCGACTTCGGCGGCGGTGGTGATGAGGCCCAGCTCGTCCCGGAGCCATTGGACCGCGGCGCCGGCGATGAAGGAGCTGCCTTCGAAGGCGTAGGTGGTCGTGTCGCCCAGGCGCCAGGCGATGGTGGTCAGGAGGCCCTTCGGGGGCTCCCGGAATTCCTCGCCGACGTTGGCCAGGAGGAAGGCGCCGGTGCCGTAGGTGCACTTGGCGTCCCCGGGCTCGAAGCAGGTCTGCCCGAAGAGGGCGGCCTGCTGGTCGCCGGCCATCCCGGCGATGGGGATCCCGTCGGGGAGGGCGTCGAGCCCGCGGGTCTCGGCGTAGACCTCGGCGCAGGAGCGCACCTCGGGGAGCATCTCCTGGGGGACCTGGAGCACGTCGCAGAGCCCGGGGCCCCACTGACCCTTCACGATGTCGAAGAGGAGGGTGCGGCTGGCGTTGGTGGCGTCCGTGACGTGGGCCGCGCCGCCGCTGAGGCGATGGACCAGCCAGGAGTCGATGGTGCCGACGCAGAGCTCGTCGCCGCGGCTCCGGGAGCCCTCGACCTGGTCGAGGATCCACTTGACCTTGGTGCCGCTGAAGTAGGGGTCGAAGAGCAGGCCGGTCTTGGCGCGGAAGTCGGCCTCGTGGCCGGCCTCGCGGAGCGAGGCGCAGATGTCCGCCGTCCGCCGGTCCTGCCAGACGATGGCCCGGTGGATGGGTCGGCCGGTGGCGCGCTCCCAGACGACGGTGGTCTCGCGCTGGTTGGTGATGCCGATCCCGCGGCAGTCCCGGGGGTCGAACTTCGTCTGGGCCAGGGCGTCGGCGATGGCCTTCTCCACCGAGTCCCAGATCTCCCCGAGGTCGTGCTCCACCCACCCGGGGTGCGGGAAGTGCTGCTTGAACTCGTAGTTCGCCTTCGCGACGACGTTCGCGTCCGAAGCGGAGAGGACGACGGCGGTCGTACCCGTCGTCCCTTGGTCGATCGCCAAGAGAAAGCCCGACATGAGGGAGCGAACGTACCGAGTGCGCCGTCGCCGTGTAAAGAGCGCATGTGCGACAACTGGTGCGGAGGTGCGAAAGGGGGCCCGCCGCGCTGCGACCGATTGCAACCGTTCCTGCAACCGTTCGCGACGCCGGAAGGGGTCGAAACCCCGGGAAAGTCCGACGAGGGACGGCGGTACCGTTGGCCCGGTGCTTGCGATGGACGAGGAGACGGCGGCGAAGGGCCGCCGGACGGGAGTAGAGACCATGCAAGCGAACGACATCCTCTCCATGCTCGGCTTCGGCTCGAAGGGCGCGGCCGCCGAGAAGGCCCACGAGTGGGTCGACGCGGGCGCCACCTTGCTGGACGTGCGCACGCCGGCCGAGTTCGCCGAAGGTCACGTCCGGGGCGCGCTGAACATCTCGGTGCAGTCCCTCGGTGGCCGCCTCGGCGATGTCCCCGGCGAGCGAGTGGTCGTGTACTGCCGTTCCGGCGGCCGCAGCGCGGCGGCGACCCGGATGCTGCGCGCCGCGGGTAAAGAGGTCCTGGACCTCGGCGCGATGACGAGCTGGGGGCGCCCCGACGACATCGTCCGCTGACCCTCCCGGCGGCGCGCGGCCAACCGCTCCGGCCGCCCACGTCGGAGGATTCCAGTGACGGGCTGGATCAATCGCGATCAATCGCTCGAAAGGGCCCGGGGGCACCTCGCGGACGGAAGGGCTACGTGATACTCCACACAGCATGTCGGGTTGGGCAGGAGCGGCCGGTGGCCTCCTGACGGGCGTCGCGCTCGTCCTGGGAGGGTGCTCGGGCCAAATCGGAGACACGGGCTCCCGGCCGGGGGACGACCCCGGCGAGGTGTTGCCCTTCGAGCCGTTCGAAGCGGCGATGCAGCGCTTGACCATCGCGCAGTATCGGAACTCGGTGCAGGACATCTTGGGTCCGAACCTCGACGTGCCCACCGACCTTGAGCCGGACACCGCCCTCAACGGCTTCGTCTCCATCGGCGCGTCCCGGACCACCATCTCCCCGGTCGGCGTCGAGAAGTACGAAGACGCCGCCTACCACGTGGCGGCCCAGGCCTTGGCGCCGGAGCGGCGCGGCGACCTGGTCCCCTGCGAGCCGGCGGCGACCGTGGACTCGGTCTGCGCCGAGGAGTTCGTGCGGGCCATGGGCCTACGCTTCTTCCGCCGGCCCCTGACCGACGCCGAGGCCACCCGCTACGTGGGCGTGGCCGATGGCGCCGCGGCGACCCTGGGCGACTTCCACGCCGGCCTCGAGTTCGCGCTCGCCGGCTTCCTGCAGTCGCCGCACTTCCTCTTCCGCGTCGAGCTGGGCACGCCGGGCGAGGACGACGTCCGCTGGTACTCCGACTGGGAGATGGCCTCGCGGCTCTCCTACGTCCTCTGGAACACGGCCCCCGACGCCGAGCTCCTGGACGCGGCGGCCCGCGGCGACCTCACCACCGAGGCCGGTCTCCACGAGCAGGTCGAGCGCATGCTGGCCTCGGACCGCTCCCGCGACGCGGTCCGTAACTTCTTCCGCGAGCTCCTGGTCCTGGACCACGTGCTCGACGTCGAGAAGAACGCCGCGGTCTTCCCCAACTTCGACGACGCCTTCCGGCGCGCCGCCGAGGAGGAGACGCTCAAGGTCCTCGAGGACCACATCTTCGAGCGCGACGCGGACTACCGCGAGCTCTTCACGTCCCACTCGACCTTCGTGAACGACGCCCTGGCGGCCCACTACGGGCTCGACGGCGAGTTCGGCCCGGAGCTCCAGCCGGTCACCCTGCCCGAAGACGGCGGCCGCCGCGGGCTCCTCGGGCACGCGAGCCTCCTGTCGATCTATGCCCACGACGAGCACACGTCCGCGGCCCAGCGCGGTCGCTTCGTGCGGCAGGTCATCCTCTGTGGCTCCATCCCGGCCCCGCCGCCGGACGTGAGCACTACCTTCCCGCCCAGCGACGCGCCCACCCTCCGCGATCGGGTGGAGCAGCACCTCATGAACGACGGCTGCTCGAGCTGTCATTCGATGATGGACCCCATCGGTCTCGGCCTCGAGAACTTCGACGCCGTGGGCGCCTGGCGAGACACCGAGAACGACGCGACCATCGACCCCGCCGGCATCGTGGACGGCGTCGACTTCGCCGACGCCAGCGACCTCGGCCGGGTCATCGCCGACCACCCGAACGTCGGGGCCTGCATCACCCGGAGCCTCTACCGCTACACCAGCGGCCACACCGAGAGCCGCTACCAGGAAGAAGAGATCCAGGAGCTGATCGAGATGTTCGCCTCCGACGGCTACCGCGTCCGCGGGCTGCTGCAGAACATCGTGACCAGCCCGGGGTTCCGGCAGGCCGCCGGGGAGGAAGAGTGATGGCCAAGAAGAAGCAGAAGCGCCCGGGCACCGGGATCGGCCGCCGCAACGTCCTCCGCGGCATCGCGGGAGGCGCGGCGGTGACGCTGGGCCTGCCCCTCTTCGACTACCTCTTCGACGACAACGGGACGGCGATGGCCGATGGCGGCCCCATCCCCCGTCGCTTCGGCGTCTACTTCTGGGGCAACGGGGTCATCCCCGAGCGCTGGATCCCCTCGGGCACCGGGGAGGGCTACGAGCTCAGCGAGCAGCTCGCGTCCCTGGCGCCGGTGAGGGATCGACTCAGCGTCGTCACCGGGATGAACATCGAGACCGGCAACGAGCGCGGTCACCACGCGGGCACCGTCGGCATCCTCTCGGGGTCGCCGATGATCTCCCAGGAGCCCACCGGCGGCGCCGGCTACGCCTCCACGTTCAGCGCGCCCTCCATCGACCAGGTGGTGGCGCAGGCCATCGGGAGCGAGACCTTCTTCCCCTCGATCGAGTACGGCGTCCACGACGGCGCGCCGGGCAGCGAGGGGACCACCCTGAAGTACCTCTCGCACAACGGGCCGGACAACGTGAACCCGCCCGAGTACGACCCGCGGGCGCTCTTCGCGCGCCTCTTCGGCGAGGGCTTCGTGGCCCCCGACGAGACCCCCGAGGTCGACCCGCGGCTGGCCCTGCGACGCAGCGTCCTCGACGCGGTGCTCCAGGACGGCGCGGACCTCCGGGCCCGGCTCGGTCACAGCGACCAGATCCGCCTCGAGCAGCACATGGACGGCATCCGCGCCCTCGAGATGCGGCTGCAGCGGCTGGAGATGGAGACCCCGGCGCCCTATCTGGACGCCTGCACTCGGCCCGGGGAGCCCACCGACCCCGGCGGGGACCTCCGCGAGCGGAGCCGGCTCCTGGCCGACATCATGGCCATGGGCCTCGCCTGCGACCGCACCCGGGTCTTCTCCAACATGTTCAGCGGTAGCGTGAGCAACACGCGCTACCCGGGCACCTCGGCGGGCCACCACTCGCAGACCCACGACGAGGGCGACCCCTGGACCGACGTCCACGCGGCGACGATGTACATCATGCAGTGCTTCAGCGACATGCTCGTCGCCTTCCAGGACATCCCGGAGGGCGGGGAGACCATGCTGGACCACATGGTCGTCCTGGGCTCCACGGATCTCTCCTGGGACCACAGCCCTAACGACTACCCGATCCTGGTCGCCGGCGGCGCCTGCGGGTACCTCCGGACGCCGGGCGTCCACTACCGCTCGTCCGGCGAGAACGCCTCCAAGGTGCTCCTCTCGACCATCCGCGCCGCCGGCGTGGACATGGCCGAGTTCGGCAACGGCGGCGGCCACGTCACCGAGAGCTGCACCGAGATCGAATCCTGAGCGCCCGGCGCTCCGGCGCTGCGGGCAGATCGACGGAACGAGAAGAGGCGCGGCCAACCGGCTGCGCCTCTTCTCGTTCCGTCGAGTCGGCCCCGCCCTCGGGGGCGAGCCGCCGGCGCCTCCGCGCGGAAGGCGCCGGCCCGCGTTCAGCCCTCGCCGAGGTCGGCGAGGAACTCCTGGGCCTCCGCCAGCTCCGGGTCCTCGCTCTTGGCCTTGCGGGCCCAGAGCAGGGCGCGCCGACCCTCGCCGCGCTGGTGCGCGATGCGGGCCTGCATGAGGAAGGCCTGGGCCTTGGACATCGGGCCGTCTTCCTTGCTCAGGGTGATGGCTCGCAGGGCACCGAGGGCCACGTCGAGCTCGCCCAGGTCGTAGGCGATGCGCGCGACGCGGGCGGCGGCGCTCATGTTGTTCTTGTCGCTCTCGACCGCGGCGTCGAGCCACTGCATCTCGAGGTTCCGGTCCCCGGCGGCGGAGGCCAGGTTGGCCATCCGCTCCTGGAGCTCGCTCAGCTCGGGGCTGCGCCGCTTGGGGTGGTTCTGGATGGCCTGCTCGAGGAGCTCGCCGGCCTCCGAGAAGTACTGGGCGCCGATGTAGCCGTCGGCCAGGAGGACCAGGGTCTCGTGGTCGTCGGGCTTCGCCTGCGCCGCCTGGGCCAGCGCGGGGAGCGCCGCCTCGGCGTCGTTCTCGCGCTCGATGAGGATCTTGCCGGCCTCGCGGCTCAGCGTGAAGGCCCGCTCCGGGTCGCTCTCGCCGACCATCGAGGCCTCGTGGAGCAGGAGGTTGGCGAGCTCGCGGTTGGCGCCGATCTCGTCGTAGAGCCGCTTCAGCCGCTCGCGGACCTCGTCGGATTCGGGCTGCAGCCCGGCGACGTACTCCAGACCGCTCCGGGCCTCGGGGCCCATGCCGGCGGCCTCGCAGGAGTCGGCGAGGAGGAGCGCCATGTGCACCTGCTCCTCGCCCTCGGTGAGGGGCAGCAGGCGGGCGGCGGCGTTGGCCACCCCGGCCCAGTTGCTGCTGGCGCGGTCGATGTCCCGGAGTCGCTCGAGGGCCTCTCGGTCCTCGGTGGCTTCCTCGGTCCACGCGGCCAGCTCGTTCCGCGCTTCCTCGGCTTCGCCGGCCGCCTGGAGCACCTCGAAGAGGCGCATCACGTGGGGCCGGCGAGCCTCGCCGTCGGAGGCGTCGCGGGCTCGGCGGAGCGCGCCGACGAGGTCGGTCGCGACGGCGCCGGGCGCGATGGCGTAGGCGGCCTCGAGGTCGTCGATGGCGTCCGAGACCTTCGACATGCCGAGGCGCAGGATGGCCCGCGAGCGCAGCAGGTGCGCGTAGGTCTCGTCTTCGGCGTCGTGGCCTTCGAGGGCGGAGCCGACCTCCTCGATGGCTTGCTCCTGCTGACCGGCGGCCTGTAGCGCTTCGACGAGCTCGCCGAGGATCTCGACGCTCCCGGTGGCCTCACGGGCCTGGCGGAGCATCTCGACCGCGGCGCCGGGGTTGCCGAGCTGGTCGCGCTGGATGGTGGCCGCCTCGCGCACCTTGGCGATGGAGGCGCTCTGGTCCGCCTGGAGGCGGACCGACTCGAGGGTCAGGAACTCGGCCAGGGGCTCCCAGGCCTCCTGCTCGCGGTAGGTGGCCTCGAGGCGTTCGCGGATGTCTTCGTCCTCGGGGTTGCCCTCGTAGCCCAGCCGGAGCGCACGGATCATCCCGTCCGGCTCCTCGAGCTGCTGCCAGTCTTCGTAGAGCTCCCGGGCCAGGCGCGAGGCGTCCTCGCCGGTCTCGATGGCCAGGAGCTTCTCCCGGACGTGGGCGCGCTCGCTGGGGTCGTCCTCCTCGCGGAGGAGCTGCAGGTAGGCGCTGATCACGCCGCGGTCCCGGGGGACCCAGTCGAGGGCCCGGCGGTAGACGTCCAGGGCGTCCTCGCGCTCGACCTTCTCCAGGAGGGTGCCCAGCTTCAGCGAGAGCTCCGCGATGGTGTCCAGGTCCTCGTTGTCCCGGGCCACGTCGAGCTGGCTCTGGTAGAGCTCGACCAGGTCCTCGTCGTAGCCGCTCTGCTCGTAGAGCGAGGCCAGCTTCTGGGCCGCGACCTGGTCCTCCGGGTCCTCCTCGAGGATGGCCTTGAGGACGTCGACGGCGTCGAACTCGCGGCCGTCGGTGGCCATCAGCCACTCGGCCTGGACCATCCGAGCCGCGTTGCGCCGCTGCGGGTCCAGGAGCCCATCGACCAGGGTCGAGACCAGGTCGTTGAGCCGGTCGGCGTCGCCGCGCTTCTGGTAGACCGCCAGGAGCGGGCGCCAGATGGTCTCGTCCATGGGGTCCGGCTCGAGGAGCCGCTCGTAGAGCTCGGCGGCGACCTGGAGGTCACCCCCGGGGCCGGCGGCCATCTTGGCGAGTTGCACCTCGAGCTCGCGGCGCTCGTCGTCGTGCTCGGCGGTCTCGATGACCTTCTGCATCAGCTCCATCGCGCGCTCGGCGTCGCCTTCTTCGAAGCGACGGGAGGCCAGGGCCTCCAGGGCCCAGCGGCCGGCGATGGGGCCTTCCTCGGAGTGCTCGGCCACGTCCACCGCGCGGCGGAGGAGCGCGTCGAGGCGACCGGGCTCGATGGGATCGGCGACGATGACCTCTTCGCCGTCCTCGCTCGCCGGCTGCGGGAGGAGCGAGCGCGCCTTCTCCACGGCCTCGCGGACCTGCGGGAGGGTGGCTTCCACCCGGAACGCGCGGCGCTCGAGGAAGGTGAGCAGGAGGTGGTCGTCGCTCGCGTCGCGGGCGATCTCCTCGTAGAGGCGCATCGCTTCGGTGTGACCCATGGGCGGCGGCCGGTGGGACACCCGGGTCTCCTCGCCGACGGCGGCGGGGGGGCGGATGGAGCCACCGGACCGACTCACGGCGACGTCGAGGTGCGGCGCCAGGTCGGCGTGCCGCGGGTCGGCGTCGAAGGCCTGCCGCGCGATCTCCACGGCCTCCTCGAGGGCGGCCGGGTCCCGCAGGAGGATCGAGGCCAGCTGGTGCAGGGCGTCGGCGCGGGTCTGCTCCTTGAGCTTCTCCACGGCGATGAGCTCCCGCAGGACCCGGCGCTGCAGCCCCTGGTCGTCGCGGGCGGCGCCCACCCGGGCCAGCGCGACCCAGGCGGTGACGGGCTCGTCGGTGACCGACTCGGCGCGGCCGTAGAGGCTGGTCGCCGCGTCGAGGTCACCGCGGGACTCGCGGAGCTCGCCGAGGCGGACCAGGAGCCGCGCCTGAAGCTTGGCGTCCTCTTCGCGGCGGTGGCTCTCGATGAGCCGCTCCAGGACCGCGGCGTAGCCCTCGGCGTCGAGGCCCTCGTTGATCATCCGCTGGATGGCGTCGTGGACCTCGGGGACGGCCGGGTCGGCCTCGATGGACTCGAGGCGCCGCTTCATGGCGTCCTGGATTCGGCCGAGGGCCTCCAGGTCGTCGCCCATGCGGGCCAGGAGCGCCGCCTTGGAGGTCTCCGAGTCGGTGAGGGCCAGCCGGCGCTCGAGGGCGATCAGGGCCAGCTCGCGCTCGTCGCGCTCCACCAGGGCGTCCCGGAAGCGGAAGGCCTCGGCGTCCTCGCCGGCGGCCGCCTCGAGGGCGGACTCGCGGAGATCGTTCGCCTGGTCCTGGTCGTCGCGGGCGGCGGCCAGGGCGCTCAGCTCGTAGAGCACCTCGGCGCTGCCGACGTCGACCTCGTCCTTCGGGCCGCGGCGGCGGACCGTCATCAAGAGGGCGCGGAAGGCCTTCTCGGCCTTGTCGTGCTGGCCGGCCTCGACGGCCAGGCGCGCGCTCTGCTGGAGCAGCTTGGCGTCGGCCATGGCCATCTTGGTCGCGTTCTCGAGCTGCTCCAGGGCGCCGTCGAGGTCGCCCTGGGCCCGGGCCACCTGGCCCAGCATCGCGTGGACCTGGGCGCGCTCGGCGCTCCGGCGGCGTCCGTAGCTCTCGATGACCGAGCTGAGGATCTCGCGGGCCTCGTCGAGCTCGCCGCCGTCGCGGAGACCCTCGGCGAGCATGAGCTTCAGGTTCCGGTCGTCGGGCGCGTGCTCGCGGGCCTTGCGCAGGATCGGGATCGCCTCGGCGGGCTTGCCGATGCGGTCGCGGAAGAGCTCGGCGGACTCGCGGGCGAAGGCGAGGACACGGTCCGGGTCCGTGGCGTGCTCGGCGGAGTCGGCGAGGACCCGCGCCAGGGGCTCGAACTGCTGCTCCCCGCGGTAGTGGTCGGCGAGGACCGAGCGGAGGTCGTCACGGGTGGGCGCGTCGTAGCGGGCCTGCTCGAGGACCTCGGCGGCGCGCTCGGAGCGGCCAGCGGCGAAGAGGCTCCGGGCGAGCTCGAGGGCGACGTCGGCCTTCTCGTCGTCGCCGGCGACGGCGAGGCGGCGCTCGAGCCAGCGGGCGGCGGCGGCGTGCTCGCCCCGGTCGCGCTGGATGCGGGCGAGGGCGTCCAGGGCGCCGACGTCTTCGGGGGCCACGTCGACCACGCGGCGGTGCGCCTCGAGGGCGCGCTCCACGTCGCCGAGAGGACCCTCGGCGAGCTCCGCGACGCGACCCCAGAGGTGCGCGGCGCGGTCGGCCTCGAGGAGCTCGGCCTGCTGACCGAAGAGGTCGGCGAGGGCCTCGTTGTCGCGGCGCTCCTGGAGGATCTTCTCCAGGGTCTCCAGCGAGGCGTCGTGGCCCGGGCGCTCCCGGAGGTTGGCGCGGAGGGCCTCGATGCGGCCGCCGCGACGCTCGACCTCGGTGACGAGCTGCGCGATCTCCAGGCGGAGCTCGATGCGGCGGTCCGGGTCGTCGGTGGCTTCGAGCTCGCGGCGGCGGAGCCCGAGGAGCTCGGCGTGCCGCTCCTGCTCGGCGTAGAGGTCACCCAGGGCGCGCAGGGCCGCGGCGTCCGCCGGGTCCTTCTCCAGGACCTCGCGGTAGAGCGCGGTGGCGCGGGCCTTGGCGTCGATCTCGATGGCCTTCTCGGCCGCGGCCCGCAGGTGGGTGGCCTGCTCCTCGGGCGCGAAGGGGAGCCGCGCGAGGGCGATGCGGAAGGGCACCAGCTCGGCCGCGTCGGTGACGTGGTCGGTGAGCAGTGCGCCGGCGGCGAAGCGGGCCTCGCCTTCCGGCTTGCGGTCGCCGCTCGCGGCCCGGCCGGTGGACCAGAGCCCCGCGGCCCGCTCGTAGAGGGCTTCCAGCCGCTGGCGCGCGTCGGCGGCCTCGGCGTGGACGTTGGCGATCTCGCGCAGCGCGTCCAGGTCGGAGGGCTGCGCGTCGGCGAGGCGCTCGAGGGTCGCGACCAGGCCGTCGGAGCCGGCCTGCCGCTGGACGGCGGCGAGGTGCCCGAGGATCTCCACCGGGGTGTGCGGGTGGGCGCTGGCCGCGCGAAGGGACGCCTCGGCGTCCTCGAGGCGCTCGGTGGTCTCTCCGAGCCGCGCCACCTTGGCAGCGAGGTCGGCGCGCAGCGGGCGCTTGCCGAGGGCGGCGATCATCGCGTCGAAGGCGCCGGTGGCGTCCTCGAGGCGCTCTTCGCGGAGGTTGGCTTCCCGCTGCCGGAGGACCACGGAGCGCTCCGGATCCTGGGCGGCCTCGGCGGCGGCGCGGAAGGCGTCGGCGGCGGCGGTGTGGTCGCCGGCGGCGTCGGCGAGGGCCACCACGCGGACCTCGAGGCGCTCGTCGGCCGGGGCCAGCGCGAACGCGCGGGACACCGAGCCCAGAGCGGCGCCCGCGGAGCCGGCGCGGTGCTCCTGGAGGTCGGCGGCCTGGACCAGCAGCTCCACCCGGCGCGGGGCGCTCGGGGCCACGTCGAGGCGGGTGTCCAGGAGCGCGAGGAGGGGCTCCCACTCGTCGGTGGACTGGTAGCTCTTGGCCAGGGCTTCGACGGCTTCGGCGCGGGTGCTCTCCACCTCGGCGAGCTGGGCCAGACCCTGCCGGGCGCGCTCGTGGCGGACGTCGGCCTCCAGCGCGCGCCGGTAGGCGCGGACGGCGTCCTCGGGGCGACCGAGCGCGGAGGCGAAGGTGTCTCCCTGGGAGGCGCGGAGCTCGGCCAGATGGGCGTCCTCGCGCTGGCTCGCGCGCTCCAGCACCTGGGCTCGCTCCTCCCAGCGCTCGGCGCGGCCGTAGAGGTCGACCAAGGCGTCGACGACGTCGGCCGTCTCGCCGTAGGAGGCGCCGATCTCGTTCCAGCTCGTGATGGCCTCGTCGACGGCGTCGAGGGGACCCGCCTGGACCGCGGCCATGCGCGCGAGGTCGGCGCGGCGCTGGTAGGGCGGCACCCCGGACTCGGCGCGCCGGCGGAGCGCCTGGGCGAGCTCGCCGTGGCGCTCTTCGTTCTCCAGGAGCCCGATGATCTCTTCGAGGGCGAAGAAATCCTTGGGGTCGGCGACGAGCGCCTGCTCCCAGGCGCCCAGGGCCCGGTCGGTGTGCCCGAGGACGGCGGCGAGGCGCGCGGCCTCGGCGAGGGCCTCGCGGCGCTCCGCCTTGTCGGTCTCGAGCTGCGCGATCCGCTCGAGGACGTCCAGGCGCTCCTCCGAGCGTTCGACGCGGCCGAGGAGGTCCGCGAGGCGGCGGGCGGCGCTCTTCGAGGCGTCGGCGTCGAGCTCGGGCTCGGCGAGGATCGACTGGAGCTGGGAGATGGCCTGCTCGAGGTCGTTCTGGTCGACCAGGAAGCTCGAGGCCGCCAAACGCAGGCGCGCCCGGTCCGAGGCTTCGCTCGCTTCGGTGGCGGCGAGGAGGACCAGCTCCACGAAGCGGGGGAAGGCGACGGCCTTGCGGGCCAGGCCGAGGGCCTGGTCGAAGGTCTCGATGCTGCTGGGGTCCAGGCGCAGGACCGCGCCGACGTGCTCGAGGGCGCCGGCCGGGTCGCTCTCGGTCATCCGCGCGGCGGCGTCGCGGTGGAGACCCACGCGCTCCGAAGGATCGGCGAGGGCGAGGGCGGTCTCCAGGGTCCCGAGGACGTCGCTGTGCCGGTTCTCGGCGTCGTAGCGCGCCCGGAGGAGCGAGAGGGCCTGGCGGCGCGAGTCCGAGGGGGCCTCTTCGTCACGCGCGATGCGCTCGAGCATGGCCACGGTGCCGCTCGCGTCGTCGCCGCCGTCCTCGAGGAGCGCCTGGAGCTCGCCGATGGCGTCGGCGGGCCGGTGGAGCTTGTCGAAGAGGGTCTCGGCGATGCGCAGGCGGAGCTGGCGGGCGTCCTCCTCGCTGGCGTCCTCGGTCTGACGGCGCCAGAGGCCGACGAGGTCTTCCCAGCGCTCCTGCCGCTCGAGGAGGCGCTCGAGGGAAGAGGCCAGGCCACGATCCTTGGGACGCAGGTCGAGGAGCTGGAGGAGATAGTCGACCGCGCGGTCCTGGCGACCGGCGAAGTCCTTGGCGGTCTGGGCGGCTTCCTCGAGGAGGTTCGCCTTGCGGTGGGTGTCCGCGCAGCGGTCGATCTCGCGGTCGTAGAGGGCCAGCAGATCGTCCCAGCGCTCGGCGACGGTGTGGACGACGGTCAGCCGCTGGAAGGCCCACACGCTGGCGGTGGGATCGACCTCGAGCACCCGGGCGAGACACTCGACGAGGACCGGCGAGTCCTCGCCGAACCACTCCTCGTGGAACTGCACGGCGCGCTGCGCGACCTGCGGGGCGACGTCACCGGAGAGGTCCTGACCGAGCACCTCGCGGTAGAGCGCCGCGACCTCGTCGGGCCGCTGACTCGAGGCGGCGAGATCTTCGAGGCGGTCCCAGGCAGCGTCGTCCTCGGGAGCGCTCCGGACCACTGCCGCTGTCTCGTCGAATACCTCGTCTGCCATGTCGTCCTCCGCCTGCGTTTCGAGACCAGCACGCGCTGGCCGGGTGGGGGACGGGTCCCGCCGTACCCCCGAGGGGTGGCGAGCATATCGTGGATCGCGTTCCGATTGATCGCTCTTTTCGCGACGTTGGCGCGACGGTCGTTCGCTCCCGGGGGACGGCGGCTCAGCGCAGGATGGGCGCGGTGCGGACGACCGCGCCCTGGTTCGCGGACAGCGCCGGGGTCGCGCGCTCCAGGGACCAGAACATCAGGTTCTCGGCGCCCGCGCCCGTGCACTCGTCGGGCGCGAAGGTCCCGTCGCCGTCGGCGTCGTCGGTGCACCGGGGCGTGTCCGGGAGAGGCTCCCGGGTCGACCCGTCGGATTCGGTCGGGTGGAAGAGACCCAGCGCGTGCCCGACCTCGTGGGCCAGCACCAGGCCCAGGGCGTCGCCGGCGTCGTCGGCGCCGACCACGACGCCGGCACCGGGGGCGCCGGGCATCGCCAGAGGGATGGGGACGCCGCCGGTGAGGCCCAGGTAGTAGTCCACGTGCCGGACCAGGAAGACCGGGAGCCCTGGCGGGAGGCCGGCGCCGAGGCCGTGGAGCTCGGCGAGCTCGGGGAGGCGGCCGCGGTCCCCGTCGAGCACCGCGAGGCGCTCGGCGGGCGCGCCGGTCACGGGACGAAAACGGAGCTCGCCCAGCTCGAGGCCGGCGGCGGCGAGAGCCGCGCGCAGTGGGTCGAAGGTCGCGGCGACGGGCTCGTCGACGCCGACCAGGAACAGGTCCACGTCCAGGCGGGCGCCGGACCCGGCGGCGAAGACCCAGCGCTCGAAGCGGGCGGGGCTCTCGAAGACCACGGTGTGTTCCCGGTCCCAGTCGGTGTAGGCCGGGCCTCCGGGGAGGACCACGGTGAGCGCCGCGGGGTAGGGGACGTAGAAGGCGGCGACCGGCGCCGGGGTCGAGGGCCCGAGCGCCGTGACGTCGTAGAGCGGGCTTCCGCCGATGAGCCGGAGAGGCGGGGGCGGGTCGGCGCAGACCGGGACCAAGATCTGGTGGGCGTCGGCGGGGGCGGCCGGCAGGGACACCGCCGAGGCCGGGTCCAGGGCCGCGGCGGCGAGCGCCGGGAGGCTCGCCTTCGGGGCGCAGGTGGTCACCGTCGTCGCCGAGCGCAGGGTCCAGTGGGCGGCGCATCGCTCGCCCGCGCCGCAGTCGGTCTCGTCCCCGCAGGGCTCGGTGCACCGGCCGCTCACGAGACAGAGCCCGGTCGCGCAGTCGGTGGCCGCGGTACACGCGGCGCCGCTCGGCGCGCCCGTCGCGCCGCGGCAGGCGAGCGCATCTCCGTCACTGCCGCAGACCTCCCCCTCGGCGCAGTCGGCGGCGCGGGTGCAGGAGCCTTCGTTGTCGGGCGGAGGACAGGGCGCGGCGTCGTCGTCGCCGCAGCTCGCCCCCAGGGCGAGCAGGAGGATCACTCCAGCGAGGCGAGCCACTCGAGCGCCCGGGTGCGCAACACGTCGTTCTCGGTGATCGTGGCCAGGCGGTCGAGCACCATGAGGACGCGGCGGACGGCGTCTTCGTCGCCGTTGTCCAGGGCGCCCTCGAGCGCCCCTTCGAGGAGTCCCGCGGGGTCCGAGCTCCCGCGAACGTCTTCCAGGAGCTCGCGCATGTCCTCGTCGGCCACGCCCACCTGGGTCATCTGGACGGGCTCTTCGTCGGGCGGCGCCATGTGGGTGCCGCTGATCGGCGCCTCGGCTTCGGGCGCGGGCTCCGCGTCCTCCCCCCGCCGATCGGCGAGCCGGGGTTCGGCGTCCCACACCTCCGAGGCCGACCACTCGTCGTCGAAGACCTCTTCGTCGTCGGCGAGGTCCTTGGGTGGCGCCTCCCAGATCTCCGACTTCGGCCAGTCGCCGTCGTCATCGCCCGCGCCGGCGTCTTCGTGGATCCCGCTGAGGCCGTCCTCGGGTGCGTCCAGCTCGATCTCGCCGCTCTCGGGCGCGAGGGACTCCACGGCGTCGAGATCGACCTCGTCGAAGCCCGCGACCGCCTCGGGCGGGGGCGCGACCGACGAGCGGTCGTCCAGCGCCGCCAGGAAGGGGCGCGCCCGGTCTTCGCGGCCCTGCTGGACGTGGTGGCTGGCCGCGCGCGCGAGGCCGCGCTCCCAGACCTCCTCCGCGTCGTCGTCCCGGGGGTCGACCTCCAAGAGCCGGGCGTAGGCCGCCGAGAGCGCCTCGGGGTCTCCCACTTCGGCGAGGAGATCGGCCAGGAGCACCGCCGCGTGGACGTCCGCGGGCAACCGGTCGGCGGCGCGCTCCGCCAAGCCCAGCGCCGCGCGGGCGCCCCGGAGGTCGCGGAGCGCCTCGGCGGCGGAGCGGAGCCAGCGGGCCGCCAGAGCGTCGTCGTCGACGGCGTCCGCGGCCCGGACCCAGAGCTCGGCGGCCTCGGCGCGGTCGGAGGTCGCCTCGGCGCGCATCGCGCCGACGTGGGGCGACCCCGGGGCGACGCGCTCGGCCTCGGCCAGCAGGGGCTGGAGCTCGCTGGCGCTCACGCCCGCTCGGGCGGCCAGGGTCAGGGCCTCCAGCACCAGCGGTTCGCGTTCGCGGTGGGACTGGTCGAGGAGCGCGCGGACCAGGCGGAGGATGGCCGGGTCCCGGCGGTCCGCCAGGCGGTTGGCCCACTCGCTCCAGAGGGCGCCGTCCATCGGGTGGAGCCAGAGCGCATCGAGGAGCGCGTCGACGGTCTCGGTCCCCAGGGGCTCTCGGCGGCCGGGGAGCTCTTCTTCGAGCCGGGCCCGCACCGCGTCGCCGCGGAGCCAGGGCGGACGGATCTCGCTCGGGTCGTTCTCGGCCGTCGGGGAGGGATCCCCGTCCATGGCCGCGGCGAGCCACGCGGGGGGCTCCGCCAGCTGCCGGCGGTAGCGGTCGAGGTCGGCCGGGTGGGACTCGGCGCTCGTCTTCAGGACCACACCGCGGCGGCGGAGCTCCAACGTCAGGCCGAGCTGGCGTTCTTCGGGGAGCCGATGACCCGAGGGCAGCAGGGTCTCGGCGAGGACCCCGCGGAGGGGGCGCCGCAGCCGGAAGACGCCGTTGGTGCTCTCCCAGCGGAGCCCCAGTGGCGAGAGGCGGCGCACCAGGCGCTCCAGCGCCGGGCGGGGCGCTTCGCGGACCCACTCGAGGAGCCGGAGCCCGAAGACCACGTCGGCGCCGTCTCCGAGCACGTCCAGCTCCGCGGCCAGGACCCCGGCCTCGTCCCGGGTGGCCAGCGCGAGGCGACTCCCCCGGAGCCCGCGAAGGGAAAGCTCCACGCCCACGCTCGCGGCGAGCTGGACCAGGCTGCGCCAACGGACCTCCACCGCGGCCTCTTCGACCCGGGCGCGCATGTGGCGGAGCCGCTCGATGCCGCGGCCGAGGTCGAAGCGCTTGGGGAGATCGACGGCGAGGACCAACGCCTCCACCCGGGCCGGGAAGGCCTGGACCGGGCGCCGGAGCACCAGGCGCCCGCGGCCGGCCTGGAAGCGCAGGTCGAAGCGCGGCTCGGCCAGATCGACCGGGTCGCCTTGCGAGGTCGCGTTCATCGGGTCTCCGGCGGGCTCGCCACGCCGGCCAGCTCGGCCAGGGGCACCTCGCCGCGGAAGCGCGCCCAAGGCTCGCCGAGGGCTTCGGCGGCGCGGGCCTCGATGGCCTCCATCGCGTCGGCGTCGGCCCCGAGCTGCCGGGCCCGTTCGGCGCACACGACCGCCGGCAGGTGGCGACCCCGAGCCAGGTAGCTCTTGGCGAGGAGCGGCAGCACCTCCTTCGGCGGGGCCCCGAGGGAGAGCGCGCGGCGCAGCAAGCCGATGGCCTGACCCGGGCGCTCGTTGCGGAGCTGGGCGCTGCCGAGGCGCCGGAAGAGGCCGCCCACGTGGGCGCCGCCGCTCTCCTGACCCCACTGCACGCCGAGGCGCATGACCTCCATGCCGAAGTCGATCTCCCCGGTCTCGATGCACGCGGTGCCCAGGAGCCCCAGCGCGTGGGCCAGGGTCGCCTTCACCTCGGGGGTGAGGGACTGACCCTCGGCGGTGCGGAGCAGCATCGAGAGCGGACCCGGCCAGCCCCCCAGGGTGTTGCGGGTGGCCTCCCAGTCCTCGGCGGCGTTGTGCCGCTCGGCCTCGGGGACCAGGTTCAGGTCGATGGCGAAGGGGGAGGCGCCCGAGCCGCCGCGGGATGCCCGGGCTTCGGCGCGGACCCGCTCGTGGATCAGCTCCCGGAGCTCCTCGAGGGGGACCTCCTCCCGGGCGGCCCCCAGATCGATGACGATCGACGGCGGCTCGTCGCCGCCGACCATCAGGGTCCGCAGGCTGATCCCGAAGATGGGCGCCAGCAGTACGTAGCGGAAACCGATGAAGCGCTGGAGCTCGTCCACCGCCGGCGATTCGCCGAGGGTCTCCGGGTAGTGCTCGGTGGAGACCAGGGTCGCTGCCAGGCGCCGGCGGAGCTCGCCGAGGGGCAGCTCGTGGGTCTCGTCGAGGTCGCCGACGGAGAACTCGATGGTGCTCGCGTCCCGCGCCCGGGGGTCGATGGCCACCGCGGCGATGCGCACCCCGGAGACCACCGCGAAGGCCACGACGCGCTCGCCCACCGCGGCGCAGAGCTCCGCGAAGTGGGGGGAGCCGTCGCCCAGGCGCTCGAACCAGCCGTCGGCCCGCATGGGATCGAGGGAGACGCTGCGGCGATCGGTCGAGGGAGACGGGGGTTCGGTCATCGGTCGGGAGGGGCGAAGGGTTCTTCGGCAGCTTTCTCGGGAGGAAGGCCGCCGGTCAAGAAGCCGACGCGCGGGTACGATACCACTCGATGGTGGCCCGGAGCCCGTCTTCCAGATCGATGGTCGGCCGGTAGCCCAGGAGCCGCTCGGCCTTCTTCACGTCCGGGATCCGCAGCTCCACGTCGGCGAAGTCCCACTCCACGTGCCGGATGGGGGACTCGCTGCCCGCCAGCCGCTTGATGAGGTGGGCGAGCTGGTGGATCGTCACCGTGCTCCGCGGGTTCCCGATGTTGAAGGTCTCGCCGACGGCTTCCGGCTTGGTGAGCGCCAAGAGGATCCCGTCGACGATGTCGTCGATGAAGCACCACGAGCGGATCTGGTCGCCCTCGTTGTGCAGGAGGATCTCCTCGCCGGCGAGGGCCCGCACCACGAAGGCGTGGATGGCGCCTTCACCGACCTGACCGGGCCCGTAGATGTTGAAGGGGCGGATGGCGCAGGTGGGCAGCCCGAACTGCTTGAAGTAATTGTGGCAGAGGTGCTCGGTCGCGAGCTTGCTGACCGCGTAGGTCCAGCGGGCCTCGCCCACCGCGCCCAGGCTGGTCACGTCGGCCTCGCGGACCCGGAAGGCGTAGGTCCCGAAGACCTCGCTGGTCGAGAAGTCGATGAGGCGCTGGATGCGCCCGTCCTTCTCGTGAGCCTCCTTGGCGACCCGGAGCACGTTCATGGTGCCCTCGAGGGAGATCTCCATGGTCGGCACCGGGTTCTTCAGCACCGTGTCCACGCCGGCGATGGAGGCCATGTGGACCACGTGGGTCGCGCCCTCCATCGCGTGCTCCACGGCCGCCCGATCGCAGACGTCGCCCTGGATGAGCTCCACGTTCGGATGTTGGTCGAGCCCGGCGGCCCCCAGCGCGTTGCGCCGCAGGGTGTCCAGGACGCGGATCTGATTGTCGTCCGCGAGGCGCCGGATCAGCGCGGTCCCGATGAAACCGGCGCCGCCGGTGATGCAGAAGGTCTGGCCAGTGAGCACGCCCGCGGCTTACCATGCCTCGGGCCCGGTGCGGGAGACGACCTCGTCGGTGCGGGGGGGCGTGCGCTCGCGGCGGCGCCCGCGGTCGAGGGCCTCCCGTTCGGTGTGGGCGTAGGGCTTCCGGGTCCCCATGAGGTGGTCGAAGAAGGGGTGGGTGACGCACCAGTTGGCCTCCCCGTCCGGCGCC
The DNA here is from genome assembly GCA_002320815.1 of Myxococcales bacterium UBA1660. Lineage (GTDB taxonomy): Bacteria > Myxococcota_A > Polyangia > Polyangiales > Houyiibacteriaceae > UBA1660. Next base: position 43,001 of record DCLA01000123.1, read on the forward strand.
ATGTGGTGGTCGTAGTGCCAGGGGAGGTGCTCCCGGGCCCACTCGGGGTCGAGGTGGGCTCGGCGGTGGACGCGCAGATAGCGCACGGCCGAGACCCACGCGGTCCCCACGAAGAAGGGAGCCACCGGGAGCAGCGGGGTGAACGCCAGGGCGGCGGCCGCGATCCACGCCGCCTCGCGGCTCTGCACGTTCCACTCCGGCTCCGTGAAGCGCTTCGTGTAGTCCGCGTCGACGAAGACCCCCCGTCGCGCCTGGCGGTGGTGATCCCAGTGGAACGCCCAGGTGCTCCCGCGCCGCCGGCCTCGGCCGTGCAGCAAGTGCTTGTGGATGGTCCACTCGGCGGCGTTCGCCACCAGGAGCCCCAGGGGTATACCGATCACGCGCGCCCTCTCCTCGGTCGGCTCGATATCGTGACCGCGCCGGTGCGCCAAGACCTTTCCGGAACAGGGGTCGCCAAGCGGTTGTTGTCAGCCCGGGCCCACCGTGAAACGATGGCCCGGCGGCGGCTCGTTCCGCGCGCGTGAAAGGTCACGAGAGGACAGCGATGGGCATCTTCAGTCGAATGGGGACCGTGTTGAAGTCGAACCTCAACGCCTTGGTGGACAAGGCCGAGGACCCCGAGAAGCTGATCGGGCAGACGATCATCGACATGAAGTCCGAGCTGAAGCAGGCCAAGCGCGAGCTGGTGACCGCGGCGGCGACGGCCAAGCGCCTCGACAAGAAGGCGCTGGAGCACGAGGAAGAGGCCTCCGATTGGGAGCGCAAGGCCGTGCTCGCCCTGAAGACCGGCGACGAGGAGCTGGCCCGCGAGGCCCTGCGCCGCAAGGCCAAGGCGACCTCCGAGGCGGAGAAGGTGCGTACCCAGGCGCGGCAGCAGGAGCAGGCCGCCGCGGCCATGAAGGACACCATCGAGCGGGTCGAGGACAAGGTCTCCGACCTCGAAGCGCGCAAGGGCACGCTGGCGGGGCAGGTCCGCCGGGCCCGGCAGGCGCCGTCGGTGGAGGCGGGCGGGTCGAGCACCGGCGCGGGTCGCTTCGGCAGCGAGACCTTCGACGAGCTCGAGCGGATGGCCGGCAAGATCGATCAGCTCGACGCCGAGGTGGAGGTCCACGACGTCCTCGAAGACCCGAAGCGCGCCGACGTCGACGCGCGCTTCCGCGCCCTGGAGAAGGACGTCGGCGGTTCGGCCGTCGACGACGAGCTCGCGGCGCTCAAGGCCAAGCTGGACGACTGAGCCCGCGTTGACCGGCGAGAGCGCGATGGAGCGGATCGTCCTCTGGATCCGCTGCTTCCCTCCGACCCGCGCGGAGCACGACTCGCCGGAACTCGTCGAGCGCTGGCTGGAGGAGATCCGCCTCCGCGCCTACACGGTGGGCGGGACGACCCTCGCGCGGATCGGCGCCTCCATCGCCATCGCCTTCGGGGCCCACGACCTCGAGGAGGCCATCGACCTGGCCCTCGACGTGCTCGCGGAAGCCGAAGAAGGCGCGACGGGCGGGCTCGACGCCGCCATCGGCGTGGGCATGGGCGTGGTCCAGGAGGCCGACGAGGGCGCCCTCGGATCGGCCATCGACCGGGCCCAGCTCCTGGCCAACCGCGCCAAGGCCGGCGAGCTGGTCCTGGACCAGGACACCCGGGAGGTCGCCCAGGCGACCTTCCTCTTCGACCGCAACGTCGGCGGGGGCGCGATGGCTCTGCGCGGGACCGCCATCGACCGCGGGTCGCCGCGCCGGGCGACGGCTCGGCTCAGCGTCGCCTACCTCAGCAAGCCCCGGGTGCCGCCGGGGCTCCGGGAGGAGCTCGCGGCCATCGAAGAGCTGGCCCGTCGCGAAGACACCGCCTGCATCGTGCTCCGCGCCCCGAGCGGGGCGGGCGCGATGGGCTACCTCGACGCGCTCCGGGACGACCTGAAGCCCTCGCTCGTGTTGGAGCTGGCGGGGGTCCCGGGGGCGCTCGAACCGCTCGGCTCCTTTCGTTTCGCGCTCCAGCGCGCCGCGGCCACGGGCAAGACGCCGCCGCCGGAGCTCGCCGGGCTCTTCGCGGCGATCCAGGAGGGCGAGCCGCCGCCCCGGGCCGAGCTCGAGGAGCGCCTGATCGAAGGGCTCGCGGCCGTCGGTCGCCCGTGGATCCTCATCGACCCCATCGGGCTGGTGGATGTGGAGACGCTGCGCCTCGCCGCGCGGGTCGCGCGGCGCACGCCGGTCTTCCTCAGTATTCGCAGCGCCGTGGACGCCTCGCTGCCGGCGGCGCTGGAGGGCCTACCCTTCGAGTCCTTCGTGCTCCCGCCCCTGCGCAGCGACGAGGCCAAGGCGGTGGCGCGCACCATCCTGGGCGACGACGAGGCCGACGACGTCGTCCGCCGGGTGGCGGTGCTCGGCGGGGACACCGTCCTGGGCGTCGAAGAGGCCGCGCGCACCCTGGTGGCCGCTGGTGACCTGGTGCACGACGGCGACTCCTTCCGCTGGCGGACCAAGCCCCGCGGGGGCGCCCGGGCCATCCCCATCGACGCGCTCCTCCAGGAGCGGCTCACCTCCCTCGAGGAGCTCCCCATGCGGATGCTCGAGGTCGTCTGCGTCAGCCCGCAAGGACTCGGTGCCAGCGAGTTGGCCTACGTGGCCGAAGCGGACGGGCTCGACGAGGGCCGGCAGGGAGAGGCGCTCAGCCGCCTGAAGCAGGAGGCGCTGATCACCGGGCGCCACGAGCCCAGCTCCGAGCACCTGCGGCAGATGGTGGTGCTCAGCATGCCGCCGGGGCGGGTCGCCGAGCTGCACCGCTTCCTGGCCGACGCCATCGCCGCCCACAGCCCGGGCCGTCTGGCCTGGGCCACGGTGGGCTTCTGCCAATCCGAAGGCGGCCAGCCCGAAGACGGCGCGCGCGCGGTGCTGGAGGCGGCGGACGCGGCCCTGGCCCTCGAGTTCGCCGATGGCGCGCGGCGCTTGGCGGCGGCGGCGGTCCAGCTCTTCCCGTCGGCGGACACTCGCGCGGCGGCGGCGCGGATCAGCCGCCAGGCCCTCAGCGACGACGACGAGCCGCGACCCAAGGGGGACCGCATCTCGCTGCGCGCGGTCCACGCGCTGATGCAGGGCGACGTCGAGTCCGTCGAGCGCGCCCTGGACATGGCGGTGGCCGAGGGGCGCGATCTCGCGGCCACCGACCGGGTGCGGGCGATGGCCTTCCTGGCGCGCGGCGACACCGCGTCGGCGATGGCGGCCATGGCGCGCGCGCGCACCGCGAGCGGGACCAACCTCCGCTCCCGGACCCGGGACGCCCTGACCCTGGCGTGGATCTTCCTCCAGTCGGGGGAGGTTGAGCACTGCGTCCGGGCGGCGTTGGATGCGCTGGCGGCGGCCCGTCGCAACGACGACACCCGCGGAGAAGAGGCGGCGCTGAAGACTCTGGCGAGCGCCTACGCGCGCGTCGAGCGACCGGAGGACGAGGCTACGCTCCTGGCCGCGAGTCCTGCCCCCGTTTGAGGGATCCGACGGAGTCCTCGAACTGGCCGCGGATTCGGCTAGGCTATACCTCGAATGAGTGAGAGCGACAGCCCTCCGGCCACGCGCGCCGAGGGAGGCGCCCGAGGGGGAGGGACGCGCCCACAGACCGGCATGACGGTCGGCGGGCGGGTTCGCCTGGAGCGCCTGCTCGGTCGCGGCGGCATGGCCGAGGTCTGGCTCGGCCGGCATCTGACCCTGGGAGTCGACGTCGCGGTGAAGTTCCTGCGTCTCGAGGACGAGGCGGTGCTCCGGGAGCGCTTCGCGCGGGAGGCGCAGCTCGCGGCGCGGGTCGACCATCCCCACGCGGTGCGCGTCTTCGACCACGGGATGACCGACGCGGGGGCGCCCTACATCGTGATGGAGCTGGTCGACGGGGAGACCCTGGCTCAGCGCATCGAGCGCGGCGGGCCCCTGGGGACCGACGACGTGGCCACCCTCATCGGACAGCTCGCCGACGTGCTCACCCAGGCCCACCGGATGGACATCCTCCATCGGGACATCAAGCCCCACAACGTCATGCTCCTGGGGGGCGAGAAGCTCTTCGCCAAGGTGGTGGACTTCGGCCTGGCCAAGGAGCTGCTCCGCCCCGAGGACGATCCCTCGCTCACCCAAGCGGGGCTGTTGCTGGGGACCCCGGCGTACATGGCGCCCGAACAGCTCCTCGAGGGGCACGAGGCGAGCCCGCGCACCGAGGCCTGGAGCCTGGCGGTGCTCTGCTACGAGGCCCTCGCCGGCGAGCGCCCCTTCCCCGGTCGTCACCAGGCGCCCCTCGCCCTGGCCATGATGAGCGGCCGCTACCGGCCGATCACCGCGCGCCGACCCGAGCTGCCGCCGACGATGGACACCTTCTTCGCCCGGGCGCTCTCGGTGCGACCCGAGCAGCGCTTCGAGTCCGTCGCCGCCCTCGCGGCCGCTCTGGACGAGGCCCTCGCCGGGACCTCCGCCTCGGTGGAGGTGGAAGGACGCCTGCACCTGCCCAGCCAGCTCTATGGCCGCGCCGCGGAGCTCGACGCCCTCACCCGCGCGCTGGAGAGCGCCACCGAGGGGTCGCGCTTCGTCATGATCGGCGGCTACTCCGGCGTGGGAAAGACCGCGCTGGTCGAAGAGGCTCGGCGCCGCCTCGCCCATCGCGGCATGCTCTTCGTCGACGGCAAGTTCGATCAGCTCCATCGCGGCTCGCCCTACGACAGCCTGCTCCAGGCCCTCCGCAAGCTCCTGCGCTTCATGAGCGCTCGTCCGCCGGAGTCCTTCGACGGGTGGCGGGCCCAGCTCGGCGAGCTCCCCGACGAGGTCGCGGACGTCCTGGTCGACTTCGTCCCCGAGCTGGCCGACGTCCTCGACCGCCCGGACGCCGGTCGCTTGGCGACGCCGCCCCTCGAGGCGCGCCATCGCTTCCACAACGCGATCCGCCGGCTGCTCCACGGCGTGGCCCGGCCGGACCGGCCGCTGGTGCTCTTCCTCGACGACCTCCAGTGGGCCGACCCGCCGACCCTCGAGCTCCTGCCCCGGCTCATCGGACCCGGCGACCGCAACGTGCTGATCGTCGGGAGCTATCGGTCCAACGAGGTCACCCAGCGGCACCCGCTGCGGGCCACGCTGGAGGAGCTGCGCGAAGAGCACGCGCCGCTGGTGGATCTGGAGATCGGGCCGCTGGACGAGGACGCGGTCCTGGCCATGCTCGGGGCCGCGCTGGGTCCCGGCGAGGGGCGGGTCCGGCTGGCGGTCCTCTGCCACGAGAAGACCCGGGGCAACCCGCTCTTCCTGCGGCACTTCCTGGAGACCCTCCACGAGGAGGGCGCCCTGGTCTTCGACGCCCGCACCGGCGGGTGGAGCTACGATCCCTCGGCGGCGCGCTTCCGCCGGGTGGACGCCGACGTGGTGGACTTCATCGCCTCCGAGCTGCGCGGCCTCCCGGCCGAGACCGGCGCCTGCCTGGCCAGCGCCTCGTGCATCGGTCCGGACTTCGACCTCGGCACCCTGGCGCACCTGCTCGGGGTCGACCGCCGGCAAGTCCTCGAGCGGCTCCGGCCGGCGCTGACTCACGATCTCGTCGCGGCCATCTCCGAGGACGACTGGGACGACGCCCACCTGGGGTTCCACCGCATCCGCTTCCGCTTCGCCCACGACCGGGTCCAGCAGGCGGCGCGCAGCCTCTGCAGCGCCGAAGAGATCGCCGCGAGCCACCGGAAGATGGCCGAGCTCCTCTTGGTGCATACCGACCCGCAGGAGCGTGAGACCCGGCTCTTCGAGCTCGTCGAGCACCTCAACCGCAGCGGTGAGCAGACCTCGGTGATGACCGACGCCGCCCAGGTCCGCGCCCTGAACGTCAGCGCCGCGCGGCGCGCGACCCGCGCTGCCGCGTTCGCGCCCGCCGACGTCTACTACCGCAAGGCGGTGGACCTCTTCGACGACGGTCTCTGGGAGCACGACTACGCGGAAGCCTTCGCGCTCCACGTGGAGGCGGCCCGCTCCGCCGGCCTGGTGGGCGAGCGGGAGACCATGGCCCGCCTGGTCGCCGAGGCCCGGGCCCACGCGCGGACCCCGGTCGACGCGGTCGTGGCCCGGGAGGTCGCCATGCACGGCCTCATGGCGGAGCAGAAGTTCGGTGAGGCCCTCGAGCTGGCCAAGGATCTCCTCGCCGAGCTGGGCGAGCCGCTACCCGACCCGGCGGAGGTCCCCGCCGAGGTGGGCGCGATCATCGAGCTGCTCGCGGGGCTCGACGGCGTCGACGCGCTGGAGCGGGCGAGCGACCCGCGGGTCCTCGCGGCGCAGCGCATCCGGCAGGGCGTGATGTCCACCGCCTACGTGAGCGCCCCCGAGCTCTTCCCGCTGCTCCCCTGCGCGATCATCCGGTCCACCATGCGGAACGGCATCACCGACCACTCCGCCTACGGCTTCGCGGTCTTCGGCATGGTGCTCAACGCCCTCGACTTCATCGACCTCTCCTTCGAGACGGCGAAGATGGCGCGCTCCATCCTGGCCAAGACCGACGACCACTCCAACCTGGCCAAGACCCGGCACATCCTCAACGGGCACGTCGAGCCCTTCGTCCTGCCGCTCTCCGAGTCGGTGGACCTCGAGCGCAGCGTGTACGAGCAGGGCCTGGACACCGGCGACCTGGAGTACGCCGCGTGGGCCCTCCACCTCATGGTCGCGCACGCCTTCTACTCGGGCATGCGGCTCGGCGCGCTCCGGGAGCTCGACCGGAAAAACGGCGAGCTCCTCGAGCAGATGCGGCAGCTCCCGGCCCACAGCTGCACCCAGCCCTTCAGCCAGGCCATCCGCAACTGCATCGGCGAAGACGTAGTGAGCTCCAGTCGGCTGATCCGGCCCGAGTACCACGAGGACGAGCAGATGGATCGGCTGGTCGGCGTCGGCTTCCGGGGCGCCGCCTACATCCTCACGGTCATGCGCACCTTCGTCCGCTTCCTCTTCCGCGACGTCGAAGGGGCCCTGCGCGCCGCCGACGCCGGGGCGGAGTTCGCCGATGGCGCCACCGCCACCTACCACCAGGTCTGGTGGCAGCAGCTCCGGGCCCTCGCCGCCCTCGGGGCTCGCGGGGCCGACGCGGCCGACGAAGCGCGCGCGGCGTTGGCGAAGATCGAGCGTTGGTGCGCTTCCTCCGAGGCCAACCACCGGCACCGGGTCGCGCTCCTGAGCGCCGAGCTCGCCCGGGTCGAAGGCCGCGACGGCGACGCCCTGCAGGCCTACGACGCCGCCATCAGCCACGCCCGGGACCACGGCTTCATGCACGAAGAGGCCCTGGCCAACGAGCTCGCGGCCCGCTTCTACCTGGGCAAGGGCAGCGAGCCCGCGGCCCGCGGCTACCTCGCGGAGGCGCGCCAGGTCTACGAAGCCTGGGGCTCCCTGGCCAAGGTCGAGCACCTCGACGAGGAGCTCGGCCACGTCTTCCAGCGTCGCTCGCGCTGAACCTCGTCGGGTCCCCCCGCCGAGCCCGGTGCAGCGACGCAACGGACCGGAGCGCGGCCTCGGTTTGACGACCGGCGATGCCCGATCGAAATTTCGCCCGATGGACGAGATCACGCGCCGGCGACTCCTGGGGCTCCTCGCCGGGGGCGGCGCGGCCGCGCTCGCCGGCTGCAGCGCCCGGGACCCGCGGGACCGACCGGCGGCTTCGGCCTCGCCGGTGGCCGCTCGTGCGGAGCCGGTGGACCCGACCGGCGGCGACGCCATCCTCGCCGTCGAGCCGCTCACCACGCCCTGGCAGACCCGGGACCCCTTCCTCTTCTGCATGCACCACGACGACCGCTACCCCCCGGGGAACCCGCAGATGGGTCCGGCGGCGTCCCTGGCCGGGCACCAGATGGGTCGCGACTTCGCCGGCGTCGACGGCTGGCGGATGTACCACGGGCGGGCGGTGCCCGGGTTCCCGCGGCATCCGCACCGGGGTTTCGAGACGGTCACCATCGTCCGCGAGGGGCTGCTCGACCACTCGGACTCGCTGGGCGCCACCGCCCGCTACGGCGAGGGCGACGTGCAGTGGCTCACCGCTGGCGGCGGCATCCAGCACGCGGAGATGTTCCCCCTCCTCGACGACGGCTCGCCGAACCCGCTGGAGCTCTTCCAGATCTGGCTGAACCTCCCGGCCGCGGAGAAGATGGTCGAGGCCCACTTCTCCATGCTGTGGAAGCCCGCCATCCCCACCCGCGTGGTCCAGGACGGCGCCGGCCGCAGCACGCGGGTCACGGTGGTCGCCGGCGCCTACGACGGATCCCGCGCCCCGGCGCCGCCGCCCCACTCGTGGGCGTCCCAGGCGGGCAGCCACGTGGCCATGTGGAGTCTCCGCCTGGACCCCGGCGCGCGCTTCGTGCTGCCCGCGGGCCCCGACGGCGCGACGCGCTCGCTCTACTTCTTCGAGGGCCGCGAGATGACCGTCGGCGGGCGCCGCATCCCCGGCGGCCGCCACCTCGCCGTGCACCCGGGTAGCGACATCGCGCTCCAGGCCGGCGACGACGTGGCCGAGCTGTTGATGCTCCAGGGCATGCCCATCGGCGAGCCGGTCGCCCGGCACGGTCCCTTCGTCATGAACTCCCCCGGCGAGATCCGACAGGCCTACGCCGACTACCAGCGTACCCAGTTCGGCGGGTGGCCCTGGGCCAGCGACGAGCACGTCCAGGACCGCACCGAGGGCCGCTTCGCTCGCCGCCCCGATGGCGGCATCGAACGACCCTCCTGAGACGCCGCGATCCTCTCCCCACGGCGAAGCCCCCGGCGCCAGCTGGCACCGGGGGCTTCGTCGCTCCGTCGCCTCAGTCGCGGCTGGAGACCGTGAGTCGATCCCGGAGCCGCCGGAAGGTGGCGCGGCCGATGCCCCGGACGCGCATGACCTCCTCGACCCGGCGGAAGGGCCGGCGCTCGCGGCGGGCGATAATCGCCTGGGCCTTGCTGGGCCCGATGCCCGGGAGGGTGACCAGCTCGGCCTCGGTGGCCGTGTTCAGATCCACGGTCGCGCCCACGCTGGAGCTCTCTTGCTCCTGGGCGAGCTCGTCGTCCTGAGCGCTCGCTCGCGGCTGGACCGCCGACAGGCTCAGGAGCCCGGCGAAGCAGGCCATGGTCAGGCAGCGGAGGGCGCGGCGCAGGGGGTCGTGGGCGGTCTTCTCGGTGGTGATTTCCTTCATCGTTCTCTTCTCTCTCTCCCGCGGTGCGGGTTCTCGGTTCTCGGTTCTCGGTTTTCGTTTCTGCGTTCTCGGTGTCGGGCTCGGTGGCCCGCTTCGGTCGGGCGGCGTCAGCCGCCGACGAGGTCCTCGCTGCCGCCGTCGCCGTGCACGCGGAGGATTCGCGGCGAGCGGCGGGGCTCGTCCTCCATGCGGCGATCGCGGATCTGCAGCTGGCCGTTCACCGGCAGCGCCTCGAGCTTCAGCGTCACGCTGCCGTCGCTGTTGTCGAAGGCGACGCCGAGGCGGGGCCAGTAGGTCTTGCCGTCGCGCTCGACGATGCCGTAGACGGGGCGCCAGCGGCTCGTTCCGGGCTCGCGGGCTCGGGCTTCGTGTCTCATCGGGGTCTCCTCTCGGTGGGCGAGCGGCCCCTGCGGCCGCCGTCGGGAGGAGACTGAGCACGGAGCGTGCCGGCCGATCCGGGGGTGTTTCTCCGAGGCTTTTGGGGGTGCCCGCCACGCCACCCCGGCGGATCCGCCGGCGGCCGCCACCCCCCGCCATCCGGTCACTCGCTTGAGAAATGCGGCCGGGGATGCCAATGTCCGCCACCGCGGCCAGGAGAAGGCCGCTTTTGGAGGACCATGCGCATCACGCTCTCGACCGACGCCCCGAAGGCCGCAGCCGTCGACATTCTCGCCATCGGCGTACGACGTAAGAAGTTCGACAAGGACGAGGAGCTGCTGGCTCTCGACAAGGCGCTGGGGGGCGTGCTCGACGAATGGTTCAAGGACGAAGGCTTCGCGGCCAAGCCGAACCAGGTCCTCAAGGTGCCCGCCCGCGGACGGGTGAAGGCCAAGTGGATCCTCCTCGTCGGCCTGGGCACCAAGAACTCCGACATGGAGGCCGCCCGCATCCTCGGGTACCAGGCCGCCAAGGCGTCCTCCCGGCAGAAGAGCGCGGCCATCGTGCTCCCCGAGGTCAGCCCCGCCACCGTGCGGGTGGCCACCGAGACCCTCATCGGCGGCGCCTACCGCTACGCCGAGTACAAGACCGGCACCCGTAAGCCGAAGGGCGGCCTCGCGCGCTGCGCCTTCCTGTGCGCCGACGCGAAGAGCACCGGCCTGAAGAAGGCCATCCAGGCGGGCACCGCCGTCGCCGAGTCGGTGAACATCGCCCGGGACCTGGTCAACGCGCCGCCCAACGATCTGAACCCGGTGACCCTGGCGGAGTTCGCCAAGACCGAGGCCGAGAAGCTGAACCTCGAGGTCGACGTCTGGGACAAGAAGAAGATCGAAGCGGCGGGGATGAACCTCTTCCTCGCGGTGAACCGCGGCTCGGCCGTCGAGCCCCGCTTCATCCACATCGCCTACAAGCCCAAGAAGTCCCACACGAAGGTGGCCTTCGTGGGCAAGGGCCTGACCTTCGACGCCGGCGGCCTCTGCCTGAAGCCGGGCAAGTCCATGGTCGACATGAAGTGCGACATGGCCGGCAGCGCCGCCACCCTGGGCCTGGTGCTCGCCGCGGCGCGCCTGGAGCTCCCCGTCGAGGTCCACGCCATCATCGGCTCCACCGAGAACATGCTCGGCGCCGCCGCCTACCGGCCGGGTGACGTGTTCACCTCGCTGGCCGGCAAGACCGTCGAGATCATCAACACCGACGCCGAGGGCCGCCTGGTCCTCGCCGACTGCCTCGCCTGGACCGTCGAGAACATCAAGCCCGACATCATGGTGGACCACGCCACGCTCACCGGCGCCTGCATGGTCGCCCTCGGGCCCCACCGCGCGGCCCTCTACACCCACGACTCGGACCTGGCCCAGACCTACGAGAACGCCTCCGAGCTCGCCGACGAGCGTTTCTGGCGGATGCCCCTCGACAAGGGCCTGCGCAAGCAGCTCGACAGCTTCATCGCCGACGTGAAGCACACCGGCGGCTCCTACGGTGGGTCGATCACCGCGGCCCTCTTCCTGGAGGAGTTCGTGGGGACCACCAACTGGATGCACCTCGACATCGCCGGCCCCGCGTTCAACGACGGCCCCGCCGGCCGCACCCCCAAGGGCGGCACCGGCTTCGGCGTGGCGACCGCCGTGCGCTTCCTCGAGTACCTCGCGCTGGACACCGCCTCGGACGATGGCGACGAGAGCGCCGCGACCGCCGAGGCCTGAGCTCCTGCTGATCGCCCTGGCGTCGCTCCTCGGAGCGGCGCCGGCGGCGGCGCATCTCGGTCACGACGTCCTACGCGCCGAGCGCTACCTCAAGATCGAGGTCGGCGACCGGGGCGCGCGCTTCGTGGTCTCCCTGACCCTGGGCCCTGCCGAGATGGGCCGCATCCTCGCCAAGGCCGACGCCGACGAGGACGGCGAGGTCAGCCAGGCCGAGGCCGACGCCTACATGGCCGATTGGGGCGCGGGGCTGGCCACCGAGCTCCCGGTGACCCTGGACGGCGACCCGGTCGCGCTCCAGTGGGGCGAAGCCTTCTTCGACCCGGTGGGCCCGGTCCGGCCGGCGAACGGCAACGTGGAGATGGTGGCCTTCCTCGAGCTCGATGGCGGAGAGCACGAGCTCCGGCTGGCCGACGGCATGCGCCTGGAAGTCCTCGAGCGGACCGACGTGCGCTTGGCCACCGAGGGCGACGTCGAGCTCCTGGCCGCGGGCCCGGCGGACACGCTCGGCGAGGGCGAGCCCACCACCGACTTCGCCTTCGGCAACGACAGCCGGCAGGCTCCGGACGCCGTCGGCGTGCGGGTCCGGGTCCCGGGCATGGCCGCTTGGCAAAAGCTGGCCCTGGCCGGCGGCGCCGTCCTCGCGGCGCTGATCGCCCTCCTGGCTTGGTGGCGCCTCCGGCGCGCGGCCTGAGCGCTACCAGAACTTGTCGAGGATGGCGGCGAGGTCGTCGTCGGTGCAGTGCACGTCCTCGACGCCGTCCTGGTCGCAGAGCCAGTCCACGATGCGCTCGGCCCGGGAGGCGCCGCGGCCGCCCATGTCGAGCTGCTCGACCAGCCCGGGCGCCAGGCTGGGGATCACGTTGGGCGACTCCAGCTCGAGCCACTCCTGCCGGACCATGCCCTCGAGGAAGTCGGACGCGCTCTGCTGCGCCAGCCGCTCCTCGTCGGTGAGCGGGGCCTTTCGCGCGGGCCGCGCGGACTTCATGCCCTGGCCTTCGGCGGCGGGCGCGAAGTGCGCGGCGTAGACCCCCGGCTCGTCGCCGGGCTCGATGGTGGGCATCTGGAAGCCCTCCGGCGAGAGGGTGAGGGCCAGGAGCTCGATGGCCTTGCCCGCCGGGTCCCGGCTGGCCGCGCCCTCGGCGCGGAAGCGGAAGCGGACGCCGTCGAAGGGCAGGGTGGCCGCCACCGCGAGATCCACGTGGGTGTCGTGGTCGTCGTCGACGTAGACGTCGCACTCGGCCATGAGCTCGAGGGTGATCTGGTTGCCGTCGACGGCGGTGACCAGGAGCCGCGCCTCGCGGAGCTCGCTGGGCTGGACCACGTGGACGAAGGCCTCGGGCTCGCCCTCGCCGCGCCAGGCGCCCTGCTGGTAGACCTCGAGGCCGACCAGCTCGCGCCAGTCGATGTCCTCGAGCATCAGGCCGTCGACCCGGAGCCGCGGCGCGAGGGTCTCGCCGATGCCGTCGCTGGTGTCCACCTTGCGGCGTTCGCAGACGACCTCGAAGCCCCACTCGCCCCGCGGGCCGAGCCAGAGGCGCGAGCGTTCCGCGTCGATGGGGAATTTCCAGTCGGCTCCGAGCTGCAGCATGGCGGGGCCATTAACACGTTCACCGGAGCCGGTCGAGGCACCGAGTGACTCCCCGGAGGTAGCCCCGGCCGAAGAGGTTCACGTGCACCAGCAAGAAGTAGAGCTGGTAGAGCGGCACCCGCTCGGCGTGGCCGGGGGCCCGGGGGTGGACCTCGTCGTAGGCGGCGAAGACCCGGGGCCCGAAGCCCCCGAAGAGCTGCATCATGGCCAGGTCGACCTCCCGGTGGCCGCCGTGGACCGCGGGGTCGATGAGCGCCGGGGTCCCCGCGGGGGTGCGATGGAGGTTGCCGCTCCAGAGGTCGCCGTGGAGGCGCGCCGGCGGTTCGGGCGGACCGACCCGGTGCGGGAGACTGGCGTAGAGACGCTCGAAGCGCTCACGCAGACCGCGGTCCGCGAGACCCTTTCGCTCCGCCATCGCGAGCTGGGGTTCGAGGCGTTGGTCCCGGTAGAAGGTGGCCCAGTCGTCCCGGGGCCCGTTGGGCTGCGGGAGGCGCCCGATGTAGTTGTCGTGGTCCAGGCCGAAGGTCCCCGGCGAGGACTGGTGGAGCCTCGCCAGCGCGCGCCCCAGGCGCTCGTCGAAGTCCGGGGGGCACGGGCCCGGCTCCATCAGCTCCAGCGCGAGAAAGCGTTCACCCACCGCCAGGACCTCGGGGATGCTCAGGTCGGGCACGGCGGGCTCGGCCAGGAAGGCCAAGCCGCGGGCCTCGGTGGCGAACATGTCCGCGGGGGCTCGGCCGTGGGTCTTCACGAAGACCCGGCGCCCATCGGCCAGGTCGGTGGCCCAGGCGTCGTTGATGTCCCCGCCCGCGAGGGCCCGGGTGCCGGCGACGCCAGCGCCCAGGGCTCGACCCACCGCCTCGGCGATCCCCGGATCCACGTCAGAGGTCGTGGTCGTCGCGGACCTGGGCCAGGAGCCCGCGGCAGCCGGCGACGCAGATGTCGAGCACCTTCTCGAAGCCGTCCTCGCCGCCGTAGTAGGGGTCGGGGACCTCGCTGCCAGCCGGCGACCGGGGGTCGTAGTCGCGGAGGAGCTTCACCTTGGCGCGGGCGGCGTCGTCGGGCGCGAGGGCCAGGAGGTCGCGCTCGTTGGCGGCGTCCATCGGCACCACGTAGTCGAAGCGGTCGAAGTCCTCGGCGTCGAAGCGCCGGGCCTTGCCGCCGAGCCGGATGCCTCGGCGGTGGGCCGCGGCCGCGCTGCGACGGTCGGGGGCCTCGCCGGCGTGGTAGGCGGCGGTGCCCGCGGAGTCGACCACGACCGCGTCGGTGAGGTCGGCGTCGTCCAAGAGGTGCCGGAACACGCCCTCGGCGGTGGGGGAGCGGCAGATGTTGCCCAGGCACACGAAGCAGACGCGGGGCTCACTCATCGGCTTCTCCCTCGGTGGTGGCTTCTTCCGCGACGGCGTTGATCGCCCAGTCGTAGTCGTGGAAGCCGATGTCGGTGCGCTCGTTGCGGACCGTCTCGGCGTCCTCGCCCTCGAGGCGGTCGGCGACGAAGGTGCGCACGCCCTCGGTCCCGCCGAAGTCGTTGGCGAACCACTCGAAGAGCCGGCTCACCTTCACGCGGCGACCGCTGACCTCGGTGGTGGCGCGCACGTAGTCCTCGGCGGCCGTGGCGAGGGCGCCCTCGATGTTCGCCGCGGTGTAGGCGTGGGTGCCCAGGGGCGGGCAGCTCTTAGAGGCGCAGTTCACCACGAAGTGGATCCGCGGCTCGGCGAAGCGCTCGCTGCGGATCACGTCGTTCTCCAGCGCGTTGAGCGTGCGGGTCTCGCCGGCGACCTGGTGCTCGATGCTGTCGAAGAAGCCCGGCACGCGCATCACGCCCTCGATGGGCCAGCGCTCCAGGACCGCGGTCACCGTGAGCGCGTTGTAGGCGTTCACGTAGAAGGCCAGCGCTTCGTTCTTCTCCCAGTCGGTGTCCTCGGCGGCGCCGACCTGGTCCACGTAGCGCGCCAGGGCCGCCCTGTCGGCCTCGTTGGCCTTCAGCGCCTCGTAGCGGAAGCCCTCGTCGGTCACGTAGGTGCTCACGAGGGTCTCCCAGTCCGCCGGATCCGGCGGGTGGGTCGCCACCGGGGCGGCCCCGCGGCTCGCCGGGGCTTCCCGGGTCCCTGCGGCCGCCGCGGCTTCGGTCGCCGGGGTCTCGCCGCTGGTGGCTTCGGGTTCCACCGGTTCCGAGGGGCCGTCGCAGGCGGCGTGGAGAGCGAGGAGGCAGAGGAACGTACGCATGCGGGCTCTACGGTACCGGCTCGCGGCCGTTAGCGGAGGGGTCAATCGGTCACGTGGACGCGGCTGGCCCGGAAGCCGGTGCGCTGCGTGTTCACGCCGTGCCAGCCCTCGGGGACCACCGGCCAGGTCTCCTGGAAGACCCGGTGCGCGTCGGCCGGGGCCAGGTTCACGCAGCCGTGGCTCCTCTGGAGGCCGAAGCGGTTGTGCCAGAAGGCGGTGTGGAGGGCGAAGCTGCCCTCGAAGTACTGGGTCCAGGGCACGTCCTGGATCCGGTAGCTGTCGTCGCCGGCGTCCGGGCCGAGGTTGGCCATGGTGTCGGTGACCATCTTCTTCTGGATGGAGAAGGTGCCCGTCGGCGTGGCGTGCTCGCTGAGGCCGGAGCTGACCAGGGTGGCGTAGACGGGGGTGGCCCCGCGATAGATCACCAGGGTCTGGGCGCCGAGGTCCACGTGGATCCAGGGCTCGTCGTCTTCGACCTCGAAGGGCGGCTCGATGGCTTCGGCGAGGGTGAGGAACCAGTCCCGGGCGTAGCGAGGGCCGTCCCAGGCGTCGCTCTCGAAGCGGTGATAGAAGTGGTCGCCCATGCGGACCCGCTCCACCCAGCTCTCGGGGATGGTGTGGCGCTCGATGACCTCCGACTCCTCGTCGTTGTTGAAGCGGTGGGAGCCGTCGGCGCGCTCGGTGTGGATGAGGGGGCGAACGGTGCGGATCACGAAGGGCAGGGGGAGGTGCAGCCCCTCCTCGCCCTCGGGCGCGAGGTCGACGCCGTGGAAGTCGCTGCCCGAGCGCTCCTCGAGCTGGGCTTCCTTCACGTAGCCGCCGCCGGTGGTCCGCACGAAGCGTCGCCGCGAGCGCACCTGGACGTCGGTCGCCGCCACGTAGAAGTTCCGGTTGAGGAAGCGCGCGATGGCCGCGTGGACCCGCGGCTCACCGGGCCCGAGCTCGCCAGCGAGGAGCCGCTCGGCGCGCCGGTCCTGGTCGGCGTCGAGCATCTCCAGGTAGCGCTCCGAGAAGGCCAGCGCCGAGCGCTGCTGATCCCGCGAGGGGAGCTGGTGGTACTGGGGCACCATCCGGTCCTTCACCAGATAGTAGGCGTAGGGCATCGTCGCCTCGCGGTCGGCGGGCGGTACGGGCTCCTCGCCTTCGGGCCCCGAGGGCGGCTCCTCGCCGACCACGATCCCCTCGCCCGCGCAGGCCCAGCCTCGAGGCGCGACCTGGTGCCAGCCGCTGTTGCAGGTGGCGGTGGTCTCCTTCTCGCGCTTCAGTCGAATCCGCTCGCCCCAGCGGAGCCAGCCGATGGTCAGCGACTCGGGGTCGGGGCTCTCGTGGATCTGCACGCTGGGCCGGTCCACCAGCCCATGCAGCGGGAACTCCCGGTCCAGCGCCTCCGCGCGAGCCCGGCGGGTCTCCTCGGACGCCGCGGCCTCCGAGACGCGCTCGAGATCTTCCACCGAGGGCGCCCCGTCGGCGGCGTCGCTCGCCTCGGTCTCGCCCGACGCCGATCCGTCGTCGTCGCCGCAGCCGAGCGGGACGATGGAGGCGGCCAGCGCGGCCGCGAGCAGGGTGCTTCGCTTCAGCCAATCCATTCGAGCGCCAAGGGTGGAGGCTCGGTCCGGATCGCGCAAACGCCCCACCCCGAGACCGAAGATCGCACCCCTGCGGACTGGCGTCCCCAGGTGAGCGACACTCGCTAAACCCCCGTGGGGGAGCGATTTTTGCCTCGACTCTACCCAAAGTGGGTTAGAACGATGGCACCCACATGGTGGCACTCCCTTTGCTTAAAGCTGGCGCGTGGACGATCTTCCTTGGGTGACCTTTCGGTCTCGAGCCGCTGTCGCGGGTCCCATCATCGCTCCGCGCGTCGCCGCGCTCCTGGAGCTCCCGGGCGTGCGCGCGGCGTATCTCGACGCGGGGGGCAGCGCGACGCTGCTCCAGAACATCGGCCTCACCGGCTGGGTGGGCCTCGACGAGTACACGCCCATCCTGGACGCGGCCCTGCGCGTGCTCGGCCGGGACGAGATCCTCGCCATCTCCCGGAAGGTCATGGTCCGCTCCGTCGAGCAGGGTCGTCTGGCGATGGTCCCCCTGGCCGGGGCGCCCCTCGAGGCCCTGCAGACCAGCGCGCCGCTCTATTGGCAGGCGTCCTTCCGGAACGCCGGCAAGCTCCAGGTCCGCGCCGAGGACGGCGAGATCCGCATCGAGGTCCTCGATCCTCCGCCGCAGCTCCGCAGCTCCCGCGGTTGGCGTACGTCGCTCACCGGGTCGATTCTGGGGGTCCTCGACGCGATGGGCGCCGCCGGCACGGTGACCGTGGACGACGCCGACGAGCGGGTGGTGTGGACCGTCACCGGCCGCGCGCCCGGCTCCCAGCCCGAGGCCAGCGACGCCATCGCCTCCGGCGCGTGGACCCCGCCCCTCGCGCCGCCCGCGCCGGGCGACGTCCTCCTCGGGCGCTACACCCTGATGCAGCCCATCGGGCAGGGCGGCTACGGGACGGTGTGGCGGGCGACCGACCAGCGGCTCGGACGCGAGGTGGCCATCAAGCGACTCACCGAGACGGTGGACCGCACCGCGTTCGGCGGCCTGGTGCGCGAGGCCGAGATCCTCGGCGAGCTGCGGACGCCGCACATCGTGCGCCTCTTCGACCTCGACGTGCCCGCCGATGGGCACCCGCTCCTGGTCCTCGAGCTCCTCAAGGGGATCCCGGTGGCCGCGATGGCCCACGAGGCCAACTCCTGGCGCATCGTCCGCTTCGTGGCGTCGGGCGCCCTCCTGGGGCTCGCGGCGGCCCACGAGGTGGGGATCGTCCACGGCGACGTGAAGCCCTCCAACCTCTTCCTCACGGCCTACGGCTCGGAGCGCCTGGTGAAGGTTCTCGACTTCGGGCTCGCCGGGTTGGTGTCCGAGAACGCGCGGGGGATGACCGCCGGCTACTTCGCGCCCGAGGCGCGGGAGTCGCGGACCCTGACGGCGGCGATGGACGTCTTCGCGCTGGGGGTGAGCCTCCATCGGCTGGCCACCGGCCGGCACCCCAGCCGAACCCCCGACCCCCGCCGGCTCATCCGGGCCGGGCTCCCCACGGAGGCCATCGAGTTCATCCAGCGGGCCTTGGCCCCGGATCCGGCGGAGCGCTTCGCCGACGCGCGGGCGATGCTCGACGCGCTCCAAGAGCTGCCGCTGGCGGGCGAGGGCTGACGGAACGCGAACGGGCGGAGCGCTCGCGCGCCCCGCCCGCTCATCGAACCTCGGCTGGGTTCAGCCGCCGCTGGCGCTCGCCGAGGCGCTGACCTCGACGGAGACGCTCACGCTGACCTCGAAGCTGGCCACCGCGTCGAGGGCGGCGTCGGCCGCGGCCACGAGGCAGAGGGTCGCCTGGGCGCCGGCGCTCTCGAGATCCCGGGCGGTCTGGACCACGTCACGGGCGGCCTGGGCGCCGGCCTCGATGCGCGCGGTGAGCGAGAGGAAGCGCGGCCAGTGGAGCTGGATCGCGCGGGCGAGACCGGCGACCTCGCCGCTGGCGTCGCCGTCGATGGTGACGGTGACCCGGGGCTCGGTGCACTCGATGTCGGCGCTGAGCTCGGCGTCGCAGGCGGCCTCGCACTCGGCGCTGGCGTTCACGTCGGCGGAGCCGTCGCAGCGGGGCTCCTGGAACTCGACGTCACAGGAACCGGAGCAGGTGCCCTCGCAGGAGCCGCTGATCTCGGCGGTGCAGGAGCCGGAGCAGGAGCCCTCGCAGGTGGCGGAGCAGGAGCCCATGCAGGTGCCGTCGCAGGTGCCCACGCAGTTGCCCTCGCCGTCGGTGGCCGAGCAGGTGCCATCGCAGACGCCGGTGCAGGTGCCGGAGCAGGAACCCTCGCAGGTGCCCGAGCACTCGCCGGTGCACGTGGCGCTGCCCTCGACGGTGCAGGAGCCGGAGCACTCGCCGGAGCAGGAGCCGGAGAGCTCGCCGCCCTCGCACATGACCATGGCGTTGGCTTCGACGTTCACGTCGCACTCGGCGGCGCAGGACGCGTAGGCGTCGACGTCCACGGTGCAGACGGCGGGCTCGTAGTCGATGGTGACCGTGACCTCGGCCTCGGCGAGGATCCGCTCGATCTCGGTGGCGACGGCGCCGCAGGTGGCCTCGCGCTGGGTCTGGTCGCCGGTGGGGGCCGGCGGGGTGACGTCCAGCTCGTCGGCCAGGTCGTTGCAGATCTCTTCGAGGTCGGAGGCGAAGCCATCCGCCTGGGCGGTCAGCCGGGCCACGGCGTCGAGGACCGCGGCGGCCTTCACGGCCGGGCCGTCGGTGCCGAGGTCACCGCAACCGGCGGGGAGCTCTCCGTCTTCACCGGGGCAACCGGCGAGCATGGCGGCCACGAGGCCGAGGGACATCCAAGACAAGCGTTTCATCGATTCTTTTCTCCTGATGGGGGCGTCTCCCGCCCGCGGGCGCCTCTCTAGGGCCCGTCCTGGGGGTTGGCCACGCCGAATGGTCAGCAGTGTGCCGCCATCGACGGTCCAGGTCCCGGCGAGATTCGAACGGTGACCAACGGAGGTGGCCGCGCGGCGGGCTCGGAGGCCCGCTCAGTCCACGCGCGTGGTCTCGATGGGGTGCTCGGCGGCGGTCTCCCAGGGGACCTCGGGCCACCAGGGCGCGATGACCGGGGTGGTGGCCGGCTCGATGCTCTCGCCGGGCCGCGGCGTCAGCAGGGTCACGTCGGCGGCTCGGGCGGCCACCCGGGTGCGCTCCACGGGCTCGGTCCACCCGTGGTAGGCGAGGTCGAAGAGGCCCCAGTGGATGGGGATCATCGTCTCGCCGCGGACCCACTGGTGGGCGCGGACGGCGTTCTCGGGGCCCAGATGCCAGTCGGGCCAGGCCCGGTCGTAGGCGCCGACCTCGATCATGGTCACGTCGAAGGGCCCCAGCCGCTCGCCGATCTCCCGCATGCCGCGGAAGAGCCCGGTGTCCCCGCTGAAGTACACCCGATGCAGCGGCCCCAGGAGCGCGTAGCCGGCCCACAGGGTGCCGTTCTGGTCCAGCACCTGGCGGCCCGAGGCGTGCCGCGACGGGACGCACACCAGCTCGACGCGCTCGTCGAGGGCGTGGCGGTCCCACCAGTCCAAGGCGACGATGCGATCCGCGGGGACCCCCCAATACGCCAGGTGGGCTCCGACACCGAGGGGCACGACGAAGGTGGTGTCCCACTCGCGGATCGCCTCGATGGTGGGCATGTCCAGGTGGTCGTAGTGGTCGTGGGAGATGAGGACCGCGTCGATCTCGGGGAGGTCTTCCAGGGCGATGGGCGGTGGGTACCAGCGCTGGGGGCCGATCCACGTGAGCGGCGAGCTGCGCTCGCCCCAGACGGGATCGGTGAGGATCACCAGCCCGTCGAGCTCGATGAGCAGGGTGCTGTGGCCGAGCCAGGTGATGCGCAGGCCGGACGGCGGCGGCTCGGCGAAGGAGGCGGGCTCCGGCTCCACGATGGGCAGCGGATCCTCGGGGACGGCGTAGGCGCTCTTGCCGAAGGCGCCGGTGAGCATCCCCCAGACGTCGTTGTCCAGCGGGTCCGGGTTGGCGAAGACGCCGTCGTCCCACTGGGGGCTGGCCTCCATCGCCGCGCGCCGATCGCCTTCGGCCGCGTCACCGAAGGCGCGCCAGCCGCTCACCAGCACCACCACGAGCAGGATCGCCAGGAGGCCGAAGAACACCGCCAGGACCCGCCGGGTCCGGCGGAAGCGCTTGGGCGTCTCGGCGCCCTCGGCGCCTTTCGGTCGCGCGGGCTCCGCCGGCTCAGACACCGTCGTCGCGTCCCAAGGGGACCTCTTCCGACGAGGCGTCGGAGAGGGTCTGTCGCTCGACCTCGTCGAAGAGCACCGGCTCGCCCTCGAAGCTCCGCGCGCTGTGCACGAGCAGGGTGGTGGGGAGCCGCTCGAGCATCTCGGTCATCCGCTCGTGGAAGACGACCTCCATGCCCTCGTCGGGCAGGCGGAAGCCCAGGATCGCCAACGAGGCCCCGCCGCTCTGCTCGGCCATGATGTCCGCGATGGCCCGCCCCTCGCGGCGGATCACCCGGGGCTCGGCGTCGAGGCGGGCGGTCTCCAGGAGGAGCTGGAGGTTCCGGCGCGCCTGCGCCTCCTCCGACTCTTCGTTGACCACGGTCATCACCTTCACGTCGGCGCTCCGCCAGGTGCGGTCGGCCTTGAGCAAGAAGGCGAGCAGGAGCATGAGCCCGCCGTTGCCCTCGAGCCCGCCCCACCACACGTGGATGCTCTCCGCGCGCTCGACGGGGCCCTCGTCGGTGTTGCGCACCAGGAGGAGCGAGCGGTCCAGGTGGGCCAGGTCGCGGCACATGCCGAGGTAGGCCTCGAGGCGATCGGACTTGCTGGGCCAGCCGGCCATCACCGAGTTGGCTTCGAAGCTCCCGACGCCGTAGCTCTGGGCGATCTGGGTCGCGCCGGCGAAGACGTCGGGGACGATGTCCACGCGGTAGAAGACGTTGGGGTACTGGGTCTGCATCAGCGGGTCGAAGACCTCCAGCAGCTCCTTGCGCTCGGGCGCGTGGTCGGCGACGTCGCCGGTGAGCAGGTGGAAGTAGGTGACGATGCCGCGGTCCTGCACGATGGCGTCGCCCAGGCGGAGCAGGTGCGGCCGCTTGTCCGGATCGCCGCCGAAGATGATCAGGTTCGGCCGCCAGTTCATCGGGTGCCAGGCCGAGCGACGGAGGCGCTGCAGCGCATAGCGGACGATGGCCGACCAGATGCCGTGCCGGGCGTCGCCGTAAGTGGTCTCCAGGTCCCGGCGCTCGGTGATGAACCAGAAGAGCCCACAGACGACGATGGCCCCCACCATCGCGCCCAGGTTGATGATGCTCATCACGTAGAAGCACGCGGCGGCGCCCCCGAGGCTGATGATGAAGTGCACCACGAAGGTCGGGCGGAACGAGGGGTTGCCCGACCACTTCTGGAGGCCACAGGCCAGGTTGGTGAACCCGTAGGTCGCCAGGAAGAACATGGTCAGCACCGGCGCGATCGCGTCGAGGCTGCCGAGGAAGATGCCCGCCTGGGCCAATGCGAAGGTGAGCAGGGTGCCGTTGCGCGGCTCGTTCGCCGGGCCCACGCCCCGGGCGAAGAGCCGCGGCGCCAGGGAGTCCATGGCCAGGGCCTGCAGGGTCCGCGGCGCGGTGAGGATCGAGCCCAGCGCGCTGGAGAGGGTCGCGCCGAAGACGCCGGCGTAGATCAGCGAGGACCATCGCGCGATGGACCAGACCGCTTCGCTGTCCGAGACGAGGCGCTCGTTGCCGTAGTTGAGGCTCAGCCAGACCGGGAAGGCCATGTAGACCAGGAAGCCCACGAAGATCGCCCAGAGGGTGCCCTTGGGGATGGCGGTCTTGGAGTCTTCGAGATCGCCCGACATGGACACGCCGGCCATGATCCCGGTGACCGCGGGGAAGAAGACCGCGAAGACCTCGCCGAAGGCCGGGCCCTCGGGGTTGAACCACTCGGGAGCGTGGTAGAACTCTTCGCTCGTACCGCCGAAGAAGGACACCAGCGACACGGCGATCGCCGCCATGACGATGTACTGGGTCTTGATGGCCAGGTCGGCGCTCTTCAGGGAGATCCCGGTCAGCAGGATGTTCACCCCGGTGCTGATCCAGGGCGCCGTCCACGCGGCGCTCGCCGGCAGCAGCGGCATCAGCGCGTGCGTGAAGCCCACGATGTAGAAGGTGACGCTGAGCGCCTGGGCGAAGAAGAGCGGGATGCCGATCGCCGCGCCCGCCGGAGCGCCCAGGGACCGGCTGATCATGAAGTAGGCGCCGCCCGCGCCGACGGTGCGGTTGGTGGCGATGCTGGCCACGCTCAGCCCGGTGGCAAACGAGATGACGTGCGCCACCGCGACGATGATCAGCGTGCCGCCGAGCCCCGCCTGCCCGGTGACCTTGGGCAGGAGCAGGTACATGACGACCCCGAGGATCGTCAGGATGCTGGGCGTGAAGACTCCGGCGAAGGTGCCGAAGCCTGCGCCCCCCGGCTGGGGCGGTCGCGCTTCCGGGGCGGCAGCTTGGCCGTCGGCGGTCATGAGCGCGGGAGGTTCCCACGATTGGGGCAGGGGACGCAAAGCGACCGCATCGGAGGACCCCAGGCGCTCGTGGGGCCGGCCACGGGCCGCGAACGAAGCTCATCAACCCTTGACGTGGCGGGCTCGTGCATCATCAACTCGTGGAAAGAAGGAGTTAGCGACTCGATGAGCGACATCATTCTCGGCCCCGACGTCTACGTGAACGCCTCGGTGGCGCTGGGCTCTCCGCCCGAGCATGTGGTGCGGCGGGTGCTGAAGCCCGGGAAGAAGACCAAGACGACCGAGTGGATCCTCGCCCGAGTCGAGGCGATGCTGAACAACGTCGAAGCCTTCAAGAAGGAGGCGGTCGACCAGCAGATGAGCACCATCCGGCAGTTCGTGGACATCGTCGAGAAGGACGACCATCCCTCGGACGAGTGGAAGGAAGGGCTCGTCGCGGCGGCCAAGGCCGCCGGCGTGAAGCGCGTGATCACCGACCACCCCGACTTCGCCGACAAGGACGAGATCGACGGGATCGAGCTGATCAGCAGCGACGCCTGGCTCGTCGAGCAGACGACGCCGCCGCCGCCCCCCGGAGCCTGATCCGGCTTGCTCCAGCATGCGATGAGTGGGTTCGCGGCGTCGGTCGACGTCGCGTTCCATCGTGCCGTCCTCAACCGGCCGACGACGCGATCCGTCGAGAGCGACCTCGGACCTCGGGACCGCATCGCGGCGCTACGGCTCCTCGAGCGGGAGCTGCGGGTCGATCGGCAGCTCGCCGATCCCGAGGGGTTCTTCCCGGCGGTCCCGGAGATCGAGCCGCGGCGGACGCAGGTCCGATCGCCGCGCGGCTCGGTGGCCGAGGACTGGCGCTGGCCTTCGCGCTCGCCGCTGCGCTTCGCCGACGTCGAGCCGCGCTGGGCGGGTCACGCGCGGAACCTCCAGGGCCACGCGCGCTTCGTGACCGTCCCCGGGGCCTCGCGCCAGCGACCCGCGGTGATCCTGCTCCACGGCTACCTCGCCGGGAACCCCGCGTTCGAGGCGCGGGTGTGGCCCACGCGCTGGTTCCTGCGCCGCGGCTTCGACGTGGTCTTCCCCGCGCTGCCCTTCCACGGAGCGCGCCGACGCGACACGCGGCCGCCGCCGTTCCCTTCGGCGGACCCGCGCTTCACCATCGAGGGCTTCCGCCAGGCGATGACCGACCTGCGGGTCCTGGCGCGGCACCTTCGCCGTCGCGGGGCACCCGCGGTGGGCGTCATGGGCATGAGCCTCGGGGGGTACACCAGCGCGCTCATGGCCACCGTCGAGCCCCTGGACTTCGTGGTGCCCTTCATCCCGCTGGCCTCCATCGCCGACTTCGCCAAGGAAGGCGGCCGCTTCACCGGCAGCGAGGCCGAGCGCGCCGTCCAGCACGAGCTCTTCGAGCGAGTGCACGCCGTGGTGAGCCCGCTGGCTCGTCCGGTCCAGGTGGACCCCGGCGCGCGCCTCGTCGTCGGCGCGCGGCGGGATCGGATCACGCCGCTGGGTCACGCCGAGAGGATCGCCGAGCACTTCGACGCGCCCCTCTCGGTCTTCGACGGCGCGCACCTGCTGCAGGTCGGGCGCGAGCGGGGCTTCCGCGAGGTGGCTCGCATGCTGGGCCGCCTGGGTCTGCTCCGCTAGAGTCGCCCCCATGCCGCGGATCTCGCTCTGGTGCGTCTGCCTGGTGTCGTCCCTCGCGGCCTGCGGGGGACCGCGCGCGAAGGTGTCGAGCGCCGTCGAGGCGCGGGACATGGAGAGCGCGCTCGCGGCCTATGAGCGCCTGGAGGAGGTCGACGGAACCGACGTCGAGCTGCTCGGGGCCATCGGCGGGCTGCATCTGGAGCTCGCCGCCCTCGACGAGGACACGCGCGTCCAGCAGGCCGCCGTGAGCCAGCTGGCCCTGGGCGGCACCGCGGCCACCGAGCATCTCGAGCGCCTCTCGCGGGCCGAGGCCGCGACGCCGGTGGTGCGCGCGCGGGCGCTCCAGGCCCTCGCGCGCCGGGGCGACGGGCAGGCCCGGGCCCTGCTCTTCGGGATGGCCGACGACGAGGATCCCGAGGTGATGGCCTTGGCGCTCTCCGCCGCGGATCCCGAGGACGACCTCGGCCGGCTGCTGGCGGCGCTGGAGCATCCCCAGGGCGCGGTGCGGCGCGAGGCCGTGCTGCGGCTCGGCGAGAGCTCGCCGGGACGCGACGCGCTGCTGACCATGGCGCGCCTGGCCCGGGTCGATCCCGAGCCCGCCGTGCGGGGGGCCGCGGTGCGCGCCCTGGGCGGCGCGGGGGACGCGGCCTGGGAGCCCGTCCGCGAGCGCCTCTCCGATCCGGAGTCCAGCGTGCGCTTGGCGGCCATTCGCTCGCTGGTCCGCATCGACCGCGCCCGCGCGACGAGCGCGCTGGCCTCGCTCCTCGGCGGCCCGCCGAGCCCGGCGGCGCTCGAGGCGGCGCGGGTCCTCGCGATGGGCGAGGGCGAGGAGGGCGCCGCGGGGACCGACGCCATGAGCGCGCGGGCCTACCTGCACGCGGCCATCCTCCAGGCCGGCTCGACGCTGCGCTCCCAGGCGGCCGTGGCGTTGGTGTCGCTGCCGCCCGACGACTCCACCGACGCCGCGCTCCGGCAGGCCCTGGCCGACGAAGGCGACCGCACCGTGCGGCTCGGCTTGGCGCGGGCCCTGCTGCAGCACCCCGGCGCCGGAGCACCGGCGCGCGACGCCCTCGGCGAGCTCGCCGAAGGCGACGACATGGCTGCCCTCCAAGCCACGCTGCTCCTGGCCCCCGACGCCGACGAAGCCGGCGCCCGCGCCGCCACCTTCCTCGACAGCCCCGACGCCGCGCTGCGCCGCGTCGCCGCGCGCGGCCTCGCGCGCGACGCCGGCCGCCCCGATCTCGCCCGCCGGGCCCTCCACGACGACGACCCCCTGGTGCGCATCCACGCCGCCGGCGGCCTCCTCGCCGCCGCCTCCGCCGCCTGACCCCCCGACTTGCAGAAGGGGCGCGCACACTGGCACATCGGGGACGCTCCTTGGTCGCCGCCTGGCACCCCCGGCCGCGCCCGCTACCCTGGGCGCACCATGTCGTCCCCCCTCGCCATTCACGGGCTGACCTGGGCCGAGCTGAATCGCGAGGCCCGCGAACGATTGCCCAAGGGCTTCGGTCGCGCGCGCGAGGTGTACAAGCAGGTCACCGAGGAAGCGCGCTATGCGCCCGAAGAGCTCAACCTCGCCGATCGCTGGGCGGCCGCCTGGCGCGAGGAGTTCGTCCTCGATCTGCCCGAGGTCGTCCGCACCATCAGCGAAGAGGGCGAGACGGGCACCACCGCCAAGGCCGTGCTGAAGCTCCACGACGGCTGGGAGGTCGAGTGTGTGCTCATCCCCATGGGTCGCGGCCGGAGCACCCTCTGCGTCTCCAGCCAGGTGGGCTGCAAGATGGGCTGCACCTTCTGCGAGACGGCCAAGATGGGGCTCATCCGGCACCTCAGCGCGGCCGAGATCGTCGCGCAGATCCTGGTCGCCCGCCACGTGCTCGGTTGGTCGGTACGCAACGTCGTGTTCATGGGCATGGGCGAGGCCCTCGACAACGCGGACTCGCTCTTCCAGGCGATCCGCGTGCTCAACGACCCGGCGGGCATGGCCATGGGGCAGGAGCGCATGACCATCTGCACCGTGGGTCGCGTCGACGGCATCGCGCGCCTCGCCGACGAGGGGCTCAAGCGCATCAACCTCAGCGTGAGCCTCAACGCCGCCGACGACCCCACCCGGGACCGGCTGATGCCGGTGAACCGCAAGTACGATCTCGAGGAGCTCCAGGCGGCCCTCGCGGCCTATCGGCCCCGGCGCAACTTCACCCTCGGTGTGAACTACTGCCTCATGCCGGAGCTCAACGACTCCCGGGAAGCGGCCGCGGCCATCGCCGCCTTCTGTGCGCCCATCGAGCGCGTGCTGGTCAACGTGATCCCCTACAACCCGGGCTCCGACCCGCTGACCCGCGCCCCCAGCGACGACGAGATCGACACCTTCATCGGGTGGCTCCGGGACGAGGGGCTCCCGGTGCGCAAGCGCGTGACCAAGGGTCGCAGCGTGATGGCCGCGTGCGGACAGCTCGGGAACCCCGAGGCCCGCGAGAAGCGCCGCCGCCTGCGCGTCACCCGCTGAGTCGGCGGCAGGCGATGGGACCCCGGAGCATGCGAGCCACGGGGGCTCGGCGGCGGGCGAGCGGGGCGAAGGAGCGTCCCCGATGTGACAGTGTGCGCGCCCCTTCTGCAAGGCCGGGGTGCGCAGGGTCCGCGGCGGGGTCGGGAGGAGACGTTACGGTGGCACCTGCGGTGACGACGGTCAGGGCCATGAACCGCCTGGTGCCCCTCTTCGGTCTCCTCCTCGCATGCGCTCCGGATCCGCGGCCGGCGCCCGATCCGCAGCCCGACCCGATGGGGAGCGCCGGTGGCGAAGCCGACGCGCACTGGACCGGATCCCTCGACGAGGACTCGTTCGCCGCGCTCCACGAGCTGACCGGCGAGGCGGCGCCGCCGCTCCATGGCGAGACGATCGCGCTCGCGGGCGGCGAGGCCTACCTGAGCGTGCCCGAAGGCGCCGGGCCCCACCCCGGGGTGCTGGTGATCCACGAGTGGTGGGGCCTGAACGACCACATCCGCCACTGGGCCGATCGCCTCGCCGAGGCGGGCTACGCCGCGCTCGCGGTGGACCTCTACGACGGGCAGGTCGCCACCACGCCCGACGAGGCCATGCCGCTGATGCAGGGGGTGGACGAGGAGGCCGCCCTGGCCATCCTCGAAGCCGGCCACGAGCTCCTGGCCAGCGACCCCCGGGTCCGCGCGCCGAAGCGCGGGGTGATCGGGTGGTGCTTCGGCGGCGGCATGAGCCTGAAGGCGGCGCAGCGCCTCGAAGGCCTGGACGCGGTGGTCATGTACTACGGGCGCGTGGTGGAGGACCCCGCCGCGCTCCAGACCATCGACGCCCCGCTCCTGGGCATCTTCGCCAACCGGGACACCTCCATCACGCCCGAGAACGTGACCGCCTTCGACGCGGCGCTGACCGAGGCGGAGGTGATCCACTCGATCCACCGCTTCGACGCCGATCACGCCTTCGCCAACCCTTCGAGCGCTCGCTACGACCACGAGAACGCCACCGAGGCCTGGGCCCTGGTGCAGGCATTCTTCGACGAACACCTGCGCTGAGCCGGCGCGGGCCGTCAGACGAGGAAGTGGCAGTGGGCCGAGGCCACGGGGCGGCTCGGGTCGTCCTGCCAGGCGATGGCCCGGACGTTGGCCACGCGCCGGCCGACCTTCACCAACGACGCGCTGGCGTAGGTGTCGCGATCCGACGCCGAGCGTAGGTACTCCACGGTGATGTTCACGATGCGCGGCAGGGTCTCGCCTCTGCCGGCATGGAGGAGCTCGAAGACCGCCGCCGACTCGAGGAGCGCGCCGAGGGTCCCGCCGTGCAGGGCCCGGTGGACGAAGTTCCCGATGAGCCGGTCGCCGTAGCGCATGGTGGCGAGGACGGCGCCGTCTTCGACGCCCATCTCGATCCCCATCCATTGGAGATAGGGGATGCGCTCCACCACCGGCTCCAGGTCCCCGGTGCGCCGGGCCTCGGCGATGGTCTCCACCAGGGTCACGAGCGGTCCTCGCTCGCCGGGTCCGAGGATCCTCGGAGGTGTTGTCCCAGGTCCCCGCCCTGATCCCGGAAGAGCATGAAGGTCGCGGTGACCGCCGCGATGGGATCGGCGGCGTCGCCCTGGTGGGCGAGCCCGCGGGTGAAGGCGATCTTCTCGGTGATGCGGAAACACGTCGCTTCGCAGATCACGTCCCGGTCCGGCGCGGTGGGTCGCAGGTAGTCCATGCGCAGGTCGAGGGTCGCGATGCGCATCGGCTGGTGCAGCGCCACGAAGACCGACGCGCCACAGATGGCGTCCATCGACGCGCTCAAGGCGCCGCCGTGGAACGCGCGGAGCTCGGGGTTGCCGATCAGATGGTCAGCCCAGGGGAGCCGCGCGACGACCCGGTCGTCCTCGACGCGCTCCATCTGCAGACCCAGCGCCCGGTTGTGCGGGATGGCCTCGGCGAAGCGCTCCTGGAAACGGCGGACCCGCGCGTCGCTCATCGGGTGCGCTGGATGACGTGGAAGCCGAAGGGGGTCTCGATGGGATCGGAGATCGCCCCGACCTCCATGCCCCAGACCGCGGCCTCGAATGCGGGGACCATCGAGCCCCGCTCGAAGGTGCCCAGGTCACCACCGGTGGGCGATCCGGGCTCGTCGGTGTTCGTCCGGTGGAGCTCTTCCCAGTTCTCGCCGGCCCGCGCGCGGCGGGCGATGTCCGCGGCCAGCGCCTGGGCCTCTTCCCGGGTGCGGGTCACGCCGTCGGGGACCCGCTGGGAGTCCACGTGCATGATCAGGATGTGCTTGGCGCCCACGCTGGTGGGCCCCTCCGCCGGGTTGGCTTCGCGATGCACCACCGCGAAGGAGGTGCCCACGCGGACGGGGCGGCTCACCTCGCCCACGGCAAGGCCGAAGGTCGCCTCGGCCAGGGCCTCCTGATCGGTGGGAACCGAGCCCCGCTCGAAGCGGACCGTCTGCGGGGCGGCGCCGGTGTACTGCCGGGAGATCTCCCCGAAGTTGCTACCGGGCTGCCGGGCGAGGGCGCTGAGCATGTTCGCGCGCTCCTCGGCGTCGGCGACGCTCTCCCCGATGCTCACGGTGAAGTAGCGCGCCTCGACCAGGGTGGCCGAGTCCGTGGGCCGCTCGTGGAGAGCCGGCGCCTCGGGGGGCGGGCGCTGGGGCTCGGCGCAGCCGGCCAAGAAGAGGAGGACCATGCCAGCGCGACGGAGGGAGGTGGAAAGCACGCCGCTGCGTACCACCGACCTCGGGCCCCCTCAAAGGGTCGCCGCGCGGGTCCCGTCCAGGGCGCGGCGCATGGCGCCGGGATCGAAGCCGGTGAGGAGCCGGCCGTTCACGTCGATGATGGGGATGCCGTTGGTGGAGATGCCGGCCGCGCGGGCCTTGCGCAGCATCTCCGCCCGGGCGTCCGAGTCCTCTTCGATGTCCTTCTCCACGAAGGGGACCCCGTTCTGCTCCAGCCAGTGCTCGGCCTGCCGGCAGGCGCCGCACCAGCTCGCGCCGTAGACGATCACGTCGCCGGCGACGACCGCCTCGGTGCCGTGCATCTCGTCCAGGAGGGTATCGAAGCCGTCCCGGCCGTACTGGCGCACTTCGTAGCCGCCGCCGCGCTCTTCCCGGAGGTCGGCGACGTAGACCGCGTCGGGGTTCCGCTCGGCGGGCGCCAGGGTGAGGCTGTCCACCTTCACGTGCTCCCGGGCGGCTTCCGGGATGTCGCTGCGCCGCTCGGCCACGTGGGGGCCCTCCTCGTCGTACCAGGTGAGCACGAGGCCTTCGGCTTCGCCGGCGACGCGGAAGGGCGGCTCCACGACGCGCCCTTCGGCGGCGGCGCCCTCGGCGGCGGATCCCACCACGTCGCTGTCGCTCGAGCAGCCGAGGAAGAGGGCGGCCGCGAGGACCAGGGAAGAGAGCGCGCGCATCGGGCCCAGTACTAGCACGAAGGGGCGCACCGATCAGGGGCTCGGCCGGCGGGAGCCGTAGCGCGCCTCCAGGTCGGCGCGGGCGTCCTCGCAGGGGCCGCGGAGCTCACGGGTCTCGGCGATGGCCTCCTCGGAGCGCGCCAGGGCCGCGGCGACGGTCGCGGCGTCGCCGCCCTCGTCCGCCTCCAGCTCGTCCATGCCCCGACGGGCTTCCTCCGTCGCCTCCTCGGCGCGCAGCAGGGCGTCGTGCATGGCGTGGCACTTGTCCCGCACGTCGACGGTCCGCTCGGCCTCCAGCGGCATCGCGCCCAGGGCGTCGACCTTCCGGCGCCACTGCCGCAGATCCGGCGTCTGGACGTTCTCCAGGCGATCGAGGAGCAGCCGGGCCTCGTTGGCCTCCGAGTCGTCGGAGCAGCCGATCACCGAGACCAGGAGCGCGAGCGCGGCGAGGATGCGAGCCATGGGGCGAGGTGTAGGCAACGGCGGGCGCTCGGTCGAGCCGGTCACTCCGTGCCGGCCGCGAGCAACGCCTTGGCCTGGGCCCCGGTGATGCGTTCGTGGTCGCCCACCAGGGCGTAGGCCTCGGGCTTCTCGTCCACGAACATCTCGCTGGTCAGGGTGATCCCGGCGGTGTCGTCGAGGGCCCCGAGGGTCACGGCAGGCCGGATGACCGGACCGAGGGGTTTCCATTGAACCCGATTCGGTGGCGTGCTGTGCTCCCGCCCGATGGGAGTGGATCGATGAGCGTACCCTTGCGCTTCGTGTGGCATCAGGGAGCGGTGCTGAGCGCCTTCGCGCGGACCGCGCTGGGCGCAGCGCGCTCGGGGCGACACCGCGAGATGCAGGTCCCCGGCCGGTGGATCGAGGCCGAGGTGGACCCGCTCCCCTCGGCGCTCCTGGACGCCTACATCCGTCACGTGGGCGGCGACCCCGCGAGCTACCGGGGGCAGGTGCCGCCCCACCTCTTCCCCCAGTGGGTCTTCCCGCTGCAGGTCCGGGCGCTGCAGGACGTGACCTACCCGATGCAGAAGGTGCTCAACGCCGGCGCGGGGATGACCCTCCGGGGTCCGATCCCGCGCGGCGAGCCGCTGCGGGTCCGCACCCGCCTGGACTCGGTCGACGACGACGGGCGCCGCGCGCTCCTGTCCTTCGTGGCCCACACCGGGACCGCCGCCGAGCCCGAGCTCCTCGAGGCCCGGCTGCAGGCCTTCGTGCCCCTGGGCGGCGGGGAGAAGCGCGAGAAGTCGGAGCCCGCGCGGGTACCCGGCGAAGCGCGGGAGATCGGCCGGTGGCGCCTGGACCCCGGGGCGGGTCTGGACTTCGCCAAGCTCACCGGCGACTTCAACCCCGTGCATTGGGTGCCCGCCTGGGCGCGCGCGCTGGGTTTCCGCAACGTGATCCTCCACGGCTTCTCCACCTATGCGCGGGCCTACGAGGCGTTGGTCCGCGCCCGCTTCGCCGGCGCCGCCGGTCGCCTGCGGACCTACGAGGCCCGCTTCACCAAGCCGCTGGTCCTCCCCGCGTCGCCCGGCGTCTTCGTCGACGGCGATCGAGTCACCGTCGGCATGGCGCCCTCCGCGCCCGCCTTCATGACCGGTACCTACGGCGTCTGAACCCCGGCGGCGCCTCGCGGTCGCCCAACCCCACGAGTTCCCCGTGTCCGACTTCCTCCTCGAGCTCTCCGCCAACCCGCAGATCCGCCGCCTGGTCCAGTCGGCGGGCCTCCCGCTCCCCATGCCCGCTCAGCTCGAGCGGACCACCGAGCCCCGCGCCGAGCGCCCGCTCCAGCACGTCGACGTGCTGGTCGGCGGCGCCCTGGACGGCGCCGCGGGTCGCGCCATCGGTCGCGCGCTGATCGAAGCGGGCGCCGACCCCCTGGTCGCTGGCGCCTCGGCGCCGCCGGCGTCGTTCGCGGAGCCCGCCGAGGCCTTCGGTCGCCAGGTGCGCGACGCCGAGACCCACGAGGGCCCCATCGCCGCGCTGGTCTGCGACGCCACCGAGATCGGTCGCCCGGCAGACCTCGACCGGCTCTACGCCCTCTTCCACCCGTGGATGAAGCGCCTCGGGCGCTCCGCGCGGGTGGTGGTCGTCGGCCGTCCGCCGGAGGACGCCAAGACCCCGGAGGCGGCCGCCGCCGCCGGCGCGCTGGAGGGCTTCGTCCGCAGCGTGGCCAAGGAGATCGGGCGCCGGGGCTCCACCGCCAACCTGCTCCGGGTGGAGAGCGGCGCCGAGGGGCGGCTGGCCGGGCCGCTGCGCTTCTTCCTCTCGCCGCGCTCGGCCTTCGTCACCGCGCAGCCGTTGACCGTGACCCGCGCGGTCGCCGCCGAGCGCGAGGCGCCCTTCGTGCGGCCGCTGGCGGGCAAGGTCGCCTTGGTGACCGGCGCGGCCCGGGGCATCGGCGCGGCCACCGCTCGGCTCCTCGCTGGCGAGGGGGCGCGCGTGCTCTGCCTCGACCGACCCGAGGACGACCAGGCGGTGAGCGAGGTCGCCCACGCCATCGGCGGCCAGGCCGTACTCCAGGACATCACCGCGCCGGACGCGGCGGCGGGGATCCTCGCCGCCTGCGCCGGCGGCGTCGACGTCGTGGTGCACAACGCGGGGATCACCCGGGACAAGACCCTGGCCAAGATGACCGAGGAGCAGTGGCGGTTGGCGGTCGAGGTCAACCTCGGCGCCGTCGTGCGCATCGACGGCGAGCTGGTCGCCGCCGGCGCCCTCCGGGCCGGCGGCCGCGTCATCTGTCTCTCGTCGGTGGCGGGCATCGCCGGCAACGTGGGCCAGACGAACTACGCGGCGTCCAAGGCCGGCCTGGTCGCCTACGTGCGGCACCGGGCCGCCGAGCTGGCCGGGGACGGGATCGCGGTCAACGCGATCGCGCCGGGCTTCATCGAGACCCGGCTCACCGAGGTCATGCCCTTCATGATCCGCGAAGGCGCCCGCCGTCTGAGCGCGCTGGGGCAGGGCGGGCAGTCCGAGGACGTCGGCCAGGCGATCACCTTCCTGGCCACCCCCGGCAGCGTGGGGATCACCGGGCAGGTCCTGCGCGTGTGCGGCGGCGCCCTCGTCGGCGCCTGAGTCTTGGCCCCCGAACCGTTTCTGTTACAAAGGCGCGCTCATGGCGGACGAGAACGACACCTCCGGCGATTCCCACGGTAAGGCTGCGCCCAAGGCGCGGGCGCGGCGGCCCGGTCAGGGCACCCCGGCCAAGAAGGCGGGCGGCACGCCGGCCAAGGCGCGCGCACGCTCGCGGCGGCGCTCCACCAAAAAGGCGGCCGCAGCCAAGGGTCCGAAGAAGGCGGCGAAGACGGCGACCAAAGCCGCCGCCAAGAAGACGACCCGGAAGTCGACCAAGAAGGCCGCGCCGGCGAAGAGCGCCCGCGCCGCCGCCAAGGCCGACGCGCCGGCGAAGCAGGCGGCCGACGAGGCCGGCGCCGCGACGGATCCGACGCCGCCGACCGCCAGCGGGACCCGTTCGGCCGGCGGCGCCGCGGCCAAGGCGGAGAAGAAAAAGACCAAGGCCGGGAAGACCGCCGCCGGGGGGACCCAGGCCCCCGCGCCCGGGAAGGCCGCGGACGACACCAAGGCCAGCGCCAAGGAAGCGAAGGCGGCCGCCAAGGAAGCCAAGGCGGAGAAGAAGAGGACCAAGGCCGGGAAGACCGCCGCGGGGACCACCGCCAGCGGGTCCAAGGCAGCCGCCAAGGAAGCCAAGGCGGAGAAGAAGAAGACCAAGGCTGGCGAGAAGAGCGCCGCCGGCAAGACCGCCAGCGGCGACAAGGCGAAGAAGAAGCGCAAAAAGAAGAAGGCCCGAGGCAAGAGCCGGAAGAGCCGCCGCGCGGTGCTCGTGGCCGGCCTCCGGACGCCTTTCGTGAAGGCCTTCGGCGCGCTGATGAGCATGGACACCATCGCGCTCGGCGACGCGGCCACCCAGGCGCTCCTCGAGCGTACCCGCATCGCGCCCGATGCGATCGACGGCATCGTCTGGGGCGGGGTCATCCTGCCTTCGGGCGCGCCCAACGTCGGCCGGGAGATCGCGCTCGACCTGAAGCTCCCGCCCAAGGTCGAGGGCATGACCGTGACCCGCGCCTGCGCCTCCGGGCTCCAGGCGGTGACCCTGGCCGCGGCGGCCATCGAGCGCGGCGAGGCCGACGTGATGATCGCCGGCGGCTCGGACTCCACCTCCAACGCCGAGGTGAAGCTGCCCCAGAAGGCGGTGCAGGCCCTGGCGCCGCTGGCCTTCGGCAAGGCCAAGGGGATGCGCGAGATGCTGGGGGTCCTGTCCCAGCTCATGCCCATCACCGAGCTCCTGCCCAAGATGCCCAAGATCGCCGAGCGCACCACCGGGGAGGTCATGGGCGAGTCGGCGGAGTCGATGGCGCGCCGCAACGAGGTCTCGCGCGAGACCCAGGACGCCTACGCGCTGCGTTCGCATCAGCGGGCCGCGGCGGCGATCGAGTCGGGCCGCTTCGACGCCGAGGTGGTGCCGGTCACCACCCCCGAGGGCACGGTGGTCCACACCGACGACATCGTCCGGGGCGACACCAGCGTGGAGAAGCTCGCGCGCCTCCGGCCGGCCTTCGCCGCCGACGGGACGGTCACCGCGGGCAACGCCAGCCCGCTCACCGATGGCGCCTCGGCGGTGCTGTTGATGAGCGAGGAGAAGGCGGAGGAGCTCGGCTACGAGCCCCTGGCCTACTTCAAGAGCTGGGCCTACGTCGGGGTCGACCCCGCCGACCAGCTCCTCATCGGGCCGGCCCTGGCGATGCCCCTCGCGCTGAAGCGGGCGGGCTACGAGCTCGACGCGATGGATCTGGTCGACGTCCACGAGGCCTTCGCCGCGCAGGTCCTCAGCGTGACCAAGGCCCTCGAGAGTGACGCCTTCGGGCGCCAGCGGCTCGGCCGCTCCGACCGCGTGGGCACCATCGACTGGGACCGCTTCAACGTCCACGGCGGCTCGATCAGCATCGGGCACCCCTTCGGGGCCACCGGCGCGCGGATGGTCACCACCATGGCCAACGAGCTGAAGCTGCGGAACGCCAAGACGGCGCTCCTGGGCATCTGCGCCGCCGGAGGCCTCGGCGCCGCCGCGGTCCTCGAGCGTCCCTGAGCGTTCCCAAACACGGATCCCCGCGAACGGCGGCCCCTGGCTGCCTTGATCGGGGGATCCGGCGCGCTAGGACGGGCGGTCCATGACGCGCGCATCGACCCTCGCGATCTCCCTCCTCCTCGGCGCCTGTGGCGGCGGCGAGCCTTCCCTGGACGGCCGCTGCGGCGACGGGATCCAGCAGGAGCGCGAGGGCTGCGACGACGGCAACACCCAGCCCGGCGACGGATGCTCGGCGTTCTGTGTCCCGGAGGCCGAGGAGGGCAGCGTCTTCGAGGCGAGCCACCCGCTCCACGAGCACCTCACGCCCTACGACTCGGCGGAGCCCTTCAGCGACACCGAGGAGTACGGGTCCTTCCGCATCAAGTGCGCGTTCTCGCATCTGAACTTCGACGACCCCCTGGTCTTCCCCGGCGAGCCCGGGGCGGCGCACCTGCACACCTACTTCGGGAACGTCGCCGTGGACCACGCCACCGACGGCGACTCGATCCATCGCGCCGAGGGCTCCACCTGTCAGGGCGGCCCCTTGAACCTCACCGGCTACTGGGTCCCCACGATGCTCCGTCCGCAGTACGAGCGGGCCGGCGAGGGCTACGTCCGGGACGCCGCGGGCGACCCCATCCCCACCGGCGAATGGAAGGTCATCTACCCGGTGGACAGCTTCCTCCTCGACGAGGACGGCGTGGCTCTCCGGGACGAGGCCGGTCAGCCCATCTTCAACGACAACCTGGGTCCGGACATCTACTACAAGCGGATCATCGACGTGCAGGTGGAGCCGCCGCCGGCGGGCCTGCGCATGATCGCCGGCGCCGCCGGCGCGACCCCCATCGATCCCCAGCGGCCCCGGGTCATGCGCTGGAACTGCCACGACGCCCTCATCCGTGGCGAGCGCGACGATCGCGACCAGCCGACCATTCCCCGGTGCCTGCCCCACGAGGGCGGCGAGGTGCCCGACCGGCTGCACCTGGGGCTTTTCTTCCCGCCCTGCTGGGACGGCGAGAACCTGGACACCCCGGACCACCACTCGCACATGGCCTACATCGAGTACGACGAGGCCAGCGACACCTTCGGGTGTCCGGCCAGCCACCCGGTCGTCCTCCCGCAGGTCAGCTACCAGATCTACTACCCGGTCACCGCCGAGACCGTGGGCCCCTGGGGCGACACCCGGGACTGGCGCCTGGCGTCGGACCACTACGAGGTCGGCGAGGACGCGCCCGGCGGCGCGTCGGCGCACGGCGACTGGATGATGGCCTGGAACCCCGAGGTCTCCGCGACCTGGACCCAGCTCTGCCTCATGGAGCGACGGCACTGCGCCAACGGCGACCTCGGCAACGGCTTCCGGATGTCGTCGGAGCGCCCGGGCTGGACCGCCGCCGAGGCCGCGGCGCTCACGCCGGCGCCCCACGCGCCCTGATCCCGGGGCGGCTCGAAGTTTTCCGGCCGTGCGCTATGGTCCGCCGCTCGCCGCCATCTGAGCGAGAAACCGTGCAATCGTGAGGACTTCGCGCATCACGCCCCTGTTGGCGCCGGCCGCCGCGCTCTACCTCGCCGCCGACGCTGCGTCGGCGACGCACGGCCTCGGTCCGCTCGAGTGGATCGCCGCCGCGCTGGGCCTGGTGCTGGCGTGCGGGCCCTTGGCCCTCCGGCCCATGGCCATCGAGGGAGTCCCCGGCGCGCGCCGGGTGGGAACGCTCGGGGCCGCGGCCGGGTTGGGTCTCACCGCGAGCCTCGCGCCCGAGGCGGTGACCATGGTGCGCACCCTCGCGGCCTCGGTGGCGATGCCGGTCGCCGGCGCCTTGGTCCTCGACCTGGCGCTGCTGGTGCCCGACCGGGTCCCCCTGCGCCGATTCCGGTCCCTCCTGGTGCTCCTGGCCGCCGGCGCCGGCCTCGGGGGCGCGGCGGCCGCCCTGCCGGCCTTCGAGCTCTTCGGGCAGCCCATCCTGGTGCCCCCGCGGTGGATCCAGGCGCCCATCTACTACGTCTTCGGAGCGGCCGCGCTCGCGCTCCTGATCCGGCTCGGGCGCCGGCGGCGGAGCGCGCCGGCCGCGCTCGCGGCGAACGCCTGGGCGGTCATGGGGCTCTTCCCGCCGGTCCTGGTGGGCCTCTGGGTCCTGGTGGTCCCCGTCCCCGCGGCCACGGCCATCGCCATCGTGGGCGCGGCGGCGACCGCGGCGCTCTACGGGCACGCGGCCATGGTGGATCCGCGGCGTCGGCTCTCGGCGGGGCCGACCGTGCGGCGTACGGTGGCGCGCGCGCTGGTCATCGCCGCCGGCGTGGCCTCGGCGGTGGCCCTCCACGGCCAGCTCGTCCACCCCGGGCTCGACCGCTGGACCCTGGGCATCGCCGTCCTCGGGTGGCTCCTGGTCCTCCTCGCCTTCTGGCGCGGCTTCGAGCCCATCCTCGTGCGTTTCTTCGCGCCCCAGGGCGGGCGCCTCCTGCGCGCGATCACCCGCGCCCGGGACGGCATGCGCCGCGCGGCGACTCTCGAGGAGCTCGCCGCCGCCGTGCTGGCGCCGCTCCGCGACGGAACCGGCGGCGACGGCCGCCCGCGCATCCGGGTCTTCGATCCTCCCCTCGAGCTCACCGTGGACCTCGCCGGCGGGGGTCACGTCCGGCGGGTCGACACCGACTCGCCCCTGGAGGCCCAGGTCGAGCGCGCGCCGGGCGAGGTCACGCTCTACGCCGACCTCGACGCGCAGATGGTGCGGCAGCCCGAGCTTCGCGCCGTGGCCGAGTCGATGGAGGCGCTCGAGGCCTTCGGGCTGGTCCCCCTGACCCGCGACGAGAGCCAGGAGGGCTGCCTGCTCCTCTCCGGCGAGGACCGCGGCGCGCTTCGGCTCGAGGAGCTCGAGGGCCTGCGCGTGCTCGGCCGCGAGCTCGCCAACCGCATCGTGTCGCTCGCCAGCGAACAGCGCGCGCTCGGCCGCTTGGCGCGGATGGCGGCGCGCCACGATGAAGCCGAGGAGGCCCTGGAGGCCGCCCGGGACGAGCTGGAGCGGCTGCGCGAAGACGGCCGGGCGCTCCGGGCCGGACGCGGCGAAGCCCGGCGGAACGCGCCGCCGGTGGCCTACAGCGCGGCGATGCGCGCCCTCGACCGCCGGATCACCGACCTGGCGACCGTCGACGCGCCGGTCTTTCTGGAGGCCGAGGCGGGCACGCCCATCGATCGGGTGGCGCGGCGCCTCCACGAGGAGAGCCCGCGCCGCGAAGGCCCCTTCGTGATCGCCGACGCCTCCAGCGTCCCGGCGGACCAGGTGGCCACCGCGCTCTTCGGCGGCGAAGGGCAGCTCGGCTGGCTCCGCCTGGCGGCCCAGGGGACCCTGCTCCTCGCGGACCTGCCGGCGCTGCCCCGGGAGGTCCAGCGGGAGCTCGCCGAGGCCCTGGCCATCAAGCGCGTCCGCACGGCCGAGGGCGCCGCCGCCCACCCGCTCTCCGCGCGGATCGTGGTGTCCGCGCGGCGCTCCCTCGCCGAGCTGCGGCAGGGCGACGTGATCGACGAGTCCCTGGCCGGCTGGCTCGAGCCGGGTCGCGTTCGGGTGCCGCCGCTCCGGGAGCGCCGGGAAGACATGGCGTCATTGGTGCTGCTCGCCCTGGACCGCGCTTGCCGGGTCCTCGGCCGGGAGCCGATGGGCGTGGAGCAGGGCGCCCTCGAAGCCCTCCTCGCGCACGACTGGCCGGGCAACCTCCGCGAGCTCCAGCACGTGGTCGACCGGGCGGTGGCCCGGGCCCGGGGCGCCCGCGTGACCCGCAGCGACCTCCCGCCGCTGACCGGGGTGGCCCCGCCCGCCGATCCGCTCGAAGGTACCTGGAACGAGATCGAGCGGGCCATCCTGGAGAAGGCGATGGCGCGGGCCGAGGGCAACAAGAGCGAGGCCGCGCGGATCCTCGATCTCAAGCGCACCACCTTCCTGGACAAGCTCCGCCGCCACGGGATGCGGAACCCCAGCAAGCCGCCGGGCAAGCCCCCGAAGGCCGACGAAGAAGACGCCAGCGCCTGAGCGCCGTTCACCGCCTCGCGGGTCGCGTCGCGTCGTCGAGGCCCCCGCTTTGCCGTATGCTCCGCGCGTGTCGCGCCGACCCTTCGTCCTCCTCGCCTGCCTCTTCGCCGCCTGCGTCCAGCCCGTCGGCGAGGGATCGGGTGCCATCATCAACGGCCGGACCGCCGCCGAGCACACCGAGGTCGTCGCGGTGGTCAACATCGGCGGCTCCGGCGGGCTCTGTTCGGGCACCGTGATCGGTCCCTACGCGGTCCTCACCGCGAAGCACTGTGTCTACGCGGACCGGGGTGATGGCGTCTGGGAGGGGATCACCGTCGGGAACATGGTCGTGGCGGTCGCCAGCGACATCGACGCACCCACCGAGGTGCTCCGGGTCGCCGAGTGGCGCTCCACTCCGGGCGCCTACGACGATGGGGACCTCACGGACGGGGACGACATCGCGGTGGTGATCACCACCCAGCCCTTCACCGGCATCACGCCCCGGAGCGTACTGCGCACCTCGCCCACTGCCGGGCAGGCGGCGGAGGTCGTCGGCTTCGGTCGGAGCAGCGCCACCGTGGAGGACTCGGCGGGCGTGAAGCTCCAGGCGGCGACCACCGTGCTCCGTGCGGGCAACCGCCTCGTCGAAGCCGGCGCCAGCCGCAGCGGGGACGGTTGGACCTGCCAGGGGGACAGTGGCGGACCGCTCTACGTGGGCGACCAGGTCGCCGGCGTGACCAGCTTCGGCGTCGGTGGCTGCGGGGCCCGCAGCGAGCACTACTTCACGTCCATCCCGCGGCACCTGGCGATGATCGACGAGGCCGCCGCCTTCGAGCCGCCCTGCGAACCCAGCGACGAGGTCTGCGACAACGAGGACAACGACTGCGATGGCACGGTCGACGAGGGCTGCACCTCCTTGGGCGGCGAGTGCACCCAGCCGAGCGAGTGCGGCGAGGGGCTCTGCGAGCCCGTCGACGGCATGGGCCGGCTCTGTGTCCGGGAGTGCAACCCGACCTCCACCGTGCCCACGTGTCCCCTCGGCTTCTTCTGCGAGCCCACCGGATGCCTCGCCGGTCGCTGTATCCCCGGCACCGAGGGGTGGCTGGCTGACGGCGAGCCCTGCACCACCGCCTCGGAGTGCGCCGGCAGTCGCTGCGTGAGCGTCGCGGGCGAGCTCCGCTGCGCGCGGCCCTGCGATCCCGCGGCGACCACCTGCGGCGACGGGCTGGTCTGCGAACCCGCGGGGGAGTGTGGCGACTGCACGCCGGTCGAGCTCTCGACCGTCCCGCGTCCCTTCGGCTCGGTCTGCGACGAGGATGGCCAGTGCAGCAGCGGCGATTGCACGGCGGGGGAGGGCGGTCCGGCGTTCTGCACCCGCGCGTGCGAGGGCCACGCCGAGTGCGGCAGCGGTCGCCACTGCCGCGGGGGCCGCTGCGTGGCCGGGGACCTCGCGGCGCCGGGCCAGGACTGCACCGTCGGCGACGACTGCGCCTTCGAGGCCGACTGCATCACACTGGAGGGCGACACCTTCTGCGCCCCGGCCTGCACCGAGGGGACCTGCGACGAAGGCTTCGTCTGCACCGAGACCGAGGTCGGGACGCGCTGCGTCGCCGATGGCCTCGGGCTCGGCGAGGCCTGCATGGACAACCTGGAGTGCCGCAGCGGGATCTGTGGCGGCACCTGCACCCGGCTCTGCAGCGACAGCCCGTGCCCGGATGGCTTCGCCTGCGAGGCCGTCGGCGAGTACATGGCCTGCTTCCCCATCGAAGACGACGGCGGCTGCGCGGCAGGGGGTTCGGGTCCCTTCGGGCCCCTGAGCCTGCTCGTGGTCGGGGCTCTGGTGCTCCGCCGTCGGCGACGTCCGTGACCCCCGGACTTCGTTTGTGACAATCGCGTTTCGGGGGCGTATCGTGTCGCCGTGCGCTTCGCCTACCCCCTCTCGATCCTCCTCGGTCTCGTCCTCGCCCTGAGCGGTTGCGGGGACGACGGCTCGACTCCCGACCCCGACATGACCGTCGTCGAGGACGACGGGGGCCCGAGCTGCGACGCGCCGCCCGAGGCTCTGATGGAGGCCACCGGGACCGGGGTCGCCGACGTGCTCGCGGTGCCGAGCGGCG
The DNA here is from genome assembly GCA_002320815.1 of Myxococcales bacterium UBA1660. Taxonomy (GTDB): domain Bacteria; phylum Myxococcota_A; class Polyangia; order Polyangiales; family Houyiibacteriaceae; genus UBA1660. The sequence goes on from DCLA01000123.1 coordinate 84,882, forward strand.
AATCCCGCGCCGGCCTGGTGGCCGCCGGGGACCTGCCGGAAGACCCGACCGACCTCCTGGTCTGGAGCGAAGGGGACTTCCTCCTCGCCAACGAGAACGTCGCGGTGGTCATCGAGGCCCTCGGGCCTTCGGACGGCTACGACCCCTGGGGCGGCAACGTGGTCGGCATGGGACGCGTCGAAGGGGGCGCGCTGGTCGAGCCCGCAGGCTTCAACGAGATCATCCGCGGCATGGGGCGCTACACGGTCGAGCCGCGCAGCATCGGGGTCCTCGCCGACGGCTCCGATGGCGGGGCCGCCATCGTCCGGGTCCTGGGTACGCCCCGGCCCATCCCCTTCGCCGACGAGCTCGCGGCGACCTTCTTCCCGACCGACTACTCGTCGCTGGACGTCGCGGTCGACTATGTCCTCGAGCCCGGCGCGGATCACGTGGACATCCGCTACACCTTCCGCAACGACGGGGCGCGCCGGGTCGCCGGCCGTTGGGTCGTCCTCGCCTTCCAGAAGGAGCGGATGCCGGCCTTCGCGGAGTCCGTCGGCTTCGACACCGAGACCGCCACCGGGCTCGACTGGCTGGGCTACGCCGATCCGGCCGCGACCAGCTACGGCTTCGGGACCGACCTCGGGACCTTCGGGGTCTTCATCGAGGTCAGCGGCACGCAGATCCTCGATGGGCCCTCGTACGACATCGACGCCTGCGCGAACACGACGGTCGAGATGATGACCTTGGACATCGGCGGTCCCGGAGCGAACGGGCTCCTGGCGGCGAAGCATCGGCGCGAAGGGGTGGCCCAGCGGACCATCACCGGGACGGTGACCGAGGCCGATGGGTCGCCCGCGGTCGGCGTCCGCGTCCACGCGACCCAGGGGGACACGTGGTTGACGCGTGCCCTGGCCGGTGAGGACGGTGGATACACCCTCGACGTGCCGGGCGACGACGCCGTGACCCTCACCGCGTGGCGCCCGGGCGACGCGATGGTGACCGCCGAGGTGGCGGCCGGGGGCGCGACCGCCGACCTCGCGCTCGACGAGCCCGGGATGCTGCGCATCACCGCCGTGGACGGCAGCGACGCGCCGGTCCCCGTGCGCATCCAGGTGCGGCCCGAGGGCGGCGCCGTCGCCCCGCCGGCGAGCTGGGGCGAGAAGCTGCCCTTCGGCGGCCGGCTCCATCTGGAGTTCCCGGTGGACGGTCGGGCCGACCTGCGCGTCCCGCCCGGCAACCATCGGGTCACGGTGTCTCGGGGCTTCGACTACGAGCTCGGCTTCGACGAGACCGTCGCGGTGGCCGCCGGGGACGACATCGCCGTGGACGCGGTGCTCCAGCGGGTCGTGGACGAGCCCGGCGTGATCTGCGCCGACTACCACATCCACACCCACCGTTCGCCGGACTCGCCGGACTCGCCGGAGATGAAGCTGCGCTCGGCCGCCGGCGACGGGCTGGAGATCGCGTGCCGCTCCGACCACGAGTGGGTCTACGCCTGGGAGGACCTCATCGCCCAGGAGGGTCTCGAGTCGTGGCTCTACGGGCCCACCTCCCTCGAGCTGACGACCTTCACCTTCGGCCACTTTGGCGTGGTGGATCTCGAGCCCCAGCCCTCGGAGCCGAACAACGGCGCGATCCCCTGGGTCGGTGACCTGCCGCCGGTGGTCTTCGATCGCGTCCGGGCGCGACCGGAGGACCCGCTCTTCATCATCAACCATCCGCGAGGGACCAAGATCAGCGGCTACTTCGACTACGTCGGTTACGACGCGGTCACCGGGATGGTCGAGGACATGGACGCCTGGGACGACGAGTTCCGGGTGGTCGAGGTCTTCAACGACAGCTCCTTCGACGAGAACCTCGACGGCACCGTCGCCGACTGGTTCTCCTTCCTGCGCACCGGTCGCCACATGGTCGCGGTCGGGTCCTCGGACTCGCACAAGGTCGTCAACGGTTCCCCGGTGGGCTACCCGCGGACCTGCCTGCGACTCGGCGTCGACGACCCCGAGGCCCTCCGGGCCGGCGCGGGCACCGAGGCCGTCGTGGACGCGACCCGGGCCGGTCACCTGGTCGTCGATGGCGGCATCTCCCTGGACGCGCGGGTCGGCGACGCCGGCCCCGGCGACGAGGTCACGGGGACCGGCACCCAGACCATCGCGGTCCGGGTGATGGCGCCGAGCTGGGTCGACGCGACCGAGCTCGAGGTCTGGATCGACGGCGCGCTCACCGAGACCCTCCCGCTCGGACCCGGCGACGGCGTCGAGCGCTTCGCCGGCGACGTCGAGGTGGACATCCCCGCGACCGGCGGCTGGGTCCTCCTCCACGCCCGCGGCGAGATGGCGCTCGACCCGGTCTTCCCCGGCCGGGACCCCTTCGGCGTGACCATGCCGATCTTCTTCGTCCCCTGAACCCAGCCCGCCGAGGAGCCCGCAGGCCGCGGTCTCTGCATCCGCTAGGATGGCGCCGGTGAAGCCGCCGCGCGCCATCCTCTTCGACGTCATGGACACGCTGGTCCGGGATCCCTTCCCGGACGTCATCCCCGGCTTCTTCGGGATGACCCTGCCCGAGCTGCTCGCCGTGAAGCACCCGACCGCGTGGGTCGAGTTCGAGCGCGGGGAGCGCGACCGCGCCGCCTACATGCGCGATTTCTTCGCCGACGGGCGCGCCTTCGATCACGCCGCCTTCGAGGCCGCGGTGCGCGAGGCCTACGAGTGGCTCCCGGGGATGGAGTCGCTCTTGGCGGCCTTGGCCGAGACCTCGGCGACCCTGGTCGCGCTCTCCAACTATCCCGAGTGGTACCGGTGGATCGAGGAGCGCCTCGACCTCGGTCGCTTCGTGGATTGGCGCTTCGTCTCCTGCCGCACCGGCGTCCGCAAGCCCGACCCTCGGGCGTACCTCGGCGCGGCGGCTGCGTTGGACGTCGAGCCCGGCGACTGTCTCTTCGTCGACGATCGACAGGGAAACGTCGACGCGGCGCGGGCGGTGGGCATGGACGCCGTCCGCTTCGAGGACGCCGACCGGCTGGTCGGAGCGCTGCGCGCGCGGGGTTTCTCGTTGGAATCCCACTCGAAGGGTTGACGGCCCCGGGGGCCGGACTCAGTCTGCCGCCCGGAGTCTGCCCATGGTCACCCACCGCATCACTACCCCCTGCACCTGCGTGCGCTTCGTCTGGCCGACGCAGCTCGTGGTGCAGCCGGTCGCGGTGGACCGACCCTACTGACGAGCGCGAGCTCCGAGGCGACGCCGCGGCCCCCTAGGGCTCGCGGCGTTTTTCGTTCCGTCGTCGGGAGTCCCCCACCCAGGAGCCCGGCATCGGGCGCGAGGTCGGAACGATGGACTCGAGAGATGAAGGCAGCGCGCGGGAGGCGCGCTGGATGGACGATGGAGCCCCGGCGCTCCGTCGAGAGCTGATACGCCTGGCCTGGCCCATCGCGGTATCGACCCTCAGCTACGCGATCATGTCCCTCGTGGACACCCTCTTCGTAGGCCGGCTTGGCACCGCGGAGCTGGCCGGGGTCGCGCTCGGGAGCACCGCGTTCTTCTCGGTGATCTGCTTCGGCATGGGCTTGATGAAGGGCTCGAAGGTGTTGGTCTCCCAGGCCGTCGGTCGGGGAGACCCGGAGGACGCCGAGCGCCACGCAGCGGCGGCGCTCGCGCTTGGGCTGGGGCTCGCGCTGGTCACCATGCTCGCGGGCATCGCGGTCGCCGAGGTCCTCCCTGCGATCGCCTCCGGCGCTGCGGGCGAGCACGCCCGGGCCTACGCGAGGGTGCGGGCCCTCGGCGCGCTGCCGCTGATGGTCTACTACGCCCTCCGCGAGGTTCGCTATGGCTTCGGGGACAGCCGCGGTCCGATGAACGCGGTCCTCGTGGGCAACGGGCTCAACATCGGCCTGGACGCGCTCTTCCTCTTCGGCTTCGGCTGGGGGGTGGCGGGCGCGGCGTGGGCCACCCTCTTGGCGTCGGCCGGTCAGGCCATCTGGCTCTGGCCGAGTCGCAGCCGGCGCCCGATCGAACGGGCCGCCATCCGCGCCAACTGGCGCATCGGGGTCCCCACCGCCGTCCAGTTCTCGTTGGAAGTGGGTAGCTTCGCGCTGCTCGCTGCGCTCCTCGCGGGGCTCGGGGACGACGCCATCGGCGCCCACCAGATCGCCCTGCAGGTCTGTCACTTCGGCTTCCTGCCCCTCGTCGCGCTCTCGGAGGCCGCTTCGGTCATGGCCGGGCAAGCCGTGGGGGCCGAGCGCCGGGAGCAGCTCCACCCCGTTGCCCGGGAGTCCGCCCGGATCGGATACGGCTACGCGGTGGTCTTCGGCGCGATGCTCTTCGGGGCGGCCCGGCCGATCACCGGAGCGTTCACCGACGACCCGTCCCTGCAGGCGGTCGCCATGAGCCTCCTCTACGTGGGCATCGTCTTCCAGCTGGTCGACGTGGCCAACCTCATGGCCCGGGGGATCCTCCGGGGCGCCGGGGACGTCACCTTCCCGGCGCTCGTGGCCATCGTGAGCGCCTGGGTCTGCACCCCACCGCTCACCTGGCTCTTCGGCTACGTCTGGGGCCTGGGCGCGCTGGGCGGCTGGTTGGCGCTCTTCGTGGAGTGCGCCGTCGGCACGGTCATCCTCTGGCGCCGGATGGTGCGCGGCCCCCGCAGCGAGCTGGGGCTCGCGCGGGCCTGACCGCGCCGTCGCCGGCGTCTGCTCAATCGCAGGCGTCGGCGACGGCCTCGCGGCCGCGGGCGCAGCGCATGGTCCCGTCACTGCAACGGTCGGCCGCCGCGGAGTCCTCGGTCTCCTCGGCGATCGCGCAGATGCGCTCCGCCAGATCGCAGAGGTGCTCGAGGTGGTCGGCCGCGTCACCGCACGCGGCCAACTCGAGGGCCTCGTCCATGGCCCCGTCGGCCTCCAGCAGCGCGTCCCAGTCGTCGTCGGTGGCCACCATCGGCTCGGCGGTCGTCGTCTCCGTCCGTACCGCCGCGCCGCCGTAGTCCGCTTCGTCGGTGGCCATCTCGCCGCCCGCGGCCCGCTCGGTCGATGCGTCCGGAGCCGCGGCCCCACCGCAGCCCGCGAGACCCACGAACCCAACCATCACCAGGGTCACCAGGGTCGGCCTACGCGCGGCTCCCGTCATTCCTCGTCTCCCTCCGCCGCCAGCGCGGCCTCCAGCAGCGTCTCGTTGATCATCAGCGCCTCGTGGTAGTCGAGGGTGGCCCGCACCGGCTCGCCCAGCGCTTCCAGGGCCTGCCCCCGCACCACGAAGAGGTTCGCGGTGAAGACGTCGTCGGCGCGCCCTTCGTTCAATGCCTCGGTCGCGATCGCGCCGGCGCCCTGGGCGTCGCCGCCGTCCAGGAGCTCGCGGGCGAGCTGATAGGCCACGTCGTGACGCACCACGCGAGCGTCGTCGGGCTGCATCCCCGGGGGCACACCCTCGTCGAGGAAGGCCTCCCGGCTCGCGCGGTCGTCGGCGCTCCGCGCGCTCTCGAGCCACGTCGCCGTGGCCGCCTCGCCGCAGCCCGCGGCGAGAACCAGGACGCTCAGCAGGAGCACGAGCCGAAGGACGGCGGTCATCGCGCGTAGCGCTCCTCCAGCCGGTCGAGGACGGCGGCGCGGTGGGCCCGCATCGCGGCGTCCAGCGCGGTCGCGTCGCCGCCGGCCGCCGTCGCGGCCTGGGCGCGGAGGAGGGCGGCGGAGGGCGCGGGGAGCTGCGCCGCGGTCGCGGGCATCTCCGCTTCCCCGGCCGCGAGGACGGCCACGACTCCGGCCGCGGCGGCGGCGGTCACCAGCCCCGCGGGGACCAACCAGCGCCACCAAGGCGCCGCCGCGCGGGGGCGCTGCGGGCGGGCGGTGGCGAGGGCCTCGGTGAGGATGGCGTCTCGCCGCTCCTCGCTCAGCGCGCTGCCGTCCTGCCCGTGCCGGAGCAGCGCCGCCATGGCCAAGGCGTCCTCGGGCGGGGCGTCGGCGGTTCCGCGCTCGAGGGCGGCGGCCAGGGCCGCGGCCTCGGCGAGCTCCTCTTCGCTGGGCTCCTCGTCGAGCCAGTCGTCGTCGTGCTCGGTCATGCGCTCTCTCTCACTTTGTCCCATTCGCGACGGAACGCCCGCAGCGCGCGGAGGATGACCACGTCGAAGGTGCCCACCTTCACGGCGAGCTCCTCGGCGCAGGCCTCGCGGCTCTTCTCTTCCATGAAGCGCAGCTCGATCGCCTGGCGATAGCGCGGGTTGAGCCGCTCCATCACCTCGGCGATGGCCGCCCGCAGGGCCTGGAGCTCGTCGGCGGCCTCCAGCGCGTCGGCCGGACCTTCGCCCGCGGGTCGCAGCGGGTCGAGCATCTGCTCGAAGGAGGTCAGCGCGCGCGCCGTGCGCTGCTTCACCCGGTGCATGTCGGTGGCCTTGTTGGCCGCGATGCGGCCCAGCCAGCTGCTGATGCTGAGCTCGCGCTGTTCGAAGGTGTGCAGCCGCTCGAAGGCGGTGCGGAAGGTCTCCGCCAGGGCGTCCTCGGCGGCTTGCCGGTTGCCCAGTCGGGGCATCAGGACCCGGGCGAAGATCCCCGGGGCGTACGCGCGGTAGAGTTCGCCGAAGGCGCGCTCGTCGCCCTGGAGGGTCCTGCGGATGAGCTTCCGCTCCCAGCGCAGGCGCGCCTTGCCGTGTCTCTCTTCCCCTTCCACGCGTGCCGCGCCCTCCGGGACGCGGAGCGAGGGTAAGCGAAGCTCGCCACCGGTCGAAGGAAAGGGCAGGGCGATGGGGGAGGCGGCGAGCACGTCGGGAGGTCAACGGGGCTCGGCGCCGCGACTTACACGCCGGCGACGAATTCTCGGGGCTCCCGATTTTTCTTCGCCGAGGTGTAAGCGCGGGCTCCCCGGCCCGTTGGTCCCTCGACATGGCGCCGCTCCACCGGCCCGAGGAGAGACCCCGATGACCCGACCGAAGCATCCCCGACCCCCCCTCCGCCCCCTCGTGCTGGGAGCGATCGTCGCGCTCCTGGGCTGCGGCGGTTCGCACGCCGTCCAGCAGAGCGAGATGAGCTACGCGGGCGGCGACGTCGCGCGCTCGACCGCGACCGCCGAGGTGGCCACCGAGAGCGACTACGGCGGCGGCGAGATGGCGCCGGCGCCGATGGGGGGCGCGGCCGTGGCCGCCGACGAGGCCATGGCGCCCGCGGCGCCGAGCGCCACCACCGTGACCACGACCACCACCGTCACCGTGACGGTGGACACCCCGCCGCCGGTCCAGCAGGTGCAGCCCGAGCGGGCGCTCACCGCGGCCACCGTCGCGGACCACGACCGCCGCGGGAACTACCTGGACTACCTGCGTCGGCATCCCTACGAGGCGCAGCGGCTCGGGCTGGACATGACCCGGCGGCTCCGTTTCCGCGTGGTCGACGCGCGCGGCCAGGCCCTCCACGACGCGCGCCTCCAGCTCCAGGTCGCCGGCCGCACCGTCCAGGGCCGCACCCACGCCGACGGGGTCTGGGACTACTTCCCCGGCCTCGACCAGACCGCGGGTTCCGCCACCGTGGTGGTCGAGGCGAACGGCGCCCGAGGCCAGGCGCAGGTCCACGTGCCCAGCCAGGGCGACGGTCAGGACGTCGTGCTCCGCCTCGACCAGGTGCAGGCCCGGGCGCCGCGGGTCCTGGACCTCGGCTTCCTCATCGACGTCACCGGCAGCATGGAGGACGAGCTGCGCTTCGTGAACCGCGAGGTCGCGGACATCGTCGCGCGGGTGAGCGCCGAGTCCCCGGAGACCCAGGTGCGCGTCGGCGCGGTCTTCTACCGGGACCGCACCGACCACCCGGCGCTCCAGCGCATCGCCTTCACCCACGACGTGCACGGCTTCGCCCAGGCGATGCAGAGCGTCCACGCGAGCGGCGGCGGCGACTACCCCGAGGACCTGAACGCGGGGCTCCAGCAGGCGCTCGTGGGGCTCGGCTGGAGCGGCGCCGGCGCGGTGCGGACCCTGGTGGTCATCAGCGACGCCCCGCCCCAGCGCTACCCCACCGCCTTCGGCTATCGCGAGGCCATGCTCCAGGCGTCGGCCCAGGGGATCCGGCTCCTGCCGGTGGCCGCCAGCGGCGCCGATCGCGAGGTGGAGTTCCTCTTCCGGGCCATGGCGACCACCACCTCGTCCCCCTACGTCTACCTCACCGACGACTCGGGCATCGGCAACCCGCACATGGAGGCCGACACCGACCGCGTCGCGGTGGAGTACTTCCACGACCTGCTGACCCGATTGGTCATCGACGACCTGCACGGCCAGGGGATGCACGAGGCCATCTGATTCGGGCCTCCGAGCCGGGGGCCTCCGGTGAGCTTCGACCGCTCCGCGCTCAGCGCGGGGCGGTCGTCTGCCACCAGCGCGTGTAGCGCTCGCGAGCCTCGAGGAAGGTCGCGCGGGGGGCGTCGTCGGCGATGCCCAGGGTCAGCCCGGTGAGCCGCTCGAGCTCCCGCAGGGCGTGGAGGCGCACCTCGTCCCGCCGATCCGAGAGGCCCTCGATGAGCCAGGCGATGCGCGGGAGGCTGCCCTTGGTCCGGCGCCAGCGTCGCCACTGGAGCCGCATGGACCCCAGGTCGTGCGCGGTCAGCCGCACGAGGGCCTCGTGGGCCGCGCGGGCGATGGTGCGATCCCGGTCGCCGAGACACTCGAGCATCACGTCGAGGGCGGTGGCGTCGCCGAGGGCGGCCAGGGCCCCGAGGCTGCGGATTCGCCAGACCTGGCGGGCCTTGGGGCTGGCGGCGACCTGGCGCATCCAGGCGAGCAGACCCTGGTACCCGGGGAGCCGCGACTGAGACCGGATGGCGGCGATGGCCGCGGTCCGCGCGCCGGCCTCGCTGCCGAGCGCGACGCGGCCCAAGGGGCGCAGGAGCCGGGCGTCTTCGATACCGCGGGCGACCAGCGCCGCGTAGAAGCGCGGCTCGGCGCCCTGGTCGACCAGGAGGCGACCCAGGACGGGCACCGCGGACTCGCCGAGGTGGACCAGCGCGCAGCCGATGGCGGAGACCTGGTGGGCCTCGGGCAGGGTCCGGTAGTTGCGCCGGTCGAACCACACCGGGCCGGGGAAGTGCTTCTCCAAGGCGGCCAGCACCTCGGCTTCGGGGAGCCGCAGGAGCGGCCCCACGTGCAGGTCCACCTGGTCGGGCGCGCTGCGCACCAGGGTCTCCAAGGCCGCGCGGACCTCGTCCCGGGCGGGGGCGGCGACCTGGACCGGCTTCATGGACCCGATGGCGTCGAGGTTGGCGCCGCGGACCACGTCCACCGAGTGGCCGGGAGCCCGGGGTCGCAGCGTCGAGCGCTTGGGCCGGCGGTACTCGCCAGCGTCACCGGATTGAACGGGGCCGGGCTCGCTGGGCCGGTTCACGTCGGGCACCCGCGGCGGCGGCGGGAGGTGGGCGTCGAGGAGCGCCTCGCCCTCGGGGGGCACCGACCATGACGCGCGCTCTTCACCCGCACCGGTCGGCGGCCGGGAGGGACGGCCGCGCACGATGTCGCTGGGAGCATCGCGGACGACGTAGTCCCCTTCGCCAGACGGCTTCTTGCGCGGGTACATGCCGAGCGGTCATAGCACGTAGCGATCGAGGTGCGAACGTTTCGGAGCTTTCACCACATGTCGTACATCGCGAAGTTCGTTCAGCGTTTCCCCCCGGCGGCGGGTGGTACTACACCTCTCGCCGTGCACCTCCCCCGCATCCTCGGGCCCCTGCTGCTGCTCGCCGCGGCGTGCAAACCCGTCCCCGTCTCGGTCTATCACCGCGAGACCCTGGACGAGATGGCCCGGCAGGATCTGGACTGCCCCAACGGCGTCCTGGAGGTGAGCGACATCACTCCCGAGGACTTCCGCTACTCCTGGGACCCGGACGCCAAGCGCTATCGGGTCGAGGCGTGTGGACGCTCGGGTTCGTACCTCTGCTACCACCGCGCCGAGCTGGACACCTACCGCGCGGAGTGTCGTTCCCTCGAACGGGCGCACTCCGGCGAAGAGGTCCACATGGGCCCGTGGCAGGTCCGCTAGCCCAGGAGGCCCCCCATGGATCTCGACCCCGTCACCCTGTCCCGCGCCCAGTTCGCGTTGACGGTGATGTTCCACTACCTCTTCCCGCCGTTGAGCATCGGGTTGGGGGCGATCCTGGTGCTCCTCGAGGGCACCTACCTGAAGACCCGGGACCGGCGCTACGAGGCCGCGGCCCGCTTCTTCACCAAGCTCTTCGCGGTGAACTTCGCCGTCGGCGTGGCCACCGGCATCGTGATGGAGTTCCAGTTCGGCACCAACTGGAGCACCTACTCGCGCTTCGTGGGTGACGTCTTCGGGTCCGCGCTGGCCGCCGAAGGCATCTTCGCCTTCTTCCTCGAGTCCGGCTTCCTGGCCGTGCTGGTCTTCGGCTGGGACCGAGTGGGGCCGAAGATGCACTTCTTCTCCACCCTGATGGTCTTCCTCGGGTCGACCTTCTCGGCGGTGTGGATCGTGATCGCCAACAGCTGGCAGCAGACCCCCGCCGGCTTCCACCTGGTCGGCGAGGGCGCGGCGATGCGCGCGGAGATCACCGACTTCTGGGCGATGATCTTCAACCCCTCGTCGATGCATCGGCTCAACCACGTGATCCTCGGCTCGCTGGTCCAGGGCGCCTTCTTCGTGATGAGCATCGCGGCGTTCTACCTCTTGAAGAAGCGCCACGAGGACTTCGCCAAGCGCAGCTTCACGGTGGCGTTGGTGATGGGCGCGGTGGCCAGCGTGGCCATCCTCATCAGCGGTCACGCCCAGGCCAACGCCGTCGCGGTGAACCAGCCGGCCAAGCTGGCGGCCTTCGAGGGACACTTCGAGACCGGCGAAGGGGGCGCCCCGCTCTACCTCTTCGGGTGGCCCGACGCCGAGGCCCAGGAGGTGAAGGCCGGCGTGGCCATCCCCGGCGGACTCAGCTTCTTGATCCACGGGGACTTCGACACGCCCGTCGACGGCCTGGACACCATCCCCGACGACGAGGAGCCGCCCGTCGCGGTGCCCTTCGTGACCTACCACCTGATGGTCGCGCTGGGGATGTTCTTCATCGGCGTGACCCTGCTGGGGCTCTTCCTCCGGTGGCGGGGCACCCTCTGGGAGAAGCGCTGGCTGCTGAAGGTCTTCGTGGTCGCGGTGATCGCCCCCTACGTGGCCAACCAGACCGGGTGGGTGGCCGCCGAGGTCGGCCGGCAACCCTGGGTCGTCTACGGGCTCCTGCGCACCGAGGACGCGGTCTCTCCCAGCGTGCCCGGCGAGCACATCCTGACCTCCATCGTCCTCTTCTCGCTGATCTATCTGGCGCTGGGGGCGCTCTGGTTGGTGGTCATGAACCACAAGATCCAACACGGACCCGAGGACCCCGACGACCTGCCGCCCGATGGCGGCGACGGCGAGAGCCAGCTGGAGGTCGCGGCGGACGTCCGCGACCGGGCCTCGCACCATCGGCTCGCCGAGGGCGACGAGCCGGAAGGGGCCGGTGCCTGAGATGGACCTCGAGATCTTCTGGTTCGGACTCCTCGGGATCCTCGCCGCCGGCTACGCCGTCCTGGACGGCTTCGACCTCGGCGTGGGCATCCTGCATCCGTTGGTGAAGGACGACACCGAGCGGCGCATCGTCATCAACAGCATCGGGCCCCTCTGGGACGGCAACGAGGTCTGGCTGGTCACCTTCGGCGGCGCGCTCTTCGCGGCCTTCCCCGAGGCCTACGCGACCTTCTTCAGCGCGTTCTACCTGCCGGTCATGATCCTGCTCTTCGGGCTCATCGGCCGGGCGGTCTCCATCGAGTTCCGCAGCAAGCAGAAGTCGCGCTTCTGGCGCTCCTACTGGGACCACAGCTTCGCGTTCAGTAGCCTGATGGTGGTCTTCCTCTTCGGCGTCGCGGCGGGCAACGCCATCGAGGGGATCCCGCTGGGCGCCGACCACGAGTTCGCCGGGGGGCTCTTCGACTTGGTGCGCCCCTATCCTCTCGCGGTGGGCGCCTTCGCCGTCGTCACCTCGGCGATGCACGGCGCGCTCTACCTGCACCTCAAGACCGAGGACGCGCTCCAGGCCCGCGTCGCCTCTTGGCGCTGGCCGCTCTTCGGGGCCTTCCTCGTGGGCCTGGTGGGCATCACCGTCGCCACCCTGGTGCGGAACCCGGAGGCGCTGCGCAACTTCGAGCGCTACCCCGCCGCCTGGGCGGTGGTCCTGCTGACGACCTTGGCGGTGGCCAACATCCCGCGGGGGATCGCCAAGGCCAAGCCCGGCCAGGCCTTCCTCAGCTCGGGGGGCACCATCATCGGGTTGGTCTTCAACTTCGGCATGGCGCTCTACCCGAACCTTGTCGTCTCCAGCCTGGACCCGGCGTACAGCCTGACGATCCGCAACGCCTCCAGCTCCCAGGCCACCCTGGCGCTGATGCGGAACATCGCCTTCCTGGGCTTGCCCTTCGTGCTGACCTACACGGCCATCGTCTACTGGGTCTTCCGGGGGAAGACCAAGCTCGACGACCACTCGTACTGAGCTCAGTCGGCGGCGGTCTCGGCCGCTTCGTCGCCGGTCGCCGGTCCCTCGGCGGCCATCTCATCAGACGTCCCGTCGGCCGCCGTCTCGTCGGGGGCGGGCTCGTCTTCGACCACCCCGTCGGGCCCGAGCCAGCTCTCCCGGGCGCGGCGGCGCGCGGCGGGCGCGTCGGGATCCACCTGGACCGTCCACTCGCTCCGCGGCGCCCGGCCCAGGGTGACCTCGACGCGCCGGAGCAGACCCCGCCGGGCGATCAGCAGGCTCACCTCGTCGCCGGGTTCGGTGCGGCCCATGGCCTCGTCGAGGCTCGCGAGTCGTTCGTCGCCGACGGCGAGCAGCTCGTCGTCGACGTTGAGCCCCGCCGCGAACGCCGGACCGTCGCGGACCACGCGCTCGATCACGACCTTGCCGCCATGGTCGCCGACGCTGACGCCGAGCCATCCGGGGACCTCGGCCTCCTCGTCCACCGGCTGCAGCCGGAGCCCGTAGAAGGCCAGGGCGGCGTCGTAGTCGATCTCATCGGTGCCCTCGACGTAGGTGGCCCAGAACTCCCCGAGGGGTGCCCCGGCGACCTCCTCGACCACCGCGCGGAACTCGTCGGTGGTGTAGCCGCGCTCGCCGCTGTACCGCTCGTAGGCGAGGCGCATCACGTCGTCGAGGCTGCGCTGGCCACCGCTGGCCTCCCGGACCCGCTGGTCCAGGAGGAAGGCGACCACCGAGCCCTTGGCGTAGTAGCTGACGCCGGTGTTCGCGCTGTTCTCGTCGGGTCGGTAGAATTTGATCCAGGCGTCGAAGGACGAGTCGGCCAGCGACTGCACCGCGCGCCCTGGGGTCCCCTGGACGCGCCCGATGTTGCGCGAGAGGGCCTCGAGGTACTGGTCGTGGGTGGTCAGGCGTGCGCGCCGGAGCAGCAGGTCGTCGTAGTAGCTGGTGATGCCCTCCACGACCCAGAGGTCCCGCACGTAGTTCTCGTTCTCGTAGTCGAAGGGCCCCAGGCTCGCCGGCCGGAGCCGCTTGATGTTCCAGGTGTGGAAGTACTCGTGGCTCACCAAGCCGAGCCAACCGCGCCAGCGGGCGGGATCCTCGGCGTCCCAGCGGTCGGCGATCATCACGGTGGACGCGGAGTGCTCCAGGCCGCCGCCGCCGCCGAAGAGATAGTCGAAGAAGACGTAGCGCTCGTAGGGGACCACGCCCCAGAAGGCGTGCTGGGCGGCCACGATGCGCTCGGTGTCGCGGACCGCGCGCTCCGGGTCCCAGGGGCCGAGGTCGCCGAAGGTGGCCATCACGTGGGTGGCGCCGTTGGTCTCCCACTCGCGCAGGTCGGGCGAGCCGAGCCCCACCGGCGAGTCCACCAGCTCGTCGAAGTCGCGCGCCAGGTAGGCGTGGGCGTCGCCGCCCGGATGGGGCTGCAGCGAGGTCACGCTGCTCTCCCAGCCCTCGGGCAACTCGAAGAAGACCGCGTGGGGTAGGTCGAGCCCGCCCTCGGGCACCAGGAAGGTGCTGGCACCGTTGAGCAGCGCCATGTCCGCGTCGATGAAGTTGGTGCGCACCGTCGCCTCGCGAGCGTAGAGGCGATAGCGGAGCACCACCCGCTCCGGCAGCGTGCCGCCCTCGGGCGCGCGGACCTCCCAGCGGTTCTTGGTGACCTTGCGCAGCTCGAGGGCCTCGCCCTCGAGGGTGGCCGCGGTGGGGCTCTCCACGTTCCGGGCGAACTCGCGGACCAGGTAGGAGCCCGGGGTCCACACCGCCATCAGGTAGGTGGTCGCTTCGCCCTCCCCCGGCAGCACACTGGTGACCTCCGCGTAGTGGCGCGCGGCGTCGGCGAAGGTCACCCGATGCTCGATGGCGCCCTCGGCGTCCCGGGGTGTCAGCGGATCCCGGCGCACCGGCTCCACCGTCTCCTCGGTGGCCTCCGCGGGCGGCTCGCAACCCACCTGTTCCGGGCGACACCCGAGCAGGAGGAGGATCGCCAGGGGCAGTCGCAGGGCTCGCATGGGGTCGGCTCTACCCCGGACTCCCCGGGTGCGTCCAGCCACGGGCGGACCGGCGGCGTCGCCGCCGGGGCAGCCCTCCGCTCAGGGGGTGAGGACCAGCTTGCCGATGGTCTGGCGCGCCTGGAGCCGGGCGAGGGCGGCCGGGGCGTCGCGGAGCGGGTGGGTCTCGCTGACCAGCGGCCGCACCGCGCCCGCGCGCCAGAGCTCGTTCAGCGCGTCCTGGGCGTCCCGACAGACCTGGGGGCGATGCTCGAAGTAAGGCCCCCAGTGCACGCCGACGATGTCCACGTTCTTCAGCATGATCCGGTTGGCCGCCATCTCCGGGATGCGGCCCGAGGCGAAGCCGACCACCAGGAGGCGCGCCTCCCAGGCGAGGATCTTGGTGGAGAGGTCGAAGGCGTCCCCGCCCACCGGGTCGTAGACCACGTCGACACCGCGGCCGCCGGTGAGCTCCCGGACCTTCGGCATCCAGGAGTCGTCGCGGTAGCTGAAGGCGTGGTCGGCGCCCTCGTCGCGGACGAGCTGGAGCTTGGGCTCGCTGCCGGCGGTGCCGATGACGGTCGCCCCGAGGGCCTTGGCGATCTGCACCGCGGCGAGCCCCACGCCCCCGGCCGCCGCGTGGACCAACACCGTCTCCCCCGCCCGCAGCCGTCCGCGGGTCACCAGCCCCACGTAGCTGGTCTGGTAGACCACGCCCATGGCCGCGGCGACCTCGAAGGGCGTCTCGGCGGGCAACCGGAAGACCCGCTCCGCCGGCGCCACCAGGTGCGTGGCGTAGGCCCCGAAAGGCACCAGCGCGAGCGCCCGGTCGCCCACCGCCACGTGCTCGACCTCGGCGCCCACCGCCTCCACCACGCCCGCCGCCTCGCCGCCGGGCGCGAAGGGGAGCTCGGGCTTCAGCTGGTACTTCCCCCTGGTGATCAGCAGGTCGAAGAAGTTGCAGCCGATGGCCTCGGTCCGCAGCCGCACCTCGTGCGGACCGGGCTCCCCCGGTTCGAAGGGTCGGGCCTCCAGCGCCGCGGGGCCCCCCAGCTCGCTCACCTGCATGCGATAGACGTCGCTCATACCGATGGGGTCGCACGGGGAGCGCGCGCGTTCAACGAGGTCAGGCGAGGCCGGCGATGGTCAGTGCGGCTTCCACCAGGAGCGCATGGGGACCGAAGGGGCCGGTCACGCGGCGCTCCACGCCGGGGTGCTTGGCCGCGGCCTCGGCGACCAGCCGCGGGATGTCCTCCCGGGCGTGGCGGCCGTCGGCGAGGAACCAGGGGAAGACCACCACGCTCTCGGCGCCCGCGGCGACGCAGGCGTCGAAGGCCTGGGCGATGGTCGGTTCGGCGAGCTCCATGTGGGCCACCTCCACGATGGCCCCGGGCCCCATCCGCTCCCGCGCGAGCTTCGCGACCGCGGCGAGGTTCTCGTTCGCCGCCGCGCGCCGGGAACCGTGATCGACCAGGAGGAGCGCCGTTCTCACCATGGCCGGAGAGTGGAGCCAGTCGGCTCGGGCGTCGACCCGATGGGCAGGCGGGAACGTGGCGGTGAGGCGCAATGTCTCGCTCGCGGCGGGGCCCGCCTTGCGCCGGTCGTTGGAACGGTGACTGCAATGGGCGCGGCCCCATGAACCAGTCCTCCGTTCGCCACGTCTTCGTGATGGGTCCCGATCCCGTCCACGCTTCTTCCCTCGAGGCCATCGCCGCCACCGACCCCAGCCTGCGGATCCATGGGCTCCTCTCCCTCGACGAGGTGGTCCACTTCGACGCGCTGCAAATGGACCGCATCCTCGGCCACGCCGAGAAGGAGCTCCGCGAGCACGAGGAGAGCGGCGAGCGCGTCGACGCCGTGATCGCCCAGTGGGACTTCCCGACGTCGCTCCTGGTCCCGCGACTCTGCGCCCGCCGCGGGCTCCGCTCGCCCGCTTTGGACAGCGTGGTGCGCTGCGCCCACAAGTACTGGAGCCGGGTGGCGCAGATGGAGTCCATTCCCGAGTACACGCCGCGCTACGCGCTGGTCGACCCCTTCGCCGAGGACGCCCACGTGATCGATCTGGACTTCCCCTTCTGGCTCAAGCCGGTGGTCGGCTTCAGCTCCCAGCTCGGTTTCCGCATCGACTCCCCGAACGACATGGACGACGCGCTGGCCGAGATCCGGGCCAAGATCGAGCGCCTGGCCGCGCCCTTCGACGAGCTCCTCGAGCGCGTCGGCGTGAGCGAGGATCTGCGAGCCCTGAGCGGCCGGATGTGCCTCGCCGAGGAGTACCTCGGCGGCATCGAGCTGGCCCACGAGGGCCACGTCCAGAACGGCGAGGTGCACCTCCATGGGACCCTGGAGATGATCCGCGAAGACGAGACCTTCACCCGCTTCATCTGGCCCAGCGAGCAACCCCAGGGGGTCTTCGACCGGATGGCCGACGCCACCACGCGCTTCCTGAAGCACATCGGCTTCGACGATGGCTGCTTCAACGCCGAGTACTTCTGGGACCCGGAGACCGACCGACTCTCGGTGATCGAGTTCAACCCGCGGATGTCCCAGTCCCACGCGCCCTTGGCCGAGCGCACCGACGGATGCAGCAACCACCAGATCGCCGTGGACGTGGCCCTCGGGCAGACGCCTCGCTTTCAGCCGGGCGCGGGGGAGCACGCCCGGAGCGCGAAGTTCCTGGTGCGTACCAAGAAGGACGGGCGCGTGCTGAAGACTCCCACCGAGGAGGAGATGAAGGCGCTCCACGACCGCTTCCCCTCGGCGACGATCTCCATCTGCTGCAAGGAGGGCGAGCAGCTCGGTGAGCTCGTCGACCAGGACGCCTACACCTACAAGGTCGCGGAGGTCTTCCTGGGCGGCGCGTCCCAGGAGGACATGCTCGCCACCTACGCCGAGGTGGTGAAGGCGCTTCCCTACGAGATCGAAGGGGTCGATCTCTCGGAGGACACCGTGGGGAACCGCGAGTCCGCTCGATGAAGGTCGTCTCTCCCGACGAGCTCCCCCACCGAGTCCGCGCGGTGGAGAACCTCTGGATCCCGATGGCGGACGGTACCCGGCTCGCGGCTCGGATGTGGATCCCCGAGAGCGCCGAGGAGCGGCCGGTCCCGGCGGTCTTCGAGTACATCCCCTACCGCAAGCGGGACCTCAGCCGGCAGCGGGACTCCATCCACGGGCCCTACCTCGCCGGGCACGGCTACGCCTTTCTACGCATCGACATCCGCGGCTGCGGCGACTCGGAGGGACACATCCTCGACGAGTACACCGAGGTCGAGATCGACGACGGCGTGCGCATCGTCGAGTGGCTCGCCGAGCAGCCCTGGTGCGATGGCCGGGTGGGTCTGATGGGGATCAGCTGGGGTGGCTTCAACGCGCTCCAGATCGCCGCGCGCCGCCCGCCCGCGCTCGGTGCCATCGTGAGCGCGTGCTCCACCGACGACACCTATCGGGACAACCTGCATTTCATGGGCGGTGCGCTCCTGGGCGACAACCTCTCGGAGGCGACCACGATGTTCGCCTTCCAGACCTTGCCACCCGACCCGGCGGTGGTGGGGGACCGGTGGCGCGAGATGTGGCACGAGCGCCTCGAACACGGGGACCCCTGGTTGAAGCCCTGGCTCGAGCACCAACATCGCGACGACTTCTACCGCTCCACCTCGGTCTGCGAGGACTATGGCGCCATCCAGGTGCCGGTGATGGCGGTGAGCGGTTGGGCCGACGCGTTCTCCAACGCCGTCTTTCGCCTGATGGAGCACCTGGAGGTCCCGCGCATGGGGCTCATCGGCCCCTGGAGTCACACCTACCCGCACCTCGGCGTGCCCGGCCCGGCCATCGGCTTCCTCCAGGAGGTCCGCCGCTGGTTCGATCACTGGCTCCGCGGCGAAGAGACCGGCGTGGAGCGCGAGCCGCGCCTGCGGGTGTGGATGCAGGACAGCGTCCCCCCGCAGTTCTCGGTCTACGCCGAGCGCCCCGGCCGGTGGATCGCGGCCGACGAGTGGCCCGCGGCGAGCGTCGAGGACCGTCCTTGGCAGCTCACCCGCCGGCGGCTCCTCCCGCCCGAGGCCGTCCACGACGAGACCCCCGACGAGGTCTCGGTGCGCTCGCCCCTCACCGTGGGCCTCAGCGCGGGCAAGTGGTGCAGCTACGTGACCACCCCCGACCTCCCCGGAGATCAACGGGAGGACGACGGCGGGTCGCTGGTCTTCGACAGCGTGCGCTTGAACGAGCCCCTGGAGATCCTGGGGGAGCCCGTGGCCGAGCTCGTGGTCTCGGCCGACGCACCCGTGGCGCAGATCGCCGTGCGGCTCAGCGACCGACTCCCCGACGACCGGGTCACCCGGGTCACCTACGGGGTGCTCAACCTGACCCACCGGGAGGGGTCGACGCAGCCGCGCCCCCTCGAGCCCGGTGAGAAGGTGCGCGTGCGCGTCCCGCTGAATGCGGTGGCGCAGCGCTTTCCGCGGGGACATCGCCTGCGCCTCTCGGTCTCCAGCTCCTACTGGCCGCTCATCTGGCCGTCGCCCACCCACGCGCGGGTGACGGTGTATCCCCACGAGAGCCATTTGCACCTACCCGTGCGCGCGCCGCGTTCCGGTGAGGGGACCGTGGAGCTGCCGCCGCCCGAAGGATGCGCCCCGGGCGAACGGGTCGTGGTGCGCCCCGGCGAGGTCAACTGGCACATCGTCCGCAACCTGGCGACCAACGTCTCCGAGCTCCAGGTGGTGCGCCACGACGGCCACTTTCGAATCCCGGAGATCGATCTCGAGGTGATCCAGCGGACCTTCGAGGAGTACGGATCCCGGGCGGACGACTACGGCAGCATTCGGGGCGAGACCCGCACCGAACGCGGGTTCTCGCGCGGGGACTGGACGACGCGGGTGGAGACCCGGACCGTGCTCACCTCGACCCCCCAGGCCTTCCGCATGCACGCCACCCTCGATGCTTACGAGGGCGACCAGCGCGTCTTCGGCCGGACCTGGGACCACGACATCGAGCGCCGCTGGGTCTGAGCCCGAGAGCCCCACGCGAAACGGGCGACCCCGGATGCGGGGTCGCCCGTTTCGCATGGGCTCGGCGAGCCGTCAGTCGTTGAGAACGAACGTGACCTTCAGGCCGACGCGGTACTCCTTGATGACACCGTTCTCGATCGCCATCTTCTGGTCCTTCACCCAAGCGCCCTGAACGTTCTTCAGGGTTTTGTTCGCGCGTTCGATGCCCTTGGTGATGGCGTCCTCGAAGCTGACGGTGGAGCTGGCGATGATCTCGGTGACTTTGGCGACGCTCATGGTCGTCCTTCCCCCCGGGGTTCCGGGTCTCTCTGAGTGAAGTCCGGACCTAGGGCTCGCCCCCCGTGCCGCAAGGACGTTCCCTCACGCCTCGAAGTCGTCGAGGTCGACGACGGTGACCCCTCGAGCGGCGAGCTGGTGGAGGGCGGCTTCGCCGTCGGTGGGCTTCAGGTTCACCGCGCGGACGCCGTCGCGGACCAGGGTGACCCGGAAGCCGAGCTGAGCCGCGTCCAGGGCGGTGAACTTCACGCAGTAGTCGGTGGCCACCCCGAGGACCACGACCTCTTCGACCTGCCGCTCCTGGAGGAAGGCGCCGAGCCCGGTGGCCTTGCGGTGCCCGTTGTCGAAGAACGCGCTGTAGCTGTCGATGGCCGGGTCGGTGCCCTTCTGGAAGACGGTCACCCCCTGGGGCGCGAGGTCGAAGTCGAGGCCCGGCGCGAACGCCGCGCCCGCGGTGCCCTGGACGCAGTGGTCGGGCCACATGACCTGGGGGAGGCCGGCGAGCTCGCCCATCTCGCCCGGCGCCTTGCCCGGGTGCTGCGACGCGAAGGAGCCGTGGTCCGCCGGATGCCAGTCCTGGCTGGCGACCACCAGGTCGAAGTGGGGCATCAGCGCGTTGGCCACCGGGACCACCGCGAAGCCGTCGGGCACCGCCAGGGCGCCTCCGGGCATGAAGTCGTTCTGGATGTCCACCAGGATGAGGGCGCGGGTCATGGGGTCTCCTTCGGTCGGCGAGGGCGGGGCCATCTCAGATCCACATCTCGAAGCCCTCGCGCGCGAGCCGCGCGTAGGCCTCGGGGTCGAAGCGGTAGAGGCGCGCGGGGCGGTGGGGGACTCCCTCCTCGCGTTCGCCGGTGTCCGTGAGGAACTCGAGGGCGAGCATCTTCTTGCGGAAGTTGCGCTTGTCGAGGGGGCGGCCGATCACCGCCTCGTAGAGGTGCTGCAGGTCGCCGAGGGTGAAGCGCTCGGGCAGGAGCTCGAAGCCGATGGGCCGATAGCGCACCTTCCCCCGGACCCGCTCCTCGGCGGCGGCGAGGATGACGTCGTGGTCGAAGGCCAGCTCGGGCACCTCGCCCAGCGGGAAGAAGGCCGCGTCCCGGGCATCGGTGGCCGCGTGGACGGCGTGGTCCCGGGCGTTGACCAGGGCCACCCAGGCCACCGAGACCACGTGACCCCGGGGGTCGCGGCCCGGCGCGCCGAAGCTGTAGAGCTGCTCCAGGAAGACGTCGTCCAGCCCCGTCTCCTCCCGGAGCTCCCGGCGCGCGGCGGCTTCCAGGTCCTCGCCCTCCCGGACGAAGCCGCCGGGCAGCGCCCAGGCACCGGCGAAGGGCTCGGCGCCGCGCTGGACCAGGAGCACCTGCAGCCCGTCCTCGGTCAGACCGAAGACCGCGCAGTCGACCGTCACGGCCGGCCGCGGGTGCGCGTAGCGGTAGGGCTTCTTCGTCAGCTCGCGCCTCGGCGCTTCAGCTCGGCGAGCTCGGCGGCGTAGCCTCCGGAGAGGATCGGGAAGCGACACCAGGTCTTGGGATCGAGGTTCTTGTCGTCGACGTGGAAGCTCGCGGCGTAGCGCTCGCGCTTCCACTGGTTGCGACACCAGAGCTGGTAGAACTTCACCACCCAGCCGCGCATGGTCTCCGCGGGGACCTCCGGGAACTCCACCCGCATCATCGCGAAGGCCTCTTCCGGGAACTTCTTGTCCCGGATGGCCACCCGCTCGATGGCGTCGAGGACCGGGTAGGGCATCAGGTCGCCCTCGTCGGTCTGGCCCTCGTCCTGGGGTCGGAGCTCGGCGGTGGGCTGCTGGGCGTTGACCGCGTTCACCGCCGGGAAGGGACCCACGTCCGGGGCGCCCTCGGTCTCCAGCCAGCGGAGCCACTCGCGGAGGAAGGCCTTGTCGATGCCGGCGATGGGCGAGATGCCGCCGGAGGTGTCGCCGTCCATCGTCGCATAGCCCACCGCCGCTTCCGAGCGGTTCGAGGTGGAGACCAAGATCTGTCCGCGGGCGTTGGCGATGAGCCAGATGGAGGGCGAGCGCACCCGGGCCTGGATGTTCTGGAGCGCGATGTCGTCGGCCTCCCAGGTGAGGTCCCGATCGAGCGCCTTCTCCACCAGCGCGACGTAGCCCTCCACCAGGGCGTCGACGTCGAGCTCGTAGTGGTCGGCGCCCACCGCCTCGGCCACGGCGCGCGCGGCGTTCCGGGTGACGTCGCCGGAGTTGCGGGTCGCCTGGTAGGCGGTGGTCAGGACCCGCCGGGTCAGCTCGGTGGCGTCCGGGGCGTCGGCGATGGCGCGGATGTGACCCAGCCGCTCCTTGGCGCCTTCCAGGCCCAGCTCGCTCACGGCCATGTCCACCATGATGCGCACCAGGCAGACGCAGGCCGTGCTGTCGGCGCCACCGCTCAGCGAGACCACGTAGCCGCGCACCCGCGCCTTGCGCAGGTAGTCGAAGAGGGCCAGCGCGATGACCCGAGCGAAGGCCTCCTCCTTGGAGTAGTCGGTGGGCTGCAGGCGGACGAAGGTCTCCGGGCCCAGGTCCGGGAAGTCGAAGTCCACCCGGATGGCGTCCTCCCGGGGGTCGGGCTCGTAGCTCGCGGTGCGCGCACGCTGGAGCCGGGTGAAGTCCACGTCGATCAGGCTGTGGGCGATGCCCACGTCGGCGAAGCTGAAGCGGGTGGTCTCGGCAACCAGCGTGCCTGCCGAGGCCACCATGCCGCCCCCGTCGTAGACGATGCGGCCGGCCTCGTTGCCCAGCAGGTTGGCGTAGAGGTAGCTCACCCCGAAGGCCCGGGAGCCCTCAAGGACCAGCCGGCGCCGGATGTCCTGCTTGCCGAAGGCGAAATGACTCGCGCTCGGGTTCATGATCACGTCGATGCCCTGGAGCGAGAGGCGGCTGCCGGGGCGCGCGGCGACCCAGGCGTCCTCGCAGATCTCGAACCCGATGAGCAGGTCGCCGATGTCGAAGATCAGGTCCCCGAAGGCGTACTTCTTGCGGCCCTTGTGGAGGGTGGCCACCTCGCCCGAGGGCCAGGCCTTGAACCACCGCGGCTCGTAGTGGAGCCCGTCGCCGGCGAGGAACTTCTTGGCCACCAGGCCCGCGATGGAGCCGTCGACCAGGAGCGCGGCGCAGTTGTAGACCGCGCCGCGCAGCTCCACCGGCAGGCCCAGGCTGATCACCATCCCGTCGCTGGCGGGCGCCAGCGCCTCGAGTCGCTCCCAGGCCTCGTCGAGGAGCTTCGAGGCGTGGAACATGTCCTCGCAGCCGTAGCCGGTGATGCACAGCTCCGGCAGGCAGAGCACGGTGACCCCGGCGTCGCGCGCCTGGGTGATCGCCATGCGGATGCGCTGCTCGTTGCCGTCCCAGTCGAACGGGGTCTGGTTGAGGACCCCCACGCCCATGCGGATGCGCTTCACTGGTGTTCTCCTTCGGTGTCGTCGGTGCGGAGGGTGGCCGGGCCCTCGGGTCCGAGCGCCTCCGCGAGCAGGGCCGCGATGGGCTCCACGTGCAGGAAGTCGCCGGCGAGGGGCAGGGCGTTGGGATGGGAATCGGTGCAGGCGATGCCGCTGAGAAGTCCGGAGTCCTGCAGGCGCTGGAGCGATGCCCCGGGAAAGACCCCGTGGGTGCACACCGCGGCGATGCGCTCGGCGCCGGAGTCCAGGAAGGCGCGGGCGGCGCCCATGAGCGATCCCCCGGTGCGGATCATGTCGTCGTAGATGACCACGGTCTTGCCCCGGACGTCGGCGGCCAACGCGGTGACCTCGGTCTCGTCGCCGCTGACCCGCCGCTTGAACACGAAGGCCGCGTCCACACCGAGATCGTTGGCCAAGGACTCCACCCACTTCGCGCGGCCGGCGTCGGTGGCGCCGACCACGAAGTCGTCGCCGCCGAGGCGCTGGATCATCGGGAGGGTGAGGTCCTTCATGTAGAGGTGGACCGGCCGGATGCTGCCGTCGAAGTACTGCGGGATGCCCTCGGCGTGCAGGTCCACCAAGACCACCCGGTTGCCCGACCCGGCGATGGGGATCGAGGAGAGCAGGCGCGCCCGGGTCTTGGCGACCACCACCTCGCCGGGCTTCACCGCGCGCTCCATGGTCTGGTAGCCGTACCAGGGGATCACCAGGGTCAAGATGTGGGCCCCGGCGTGGACCAGCGCGCAGGCCAGGTCGTAGATCTCCAGGGTGCTGCGCTCGTCCACGGTGCCGCCCAGGAGGATCACGTCGCGGCCGGCGACATCGGTGGTGATCCGCAGGTAGCGCTCGCCGTCGGGGAAGCGATGCCTCTCGAGCTCGCCGGCGTCGAAGTGGCCCGCGGCGCAGAGGTCGCGGCGCATGGCGTCGTAGGCCTCGGTGGAGAAAACGACGGGGATACGGGTGCGGCGGCTCATCGGTGCTTCTCTCGGTGACTCTCGGTGATGGACTCGCGAACGCGCGCGAGGCGCGCGTCCAGGCCCACGAAGTGGCGGGCGTCGGTGGTGCGCTCGCGGAGCGCCGCGGGCAAGGCGTCCACGCTGGCCCGGGCGCGCTCGCGGGCGGTGGCGAGGGGCTCGGCGGGGTCGGTGCGGCGCCCGGCGGCGAGCACCGGCCGGAGCAGCTCGTGACCCTCCGCGTCGGCGGGGACGGCCCGGGCGGCGCCGGTCTCCGGTCCCACCAGCGGCGCGTCGCCGAGGCCGAGGGTCTCGTCGTAGATGGCGTCGGCGACCCACTCGCCGCCGCGCATGAAGCGCCGCACGCCGAGCTGCCCGGGGATCGACCGCTTGGCCGGCGTGCTGCTGACCTTCATGCGGTACTCCCAGTCGGCGCTGGGTTCCTCGCGGATGGCGCCGAGCTTGTAGACGGCGCCCAGCGAGGGCTGGTCGTAGGCGGTGGTCAGTCGCGTCCCCACGCCCCAGACGTCGATGCGCGCGCCCCGCTCCTTGAGCGCGGTGATGGCGTGCTCGTCCAGATCGCCGGAGGCGACGATGGTGGCCGCAGGGAAGCCCGCCTCGTCCAGGATGCGCCGGGCGCCGATGCTGAGCTCGGCCATGTCCCCGCTGTCCAAGCGGATGCCCACCATCTCGTGGCCGGCGGCGCGGAGCTGCGCGCCGACCTCGGTGGCGACCCGGGTGCCCTCGAGGCTGTCGTAGGTGTCGACCAGGAAGACGCTGCCCCCGGGGAAGGCCTCGGCGTAGGTCTCGAAGGCCTCCCGCTCGGTGTCGAAGGCCATGACCCAGCTGTGCGCGTGGGTCCCCTTCACCGGGATCCCGTAGCGCATCCCGGCCAGCACGTTGCTGGTCGCGTCGCAGCCGCCGACGAACGCCGCCCGCGACGCGGAGGCCCCGCCGTCCGGCCCGTGGGAGCGGCGCAGGCCGAACTCGAGGACCGGCTCCCGTTCGCCGCCCTGGCCGCGCGCCGCGTCGCAGACTCGCGCGGCCTTGGTGGCCACCAGGGTCTGGAAGCCGACCAGGTTGAGCAGCGTGGTCTCCACGAGCTGCGCCTGGAGCAGCGGCCCCTCGACGCGGAGCAGTGGCTCGTGGGGGAAGACCACCGTGCCCTCGGGGACGGTGTGGACGTCGAGCTCGCACCGGAGGTCCGCCAAGGAGTCGAGGAAGGCGCTGGGGAAGAGCGGGGTGTCGTCTTCCTTCCGCAGGGAGCCGAGGTAGGCGAGCTCTTCGGGAGAGAAGTCGAGCTCCTCCAGGTAGGTCAGCGCGTCGTCGAGCCCCGCCGCGATGGCGTAGGCCCCGCCGAAGGGCGGGCGCCGGTAGAAGAGATGGAAGACCGCGCGCTGCTCGGCGATGCCCGCCTTCCAATAGCCGCAGGCCATCGTGAGTTGGTACAGGTCGGTGGAGAGCGTGAGGTCCATGACGATCCTTCCGCCGCCGGCTCGGCGACATAGTGTTGTTTAGACACTATCTCCGGAGCCGTCAACGCAGCGGTCGCCGATTTCGAGCTCCACCAGGGTCGCGCCCCAGCCGCTGCGGTCGGTGGCCAGCCCGAAGTGGCGGACGTCGGAGCGGCGCTCGAGCCGCGCGTGCACCGTGCGGCGCAGGACGCCCTTGCCCTTGCCGTGGATCAGCCGGACGTGCGCGATGCCCTGGTCCCGGCACTCGTCGAGGTAGGCGTCGACCACGTCGCCGACTTCGGCGGGGCGGAAGTGGTGGAGGTCGAGGACTCCGTCGATGGGCACCGCGACCGCGGCGTCGGGATCCTCGTCGGGCTCGCTCATGCGGGCTCGAGACCTTCCAGGGTGTGCAGCAGCACCTCGGGGCGATCGGTCATGATCCCGTCCACGCCCAGCGCGTGCAGGCGACGCATCTCCATCGGGTCGTCGACGGTCCACACGTGGACCTTCAGTCCGTGCCGGTGGGCCGCCTCCACGAAGCGTCGGTCGACCACGCGCAGCCCCTGGTGGAAAGGCGGCACCTGCAGCGCCTGGTAGGACGGATGGAGGAAGCGATGGGTCCGGGTGCGCACCGCACCCCAGAAGGCCGCGATCCCCCGGATGCCCGGCGAGGTCACCACCCGGTCTCCGGCGAGCTCGCGGAAGCGCTCGGTCAGCGGGTCGTGGGCGCTGGCCACCAGCACCCGGTCGTGGACCCCATGGGCTTCGATGAAGTCCCAGAGCGCCTCCGCCAGCCGCGGGTCCCGGCCCTTCATCTCCAGGTTCAGGTGCAGGTCCTCGCCGAGGTCCAGCGCGTCGGCCAGGCGCGGGATGCGCAGCCCGCGCCCGCGGTGGGGGCGCGATCGCCCGTCGGGCGAGAAGTGGTAGCCGGCGTCCAGGCGCTGGAGCTCCGCCAGGGTGTGGTCGGCGATCCGTCCGCTCCCGTCGGTGCAGCGCTCCAGTCGCTCGTCGTGGTGGATCACGATCCGGCCGTCCTGGGTCCGGTGGACGTCGGTTTCGATCCACCGGTACCCCAGCGCGTAGGCCCGCTCGAAGGCGTAGAGGGTGTTCTCCGGCCACCGCTTGGACCCCCCGCGATGGGCGAAGGGGATGAAGCCCGAGCCGAAGTAGGGGGCCGCCTGTCGAGTCTCGTTCACCATGGGGTGGGCACCTGCCTCGCCCACGTTTATCGTCGCGGCCCGTGACCGCGCAACCACCGCCGAACCGCCCGGGGAACGAATCCCGCCGCCCGCGCGTAGGAGAGACCGTGGACGCCGAGGTCGAGTCGCCGCGGAGCCCCGTGGGCATCTACGTCGTCGTGGGGCTCCTCGTCGTGATCCTCCTCGCCGCGGGGGGCGCCGGGATCTGGATGCTCTGGTCGCGCTTCGCGCCCGCCGAGGAGCAAGCAGAGCAAGGGGAGCTCGCCGAGGCCGGCGACCCGGGACCGGTGACGCCGGTGGAGATGCCCGTCGCCGATCCCACCGAGGCCCGCCGCGAACGCATGCGGCAGCGGTACCGACCGGGACCCTACGTCGAGACCGTCGGGCTCCTGCCCGGGGGAACCAGTGACCTCCGACGGATGGCCGCCGATCACCGCGGAGGCCGCACGATCGACAACCCGTGGATCGTCGTGGGCGGCGAGCTGCGCGCCGGCGCGGCCCCGATCGACGGCCGCGCGGGGGCTCCCGGCATCCGCCTGCGCGAGAGCTCGGGGCGCCAGGTTGTGGTGCCGGGAACGCCGAGCTCGGTGCCGGTGGACACCAGCGCCGGCACCGGATCCGACGGAGCGGTCGCCGGGCTCTACCTGGAGTTCGTCGATTACCCGGGGCACTTCGTCTTGCCCGCGGTGGTGGAGAGCGAGCTGGGCACCCTGCGGGTCGCCGGAGTCGAAGAGGCCGAGATCCAGCTCGGTATCGACGCGCCCATGTTGCCCAACGGGCAGCCGGCCCCGGCGGGCAAGGAGATCTACGCGACCGTGCGCATCGCGGCGGTCGACACCAGCGGCCGCACCAGCGCGTGGGTGGAGCGCCAGCTCCGGGTGATGCCCACCGGCACCGGCGACCTCGAGGTGACCCTCTCGATGACCCGGAGCACCGACCTCGACCTCTACGTCGTCGCACCCACCGGGGCCGTCGTCTACTACGGGAACACCGACGAGGCGTCCGGGGGGCAGCTCGACCTCGACGCCAACGCCGCCTGCAGCAGCAACATGGGCGTCGACAACGAGCACATCTTCTGGCCCCCTGGCCGGGCGCTCGCCGGGACCTACCAGGTGCGCGTGGCGAACTACGAGAGCTGCATCGGCGGCGGGCCGGTGGTCTACCGAATCACGGTGCGCAACTGCGGGGAGACCGCCGTCTTCAGCGGAACCTTCGAAGGCGGCGGCCAGAGCGAGAGCTGCCTGGAGGACCCCGGCGCCAACCGCGGCTGGTGCCAACGGGTGGTCGACTTCGAGGTCACCCCCTGCGAGTGAGCGCGGCGCTCAGCCCAACTTGTCGACGCGATCGCCGAGCTCCCGGAGCTTCCGCTCCAGGGCCTCGATGCGATCCTCGGCGGCTTTCAAGGACCCATCGCCGCGGCTCAGCGCGCGGAGCTGCCGATCCAGACGGAGCTGCTCCTGCGCTGGCAGCGTCGTTCGATACCGATCCAGCGCGCCGCGCGCGCCGGTGGCGCGAGCGGTGACCAGCGCCGAGGCGGCCGCGGCGCGGACCCGGATGTTCGGGTCGCGCAGGGCGTCGATCAGCGCCTCACGGATGCGCTCCTGGGTGGGCTCGTCGGCCCGTCGGGCGACCCCGCCGAGGGCGGTGGCGGCGTGGGCCCGGGCGCGGTAGCTGGCCGCGCCGGGAGCGAGGAGCTCCACGAGATCGTCCGCGGCGCGCAACGCGCCGAGGCCCCGGAGGGCGCCGGCTTCGGCGGCCATCGCGAAGGTCGGCGTCGCGGCCTCTTTCTTCAGCCGCTCCCGGTCGCCCTCGTCGCGCTGCTTGCCCAGCGCCTCGAGGAGCGCCTCCCGGGTCCGGGGGCTCGGCGAGCGCTCGAGAGCCTCGCCGATGGCCCGCTTCGAGCGGGCGTCGCGGACCGACCCCGCGGCGCGGGCCAGCGCGGCGAGGACCCGCGGCTCCTCTTCGCTCCCCAGGAGGGAGGCGACGGCCTCGATGGCCGCCTCGGCGTTGGCCTTGCCCAGGGCGTCGGCCCACGCCTGCCGCACGCCCCAGAAGGGCTCCGCGCGGAAGGCGTCGGCCACGGCCTCGATGTTCCCCCGGCTCCCCGTGGCGCAGAGGGCCTCGCCGGCCTGGATGCGCCCCACCACGTCGGGGGCCTCGAGCTGGTTGCGCCAGCGGTGGCTGCCGGCCTCGAACTTCAGGGTGTGCATCACCTTGAGCCCGGGGTCGACGCGCACCACCGAAGGGGCCGCGTCCATGGCGAAGGTGTGCCGCAGGCGCTGGTCGTCGAAGCGCACCGTCCGCCGGTGCTCCTCGCCGTTCACCGTCCAGCCGAGCTCGAGGTCGAAGGTGAAGCAGGGGATCCCCTTCTTGTCGTCCACCTGGGTCTGGCGGAGCACGAAGGTGCCCTCCTTCTTCGCCGGGTCCCAGGCGAAGTGGCCTTCGAGGGTGGGCAGCCCCGGCGAGCGGAGCCATTGATCGAAGAAGCGCGCCAGGGAGCGCCCCGAGTGCTCCTCGAGGACCCGGCGGAAGTCGTCGGTCTCCACCACCTTGCCGGCGTAGCGGGCCACGTAGTCGCGCACGGCCGCCCAGAAGGTCTCGTCGCCGAGCATCTCGCGGAGCATGTGCAGGCGCCAACCGCCGCCGGGGTAGAGGTGGTAGTCGTACATGTCCCAGGAGCTGTCGAAGCGCCGGGTCACGATCGGCCGCACGTAGCGCTCCCGGGTCTCCTTCACGTAGGCCTCGCGCATCCGCCACAGGTCGTGGTCGCGCGCGTCCCGGCCCTGGTCGTGGTCGAGCCAGCAGGCTTCGATGTAGGTGGCCCAGGACTCCTTGAGCCAGGCGTGGGCGAAGTCGCGGCAGACCACCAGGTCGCCGAACCAGGTGTGGGCCATCTCGTGCACGTTCACCACGTCCACGAGCTGCCGCTCGTCGCGGGCGAGCTCTTCGTCGAGTAGGAAGCGGTCGTCCCAGGTGACCAGCGAGATGTTCTCCATCGCGCCGCCGATGAAGGGCACCGCGAGCTGGAAGTACTTCGGGTAGGGGTAGGGCGTCCCCAGGAGCTCGGGGAGCCAGCGCAGCATCTCCGCGGTGCGACCGAAGGAGCGCTCCAGGTGCTCGGCGGTGAAGGGGCCCGCGGGCGCGAAGGCCGCGGTGGGCACGCCGTCGACGGTCTCGCCGTCCCAGCGAACGAAGTCGCCCACGGCGAAGCAGGTCAGATAGCTCGGGCAGGGCTGGTCCAGCTCCCACACGACGGTGCGGGTCCCGTCCTCGTGGTCGGTGGCGCCTCGCTCGGCTCCGTTGGCGAGCACGCTCAGGTCCTTCGCGGCGCGGATCTCGAAGCGCAGGGTGGGCCGCACGTTGGGGTGGTCCACGGTGGCGAACCAATGCCGAGCGCGCTCGGTCTCGTGGTCGGTGGCCAGGAAGACCGGCGCCTTCGGATCGTCGGGGCTCGGTCCGTGGAAGAGCAGCCCGCTCCGCGGCTCGACCACGTGGTAGCGCAGCGTGACCTCCCGCTCCTCGCCGCGCGCGAAGGGCTCGGCGAAGGTCAGCGCGATGGTCCGGCCGTCGTAGTCGTGGCTGGCGCCTTCGACCTCCAGGCCCTCGAGGTCTTCGCCGTGGAGCACCAACGCGTTCGCGCCCGCGTCGTTGGCGCGCAGGCGGTGGGTGATCACCGCATCCAAGCGCTTGGCCTCCAGGTCCACCTGGAGGCGCAGGACCACGTGGACCGGCTCCAGGCGCAGCTCAGGGGCGTAGTGGTCCTTGGAGGCCGGGGTGGTGAACTCTCCGGCGGCGCGGCGGGCATGGACGAGCGTCATGGCTCGGCCATAGCACGGCTCAGGGGGTCATCTGAATGGGGCGGAGCTCCACCCGGGTGTCGCCCTCGCGCACCACGAAGGTCACCGGCGCGAAGCGGAAGCCGTCGATGGCGGCGACGCCTTCCCAGCGGCCGACGGGGACGTCGTCGAAGACGTACTCGCCGCGCACGTTGGTCCGGACCGCGGTGATGAAGCGCTCGCGGAGCTGGTCCTGGGTGAGCCGACCGCTGGTCCACAGCTCGAGCGCCTCCGACGGATCCACGCCCGGGCGCGCCACGAAGACCCACGCGCCGTCGAGGGGTTGGCCATTGGTCGCGTTCACCACCGTCCCGGTGAGCACGGCGCCCGTCGGCGCCGCGGAGCCCGCCGGCGCCACCGGCTGCTCCTGGAGCACCTCGCGCGGCGGCGCGGCCGCTTCCCGGGACTCCACGCCCACGCGGTAGGTCACCGGCGCGTCCTGCGGGTTCACCAGCAGGATGGAGATCACCACGTCGCCGTCGTCGGCCTGGATGTCCACGGTGCCCATTCCCTCGCGGACGACGGTGTCCCCGCGCATCACCGCGATGGGGTGGCGCCCGTCGAGGGTGATGCGCGCCGGGCGCACCAGGTCCGGGGCCGGCCGCCAGTAGTGCTGGTCCACCGGCCGGTCGATGTCCACGGAGTCGCCGACCGCCTCGTCCACCAGCTCACCGCCGGCCCGGAGCTCGCGTACGCCGTCGATGCGCAGCCGGTCGATGGCGCCGCTGGCCAGGGCGCGCCGCCACTCCTCGGGCATCCGCTCGGCGGGCCGCGCCATCTCCACCGGCTCGAGCGCCCGGCCGTGGTAGACGCGGGTCGGAAGGGCGACCAGCTGCCCCTGGCGATCCACCAGCATGCCGCCGCTGTTGCCGGGGTTGAACTCGGTGTCGGTGCGCAGCCAGGCGACCTCGTCGCGGCCGTTCATCTGGAAGCCGGCGACGCTCCCGCCGGTGACGTTGATGGTGCGGACCCCGAGCGGGTAGCCGAAGGCCCACACGGGCGACCCGGGCCGGAGCGCTTCGGTGCCCGCCATGGGGATGGTGGGGAAGGGCGCGCCCTGGATGGGGTTGCCGTCGGTGTCCGAGAGGATGCGGACGAGGGCCAGGTCGAGCCGCGCGTCGGCCCGGACCACGGCGCCGATCCAGCGCGGCCGCGCCGATTGGCGCGCCGACTCCACCGTGGCGAGCTGAACCCGATTGGCGCGGTTGAGCAGCGTCCCGGGGATCCCATTGCCCGGCCGCAGATGACCCACCACGTGGAAGTTGGTGAGCACGTAGCCCCGGGGATCGATGAGCGTCCCGCTCCCCGTCGAGCCCCCGCCACCGTCGGCGAGCATGGTGATCTTCACCGCGGCGCGCACGCAGCGGTCGGTGACCTCCGGGTCGAGCTCCTGGGCCCGCGCGCCGTTCGCGGCGAGGGTGCAGGCGAGCGCCACGACGCCGACCGCGAGCCTCACGAGCCGCCTCCGATGATCCGCACGCCGCGGAGGGTGCGCTCGAGCTCGTCGCGCACGTCGACCCCATCGGCGGCGGCGAAGGCGGCCACGTGGAACGCTTCACCGCCCGGCGCGAGCACCAGCGCGTCCACGCCTTCGACCACGTGGGGCAGGACCGCGTCGCCCGGACGGCTGCCCGGCGGGTCCTGGGTCATCGCCCACCAGACCAGCGTCGCGTGGTTGCCGCCGAAGGCGTCTTCCACCTCGTCCACGTGCAGCACGCGGTAGGCGGCGCCCTGCGCGGCGCGCTCCTCCTGCAAGCGGGTCAGGGCGAGGTCCTGCGCCAGGGGAGCCATCGTGTCGGCGAGCTTCTGGATCCGCACCGAGGGCGGCATCCCGTCCAGGCTGGGGTGCTCGACGCTCAGGACTCCGTCGCGTTCCGAGCTGGCCCAGCCCCGGGGGACGTCGACGGAGACGGCGCCGCTGAGGGCGTCGAGGGTGCGGCCGGGGGGCTCGGCAGAGCGCAGATAGAGTGTGCCGCCCACCACCAGCGCCAACGCGGTCAGCCAGACCGCGCCGTCGATCCGGAGGGTCGGCCGCGCGTCGTGGTCCACGGCGAGGGTCTCACGCGACATGGTCGACCTCCTCGGTGGGCAGGACGTGGCCCTCGTCGTCGAGGCCGAGCTGTGCTCGGGCGAAGCGCACGGCGAGCCGCTGGGACCCGAAGAGCACCACCGCCGCGGTCCCCAGGCCCACCGCGAAGGAGAGCAAGGGATCGAAGCCGTGGGCGGTGGTGCCGGCGACGACCACCAGCTCGTGCAGCCCCCCATGGAGCGCGACCGCCCAGAGGAAGATCCCGAGGAAGGTGAGCACGCCGTCCTCTTCGAAGCGCAAGCGGGAGAGCCCGAAGCCCAACAGGGCGCTGGCCGCGACGTCGATGAGGGTGGTGTTGGCGATGATCACCGCGCCCGCGAGGGGGAACACCTCGTCGTGCTGGGCGACGAAGAGCGCGTTGTCGACGGTGGCCAAGCCGAGCCCGGCGGCGACGGCGTAGACCACCCCGTCGATGGGCTCGTCGAACTCGGTGGTCTGGTAGACCGTGTAGCGAACGGCGACGTACACCGCGAGCATGTGCAGCGTCCCCGCGACGCCCACCGACGAAGCCAACCAGGCGTAGGGCCCGCTCCGGTGGGTCCAGTCGCCGATGGCGAAGACCTCGGTCTCCAAGGGGACCACCGCGCCGAAGCCGAGGAGCGCGCCCAGGGCGAAGACCCCCAGCACCACGCCGATGGGCTCCGGCTCCACCCGGTCCTGCCGGTAGATGAAGATCAGGAAGATCGCCGCGGGGATCCCGGCGAGGAGGACCCCCAAGCCGGCGTGGGTGGGCAGCATCCGGCCTTCCCAGATCCAGGCCACCGCGCCCACGAAGGCCACCACGAGCAGCGCCTCCAGGATGCCCGCGCGGGTCCAGTCCGTCTCGGTGGCCTCGATGGCCCGGGTCCGGTCTGCCTCACAGAAGGGGCGGTCACCGAGGAAGCCGATCTCCTCCATCGAGAAGTAGCGATGACAGACGCAACAACGGATCCCTTCCAACGGCTCTCCCTCCCGGCCCGTGGCCGCGGCCCCAGTGTGCCCCGGGGCGCGCGAGGGAATCAACGGCGGGGGATCAGCGACGCGCGAGCGCGTCGAGGACTTCGTCGAGCTTCTTCGCCGCCACGCTCACCCGGGTGGGCATCCCGCCCTCGAGCCCCAGGATGGACAAGAGGTCGATCCCGCTGTCGAAGCGCGCGGCGACGGTCACCGTGCTCTCGTCGTGGACCAGGGAGATGGGCGCCAGCTCCTGTCCCATGAGCAGCAGGTGGGTCTTGTCGTAGAAGCCCTGCCGGACCCGGGCGTCGCAGACCGCGACATCGCCGCGGATCGTGTACCGGGTCGCCAGGCGCTTGGACTCGTTCTCCTTGGCCAGAAGCTCCTCGGCGGCCAGCCGGAACTCGCGGAGCATCGCCTTGTCCTGGGCGCCCTCGGCCAGGTAGCGGATCATCATCCCGCGCATGCCGTCGTCCCGGGGGTTGCCGCGAAGCGCGCGGTCGAGGACCTCGGCGCGCTCCGAGGGGATCCCCATCCGGGTGTCGATGGCGCGGGCGTCGTCGTCGGCGCCGGGGTACGGCTCCTCGCCGCCACGGATCCACTTCGCCGCCGAGCAGAGCCCGTCGAAGTCGATGTGGCAGCAGATGGTGTCCACCTTGCCGGCCCATTGGACCCGCTCGGGGGTGACCATCTCCGGACACGCGCCGTGCTGGGCCTTGGTGCGCAACACGAAGCGGGGGTCGTCGGCGTACTCGCCGTGGCGCTCGTGGTCGTGGTGATCGACCCACATCGCCAACCGCTTCCCCAGTCCGTTGATGAAGGGCAGCGTGACCTTCTCGAAGCTGGCGCCGCCGGCGTTGGAGGCGAACGCCACGTCGAGGACCACCACCCGCCCGCTCAGGCTCTGCGCCTTGGGCAGCTTGCGGGGAGTGCCGTAGGCGATGCGGGGGAAGGTCATCGCCGGGACAATGGGAGCTGCACCCCCCGCGCGCAAGGTCGCCTAGCAGGTTGGTGAAATAGGGGCCGCAGGCCGCGTTTCATCGACCTGCTCCTTTGCCCCGCCGCAGGCGGTTGCCCCGCCGCAGGCGGTTGCCTCGCCGAAGGCGATTGCCCCGCCGCAGGCGGATGCCTCCGTGTTCCAGGAGCGAATGGCTCTGATGAGGCGGGTCAGCACGGCGACGATGGCCTCGTAGCGGTCCATGGCTTGGTCGGTTCGACGGAACGCTCCTCGACGGATGGGCCTCCATGAAGAGCTTCCGCCCCCAAAGGATGTCAACTCCGGGGACAACAACGGCTGGGCCGACTTCCGCGGTAAGAAGCGGAGCAACGACACCCACGAGTCCGCTCAGTTCGCCGCCTACCTCACCGGAGCCGCCTACGACCTCCTGCGGGCCTTTCGGCTGAGAGCGTGAGACTCATGACCGGGCTCGGCTCGGAATCTCTCTGCAACCGCCTGCGGCGGGGCAACCGCCTGACGGCGGGGCATCGCCTGCGCGAGGCAACCGCCTGCGGCGGGGCAACCGCCTGACGGCGGGGCACGGGGCAGGACGCTTCCGAACTCGCCCTTCGGGCTCGTTCTTCAGCGCCCTGCTACAGCCTTCGGGGGGACCCAGCCGCCGAAGACGCGCTCCAGGTGGAGCGCCGTGGCCAGGGTCAGGGCGTCGTTGCCGTGGCGCGCGATGACCTGCACGCCGAGGGGCAGGCCGCGGGCGTCGAGGCCCAGGGGGACCTGGGTCGCCGGGAGCTCCATGGCGTTGATCAGCGCGGTGTAGGCCCAGCGGGTCGGTGGCAGCAGGGGCATGCCGTGGCGCGGGGCGGGCTCGGCGTAGGTCGGGTAGAGCATCACGCCGCCGTCGCCGAGGAGCGCGGTGAGCTCTTCGCGCAGCTCGTCGCCGAGGGCGCGCATCTGGGCCACCCGGCCAGGCATCGCGTCGGCCACCTTCTCCAGGACCGCCAGGCCGAGGGCCGGGATGGTGTGGTCCGAGCGACCGACCAGGAGGCGCAGCAGCTCCCGGCCCACCGGGATGGCCTCGCCGGCCCCGAGGACCTCGGCGAAGGTCTTGGTGTTCCCTTCGCTCATCATCGCCGACCAGATCTCGATGCCGTGGCGGAGCGCGGGGATCTGCGGCCGGCGGATCTCGGCGCCCGCGGCGCGCAGGGCTTCGGCGACGTCGTGCTGAGCGCGCCGGAGCGCCGGATGCACCGGCGTCACGCCGTCCTCGGGGACGTCGTAGACGACGAGCTCGTCCAAGCGGACGGTCGCGGGATCGGGGAGAGCTCCGCCGCGGAGGATCTCCAGCAGCGGCACCAGGTCTTCGGCGCGGCGACAGAGGGGGCCGGTGGAGAGGAAGCGCTGCCCGTTGGCGTCGGGCTCCGGGTGCTGACCCTCGTTGGGCACCAGGCCCGAAGACCCCTTGTGTCCGAAGACTCCGTTGAAGAACGCGGGCAGGCGGATGGAGCCGCCCACGTCGGATCCCAACCCGAAGGGCGACGCGCCGCTGGCCACGATGGCGCCCTCGCCACCGGAGCTCCCGCCGACGATCCGTGAGGGGTCGTAGGGGTTGCGGCTCCGCCCGTAGACCGGGTTGTTCGACTCGAGCCACATGCAGGCCTCGGAGACGTTGGTGACCCCGAGCGGGATGGCGCCCGCCGCGCGGAG
The DNA here is from genome assembly GCA_002320815.1 of Myxococcales bacterium UBA1660. Lineage (GTDB taxonomy): Bacteria > Myxococcota_A > Polyangia > Polyangiales > Houyiibacteriaceae > UBA1660. The sequence goes on from DCLA01000123.1 coordinate 121,118, forward strand.
ACGGCCGACGGTGACCGCGTCTTCGGTCGCCCGGACCTCGCGGCGCCGGGTCAGGCCCGCCGACCAGGGCATCCCGGCGAAGGCGAAGGACTCCTTGATGGTGCAGGGCACCCCGTGGAGCGGTCCCTGGGGATCGGTCGCGTCGGCGCGGTCGGCCTCTTCGAGCGCGGCGGCGTAGCGATCCTCGACGATCGCGTTGAGGGTGCCGTTGACCGCGCGCGCCTGCGCGATGTGGGCCTCCACGATCGCGCGGCTGGTCACTGCGCGGTCGCGGACGAGCGCGGCGAGCCGCTGGGCGGAGAGGGTGCGCAGGTACCCGGGGTTCACGCCCCGGTGCCGCCGCCCGGGGGGCCGCCGTAGCCGCCACCCTGCGGACCCTGCGGACCGCCGTAGCCGCCGCCCCCCTGCGGTCCCTGGGGACCGCCGTAGCCGCCGCCACCCTGGGGTCCCTGCGGCCCGCCGTAGCCACCCTGCGGACCCTGGGGACCGCCGTAGCCGCCACCCTGCGGTCCCTGCGGCCCGCCGTAGCCGCCACCGGGAGGTCCGCCGTAGCCGCCGCCGTAGACCGGCGCGCCGCCAAGATGGGCCTGCACCTCGGGCTTGCGGAGATAGAGCATGCCGAAGACGAAGAAGCCGATCTTGAGCAAGGCCCAGCCGCCGTAGAGGCACACCGTGAAGCCCATGCCCATCTGCATTCCGGCCTGCGCCGCGGCGGCGCCTCCGCCCTGCTCCATGATGGGCCGCATCGCGTCCATCTGGACCGACTGGGCCCAGAGGGTCACGCCCACATCGATGAGGGTCCAGACCGTGGCCACGATCAGGACGATGGGGGCGACCATCGCCAGCGGCTTCCGGGCCAGGACGAACCCGCTGAAGACCAGCAAGGCCAGCGACACCAGGATGCTGACGACCGCCACCAGCAGGATGGGGATCCGGGTCGAGTTCTGAGCCTCGATGATGGCCTGGACCATCCCCTGGTCGACGAAGGGATTGTTCCGCAGCGCCGCCTCCTGGTCCTGCGCCGCGCCGTAGATCCCCAGGCCCGAGCAGCAGAAGCTCAAGAGGCCCAGGAGGAGCATGCCCGCGCCCACCACGTAGATGCCGGTGGGGGTCTTCGCTGCCGGTTGGTTCATCGTCGTCTCCCTGCGGCCGAAGAGACCTCGATTCGGCACGCGGTGCAAGAACGAACGCGCCGCCGGAAGATCGGAGACGCCGGGCGCCTTGATCACCGCGCTCTACTTGCTAGCGTTCCTAGATGAACCTTCCCCTCAGCTACTTCGAGCGACTTCCGAAGACGGACCTCCATGTCCATCTCGATGGCTCGCTCCGCCTCTCCACCATCCTCGAGCTCGCCGAGGAAGGTGGCATCCAGCTCCCCGCGATGGACGCGGACGGGCTGCGCAAGGCCATGCATCTCGGCGAGAACACCGGCTCCCTCGTGGAGTACCTCAAGGCCTTCGACATCACCCTCCAGGTGCTCCAGACCGAGGCCTCGCTCTACCGGGCGGCCTACGAGCTCGCCGAGGACGCCGCCAAGGAGAACGTCCGCTACATGGAGGTGCGCTACGCCCCCATGCTCCACACCCGGCAGGGCCTCCGGCTCACCACGGTGGTCGAGGCGGTCCTCAGCGGCCTGCGCGCCGCGCAGAAGGACTTCGGCATCCTCTCCAACGTGATCGTCTGCGGCATCCGCAACATCTCGCCGCAGTCCTCGCTGGAGATGGCTCAGCTCTGCGTGGCCTACAAGAACCGGGGCGTCATCGCCTTCGACCTCGCCGGCGCCGAGTACGACCACCCCGCCAAGCACCACCTGGAGTCCTTCCAGCTCGTCCGCGACAACAACATCTGCGTGACCATCCACGCCGGTGAGGCCTACGGGCCGGAGTCGATCCACCAGGCCATCCACGTCTGCGGCGCCCACCGGATCGGTCACGGCTGCCGCCTCCGGGAGGACGGCGACCTCCTGCACTACGTGAACGACCACCGCATCACCCTCGAGTGCTGCCCCTCGTCGAACGTCCAGACCGGCGCCGTCCGGGACCTCGCGAGCCACCCGCTCAAGCTCTACTACGACCTGGGTCTCCGGGTGACGGTGAACACCGACAACCGGCTGATCACCGACACCACCGTGTCCAAGGAGCTCTGGCTGGCGCACACCCAGATGCGGCTCGGGCCCGAGGAGATCAAGCACATCGTCCTCAACGGCTTCAAGGCCGGCTTCCTGCCCTTCCACGTGCGCCAGCAGCTCCTCCGGGAGGTCTCGGTCGAGCTCGAGGCCATCCAGGCCGGCGACGAGAAGGAAGGGGCCACCAAGCCCAAGCCGCGCACCAAGAAGGCGGCGGCCAGCGAGAAGGCCTCGGCCGACGCCTGAGCCGGTCCCGGCGCGCGAAGGGCGCACCGCTCGTAGGGAGCGGGCGCCCGCGCGCCGCGGTACCCTCCGCCCGATGGCTCGGGTGTGCCTCTGGATGGCGCTGGCGGTGACGCTGGCGTGTGGTGACGACGACGGCTCGGCGATGGACGCCGGGACCGAGGCGGACGCCGGTGTCGACCAGGGGGCGCCCGGGTGGGACGCCGGGGTCTTCCCGGACATCGGCCCGCCACCGAGCGGGTGCGATCTCCTCGCGGGAACGGACCCCGTGGAGCCCGGGGATCCCGCCCCCGCGCCGGACGCCTTCGGGGCCTTGGCCGGTCCCGGCGGGCCACGCACCACGTTCACCGAGGCCGAGCGGATGGTCGCGTGCGCGTCCCTCGACGGCGGCGAGCGCGACCGAGACCACCACAACACCGTCCTGATGCTCGACGGCTACCTCTGGATGCCCTGGGCCCACGAGGGCGGCGTCGGCGGCCTCAGCGTCTTCGACTTCGACGACCCCTGCGCTCCGGAGACGGTGGCGACCACCGTCGAGGAGGAGATGCGCGAGACCCACGCCGCCGGCGTGGCCACCGTGACCGGCGAAGACGGCGTCGACCGGCGCTACATGGTCACCACCTCGCTCACCGGGATCATGTTCTGGGACGTCAGCGACCCCACCGCGCCGGTGATGGTCCACGACATGACCCTGCCCGACGTGGTCTACCCGGACTCGTACACCCGGGTGGTGATGAGCACCTTCTGGCAGGCGCCCTACGTCTACGTGGGCGCCTCGGACAACGGCGTGTTCATCGTCGACGCCTCGGATCCCACCGCGCCCGAGCTGGTGGACCAGGTGCAGCCCGACCCCGACTTCCGGGTGGGCGGCGTGCACGCCATCGGCACGCTGCTGGTCATCCTGCCCAGCGAGGGGACCCGGACGGCCCTGATGGATCTCAGCGACCCGGCGAACCCGCGGAGGATCCCCGGGGGCAGCTTCCAGCTCAGCGACGGGACCTTCGACTTCGCCGGTCGTCCCCGGATCGTCACCGCCTACTTCAGCCACGTGAACGGGGACCGCATCTACTACGCGCGGCACCTCTTGGGCGGAGGCCTGGTCACCTACGACATCGACTCCCCCAGCGAGCCTCGCTTCCTCGGCTTCTACGACTCCGATTGGCGGGGCGCGAACGGCGGCTACGTCTTCGTGAAGGGCGACCGCGCCTTCGTGGGCCTCAGCAAGATCGGCGAGGTCATCGACATCTCCGACCCCACCACGCTGACCCGGATGGGTCGCTTGGAGATGACCGGCGACCTCGACACCCTGGTGCCGATGGGGAACGTCATCGTGGCCAGCGTCGACGACGACGCGGTCCCCGGCGAGGCCTCCCGGGTGTACCCCTGGGAGACCGAGCTGGACACCGAGGGGCCCCGGGTGAACATGGTGCGGCCCCACGACGGGACCACCGGGGTCACCCTGGGATCCCGGGTCGGCGTGACCTTCGACGAGCCCATCGACTTCGCCTCCGTCTTCGCCGGCTCCTTCCATCTGCTCGAGCTGGACGCCGCCGGGGAACCCGTCGGCGGGCCGCTGCCCGGCCACTGGAGCGGCCAGGAGGGCGCGGTGAACTTCGCGCCCGCCGCCCCCCTGAAGCCGGCCACTCGCTATCGCTTGGTGGTCCCGGCCGGCGGCGTGATCGACGCCGTGGGCAACCCCACCGCGACCCCCTTCTCCGCGACGTTCACCACCGTGGCCTGTGAGTGACCTGCGCCCGGCGCTCGTCCTCCTGGCGGTGCTGACCGCCGCCTGCGGCGACGACGCGGGCCCCGCGGGAGACGCCGGGCTCGCCGACGAACCCGACGTCGGCGCTGTCGGATGGCGCCTCGATGGCCCCGACGTCGGGTTCGTCCGCGAGGAGAGCTGCTTCGCGGTGGTCCCCGCCGAGCCGGTGGACTTCGTCTGGGGCGACGGGCAGCGCACCGAGGGCGTAACGGAGGCTTGCCACGCCTTCGCCTACCCCGGGGCGTTCGTCGTCTCCGCCGTGGGACCGCGGGGCGACATCAGCCGGACCCTCTCGGTGGTCTTCCGCCCGGCCGCCATCCGCCCCACCGCGTCCACCCCCATCGCCTACGACGCCGACGCGGACGTCGTCTGGGTGGTCACCCCCGACGCGGACTCGGTGGCCCTCCTGGACCCGACCTCGCTCACCCGCCGCGCGGAGGTGGCCACCTGTGCCCACCCCCGGACCCTCGCGCTGGGGGCCTCGACCGTCGCGGTGACCTGCCAGGACGCCGGCCAGCTCGCGCTGCACGACCGGACCACCGGCGCGCTGCGGTCCACGGTGGACCTCGGGCGCGGAACCCGACCCTTCGGCGTGGTGGCGGATCCTCGCGAGCCCGAGCGCTTCGTCGTCACCCTCCAGGACACCGGCGAGCTGGTCGTGGTCACCGCGGGCGTGGTCACTGCCCGGCTGGACGTCGGCTTCGACCTCCGCGCGCTCACCATGAACGACCAGGGCCAGGTGTTGGCGACCCGTTGGCGCGCGCGCACCGAGGGGTCGACGGTCCACGCCGTCGACCTCGCCGACCCCGCCGACCCGCGAGTCCTCGGCGAGGGCCTCCTGCCACGCCAGGAGGGCCTCGACAGCGACACCGACAACTCGGGCGTGCTGGGCTTCCTGGACACCATCGTCTTCACCCCCGAGGGCTTCCGCGCGATGGTCCCGGCGCTGAAGGCCAATACGGTCACCGGCGTCTTCCGCACCGGGTCCCCCATGGACTCGCAGACCACCGCGCGGGCGGCGATGGCCGAGGTCTTCCTGGACGGCGCCACGCCGATGGAGACCTTCCGCTTCAGCTTCGACGACCTGGACTACGCTTCGGCGTTGGTCCCTTCGGCCCTGGGGGAGCGGCTCTTCGTCACCTTCTACGGCGCGCGCCGCGCCGTGGTCCTGGACGCCTTCACCTTCGATGTCGTGGGCTCCATCGGCGACGTGGGCGCCGCGCCGCGCGGGCTCGCCCTCGACCCGGGCGGCGAGCGCCTCTTCGTCTGGGCCGAGCTGGACCGGCAGGTCCGCGTCTACGACGTCCGCGACCTGGCCGCCGAGCCGCCGCTCCAGGGCCGCATCGACACCGTCGCCACCGAGCCCCTCGACCCCGACGTCCTCGAGGGGAAGAGGGTCTTCGTCACCGCCGTCGATCCCCGCATGAGCCGCACCAGCTACCTGAGCTGCGCGAGCTGCCACCTCGACGGCGAGGGCGACGACCTGGTGTGGGACTTCACCCAGCGCGGCGAGGGCCTGCGCAACACGATCACCTTGCGCGGGAGCGCGCAGCACTTCCCGCTCCATTGGTCCGGGAACTTCGACGAGACCCAGGACTTCGAGGGCGACATCCGGCTCCATCAAGGCGGCACCGGTTTCCTCAGCGACGCCGACTGGGACGCGACGACGGATCCCCTCGGCACCCCCAAGGCCGGTCGGAGCGCCGAGCTCGACGCCCTGGCGGCCTACCTCGCTTCGCTGCGCGCGGTGGGCACCTCGCCCGACCGCCGCGCCGACGAGGCCTTCGCGACGGAGCGCGCCCGCGGCGAGGCGCTCTTCGACGGCGCCGGTTGCGGGACCTGCCACGAGGGGCCCGGCTTCACGGACGGCCTGCGTCACGACGTGGGCACCCTGGGCCCGGGCAGCGGTCAGCGACTCGGCGAGGCGCTCGATGGTCTGGACACCCCCACGCTGCGCGGTCTCTGGCGGAGCGCGCCCTACCTCCACGATGGCTCGGCGCCGACCCTCCGGTCGGTGCTCACCGAGCGCAACGGCGGCGACGCCCACGGCGTGACCAGCGACCTCGACGACACCGACCTCGACGCCCTCGTGCTCTATCTTCGGACCCTCGACGACGAGGGTTGAGACCTGGCGCGTGCCCCACGCGCTTCCCTCAGCCCCGAGCCCTCACCCCATGGTGTCCTGAGGGAGGCCGCTCCAGGTGTGCGCCTGGGGGCCCGCGGCGGGCTTCACGTCCACGGGGATCCCCGTGAGCCGCGCCATGCCGCCCACCCGCTCCAGCGCGTCGGGCCCGTCGGCCGCGAGCAGGTTCACGTTGACCCCACGGGTCTGGCTGGCCACCCGGAGCTTCCGGGCGTGCTGATGACCCCAACCGTGCGGCAGGGCGCAGGTGCCCTCCATCAGGTCCGGGCTGAGCAGCACCGGGAGCCGCACCGTCGCGGTCTCGCTGGTCACGTCGGCCATCGCGCCGCCGGCGATCCCCAGACGCTCGGCGTCGGTGGGGTGCAGGTAGAGATGGTTGGTGCCCTTGCGCACGAAGGCCTCGTGGTCGTGCATCCAGCTGTTGTGGGTGGTCACGTGGCGCTTCGTGATCAGCTTCAGGCGCTTCGCGTCCTTCTTCTCCCGCGCGAAGGTGGTCTCCAGGGTCCGCGCGGCTTCCGCGACCATCCGCTCGGGTGCGAGGTGCACCTTGCCGTCGTCGGTCACCACTCGCTGCCCCAGGAAGCTCTCCGGGCGGTGGGGCTTGCGCCCCATCCCGTGCGGCTGCGCCAGCACCTTCTCGAAGCCCGGCTGTCGGCACGCGCGGAGGAGGAGGTCGAGGAGGAGCTCTTCGGGGACCCCCGCCCCGCCGCGGAGCTCGTGCCCGCGCCGGAGCGCGCCGAGCGCTCGCTGCGCGACCTTCGACCCGAAGAGATCCACCCCCGAGGCGCGGCAGATGTCCAGGTAGATGGTCGCCTCGTCCCGCTGCTCGCCCTCGGGCGGGATCAGCGCCCGGGTCGCCTGCAGGTAGGGCCGGCTCTGGAGCCCGAGCATCAGCGGGAAGACGAAGGGCAGATCCGGTCGCTGGAGGGGCGAGACGCAGGGCAGGACCACGTCGGCCAGGTGGGCGGTCTCGCTCGGGAAGACGTCCAGGCAGACCAGGAGCTCGAGCTCCCGGAAGGCCTTCGCCAGACGCCCCGAGTTGGCCATGGTCAGCAGCGGGTTGCCCCCGGTGACGAAGAGGGCGCGGACCTGCTTCTCGCCCGGCGTGAGGATCTCGTCGGCGAGCACCCCGCCCGGCAGGGCGTCGTTGGTGGCCTGGAAGTCCCCGACCCGCGAGCGATGCTTGCCCAGGAGGGTCCCGGTCTTCTTCCCGAACGCGGGGAAGTCGATGATGCCCTCGCCGACCAGGGTGCCGCCGCGCCGGTCGAGGTTCCCGGTGACGAAGTTGATGGTCTCCTGCAGCCAGAAGCAGAGCGCCCCGTGGCCGCCCATGTTCACGCCGGTGGAGCTGTAGAGGGCCGCGCCGTCGGCGGCGACGTAGGCGTCGACCAGCCGGCGCAGCGTCGCCGGCGCCATCCGGGTGACCTCGGCGGCGCGCTCGGGGGTCCAACCCCGGACCACCTCGGCGAGCCGCTCGAAGCCGGTGCCGTGGGCGCGGACCCGGGCGTGGTCCACCGCGTCGCGCTCCAGGATCTCGTGGAGGAACGCCAGGTAGAAGAAGACATCGGTGCCCGGCCGGATGAAGACGTGCTCGCCGGCGACCTTGGCGCTCTCGGTCTTGCGCGGGTCCACGAAGAAGAGGGAGGCCCCGCGGCGTTCGATCTGTCGCAGCCGGTCGATGGGGTTCGAGACCTGCAGGAACGACCACTTGGAGATGGCCGGGTTGGCGCCGACCACGATGAGGCACTCGGTGTGGTCGACGTCGGGGAAGGGCTGGGTGAAGGGGAAGCCGTAGACGTCGGTGGCGGCCGCGAACTTGTTGGAGCAGTCCTGGGTCGCCGACGCGTACATCGACTTCGAGCCCACCCCGGTCATGAACCCCTGCGCGAAGATCGGGTGCAGCACCCCGAAGCCCGCGGCGGTGCCCACGTACATGGCGACCCGGTCGGGGTGGATCGCGCGCTCCCGGCGGACCACCGATCCGATGCGCTCCAGGGCCTGGTCCCAGGTGGCCCGCATCAGCTCGCCGTTGCGCCGGACGAGCGGGTACCGCAATCGGTCGGGCGAGCTCAGGTACTCCGCTTGCCGGAGCCCCTTCACGCAGCTGTAGCCGCCGGTGGCCACGTGCGCGGGATCGGGTCGGAGAGCCACCACCTGGTCCCCGTCGAGGTCGACCTCGAGGCCACAGAGGGCCTCGCAGATGCGGCAGAAGGTCGTCTCGGTGCGCAGCTCGCTCATCGCCGCCGAGGATACCCCGGATCGGAGACGGAGCCCGCTCAGGCCTCGTCGAGCCAGCTCTGGAGCCCGGCCGCGTCCGACGGAATGTCCGGGATCGCCAGCGGCCGTTCGGCGCCGGGGTCCGTGGGCGCACCCACCAGGGCAGTGAAGGCGGCGTCGGCCTCGCGGGCGAAGCGCTGGGCCTCCTGGGCTTCGCCCCGGGCCCGGTGGATGTCGCTGGAGAGATCCATCGCCCCCAGGTGGGGCGGCATCCCGGGACAGATGGCCTCCGCGAGCTCCCGCGCTTCGCGGACCTTGGCCTCGGCGGTGCGCGGTCGGCGGCGCTGGATCTGGTCGAAGGCCTCCCGGAGGAGCTGCCCCAACCGCTCGTAGTCCGTTCCCGCGCGCGGCGCCGCAGCGTCCGGGGGCCAGGTGCGACGAACGGTCTCCTCGTCGAGCAGACGAACGATGACCACCGGCGTCTTCGCCGGGAAGGCGACGACCTCGAAGTGGTGGACGGCGTCCGGCAGGACCAGGGTGAGCCGTCCCATGAGCGGATCTCGCGGTGGCTCGGCAGGCAGCTCGGCCATCACCTTCAGCCGGTCGACGACGCCTGCCGCGACCTTCTCCGGGGGGCTCGCCAGCCGCTCCCACTCGCCGAGTATCCTCGCGGTCTCCACGGACCCGCGCGAGGGATCCACCCGGAGGAACTGGCGCCCCCGCTGAATCTGAGTGATCAGGAAGGCGTTGGTCAGCCGCGAGAGGGGTCGGTCGTCGGGTGCAGCCATGGCGGCGGAGCCTACACCGCAGGGCGCACGCGCGCCGGGCGAGAAGAATTTCTTTCCTGGGTGCAAGAACTCCCGGCCCCGCTTCGTTGTCCCCAGGACATGGCGAGGGAGGCACCGGTGACGAACGAACGAAAGGGAAGCCGCGGCGTAGTGGCCGTCTTGGCCCTGATCATGGGGCTCTCCATCGGCGTCGCCGCCTGGGCCCTCGGCGGATCGACCGACGTCGCCCCGGCCGACGAGACCGCGGCGGCCAGCCGGCGAGCCCGGGCCCGCGGCCATCACCGAGGCGCCGGCGGCGGGACCCACGGCGGCGCCGGATCGTGGGCATCGACCGCCGGCGACGCCGGCGTCCCGACCCGCGATCCCCAGCAGCTGGCCTACGAACGGAGCTGGGCGCGCTACGGCGACGCCGGGGTCGGCAGCGTGCCTGCGCCGGACTTCAGCCCCACCACCCACCTCGGGGTGGTCCGCGCCGTCGGGGGCGCCGCGCCGGTCCAGGAGGGGGCGCGCTGCGAGGTCCGGCTGCTCCCGGTGGCCAGCAGCCTCTTCAACTGCGTGGTCCGGGTCACCTGCGACGACGTCGTGCTCTATCCGGACCAGGAGCAGCAGGCCGGCTACGCGCCCTGCGAGGTCAATGGGGGCATCGCCATGCGCGCCCTCGACGAGAGCACCACCGGCCAGGACGGCGACCCCCGGCTGGAGGTGGACGTCGAGGGGCGCCGCGTTCGCGTCTTCGACGAGGCGCCCGGAGTGCCCGCCCGGTCCACGGAGATCGGCCTACTCCGACCCATCTGAACCACCGCTGTAGGGGGTCCTCGTACCCACGATTTCCCTCGTCGTCGCCGAGCGCTGCGATACCCTCCCGCCCATGCGAGCACGCTTTCTCTTCGCAATCGCGGCGCTCGTTGCCGGTTGTGGAGGCCTCCGCCTGACGATGGTGGACTCGGCCTACCAGACCCCGAGCAACGTCGCCGTATTCTTCACCGTGGACAACAGCGATGGCGAACCCGTCGCCGGTCTCGAGGCCACCGATTTCCGCATCTACGAGGACGGTCGCCTGGTCTCCATCGACGAGAGCAACCAGACGATCATCAACCCCGAAGTCGCCGCCGAGCACTACACGCTGCTCATCGTCGACATGAGCGGCTCGGTCACCGAGTCCGACCAGGTCCCCCTCATCGCGGACAGCGCCCAGTCGTTCACCGCGGCCCTCGAGGGGTACCAGAAGGTGGGCATCTACGCCTTCGATGGCAGCGAGGAGCTGCACGCGATCCAGCCCTTCCGCGCCAACGCGTCGGGCATCAACCGGCTCCGTGGGTTCCGCACCCGGGACCCCTCCACCAACCTCCACGGCGCCCTGGTGCAGGCCGTCGGCGTCCTCGACGAGGCCATGGAGGAGGGCGACGCGCCCCTCCGCTTCGGCACCATCGTGGTCTTCACCGACGGCACCGACCGCGCCGCGCGAGTGAGCTTCGGCGAGGCCGACTCCGCTCTCGAGCGCTCCGGCTACGACGTCTTCGCCATCGGCGTGGGCAACGAGATCGACGAACCTTCGCTCAACGACATCGGGCACAGCGGCTACGTCCTCATCCAGGACAGCGCCGCCATCGCCGCCGCTTTCGAAGCCATCAGCGAGCGGATCATCGGCTTCACCAAGCGCTTCTACCTGCTCAGCTACTGCAGCCCGGCCCGCGCCGGGGTGCACGAGGTGACCATCGAGGCCGTCGTGGGCGAGGCCACCGGCGCGCTGGACTACGAGTTCGACGCCACCGGCTTCGGGCCCAACTGCAACCCCAGCCGGCCGCCGCCCTTCGACACCACCCGGGGCGCCAACATCCGCGGACCGGCCCGGGGCCGGATCGAGGTCCGGGTCGACGCCTCGGCCTCCGCTTCCGCGGGCGCCCGGGTCGAGACCGACTGAGCTCGAACCCACTCCGAAACGAAAAAGGGCGACCCGCTGGGGTCGCCCTTTTTCGTGGATACCGGCCGGAGCCGGCGTGGCCTCAGCGGACCCGGAAGGGGAAGTTCACGCTGAAGCTGTCGCGGGAGAAGGCCGGCACGCGGGCCGAGCGGACGCCCCGGGAGACACAGCTCTGGACCGCCGGCGGGACGCCCGTGACCCGCACGCTGCGAACCCGGCCGGAGCTGGCGAAGCTGATGGCCGCGTTGGCGACACCGGCGGTGCCGCTGCCGCAGTTGGCGACCCGGCTGGAGACCGAGCGAAGGGCGCTACCGACGGCGTCTCGCGAGGGCTGCGCGGGGAGGTTGGAGGCCGCCATGGCAGCCGCCATGGAGCCACCGCCGCCACCACCGATGGCCTGGTTGAGCAGGTCGTCGATGCTGCCGTTGCTCATGCGGGCGGAGCTCGAGGAGCTGGAGCTGCTGGAGCTGGAGTCGCTGGAGCTGGAGCCGGAGGAGCTGGAGCCCGAGCTGGCGGCGGCGGCGCGGCGGCCGCTGCGGCGGCTACGGCGCGACGTGGAGCCGCTCTCTTCCTCTTCCTCTTCGCCCTCTTCCTCTTCCGCGGCGGCCTCTTCGGCCTCCTCGGTCATGGTGCCGGTCACGGGCTGACCCGCGTTCGCGGTCGCCGCCTGAGCGGCCTCCGCGGCGTTGGGGGCCGGCTGGCCCGGAGCCGCCGGAGCGGCAGGCGTCTCGCCGGCGGTGGCCGGACCGGCCGCGTTGACCACCGGGGCGGGCTCACGGGTCAGGACCACGATGAGCGCGACCAGGAGGCCGACCACCAGCACGCCGGCGATGGCGATGCCGGCGACCATCTTCTTGTTGCCCTCCTCGGGCTCGGCCGCGGCCGGCGCGAGGACCGGAGCGCCAAGGGAGGAGCCGAGGCCGCCGCTGCTACCGCCGATGGACAGGAGGTCGTCCGCGCCGCCGCTGCTGCTGGACGAGGAGCCGCCGCCGCCCATGCCGCCCGTGCTGGCGGTGGCGCTGGCGAGCGCGCGAATGTCGATGAGCCCGGAGCCCTCGCCGGTCGCGTGGCCCGCTGCCGGGGCCGGCGATGCCGTCGAAGGAGCCGGCGACGAGCTGTCGCTGCTGGGGCCGCCGGTGGCGAGCGCCTGCAGGTTTGAGAGGGAGAAGAGAACCGAGTTCTCGTTCCGGGCGCCGGTCATCGCCTGCTCCTGCGAGACCCGCGGACTCGGCGCCGAGGCGACCACGTCGTCGTCCGGCGCGTCGGCCCCGAAGGGGCTGGCCGAGGTGTCGGAGGCCGCGAAGAGGTCCGCTCCCGCGTCGGCTCCGCCGCCGTCGTTGCCCGAGAAGGCGTCGTCTCCGCCGGCGAAGGGATCCCCGCCGCCAGCGAAGGGATCGTCACCCATGCCGCCCGCCGCCGCCGCACCCCCGGCCGCCGCTGCCCCCGCAGCCGCCCCCGCGTCGCCCTGGTCGCCGCTGATCGCGGTCACCAGGTCGGGGACGTCCCGCGCGGGCTTCCACCCGTCGAAGCCTTCCTTCCAGACGTAGGCTTCCCAGTCGATGGTGCCCTCGCTGATCATCGCGCCGAGCTGCGCCGGCGCGAAGGGCCCCTGCTGGTCGCCGTCGACGACGACGTGCCAGACCTGGTCACTGCCGTAGTCGAAGACTTGGGTTGCAGCCTCCTGCTCGTCCTCCGCGGCGAGCTGATCGCCGCGCACGACGATCACGTTCGTGCACTTCTTGCAGCGAATCTTGAAGACCTTGCCGGCGACCTTCTCGTCGGCAATCGAGTACTTGGCGGAGCAGTTGTCACAAACGATCTTCATCGAGCGCTGACCTGTGCTTTCAAACGTTCGGGGGGATGGGTTTGGGAGACGCGGAGCTGGAATCCCGAAGGGGTGCGCGATGATAGCCCCCACCGCGCGAGTCGATCAAGGTTGCCGACAGGCTCCGTGACCGCGTTCTACAGGCTTCGACACCCGTACCGGGCCACACTTGGGTAAAAGTTCGCGGAGTCGGCGCGGGGAGGAGCCGTCGGGGGCCCTCGGTGTCGGCGACGGTACCTGTCTCTTCGTGCGCCCATCCCCGGGCCGCTCCAGAAATGCGGAGCATTTTGCCCTCCAGGGGCGACGACGTGAAGGGTCGCCAGGCCGGTCGCTGACGCTCAGTTCACGGTCTCGAGCGGCGTCCCGTCCTTGCCGCAGAAGGTCTTCTCGGGGCCGTAGGTCGTGCCGCATTCGGGGCACACCTTCTTCCCGGCGCCGTCGTCGTGCTTCTGGCGCGCGAGGTAGAAGGCATAGGGCAGGAGCTCGTCGCCGTCCGCGGCGCAGCGGTCGGTGCCGGCGGGGTAGCCGCGCCGACAGGTGGGGCAGATCATCCCCTGGGCCCGGACTTCGGGCGCGTCGGGATCCAAGAGGGGCGAGCCGTCGTCGGGGCAGTACTCGTCGTCTGCGCCGCCCTCGTGCCCGCACACCGGGCACACCCGGACCTGCCGATGCTGGGTCGCGCCGGTCGCTCGGACGGCGTCGCCGGGCGCGGCGGGGGGATCCTCGGGGTCGGGGATCGTGCGCAGGGTCGAGTCCTCGGGCTCCGGCGCGGGGCCCTTCCGGCGAACCACCAGTACGACGGCGACGCCGACCACGAGCAGGAGACCGACCAACGCACCGATCCACCAGAGCGGGAAGCCTCCGGGGTCCGAGCCGGCGCGGGCCGCGACCCCGCTCGCGCCGCTGGCTTCGACGACACCCGGCGACACGGGCACCGCCGAGCCGCTCCCCTGGGCCATCAGGTCGCTGAGATCGTCACTGGCCACCGTCACCTGGGCGCTCGCGGAGAGATCCCCGCTGGCGGCCTGCACGGTGAAGCTCCCCTCGGACTCGGCCGCGGTCTCGCCGGCGACGAAGCAGCGCCCCTCCATACGGGCGCTCCGCCCTTCGGCGGCCTGGAGGCTCAGGGTCACCCGGGATCCGGCCACCGTGCAGCTCGCCGCGTCGGTGACCCGGGTGCGGAAGCAGACGCGCTCGCCCGGCCGCAGATCCGCGCTGCGCGGCGAGAGCACGAGCCTCGCGGGGGCCCCGGCGGTGCAGCCCGCGGGCGCCGGGTCGGCGACCGGTGCGGGGGTCGCCGTCTCCTGGACCACGCGGTTGAAGGTCTGCCGCGAGCGCTGGGTCGCGGTGCAGCGGCTCCCGTTGAGCTGCCAATCCCAGCGGGTGGTCTCCTCGAAGACCAGCCGGTCCTCGCCTTCGGCGCGGAAGGTGTAGGTCCCGGTCTCGCCCTGGGCCACGCTCGGGGGCGTGCTGCAGCTGATGCGCCAGGTCTCGCCCTGGTGACTCATCGCCGAGCGCCGGAGCCCGGGTTGGTCGGACCAGCACCCCTGGGTCGTCCCGCGCACGGCGCCGCTGAAGGTCAGGTGGTCGCCCGCCTGGCTGATCCGCACCGTCCCCCCGGGCTTCGTCTGCCGCAGCGGGATGCCCCCGGGGCAGTCGTCGCCCCAGCTCTGGAGCTCGATGCCGATCTGCCGGGTCGACGCCCGCCACTCCCCCTCGTAGGGCCCGTCCGCTCGCGCAGCGGTGGCGAAGGTGAGCAGACCGAGGGCGGCAATGGAGAGAGCGCGCATCGCCGCGCCGGAATTACCACACGGGGGCGCCCGCGACACCTTCGTGCGGCCCGGGTGAAACGAAACGAGCGCGCCCCGGGATGGGGCGCGCTCGTCTCGGGGCTCGAAGCCGGGCTCTCGCCGCGACTACTTGAGCTTCTTGACCTCTTCGGTCATCGCCGGGACGGCGTCGAAGAGGTCGGCGACCAGGAAGTAGTCCGCCACCTGAGCGATGGGGGCCTCGCGGTCCTTGTTGATCGCCACGATGGTCTTGGAGCCCTTCATGCCGGCGAGGTGCTGGATGGCACCGCTGATGCCGACGGCGATGTAGAGCTTCGGCGCGACGACCTTGCCGGTCTGGCCGACCTGCAGATCGTTGGGCACGTAGCCCGCGTCGACGGCCGCGCGGGAGGCGCCCATCGCGGCGTTGAGGGCGTCGACGAGGGGCTCGAGCACGTTCTCGAAGTTCTCGGCGCTCTTGAGGGAGCGGCCGCCGGAGACGACCACGTCAGCCTCGGTGAGACCGGGGCGCTCGCTCTTGACGACCTCGAGGTTCACCACCTCGATGCGGCCGGCGGCGTCACCACCGTCGACCGCGCCGAAGGCCTCGACGGGGGACGCGCCACCGCTCTCGGCGGCGGGCTCGAACTCCGACTGGCGCACGGTCACGACCTGGACCGGCGTGGTGATCTTCAGGGTGCCGAACACGTTGCCGGCGTACATCGGGCGGGTGTAGAGGATGTCGCCACCCTCGACCGCGACGCTGGAGATGTCCGAGGCGACCCCGGCGTCCAGCTTCGAGGCGACCCGCGGGAGCAGGTCCTTGCCGAAGGAGCTGGCGCAAGCGGTGACCACGCCATAGCCGCCGGCCGCGGCGGCCACGGTGGGGGCGAAGGTCTCGCTGACGTAACCGCCACCGATCTCGGTGTGGAGCACCTTGCGGGCGCCGAAGCCGGTGAGGGCGCCGGCGGCGCTCTCGGCGCCGTCTCCGATGGAGAGGATGTCGAAGGCACCGCCGGTGCCCTCGGCGACCGCCTTGGCGAAGGAGATCGCGGATAGGGTGGCCTTCCGAGGCTGACCCTCGGAGACCTCTGCTACGACCAGAACGTCCGTCATTGTTTCTTCGCCTTCCTCAGATGACCTTGGCGTCCGTGTGGAGCTTCTCCACCAGCTCGGCGACCGACTCCACGAAGGTGGTCTCGCCAGAGCGCGCAGGCGGCAGCTCGAACTTCACGTACTCGTTGACTCGCTTGGGCTCGACGCCGAGGTCCGCGAAGGACTTCTGGTCGATGGGCTTCTTCTTCGCCTGCATGATGTTCCGGATCGGCGTGTGGCGGGCGCCGTCGGACTCGGGGTAGGCGAAGTCCGCGGGGGTCACGCCGTTCTTCACCGACTCGGGCTGCAGGATGCGGTCGGAGCTGGTGAAGACCACCGGACCGGTCACCTTCACGGTCTGCTGACCGAAGTCGAGCTCGCGCTTCACGGTGAAGGTCTTGCCTTCGGCGTCGGTGGCGATGGACATCGCGTAGTTCACCAGGGGCCAACCGAGCATCTCGGCGACCTTGGTGCCCGCGACGTTGGAGTCGCCGTCGGCCGACTGCTTGCCGAGGAAGACGACGTCGACGTTCTCTTCCTTGGCGATGGCGGCGATGACCTGAGCCACGACGTGCGAGTCGAGGTTCTCGTCTTCGGCCTCGATGTGGATGCCCCGCTCGGCGCCCATGGCCAGACCCTTGCGGATGATCTGACTGGCGTCGGCGGGCCCGATCGAGACGAGGACGATCTCACCGACGCGCTCCTTGTTCGAGCCGTTCTCGGTGAGCCGCAGGGCGGCCTCGAGACTCCACTCGTCGAAGGGGTTCATGGTGTATTCGAGACCATCGGCGGTGACCTGACTGCCATCGCCGCTGACCTTGACCTTGTTCGCGTTCTCGGGATCCGAGACGCGCTTGACGGGGACGAGGATTTTCACCCTGTTTCCTCCATGCTGTGGGAACGACACACGGCATCCGACAGGGACGCCGTGGGGAAGCCTCGCGTCGCGAGCGCGCAGTACGCGGGCGTTCGCGATCTAGAGAGGTTGACGCGGCGAGTCAAGACCCGCCCCCCGTGCGGGCCCGAAGCCCGTCGAGGAAGAGCTCGGTGAGCTGGATGGCCGCCTTGCGCAGGGCGAGCGGATCGGGCGTCTGCTCGTCATCGGCGCCCAGCGCCCAGGTGAGCGCCAGTCCGTCCAGGGCACCCCAGAGGGCCCGGGCGGTGACCCGGGGGCTCACGTCCTGGCGGAACACCCCCGCTTTCTGGCCGCTGGCGATCATGCCCGCGATCACCTCGAGGTAGCGGGTGAAGAGGGGCGCCGCGTACTGCTTCAGGAGCCGCGACGACTGCCGGAGGTTCACGGTGATCACCTCGGCCAGGTCCCGCTGCTCCTCGAGGAGGCCCAGCTGGATGCCCACCATCTTGCGGATCTTCTCCTCGATGGGCCGCTCGCTCGTCGCGATCTTCTGCAGGATCTGCAGGAGCTGCTCGATGCGGTCCTCGAAGATCGAGACCAGGACGTCGTCCTTGTTCTCGAAGTAGAGGTAGATGGTGCCGTCGGCCACGCCGGCCGCCTTGGCGATCTCGCTGACCCGGGTGTCGTAGAACCCCTTCTCGGCGAAGACCGAGATGGCCGCCTGGAGGATGCGCTCGCGCTTCTCCGCGGACGCTCCCTTCTTCTTGCGCGCCGTGGCGCTCAACGGAGCCCTCGGCGTGCGGGTGAACGGCCATTCATCGGGCGGGGAGCTAGCACGACCTCCCGGCCCGGGTCAACGTCCCGCTTCCCGTCGCCGTAGACTCGGGAACCCCAGTCCGGGGTCCTCGCGGCCGATGGTGTAGGCCGGGCTCGCCGACCGGAGCGCCTCGATCACCTCGCCGGCCGGGGCGGGCGGCTCCAGGGTTCCGTCCCGGGCGAGCCGGCGGGCGGCGCGGCGGGCGTCGCCGGTGGCCCAGCGGAGACTCCGCGCCATCGCGGTGAGGTCGACGCGCGCCCGCGCGATGGCGCGTTCGACCCGGGCCGGGCTCTCCGCCAGGGCGTCTTCCGGGACATCGAAGGCCAGGTGGGCCCAGGCGAGGCCCTCCGCGGCGTCGCCCCCCGCGTCGACGACCCGGAGCCCCTCGGCCCGCGCGGCCCGGGCCAAGGCCGCGGCGAAGGCCCGGGCCGCGGTGGACGCGCCGCGGGCGTCGCTCGGCACGGCGAGGGCCACGGCGACGCGGGGCTCGCTCCCCTCGTGGCTCTCGGCCCGGAAGGGGAACTCCGCCAGGGTCCGGGTCACCGGTTCGGCGGCCTCGCCCGCGGGCAGCCCTCCGAGCACCGGGCCGATGACCTCGGCGGCGCGCCCCGGGTCGAGGTCCCCCACGAGCGCCACCTCGACCCGCCGACCCACCCGCGCGGTCCTCAGGAAATCCTCGAGCTCGACCACCGCCGCGGCTCCGGAGTCGCTCCCCTCGGGCGCGACGAGCCCGGGCGCCGCCGGCTGGATGATGCGGGCGACCCAGGTGCGCTGGGGCCGTCGTCGGGCCAGCGCGCGCACCCGCTGTCGGGCGCGGCCCACCGTGCCGGGGCCGGGCTCGGCCAAGGCGCACTCGACGACCTCGGCCAGCTCCGTGGGCCGGTTCGGATCCGCCTCGGCCACCAGGCCCCAGCCCGTGGGCTCGACGAAAGGCCGCACCGGGACGTCACAGGTCGCGGCCAGCGCCCGGGCGGCGATGGCCGCGCGACCATGGGCGCTCGCCGGGGACTCGCTGGGCCCGCCCGTGAACCGCACCACGAGCCCCAGGGGCCCGGGCGTGCGCCGCGCACGGATGCGGGCGCCGTTGGCGAGCACCAGGTCGGCGGCCTCGCCGCTGATGTCCCCCTGGTGACTCGGCTCGGCGGCGGCCAGGGCGCGCTCGAAGACCGCGCGAGTGCTGGCCTCGCAGGCCTCGATCTCGGGGAGCCCGCGGCCCTCGGCACACGCCGCCCCCAGACCCAGGGCGCGCCCTTCGCCGGAGCCCGCGCCGAGCCACCGGCTGACGATGGCCGCGGTGGGGTCGCTCGGGCGGGCCGTCCCTTCGCGATGCACCAGCCGGAGCTGGGCCGCGAGCCGGTGAGCGGTGTCCTCGAGGGCGCTGCGCCGGGCGGGCACCAGGACCACCGTCCCACCGCGGAGCGGGAAGAGTCGCGATCCCTCGAAGCGCGCCGCGACCAGCGCCGCGCTGGCCGGGTCGTCGAAGACCGCGGCCAATCGGCGTGCGTGGGCGGTGGCGGTCTCGAAGGCCGCGTGGGTCCCCGGCGCGATCGGGTCCCGGGGACCGCGGGGGCCCGCGGCGTGGGACCACGTGGCCGTCGCGCCGGCCACGCGGTCGGTGGTGTCCTCGGGTAGGTCGCCCTCGAGGATCAGCAGGGCCCGCTCCACGCCGTAGTGGGCGGCGAGGAAACCCTGGATGGCCTCGAGGGTCAGGCGCTCGTCGTCCTCGGCGGTACCCAGCGGGTCGACCGCGGAGTCCCCCAAGGCGGCGCTCACGGCGAGGACCTCGGCGCGGCGAGCGGGATCGGTCGCCGCCCGACGGCGGGCGTCGACCAAGCGGGCCCGGAGCGCGGCGTGCCGTTCGGCGTCCACCAGCCTCGTCGCGAGCGCCGCCCCCAGGGGCTCCAGGCAGCGCTCGAGCTCGTCCCGTTCGCAGCGGGCTTCGAAGAGGGTCGCGTCGGGGGTGGCCATCCCGCCCCCGGCGACCCAGCCCGCGAGGGTGGCCAACGCGGGCGGCGCGCCGTCGCGGCTCCCCGCATCGAGCCACAGGGACGCGCGCACCAGGCCCTGGGTCGCCCGCGGCCGAAGCGCGACCTGGAGCCGGCCCACCTCGGCCACCGCGGGCTGGGGCTGGGGCGCGGGCGGCGCGGGTCCCCGGCGGGGCCCGCACCCGAGAGTGATCAGGAGCACCGCGGTCAGTCCGAGTCGCGTCACGGGGCGTCCAGCTCCTCGCCCTGGCGCAGGCGCGAGAGGTTCTCGCGGTGGCGCCAGATCACCAGGAGCACGATGGTCGCGACCGCCGCCGTCGGCGGCGTGAATCGGTCGAGGGCGGCGGTGGTCCCCAGGGCGACCAGCACCCCGACGAGCGACCCGACGCTGGTTTTCCCGGTGAGCTTCCGCAGCAGGAAGAACGCCGTCGCTCCGGCGACGAGGCCGATCGGCTGCAGCACCCCCACCACGCCCGCGGCGGTGGCCACGCCCTTGCCACCCCGGAGGCCATGCCAGATCGGGTAGCAGTGCCCGACCACGGCGGCGACGGCGGCCCCGGCGGTCCAGGGATCCAATCGGCCCAGGAGCGCGACCGCGGCGCCGACGGGGAGGGCGCCCTTGGCGGCGTCGAGGAAGAGCACCAGCCGCGCCATCCGGCCACCGAGGGCTCGGCCCACGTTGGTCGCCCCGACGTTCCCGCTGCCGATGCCGCGCAGGTCCACGCCGCGATGGCGCGCGACCACCAGTCCGAAACAGACGGATCCCATCAAGTACGCGACGACGACGATGCCGGGCACGAGCCACACCCGCGCGAGCATGTCGCGCGCCCCCCGGGCGGGGCAAACCGGCTGCTCCCGCGGACACCCCGCGGGCCGGGCGCTACTCCGCCGCCTCGGCGACCCGGGGCCGACCCGGGCGATGCTTCACCACCGCCCGGACACCCTTCGCCGGGCGCAAGGTCACCGAGGGAGCGAGGTCCAGGGGCTGGTCCGGGAGGAGCTCGAAATGATGCCGCTGCATCACGATGGCGAGGATCAGGATCGCCTCCATCATCGCGAAGTGGTTGCCGATGCAGACCCGCGGCCCGCCGCCGAAGGGGAAGTAGGCGTACTTGGGGAGCTGCTTGGCCCGGCCCTTCTCGAAGCGGTCCGGGTCGAAGGCCTCGGGGTCCGGGAAGAAGCGCGGATCCCGATGCACGACCCACTGGGAGGTCAGGATCTGGCTCCCGGCCGGGATGGTGAACCCGCGGAGCTCGATGGGCTCGCGGCTCTCGCGGCCGGTGGTCCAGGCCGGCGGGTAGAGGCGCATCGCCTCCTCGAGCACCTGCCGGGTGTAGGGGAGGGCCCGGGTGTCGTCGGCCGTCGGCAAGCGCCCGCCGAGCACGGAGTCCAGCTCGGCCTTCAGGCGCTGCTCGACCTCGGGGTACTTCCCCAGGAGCATCAGCGTGTACCCCAGGGTGAGCGCGGTCGTCTCGTGCCCGGCCAGGAAGAGGGTGATCGCCTCGTCCCGGAGCTGCTGATCGGTCATCGCCGACCCGTCGTCGTCGACGGCGGCCAGCAGGGTCCCCAGGAGGTCGTCGTGCTTCGCCCCGGAGCGCCGGCGCTCGGCGATGATGTCGTAGAGCACGGCGTCGATGCGCTTCACCGCGACCGAGAGCTCTCGGTTGCGCGGGGTCGGGACCCACTCGGGGACCTCCAGGATGGCCTCGAGGCTGTTCGCGTAGAAGCCGTTGACCACCTCCATGGCCTCGGAGACCACGCGGACCTCTTCGGCGCCGATGCCCGCCCCGAAGAGCACCGCGGCGACCACCTCCATGGTCACCCGGGACATCTCGGCGTGGAGGTCGATGACGCTGCCTTCCGCCCAGTGGACGCCCCGGTCGGTGACCGCGCTCATCGTCTCGGCGTACGACTGGATGCGCCGGGGGGTGAACGCCTGGGCCATCAGCTTCCGCTGTCGCTTCCACAGCTCGCCCTCGCTGGTCAGTAGGCCGAGCCCCAGGGTCCGCTGGAGGATGTGGATGTAGGCGTCCCGGTTCATCACCTTGGCGTGCTTCACCAGGACCTTCTCGATGTCGTCCGGATGGCTGACCACGAACCACTTCCGGCCCAGCATCTCCGCCTCGACGATGTCGCCGTACTCGTCGCGCAGGGTGCGCAGCCAGCGAAGCGGGTTCCGCGCGTAGCTCGCCGTCGACCGCAGCCCGAAGCGGCCCCGGGCGCCGGGCGCCTTCACCCGAAGGGCCTCGCGACCGAACGCGCGCTCCACCAACGCCTTCACCTTCATGCGTCCACTCCTCCGAGTCGGCGGAACATGCCGATCATCAACTTCGCCGTCGGGTCCACGTCGGCCTCGCCGAAGTCGTCCCAGCGCTTGGCCAGCCAGCGATCCCCGGCGTCCATCACCGCGATGGCGGCCTCCACCAGGAGGTCGTCCGGCGCATCGGCCCGGATGGCGCCCACCTTCCGACCCTGGACGAAGAGGGCGCGGGTCCAGGCGACCATCAGCTCCTGCTGCTGCAGGAGCGCGGGGTGGCCCTCGAGCCGCGCCCGGGCCCGGCT
This sequence comes from Myxococcales bacterium UBA1660, assembly GCA_002320815.1. GTDB lineage: Bacteria > Myxococcota_A > Polyangia > Polyangiales > Houyiibacteriaceae > UBA1660. The sequence continues at coordinate 143,229 of DCLA01000123.1, forward strand.
GATCGAGAGACAGAGCGAGGCGTTCAGCGGGTCCCGGAGCATGAAGCGCAGGCTGCGGGCGTAGAGCGCCTCGCACGCGTCCCAAAACGCCCGCGGACAATCGGCCTCGAAGGGCTCGCCGACCTCGGCCATCCAGCGCGCGGTGGCCACGTCGAGGACCGTCCGGAAGAGGTCGTCCTTGTCCGCGAAGTAGTAGTACATCGCGCCCTTGCTCACCCCGGCCCGCTTGATGATGCGGTTGAAGCTCGCGGCGCCGAAGCCGTGGTCGGCGAACTCGGAAGCAGCGGCCGCCAGGATGGCGTTCTGCTTGTCTTCTTCGAGGTTCTGGAAGCGGGGCAGGGGCATGGCCGCTCATACCGACCATTCGGTCGGACCGGACGGTTCGACCGGGTGGTCTAAAGCCTAGACCGCGAGTCCCGGGCCCCGCAAACGAAAAACGGCCCCGCCCGAAGGGGCGGAGCCGCGGAAGCGTGAGGAGACGGGAGTTCAGGCGGCGAGGGAGGCGACGGCCTCCTCGAGGCGGCAGCGGATCTTGTGCTTCTTGGAGTAGACGGTCTTCACCGAGACATCCATGACCTCGGCGACCTCCTCGGGGCTGAGACCCTCGACGAAGTAGAGCTTCACGAAGGTCCGGTCCTTCTTCGAGAAGGACTCCAGGGCCTGGTTCAAGAGCTCCCAGCGCTCCTTGTCGGCCATGGCGGCGTAGGGGTCGCCGTCGTCGCAGCTCAGGTCGTGGGCGGCGTCGATCTCGGTGGTCTGCGGGCGCCGGGAGAGCGAGCGGAGGTGGTCCCAGGCGGCGTTGGTGGCGAGCAGGCCGATCCAGCTGCCGAGCTTGTTGCCGCGGGCGGGGTCGAACTGGCGGAGCTTCCGCATGTCGCGGGCGGTGAGGTTCAGGAGGAACTGGGCGTAGATCTCCTGGACGTCGTCCTCGCCGACCACCCGGCGGAAGCGCCCGGTGACCTTGTGGATGCAGCGGTACACGAGGCGGTCGAAGCGGCGGTGGAACTCGCGCCAGGCGCGGGCGTCGCGCAGGAGCATGCGACCGCGGAGCTCTTCGTCGGTGAAGTCTTCGGGGGCCAGCTTGTCGGAGTTCGGGGCGGTCTTCGTCACGTCGGTCATCGCTTCCTCTTTCGGCGGCTCGTTGCCGCGGTGCCGACCCCTAATGCAGCCCCCGTGCCAGGTCGTCGTGCAACGAAATCATTGAGGAAACGTCATATGGCACCGGGTGTTACACCTTCGAGCAGGGGAGGTGTTACGCGTGACGCGTAACACTTGCTGTTACGCTGTTGCGGCCGAGACGAAGTGGTCCGAGAGATCGTACGTGGATCGGCCGATCGCCTTCCCTCACACTTTACAGAAGCCTCTCGGCGCCCCTTTCTTCGAGCCCCGGGGAACTTGGTCGCCGTGCCCGATGTCGCCTCTCCCATGACGCTCGCTCGCCTCGTCCCGCTCGTCGTCCTCGCTGCCGCCTGTGCGGGCCGGCAGACCCCCCCGACCACGCCGCAGGTCCGCGAGCTGGAGGCGATGCGAATCACCGCGGAGCGGAACGAAGACGGGGACCTAGAGATGGCGGCCTACGACGCGGAGATGCTCTTCCGCGAGGGGAACCGCCGGCTCGACACGGGGCGCTGCGACGAAGCGGTCCCCCTCTACGACAAGGTGGCGGACGAGTTCCCCTCGAGCCGTTTCGTGAGCCCCGCCCTCTACAACGCCGGTCTCTGTCTGATGGAAGGGGACGACCTGCCCGGCGCGTCCGCCCGCTTCGAGCGGCTGCTCCGGGAGGTCCCCGGCTCGGGCGACACCCAACACACTCGATTTCAGCTCGCCGCCGTCTACCTGGGCCTCGAGCGCTGGGACGACGCGCTCGAGCAGGCGACGATCCTCCTCGACGAAGACGACCTGAGCCCCGACGAGCGGGTGGAGGCCATCGCGCGGGCGGCCCAGGCCCATCTCGGCGCCGGCCGCCGAGACGAAGCGGCCGAGCGGGCCCGAACGGCCCTCGCGTATGCGCGGACGCGCCCGGACGACGACCGGGTGCAGCAGGTCTACATGCTCGCCGCCGCGAACTACGTCTATGCCGAGACCCTGCGGCTCCGAGCCGAAGAGATCGCGCTCCCCGAAGGCGGGGTGGCGGTCCAGCGCCCCGCGCTCGAGCGGCGGGCTCAGCTCATCCTCGCCGCCCAGCGCGAGTACTTCGACACCATGCGCCATACCCATCCCCACTGGGCCGCGGCCGCGGGCTATCGGATCGGGGAGATGTACGACGACTTCTGGGGCGCCATCACCAGCGCGCCGGTGCCGCCTCCCCAGTCTCAGCTGAACGCCGAGGAGCGGCAGATCTACGACGACGAGTACCGGAGCTCCCTGGCCCGCCTGGTGAAGCCCCTCATTCGGCATTCGATCCGCTACTGGGAGCTCACCCTGATGATGGTCGAGCGCACCGGCGTCGAGACCGAGTGGACGGAGAGGATCCGCAGCGATCTGGAGCGCGCCCGGGAGCGCCTCCTCGACCAGCCGGCTGGCCCGGAAGGCATCGATCGGGTCGACCGTACGCAATCGTCCGAAAATGCGGGGGATTCGGCGCGATAGTCCGACCGATGGGTCCCGAAGACGCCGCCTCGAAGCCAGGATCCTGCGATTCGTTGCTCGGTTGGCCTTGACACCCTCCGATCCCCGCGGTAAGTGAGCCGCCCTTCGCGCCGATTGGCCTCCCACGGGTGGTCGAGAGGGTGGAGGGACGAGACGGGCCTGGCTCGCCTCGGCTGGTGTAGCTCAACTGGTAGAGCACCTGTTTTGTAAACAGGCGGTTGCGGGTTCGAGTCCCATCACCAGCTCACGCTCATCTGAAAAGTCCAAACACTTCCGGAGGGTTGCCCGAGCGGTCAAAGGGAGCAGACTGTAAATCTGCCGGCGTACGCCTACGGTGGTTCGAACCCACCACCCTCCACCCGCGGCCTCGTGCCGCGACTGCGGGAGTAGCTCAGTTGGTAGAGCGTCAGCCTTCCAAGCTGAACGTCGCCGGTTCGAACCCGGTCTCC
>DCLA01000123.1:146576-146857 GCA_002320815.1 Myxococcales bacterium UBA1660
CGGTTCGAACCCGGTCTCCCGCTCCGGCCGCAAGGCACACCCCAAGTTCGAAAAGACCCCGCCCAGGTAGCTCAGTGGTAGAGCACCTCCTTGGTAAGGAGGAGGTCGTGAGTTCAATCCTCATCCTGGGCTCCACCCATCGGCTGCAGCCAGCAGCCCCAAAGAACCCCCCAGCCTGATCACAGAAGCCCCGAGACTGGGGCCCAGAGAGGAAGCGATTCATGGGCAAGGAAAAGTTCGTTCGCGACAAGCCCCATATCAACGTCGGCACCATCGGTCAC
>DCLA01000111.1:0-11618 GCA_002320815.1 Myxococcales bacterium UBA1660
GGATGCGGCCCTCGTGGGCCACCAGGAGCGGCTCGAGCATGGCGACGTCGTCCGCCGCGCGCCGCGCCGCGAGGGTCACCAGCGCGCGATGCGCCCGCGCCGGATCGAGCGTCGCGCCCCGCGGCGCTTCGTGCTCATCCCGCTCTTTTCGCGGCGCTTCGTGCTCTTCCCGCTCTTTCTGCGGCTCTCCATACTCTTGGTGATGCTCGCGAACGAGCGCGATGGCGGCTCCCATGGCGTTCCCCTCCTGCGCCGACGCTACCGGGGGGGTGTGACATTCTCGGGCGACCCCCGCCGGTGCGAAGCGAGCCCCGCGACCGCGCAGCGAGCCCCGCGACCGCGCAGCGAGCCCCGCGACCGCGCAGCGACCGCACCGCGATCCGCCACGTCAGACCATCCGCACCCCCCGGCCGGCCCGGACGCCGGCGTCTAGACCCCGGAAGGGTTGGGCGCTCCGGGGGCAGCCAGCACCGCGTCCGATCGAATCGGCGAGGAAGTGGAAGACCGTGTCGCCCCATCGCCGCCCGCCCCATCGGGCGACCGCGCACGTTCAGTCTTCGTAGGGCGCCAGCTCTTCGCCGCTGAGGATCATGAAGGCGTTGCCGTACATCTCGAGGAGCTCCAGGGCCTGGTCCATGTCTTCCTTGGAGTGGCCGCGGGTCACGTTGAGACGGAGGCGCTCTTCGCCCTTCTTCACGCCGGGGTAGGTGATGGGGACCATCATCACGCCGCTCTCCAGCATGGCGACGTGGGTGAACAGGGCCTTGCGCTCCTCGCGGCACATCACCGGCATGATGTGCGTGTTGCTGTCGCCGAGATCGAACCCGAGCTGCAGGAGCGACTTGCGCATGTAGGCGGCCTTCTCGTGGAGCTCGGCCACCAGGCTCTCGCCGTCCTCGACCAGCATGTCGAGGATGGTGCTCGCCGCGGCGACGACCGGGACGGGCAGGCTGGCGCTGAAGAGGAAGGAGCGCGCCATGTGCTTGACGTGGTCGACGACCTCGCGGCTGCCGAGGAGGATGCCGCCGATGCCCCCGAAGGTCTTGCTGAAGGTGCTGACCACGACCGGGATGCGATCCGTGACGCCGTACTTCTCGAAGATGCCGCGGCCGCCCTTACCCAGGGTGCCGGTGCCGTGGGCGTCGTCGCAGACCAGGACGGCCTTGGGATCCTCGTCGACCGCGTCCAGGAGCTCGAGGAGGTTCGCCTCGTCGCCGTCGAGGCTGTAGATGCCCTCGATGGCCACCAGGGCGTTCTCGCGCTCGCGGGTGCGCAGGCAGCGCCGCAGGGAGCGGGCGCTGTTGTGGTTGAAGAAGCGGATCTCCGGCGCGTTCCGCGGCGTGCCCGCGGCCATGAAGGTGCCGTCGAGGATGCAGGCGTGGCTCAGGTTGTCGAGGATGATGGTCGTGTCCTTGTCGGCGAGGGACATCAGGGTCCCGACCATCGCCTGGTAACCGGTGGTGAAGAGGAGACACGCCTCGTAGCCGAACCAGTCGGCGAGGCGCTCCTCGAGTTCCACGTGGGCCACGGTGGTGGCCTGCACCCGCGAGCTCGACAGGCCGCAGCTGTAGGTGTCGACGGCCTTCTTGCTGGCCTCCTTCACCTTCGGGTGCGTGGTCAGCCCCAGGTAGTCGTTGGAGCTGAAGTTCACGATCGGCTTGCCGTCGATCGTGGTGTGCAGCCCGCCGGACTCGAAGGGCTTGAAGAAGGGGTAGACCTGATTGGCCTTCGCCTCACGGATGCGCGCGAGGGCGTCGTGGGCCTTGGTGTCGATCCAGCTCATCGATGTGTCTCTCAGGCGCGCAGCAGGACTGCGCTCGCGTTGCCGTAGTAGCCGACGCTGCTCACCAACACGGTGCGCACCGCGGCTGGCGCGGAACCCTGCACGCACGGTGCCACCGGCGCGCCGCCGATCCAGGCCAGGCCCGACGCCAAGCCGAAGGCGCCCGCGGCGCCGAAGGTCTCGCCGTGGAGCGCCTTGGGGGTGGCGATGCAGGCGTCGTCGCCGAAGACCGCACGGAGCCCGGCGAGCTCGGCGGCATCGATGGGCTCGATGCCGCCCGTGGCCGCGGCGACCACGTCGACGTCGCTCGGCTCGAGGCCCGCTTCGGCCAGCGCTTCGCGGCTGGCGCGCTCCACGGCGTCGGCGGAGGCGTGGACCAGGAGGGCCTCCGAGGGCGGCGGCTCGAAGGCCGTGCCGTAGCCCCGGAGCGACGCCAGGATGGTCGCGCCCCGCGCCTCGGCGGCCGCTCGGGGTTCCACGAAGAGGTAAGCGGCGCCCTCCCCCATGGTCACCCCGGTTCCGTCCGCGCGGGCGACGACGCCGAGCCGGGCCAGCGCGCGATAGAGGGGCTCGCTGACGACCTCGCCGCCACCGACCAGGAACGCATCGGCCCGCCCCTGGCGCAAATGGGTCACGGCCACGAGCACCGCGTCGAGGGCGCCGCAGTTGCCGTCGACGACGGTGGTGTTCGGGGCCCGCAGGTCTTCCCAGATGCTCACGTAGCCGGCGGCCGCGTTGATCACGGTGTTGGGGAAGCGCGAGGGGTTGATGAAGCGCGGATCCTCGAGCTCGGCGACGAGGTTGAGCTCGGTGATGGCGTCGAGGCTGCCGTAGGCGGTGGCGCTGCAGATCCCGATGCGCTCCGGACCGAGGTCCCCCACGTACGCGCCGTCCGCATCCTTCACGCCGGCTTCGATCAGCGCGTGCTTCGCGGCGGCGATGAGGAACTTGGTGAGCCGATCGAAGGTGCGGTGGCCCTTCTTGCCGAGGTGCTCGTTGGGGTCGAAGCCCCAGGCCTCGGCGGTGCGGGCGCCCGGGAGCTTCTCCGCGTCCAACACCTCCGACGGCGAGCGGAACGCGGCGGCCATGGCGCCCTGGGGATCGGCCAGGGCCGACTCCCACGAAGCCCGGCCGACGCCGAAGGGGCTGACCACGCCCAAGCTGGTGATCGCCAAATCCATCAGGCGAAGGCCTCCGCGGCGAGCACCTCGGGCTGCGACAGGCAGAGCACGGCATCGTACCCGCCGAAGGCGAGGGAGTTGTTCAGGAGGGTCTTCACCGGCGCGCGGCGCGCCTCGTTGGCCACCAGGTCCACCCCGGCGCAGTCGGGATCCAGCTCCTGGTGGTTGATGGTCGGCGGGATCACGCCGTCGCGGAGAGTGAGCACGCAGCTCACCGCTTCGATGGCGCTGGCTGCGCCCATGCAGTGGCCGATCATGCTCTTGATCGACGTGAGCGCCGGCTGCTGGGTCCCGAAGACCTCGCGCATCACCATCGCCTCGACCTTGTCGTTGGCGTCGGTCCCGGTGCCGTGGGCGTTGACGTAGTCCACGTCGGCGGCCGCGAGCCCGCTGCCCGCGAGCGCGGCCCGGACGGCCACCAGGCTGCCGGCGCCTTCCGGGTGCGGGCGGGTGATGTGGTGGGCGTCGCAGGCCAGACCGAGCGCGCCGACCTCGGCCAAGGGCGTGGCCCCACGGCGGACGACGGACTCCTCGGACTCGAGGAGGAGGACCCCGGCGCCCTCCCCGACGATGAGCCCGCGGCGCTCCTTGTCGAAGGGCTGGCAGTGCTCGGGCGCGATGGCGCCCAGCCGGGCGAATCCGGCGTACTGGAGCTTCTCGATGACCTCGGCAGCGCCGCTGATGGCCCGATCGCAGCGGCCACTGCGGATGAGGTCGGCCGCGTAGCCGATGGCGTAGTTCCCAGCCGCGCACGCGGCCGGCAGGGTCTGCACGATGCCCCGCGCGCCCACGGCGCGGGCCACGTGGATGGGCAGGAGCGTGCTGCCGTAGCGCGGGAGCGCGGCCGGAGGCACCGAGTCCTCGCCCTCGTGGATCCAGCGCGCCTCGAGCTGCCCCAGGACGTTGGCCTCGCCCATCGTGGTGCCCAGGATCACCGCGGTCCGCGGCCCGCCGATGGCGTCGCCGAGCCCCGACTGCTCGACCGCCATCCGGGCGGCCGCGACGGCCATGGCGGAGCAGCGCCCGGTCCGGCGCGCCTCGGCGGCGGTGAGGTGCTCCCGGGGGCGGAAATCCGTCACCTCGCAGGCGCGGTCCCGGTCCAGACCGCTGGCGTCGAAGCCGGTCACCGGCGCCGTCGCCTCGCGTCCCTCCAGGAGCGCGCTCCCGAAGGTGTCGACGCCCAGCCCCAGGGGGCTGACCACGCCGATGCCGGTCACGAAGACTCGTCCCATCGCGCCCAGTGCTTAGAACGTGCGGCGGCGTCAGTCCAGCCGGCGCCCGCCTTTGGCCGAACGGCCGGTTTTTGAATGATGTCAACCGCTTGACCCGATTCGGCGGACCCCGTACGCATGGTCCCCATGGGAGATGGCACGACCCTCGTCAGCGCCCTCGGGGCTCTGAGGCGAGGACCGGGGAAAGGTTTCCGTTTCGTCGGTCTCGACCGGCAGGAGCGCTACTACCCCTACGAGGGTCTCGAGGAAGAGGCCCACCGCCGAGCGGCCTTCCTGGTCGACCGGGGCCTGAAGAAGGGCGACCGCGTCGCGCTGGTCATCCCCGAGCCCCACGAGTTCGTGCTCACCTTCCTGGCCTGCTCCGTCGCCGGCCTGGTGCCGGTGCCCATCTACCCCCGGGCGAGCTTCAAGAACGCCGAGGGCTACGTGGACATCCTGGCCCACATCATCGGCACCGCCGAGGCCTCGGCGGTCTTCTGCCTGGAGTCCAACCGCGAGGTGGTCGCTCAGATCGCCTCCCGGGGCGTGAACGTGCCCCTCTGGGACGCGGCGCGAGCCTTCGAGGGCTCGGCCCCGTCGGGGGGTCTCCCCCAGGTCACCGAGGACGACCTCTGCTTCCTCCAGTTCACCAGCGGCAGCACCAGCAAGCCCAAGGGCGTGATGGTCAGCCACGGGAACCTGGTGGCCAACGCGCGGGCCTTCTTGGGGCCCCGGGGCCTCGACCGGAACGACGACGACGTCGGCGTGAGCTGGCTGCCCCTCTTCCACGACATGGGGCTCATCGGCTTCGCGCTGGGGACCCTGGTCTGCGACATCCCGGTGGTCCTGATGCCCACCGAGACCTTCGGTCGCTCGCCGCGCACCTGGCTGGAGAAGATCAGCGAGCACCGCGGCACGATCACCTACGCGCCGAATTTCGCCTACGGGCTGGTCACCAAGCGCATCAAGGATCGCGACCTGGAGACCCTGGATCTCAGCCACCTGCGGGTGGCCGGCTGTGGCGCGGAGCCCATCCGCGCGCGCACCCTCTTGGACTTCGCCGAGCGGCTGAAGCCCGCGGGCTTCTCTCCCAAGGCCTTTTTGCCCAGCTACGGCATGGCCGAGGCGACCCTGGCCATCACCTTCCACCAGCTCGGCGACGAGATGAAGGTGGACCGGGTCGACCAGGACGCCATGAAGGACGGCGTCGCCCGGCCGGCCGACGAGGGCACCACGACCCCGCTGGACATCGTGAGCTGCGGCGAGGGGTTCCCCGAGCACGAGGTGCGGGTCGTGGACGAGAGCGGCGCCGAGCTGCCCGACCGGCGGGTGGGCCAAGTCGTGACTCGGGGGCCCAGTGTGACCCAGGGTTACTACCAGAACCCCGAGGCCACCGCGGACGGCTGGAAGGACGGCTGGCTCCAGACCGGCGATCTCGGGTACTTCGCGCCCGACGCGAAGGGCCACCGCAACCTGTACATCTGCGGGCGGATCAAGGACCTGATCATCATCCGCGGCGCCAACCACTACCCCCAGGACATCGAGTGGGCGGTGGCGGACATCGACGGCGTTCGCCGCGACAATGTCGTGGCTTTCAGCACGCCGGTGGACGGCGTCGAGGAGCTCATCGTGGCCGCCGAGGCCGTGAGCGGCGACGCCGAGCGACTCCGGACGGAGATCGCCCGGGAGGTGCAGCGGGGCTTCGGTCTCACGCCCAAGCACGTCGCGGTGGTCCCGGTGGGGACCCTGCCCAAGACCAGCAGCGGCAAAGCGCAGCGGCGCAAGACCTGCATGCTCTACGAGAACGGACAGCTACCCGAGCACGATTGAGTCGCGGCTCGGAGACACGGATTGGATGAAGCAGATGGATCAGCTCAAGGAAAAGCTTCGCGAGATCATCGCGGAGGTCGCCGAGATCGACGACGTGCCGGATGACGTGCCCTTCAAGGACCTGGGCATCGACAGCATGATGGCCATCGAGATCGTCGCGGACGTCGAGCGCACCTACCAGCTCTCGATCCCCGAGGAAGACCTGCAGAAGATCGTCGACCTCAACAGCGTGTACGCGCTGGTCGCCCCGAAGATCGCGGCCAGCGACGCCGCCGAGTAGACCCCTGGCGAGTACGGAGCGAGAGGCCCCCGCCCCGCGCGAGGGCCTCGTCCATCCCACGCGCGCGGGCTACGGCGACACCGACCAGAGCGGGATCGTGCACCACGCGGTGTACCTGCGCTGGCTCGAGGACGCCCGGGCCACCTGGCTGCGTGAGCACGGCATCGACTTCCGCGCGATGGAGCGGGACGAGCGCGCCGGCTTCGCCGTGTGGAAAGCGGACCTTCGCTACCACCGCCCCGCGTTCCTCGACGACGCGCTGGCGATCGAGCTCTGGGTGGGGGACCTCGGGCGGGCCAAGATCCGCTTCGACTACCGGGTGTGGCGCGACGAGACGCTGCTCCTCGAAGCCCAGGTGCACCTGGCGTGCATCGACCTCGACCGGCTCCGCGCCCGCGGCCTCCCCGCGAGCGTCCGCGCGGCCATCCCCTGACGGTCTCCGCGTGTTCTCGGCGTCGACCTGGGTCGCCGTGGTCGGGGGCATCGGGCAGCTCTTCCTGGCCGCCTTCGGCTTCAGTCACGGACCACGCAACCGCTTCGCCTTCCTCCTGGGCTGCCTCTGCGCCGACTTCGCGGGATGGACCTTGGCGGCCGCCGCGTACGCCGAGACCGGCGGGTTGGCCTGGCACCTGCTCGACCTCTCGCTCTCACCGCTGGTGCCGCCCTTGGGTCTCGCCCTCGTCGCAGCCTTCACCGGTGACCTCGAGCGCCATCGACGAGGCCTGGCGCTCGCCTTCGCGCCCTTTCTGCTCCTCGCGGCGAGCTCCGCCGGGGCCGCGGTTTCGCCCGGTCTCGCGAGGTGGGTGGAGTCCCCGGGATGGTCGACGACCTACATCGCCCTCTTCGTGCCGGCCGTGGCGGGCTCGGTCGGGATGCTGGTTCGGCACCGTCGACGGACCGCTCACCGCGAAGGCCGACGGACCCGCGGGCTCCTCTGGGGTCTGGCCTCGGCAGCGCTGCTCGGTCTCACCGAGCTCTTCGCGGACCTGGGGGCCCCGGTCCCGCGGTTGGGCCACGTGGCCAGCCTCTCCACCGCGCTCATCCTGGTGTGGCTCGGTGCGCGCGAGCACCTCTTCGGTCGGACGCGACGCCACTGGGGTCTCCCGCTCGGGTTCGCCGGTGCCTGCCTCTTCGCCATGGCGCAGCTGGTGCTGGCGGAGGAGACCGGACGGCTCGGTCCGGTGATCGGACTCGGTCTGACCGCGGTCGTCTTCAGCGCCGCCGGCGTCGCCCTCGCCCGCGCGCTGACCCGGGACGAACGCCAGCGGCGGGAGCGTCTGGTGTTCACCGGTCGGATGGGGGCGCAGCTCGCGCACGACCTGCGCACACCACTCGCGGCCCTGCGCGGAGCCCTGGACGTGATCCAGGTGGCGATGGAGCGCGGCGAGACCCCGGACCCAGCGATGGTGGATCTCGCCGCCGACCAAGAGCGCCGCATCACGGCAGTCACGGACCGGTACTCGCGCCTCGCGCGCATGGAGCCCGTGCCGACACCCACCGCGCTGGGCGCGCTCTTGCGTCGCGTCGGCGCCGCGGTGGGTGGCGTCGCGGTCGACGGCGTCGACCTGGGCGATCTGCGGGTGGACCTCGACGAGGCCCTCTTCGTTCCAGCCCTGCAGAATCTGCTGAAGAACGCCCTCGAAGCCGGCGGCGAGGCGACCGTCCAGCTCGACGCCCGTCGACATGGCCCCTCGGTGGTGATCCGGATTCGGGACGAGGGCCGGGGCATGGACCCGCGGCACCGCTCCCTCGCCGAGCGCGGCTTCTTCACCACCAAACCCGAGGGGTCGGGCCTGGGCCTCGCGTTCGCGCGCGAGGTCGTCGAGCTCCATGGCGGCACCTTGCACCTCGAGAGCACCGAAGACCTGGGCACGACGGTGGTCGTCGAGCTCCCCAGCCCGAGCAACGCTGCCTGAAGGCGCCTGGGCCGCCGTGGCCCACCGTGCAGCCGGCTGCACACCTCGGCCGGCGGTCCCCCGAACGCAGCGCAGAAATCGGGTGGCGCGCCGAGTGCAATGGGTTCGCGCATGAACCAACGTTTCCGTCCTCGTCTCTCGACTCACCTCGCCGTCACGGTATTCGCCGCGCTCGGGTGCGGCTCACCGCGCGCAGCGACCGACGTCGGGAGCGATGAAGCTCTCTGTCGCGCGCTCCTGACGCCCTACGAAGAGTGCGGGTTGGGCACCCCCGAGGAGGTGAGCGAGGCCATCGACGAGTGCGCGGCCGATTTCGAGGATGTGTACCGAGAAGACTTCGTCGTCGCCTTCGACGCGTGCACCCGGGGGCTCGGTTGCGACGAGAGGGCCCTGGAGAGCGCGGACGACCGCTGCTTTCCCGAGGCGCTGCTCGCCGTGGACGACGAACTCGACCCCGACACCCGCGCGGCCTGCGTCCAAGAGCAGAGCACCGAGACGTGCCTCCTGCATCTCCGAGGGGAACCCTCCGAGCGCGAAGCGGACGTGGTGCGCACCTGCCTGGGAGTCTGGGCGAGCTGTGAAGCCGCGAGCGGCGAGTACTGGGTGCCCGACCTCTGCACGACCCTCCTCGCGCTCGACACCGACCGCCGCCTAGACGCTGCGACGTGCCTCGACCGTGCCTGCGACGAGGTCGACGACTGCCTCCGGGAGCGGGGCGCCTTCGGCTTCTGAGGGTGCCGCCGCGATGCCCGGGAAGAGGCGTGATAGATCCCCAGCGGTGGGGTCCCGTACCGTGCTGGTGGTCGACGACGACGACGCGCTCTGCGCGGTGTTGGTCGCGATGCTGGCGCAGGAGGGGCTCCAGGCGGAGAGCGCCAGCGACGGCGTCGAGGCCCTCGCCCGAATCGAGCGGGTCGAGGTCGACGCGGTGGTGGTCGACCTCCGGATGCCGCGCATGGATGGCATGGCGCTCCTGCAGCGGTTGCGGTCCGAGCGCCCGACCCTACCCGTCATCATCCTCACCGGCGAGGGCGACGTCCCGCTCGCCGTCGAAGCGATGCGCGCTGGCGCGACCGACTTCCTGCTCAAGCCCGCGGACCGTGGTCAGCTCCTGGGCATCCTCCGGCGCGAGTGGGCGAAGCACACGGACGGGGCGGACCTCGTCGGCGCGAGCGCCGCGTTCGCCGCAGCCCTCGCCGAGGCCGACCGGGTCGCCCCCACGAGCGCGCGGGTGTTGGTCGTCGGCGAGACCGGCAGCGGGAAAGAGCTCTTCGCGCGGCGCGTCCACGCCAGCAGCCCCCGGCGTGACCACCCACTGGTCGCGGTGAACATCGCCGCGGTGCCCGAGACGCTCTTCGAGGCGGAGCTCTTCGGACATCGGCGAGGCGCCTTCACGGGCGCCGTCGGAGACAAGCCGGGGGCCGCCGCGCGCGCCCACGGCGGGACGCTCTTTCTGGACGAGATCGGCGACGCGAGCCCCGGGGCCCAAGCGAAACTGCTCCGCTTCGCGGAGACCGGTGAGGTCCGAGCGCTGGGCGCGACCCACGACGCGCGCGCAGACGTCCGGCTGATCACCGCCACGCATCGGGACCTCGAGGCCGAAGTTGCGGCCGGACGCTTCCGGGCGGACCTCTTCCATCGCTTGAGCACGGTGACCTTGCGGGTGCCGGCGCTGCGCGAGCGTGACGACGACTGGCGGCTTCTCTTGGACCACTTCCTCGCGCCCCATCAGCTCGAGCTCGACACCTTCGAAGGCGTCATCGCCGGCGCTCTCGGGAACCACGACTGGCCGGGCAACGTCCGCGAGGTGCGCACCGTCGCCGAACGCCTCGCGCTCTTGGGGACCCAGGCGCGGCGAAGCGACCTGCCCTTCTTGCTGGGGACACCACCGGTAGGACCGACGGGATTGGGACCGCAGGTGGAGGACGCGGAACGTCGCGCCATCCGCCACGCGCTCGCGCGCTGCGGGGGGAACAAGTCGGCCGCCGCGCGGCATCTGGGCATCAGTCGCCGCGCTCTCTACGACAAGCTCGACCGCCTCGGGCTACAGGAGTGAGCCGAGCGCCCGGTGTGCGGTCGCCTGCACACCGGGGCCCGTCGGCGGCCGCGGAACTCGGACGATCGGGGTTGGCGCGGCTTCTGCTCTGGGATGGTGCATGCGACACGCACTTCTCCCTCTCGCTCTGACCCTCCTCGCCAGCGCCGCTTCGGCGCAGGCCCCCGTCCACGTCGACCTCGAGGGGCGCGACGCCATCCTCCGTCATGGCGGCCGCGCGACCCTCTGCGAGGGACGATGCGAGCTCCGGCCGGACGCGGGGTCCTTCGACGTCGTGCTCGAGCCCATCGGGCGCTGGGGACGGCGCCAGCCCCTCTCGCTCAGCGCGGGGGATCGGGTGCGGGTGCGGCTGCGATCGCGGCGAGGTCTGCGGATCTTCGGGGCCGTGCTGGCCGCGGTCACCGGCGCCTTCGGACTGACTGCGCTCGGGCTCACGATCCGCGACGCGCGACGGCCTCCCCGCGAGTGCGGCGAGGGGGACCTGTGCTTCGATGGCTACGACGACACGCTCGCCGTGATGGCCGCCGTCCTCGGGGGCGTGACCGTCGCCGGCTTCGGGGTCGGCATCGGGCTCCTCTTCGTTCGGGATCCGATCGAGGGCATCCGGGTGTCTCCGGCGCTCTGAGCTCCCCGCCCTTCGCCATCGGAAGGCGGGCAGGATAGAGTGGGCCATGGCCCGCTCCCCCTATCGCGTCGACCCGGATGACCCGCGGGCGCCGGCGCAGGATCTCTGGGACCGGCTCTCGGAAAAGGAGCGTCGAGACGTCATCGACGCGCTCCCGTCCGAGCTCCCTGCGGCGGGCCCACCGGAGGGCGACCACCACCGGATCCCCAAGGAGCGGGCCCGGGAGGCGCTGGAGGAGCACTTCGCCCGGCGGGGTCGGAGCGTCTACATCGGGAGCGAGCTCCCGGTCTACTACCCCGGAGAGCCGGTCATCGCCCCCGACCTCTTCGTGGTGTTCGACGTCGACCCCCATCCCCGAGACCGGTGGCTGGTCTCGGACGAGGGCAAGGGGCTCGACTTCGCCCTGGAGATCCATCTGCGCGGCGACCGGGCGAAGGACTATACGCGCAACGTCGAGGTCTTCGCCCGGCTGGGGATCCCGGAGTACTTCGTCTTCGACGCGGGACGGATCAGCCTGCACGGGTTCGAGCTCGCCGGGGGGAGCTACCGGCCCGTCGTTCCGCAGGGGGGCCGCTGGCGCTCCCGGGTGCTCGACCTCGAGCTCAGCTTCGATGAGCACCGACAGCTCCGTTTCCATTTCGGCGAAGCCTGGCTCCCCTTCGGAGTCGAGGTCCGGGACAGGTTGCGACGCGAGCTCGGCTTCGCCGTTCAGCGCGCCGAGGAAGAGGCACGCCGC
>DCLA01000111.1:11977-60872 GCA_002320815.1 Myxococcales bacterium UBA1660
CACGCCGCGCCGAGGAAGAGGCACTCCGCGCCGAGGCCTACGCGCGGAAGCTACGCGAGCTCGGGATCGATCCCGACGAGGTCTGAACGGTCTCGGCTATCCTCGGCGGCGCATGTTCCAGCCCGACGCCGCGCTCACCGACCACGCCTTCGACCTCTGCCAGCGGCTGATCCGCCTGGACACCCGGAACCCGCCGGGGAACGAGATCGTCGCCGCCGAGTTCCTGGCCGAAGAGCTCCGCGAAGCGGGCCTGGAGCCCACCGTGCTCTCGAGCGGGCCGGGGCGCGGCAACGTGGTGGCGCGGCTGAAGGGGACCGGCGAGGAGCCGCCGCTCCTGCTCACGGGGCACCTCGACGTGGTCGAGGTGGAACCGAACAAGTGGTCCCACCCGCCCTTCGACGGGGTGGTCGCCGACGGCTGCCTCTGGGGTCGGGGCGCCATCGACATGAAAAACCACTGCGCGATGAGCGTGGCCATCCTCTGCCGTTTCGCGCGGGAAGGCATCCGGCCGAAGCGCGACCTGATCTTCGCCGGCGTCGCCGACGAGGAGGCCGGCTGCCGCCAGGGTTCGCTCTGGCTCTGCGCCAACCACCGCGACCTGGTGGAGGCGGAGTACGCCCTCGGCGAAGGGGGCGGCTTCAACATCCACTTGGCCGGCAAGAGCTTCTTCACCATCCAGGTGGCGGAGAAGGGCGTGTGCTGGGTCAAGGCGCGCACCACGGGCGAGCCCGGGCACGGGTCGATGCCTCGCGCGGATTCGGCGGTGGTGAAGCTCGCCGCCGCCATCGCCCGACTCGGCGAGCGGGGGCTCCCCATGCGGCGCACGGAGGTGGTCGAGGAGTTCGTGATGGGCCTGGCCCAGGACCTCCCCGAGCCCATCCGGCGGCAGCTCCCCAAGCTGCTCCACCCGGCCATCGCCCCGCGGCTCCTGAAGGCCATCCTGGACCCTTCGGCGGCCCGGGGCTTCCTGGCCATGCTGGGCAACACCGCGAGCCCCACGGTGATGCGCGCGGGCTCCAAGACCAACGTGATCCCCGGCGTCGCCGAAGCGGAGATCGACGGCCGGATGCTCCCCGGTCAGACCACCGACGACTTCCTCCGCGAGCTCCAGGCGGTGCTCGGGCCCGAGGTGGAGCTCGAGGTGATGCACGACCTGCCCCCGGTGGTCACCGAACCGCGACGCACCGCGCTCTACGACACCATCACCGACGTGATGGGTCGGCGCGCGCCCGGGAGCCCGGTGGTCCCCTACATGCTGCCGGGCTTCACCGACGCGAAGGCCTTCGCCGGCATCGGGTGCAAGTGGGTGGGCTTCTCGCCGGTGCGGATGCCGCCGGAGATCCGCTTCGCGGACCTCTTCCACGGCCACGACGAGCGGATCCCGGTGGACGGACTGAAGTGGGGCACCGAGACCTTGGCGGAGGTCGTCGCGCGCTTCGGCGGCGTCCCCACACAGTGAGCGAAGGTGGGGCGCGCAAGGGACGGCCGGGCTGCTATTCTCCGCGCCCATGAGCTCTCATCCCTTCAGCGGCGTCACCTTCGACGACGTCATCCGCTTCGACAAGCGCACGTGCAACGCCGTCATGGACCACGGGGCGACCCCCCAGCAGAAGCACCTGAAGGACTGGGAGTTCAAGGGGTTCAACCCGCCCACCTTCGCCAAGGTCCTGGGCATCCAGAAGTTCGTGAAGGGCTTCTTCGTCGACCCCGCGGGCAAGCTCGCCGGCTACAACCTCTTCGTCGACGCCCCGCGCGGCGGGCCCAAGGCGGAGTGGCGACCCAAGAAGGACGGCGCGCCCTCGGCGCGGCACGGCTTCTACGACGTGGTCCCGGTGGGCCCCAACCCGCGCTACGCCGACTACCCCAACGCCGTGCTCCTCGACTACGGCAGCGGTCGGAACAAGACCATCGATCCCGAGGGCCGCATCCGCGACTTCCTGGTGCAGGTCGACCCGAAGAACCCCGACCTCTACCTGGGCAAGGCGTACCTGGACCTCTTCGCCACCCGCGCGTTCAGCAACTTCTTCGTGCTCCAGCGCATGCGCCCCGCCCCGAAGGGCTGAGGCCCTGCCTCGCGCGAACGAGCCGTCCCTGGCGACGGCGCTGATGACCATCGCCACCACCGCCCAGGTGTGTGCGCCGACGGTCCTCGACGCCGCCCGGGGACGCCTGCGCCGCGAGTCCATCGACCGCCGCCTGGACTACTGGAGTCGCGCGGCGGTCCGCCTCGCCGACATGCGCGTCGAGGTCGCGGGCCTCGAGCACGTGGACCCGGACCAGACCTACGTGGTGATGTCCAATCACCAGTCGAACTACGACATCTTCACGGTCTACTACGCCTTCCCCGGAACGCTGCGGATGGTGGCCAAGGTCGAGATCCGGAAGTTCCCGCTGATCGGTCGCGCCATGGAGGCCGCGGAGTTCGTCTTCGTCGACCGCCGGGACAACCGCCGCGCGCGGGCGAGCCTGGACGCCGCCGCCGAGCTCATGGCGTCGGGGGTCAGCGTGTGGATCGCTCCCGAGGGGACCCGCAGCCGCACCGGGCACATGGGCCCCTTCAAGAAGGGCGGCTTCATGCTCGCCCTGAACGCCGGCATCCCGATCCTGCCCGCGACCCTCTGGGGGACCCGCGCGGTGCAGCCCATCTCGCAGCTCGCGGTCCACCGCTCGCAGCCCGTGAGCTTGCGCTTCCACGCGCCCATCGCCACCACCGACTACGGGGTCGAGCGCCGCGACGAGCTGATGGCCCGGGTCCGTCAGGTCATCGGCAGCGGGCTGCCCGAAGGATTCCGCCCGGAGGACCGAGCGGGCGACCCCTAGGCGTGCCCCGAGGAGTTCGACACTCCCGACGACGAGCACACTCGGGCGTACGTCCGGCGCCCGACGACGAGTCCCTCACCGCGTACGTGGATGGGCTCCTCATGGGCGAGCCCCGACCGCTCGACGGTCACTCCCAAGCGCAGGCGCGGGTGAGCGTGGGGGACTACCGCCAAGCGTCCATCGTCTACCTCGGATGGAGCGAGGGCGGCCGGCGCGTTCTGGATCGGCACCTCGGCTGGACGAGCGGACCCATGGGGTGCAGGCGGGGGCCGCCCGATCTTCACGTGAAGATCGCGTTTCGCCGTCCGAACTTGCGCCAAATTGGAATCAAATGGTCACACTAGAAGACCATCGTGCGCCACCATTGGCTCACGCCGGCCTGGGACGACATTCCTGTTTCACCGGCCCCCTGAGGCATGAGTCGGAAGCCGAAGATCGGGCACCCCGGTTACCCGATGTGAAATCCGCCCTTCGGGCGCCGTTCGACGACCTGCTCCCGCTCACTGGGTGGCGACGGGCTCGCCGTTCTCCTCGACAATCGTCGCCGAGCGGATGTAGTCGAGCTCCGGGAACTGGGCCCGGAGGTAGGTGTTCCCCTGGGAGCTCATCTGCCCCTGGGAGGGGCCCCGGCCGCGGGGCGCGCCCTCGCCGTAGCCGCTGTGGAGTTTGTCCACCGCAGCCATGTCGCGGACGCGACCGAAGGGCGCGAAGCCCATGCCGTCCAGCCGCTGGTTGTCGCCGTAGTTGATGAAGAACTGGTTGGCGCGGGTGTTGGGCCCGGCGGTGGCGAAGGTCACCATGCCGCGGGTGTTGTGCTGGGTGACCGGGTCGTCCTCGAGGGTCCGGTTGGTCCAGATGCGGTTCACCTGCGGGTTCCCGTGGATGCCCGCCTGGGCCATGAAGCCCTCGAGCACGCGGAAGAACGCGATGTCCGTGAAGTAGCCGAGCTTCACCAGGTTGTAGAAGCGGTCGGCGCCTTTCGGGGCCCAGGCGCGGGTCACGTCGATGGTCACCGGGCCCTCGGTGGTTTCCAGGCGCACCGCGTAGGTGGCGGGGGCCTGCTCTTCGACGCCTGGCTGCAGGAGTCCCGCGGGCACCGGCGCAGGCTCGGCGGGCGCCGCGGGCGGCGGCGCGCTGGGCGCCTCGGTGTCGGGCGGAGTCGCCGGCGCGACGGGCTCGTCGGCGCGCTGGCGGCGCTCGGCGCGGGCCATGCGGTATTCGGAGTCGTCGGGCTCGCGGGAGCGGCAGCCACCGAGGGCGAGGGAGACGAGAATCGTGGTAACGATCGAGGCGCGGAGGGGACGCATTGGGCGGATTATGCCGTCTCGATCCCCAGGAGCAACGTCGTCCCCCGGGATGGACGCTCCGCCGCCGCCCAGCGTGCCCCCGGAGGTCACCGCGGCGCCCCCGGCCGAAGCCGCCGCCGACGACCTGGCCCCCGCCGCGGGGTCCTTGTCGACCTGGGAGCTGGTGCCGCTCGTCGCCTCGCTCATGGCCCTCAACGCGCTGGCCATCGACATCATGCTCCCGGCGTTGAGCCACATCGCGAGCGAGTTCGCGATCACCAACCCCAACGACCGCCAGCTGGTGGTCGTGGCCTACGTGCTGGGCTTCGGGACACCGCAGCTCGTCTATGGGCCCCTCTCGGATCGCGTCGGGCGCCGCGGGGTCGTGTTGGTCTCGCTGGTCGGCTACGCCGTCGCTGGCGCCGCCTGCGCGATGGTGGGCAGCTTCGAGGCGCTCCTGGCGATGCGCTTCGTCCAGGGCGTCTTCGCCGCCGGCTGCCGGGTGGTGGCCATCGCCGTGGTGCGCGACGTCTTCCAGGGCCGCGGCATGGCGCGGATCATGTCGTTGGTGATGACGGTCTTCATGGTCATCCCCATCCTCGCACCGAGCCTCGGTCAGGC
The DNA here is from genome assembly GCA_002320815.1 of Myxococcales bacterium UBA1660. Classification (GTDB taxonomy): domain Bacteria; phylum Myxococcota_A; class Polyangia; order Polyangiales; family Houyiibacteriaceae; genus UBA1660. The sequence continues at coordinate 16,705 of DCLA01000111.1, forward strand.
GGTGCTCTTCGTGGCCCCCTGGGAGTGGTGCTTCTACGTCCTGGCCATCGCCGGGGCGCTCATCTTCGGCTGGGTCTACTTCCGCTTGGCCGAGACCCTCCCCGCCGAGCAGCGCTCCCCCGCGGGCCTGAAGAACACCCTGGGTGCCTACCTGGCCGTGGTGCGCAACCGGACCAGCGCCGGCTACACCCTGGCCGGCGGCATCATCTTCGCCTCGCTCTTCGCCTACGTCTCGGCGTCGGAGCAGATCTTCCGCGAGGTCTTCGAGGTGGGCGACGCCTTCGCGCTCTACTTCGCCGCGGTCGCGCTCGCGCTCTCGGTGTCCAACTTCCTCAACTCGCGGCTGGTGGAGCGCTTCGGCATGCGGCGCCTGAGCCACCTCGCCGTGCTGGGCTTCACCCTGACCTCGGGGCTCCTCTACGCGCTGACCTTCCTGAAGGGCGACCACCTGAGCCTCTTCCTGCCGCTCTTCACCCTCTGCTTCGCGTTCTTCGGGGCGATCGGTGCGAACTTCAACGCCATGGCCATGGAGCCCCTGGGGCACGTGGCGGGCACCGCCTCGGCGGCCTACGGCTTCATGACCACCACCTTGGCGGGCGTCATCGGCGGGCTCATCGCGCGCTCCTACGACGGCACCACGATCCCCCTGGTGCGCGGGCTCTTCGTCCTCGGCTTGGTGTGCCTCGGTCTGGTGCTCTTCACCGAGCGCGGCCGGCTCTTCGGCGCCGACGGACCGGCCGAACGCGCCTGAGCGCGCATCATCCGCGCAAAAGCCGAAATTGCCCTCGCGAGCCCGGGCGCGATAGGCGGTGGGCATGCGCATCCGTACCCTCCCCTTCGTCCTCCTCGCCCTGGCCCTCGGCTGCGGCGACGACGACTCCGAACCCACCGTCGACGGCGGCGCCACCGATGGCTCCACGCCCGTCGCCGATGGCTCCACGCCCGGCACCGATGGCTCCACCCCCGACGAGGACGGCGGCTCGGGCGGCACCGACGGCGGCACCAGCCCGGGGTCCGACGCCTGCGCCGAGCGCACCGCGGCCATCGTGGCCGCGACCGGCGCCACCATCGAGGTCAGCCCGGCCGGCGATGGGCAGGTCATGGTCGACGGCAGCACGATGTCGCTGCGGTCGGTCATCCAGAGCGCGCCCGAGGGGAGCACCATCCTCCTGGCCGACGGCACCTACACCCTCCCGGCGGCCGGCGGCGGCTACACCGGGCTCTACTTCACCAAGCCCGACGTGACCCTCCGCGGCGCCTCCGGCGACGCCAGCGCGGTGGTCATCGACTCCGCCTACCGGCTCCACGGTGGGGGGTCGGCCTCGATCACCATCGCCGCCCCGCGGGTGACCATCGCCAACCTCACGGTGCAGCGCTCGGTCTTCCACCTGATCCACTTCTGGGCCGACGGCGACGCCGCGGTGATCCACGACGTCCGCCTCGTCGACGGCGGCCAGCAGTTCATGAAGGCCAGCCCCGGGGACAGCGCCCACGTCGACGACGTCGAGGTCGGCTGCAGCTCCTTCGAGATGACCGCCGACGGCCGGGACAACGTCTGGGGCTACGGCTCCCAGACCGGCAACACCACCTGCTACACCGGCGGCATCGACACCCACGGGTCCCGGGACTGGCACGTCCACGACAGCCACTTCGAGGGCATCTACTGCGCCCAGGGCGGCACGCCGCGACCCGCCCACGGCCAGGCGGCCGACCAGCGCGGCGGCATGACCTACACCGGCGGCCTCTCCGAGCACGCGATCCACATGTGGGACAGCGAGGAGGGCAGCGGCGGCCACCTGATCGAGCGGAACACCATCGTCGACTGCGCCCGGGGGATCGGGCTCGGCTTCCGCACCGAGGTCTACGACGTGACCATCCGCAACAACACCGTGTCCAGCCGCTTCCCCGGGGGCGGCGGCCACGACATCGCCATCTCCGTCGAGCGCGGCCACGACTGCGACATCGACAACAACACGGTCTTCATGTCGGACCCCGACCACTACACCAACGCCATCGAGTACCGCTGGGCGAGCACCTCCGGGCTGCGCATCCGGAACAACCTGGTCAATGGGCTCATCCGCGCGCGCAACGAGGCCACCGCGAACCTGGCCGGCAACATGACCGACGCCACCGCCGGGCTCTTCGTGGACGCCGCCGCCGGCGATCTCCACCTCGCGGACTGCGGCAGCGCGCCGGTCGGTGCCGGGGAGATGATCGGCGCGGTCGAGGACGACCTCGACGGCACCGCGCGGGGCGCGAGCAACGACGTCGGCGCCGACCAGTGCGAGTGAGCCGGCGACGGCACCGCTGAGGACGGGCGCGATGTGCGCCGGGGTGGGAGACCGTCCGCCTTCCTGCGCACGACGAGAGCTGCCAGACTCGGCCCGTCGTGCGGTTCCTCCCCCTGCTCCTGGCCACCGCGTGGGCCCTCTTCTGGCCGTCGGGTTCCCCCGTCGGCGAGACGGCCTTCCGCGGTGTCGCGGCGGCCTCGGTGCCCGTCGCCCCCGAGCCGGAGGAGGAGGCGGAGACGACGGAGCCGAACGGCTTCCCGGCCATCGCGGCCTGGCAGCGCCCCCTGCGCCGCTGCGGCCGGCGCGGCCGCCGTCGCTTCTGCGATGGGCCGCGGCAGGTCCCCGAGCCCCACGGCGATGCCGCCGAACGGGCGCGACGCCTGGGCCTCGAGGGCAAGGACGGCTGGAACCGGGTCATGGGCGGCGCGGCCCCCGCGGACGTCCTGGCCGAGGTCCCCGGCGACCCCTCGGACGACCTCCTCTGGCCGGTCCCGGACGGGTTCATGGGCCGCGGCTTCGGGCACAACCGGCGCCGCCAGCTCCGACATCGCCTCCACCGGGGCGTGGACATCCCCGCGCCGGTGGGCTCGCTGGTCCGCGCCGCCCAGGGCGGCCTGGTGATCCACGCGGACAACTCGGTCAGCGGCTACGGGAACCTGGTGGTCGTCCTCCACCCCGGCGACCGCCGCACGGTCTACGCCCACCTGAAGCGGAGCGCGGTCTTCGCCGGTCAGGTCGTGGAGCGCGGCCAGGTCCTCGGCGAGGTCGGCCGCACCGGGCTGACCTACGCGCCCCATCTGCACTTCGAGTACCGGGTCCGGGCGCGGGCCCGGAACCCGCGGCGCCGCTTCGTGGAGCGCCCGAGCTTCGACGAGGAGAAGGCCATGATGGCCGACGCCGCGCGCCGACGCCGCGAGGGCCGAGCGCGCCTGGCGGAGCTCCGGGAAGCCCGCGAGCGGCGCCGCCGCCGCGGCGGATGAAGGTGCGCGGGGGCCCGGGCCACCGAGTCGGCCGGGGGTCGACGGGTCCGGATCCACGCGTTAGACGGTGACGTCGTGCGCTACGAAGGAAGCATCTACCGGCCCCCCTCCGAGGCGGACGCCTATATCCTGCAGGCGACGGTGGGGTGCTCCTGGAACCACTGCACCTACTGCGACATGTACCGGGCGAAGACCTTCCGGGTGCGGGAGCTCGCCGAGACCCTGGCCGATCTCGAGGAGGCCGCCGCCGTCGCCGGGGACCGCATCGAGAAGCTCTTCGTCGCCGACGGCGACGCCCTGGTCCTGCCCATGGACCATTGGCGACCCATCCTGCACATGGCGCGCGAGCGGCTCCCGCGGCTGCGCCGGGTGAGCTGCTACGCGATGGCCCGGAACGTCGCCGCCAAGACCGACGCCGAGCTCGCGGAGCTGGCCGAGCTCGGCCTCGGGCGCCTCTACATCGGACCGGAGTCCGGCGACGACGCCACCCTCAAGCGCATCGCCAAGGGAGACACCTTCGAGGGCCACGTCGACGCGGCTCGGCGGGCCAAGGCGGCGGGGATGGAGCTGAGCGTGATCGCGCTCCTGGGGATCGGGATGGACCGGCCCGAGGAGCACGCCCGCGCGACGGCCGAGCTGGTGACCGCCATGGACCCCGAGTTCTTCGCCGCGCTCACCGTCACCGTGGTCCCGGGGACCCCGTTGGCGAAGCTCCGCGCCAAGGGGAAGTTCGAGGTGCCCCCGGTGCCCGAGCTCCTCCGGGAGCTGCGCACGATGGTCGCCGAGGCGCGGCCCACCGACTGCCTCTTCCGCACCAACCACGCCTCGAACTACCTGCCCCTCGGCGGCCGCTTGCCCCGGGACCGGGAGCGCATCGTGGCCACCATCGACGCCGCCCTGGACGGCCGCATTCCCCTGCGCCCCGAACACCATCGAGGCCTCTGATGGCCTGGCGCCGACCGAGCCACGCCCACTGCCCGCGCTGCGACCAGGTGCGCCGGCTGGACGTGCCCTCGCGGGGCTGGGTGGTCACCAAATGGATCTGGGTGGTGGTGACCTTCGGCATGGCCGTCTGGGCCATGGCCATCAGCGCCGACGCCCTCTTCCTGACCCCGCTGGCGTTGATGGTCCTCTTCGGCGGCGGCTTCATCTTCGACCGCGCGGCCGAGCCGGCCCGCTGCTTCTACTGCCGCTACCCGCTCGAGGGCGAGGCCCTGGAAGCGGCCGTCAGTCGGGCCGGCTGACCACCGTCCGCTCGCCGTCGACGGCGACCTGGAGAGCGTCGCTCCCCAGGAACGCGCGGATGGTCTCGACATTGGTGCGGCCGTGGCTCGAGAGCGGACCGGTGGTGAAGCGACCGCCGCCGAGGGCGACGGGCAACAGCAGCTGGTCCGCCAGGTACTCGCCGACCGGGGCGCCGTGAGCACGATAGCGCTGGGCCTGGCGCGCGCAGTCCTCGGCGACCTTCTCCGCAGCCACGCCCTTGCGGGCGAAGCTGGTGACGCGCTCGGGCACCGCGCCGCGGAAGCGAACCGAGACGACGTTGCCCGGCCCCGCCGAGGCGACCTTGCGCGGGTGGATGTCGCGGTCGTCGAGCCCCAGCCGCGCGCGCAACACGGCGCTCTCTCGCTGGACGATGCGGAAGGGCAGGTTGGCCACCAGGATCTCGGCGTCCATCCCCTGGAGGTCCTGCTCCTCGGCGCCGGTCAGCGGTCCGAGCGTCGCCGGCTCCATGCGCAGGGTGAAGGCGCCTCCGCCCGCGGGATAGAAGCCGTGGCGCTCGAGGGTGAGCTCGAGGTCCACGCCCATGCGGCGTAGCATCGGCGCGAAGACCTCGGCGACGAAGTCGAAGGTCGGCGCCCAGGGGTTGTGGGTGCCCCCGGTGAAGTGGATGACGCTGGCCTCCGGCGCGCGAAGGAGAATGGGCAGGACGGTCTGAAAGACCAGGAGCGCGCTGCCCGCCGAGCCGATGGCGAACGTGTGCTCGCCGCCGCGCACCGGTCCCGGGCGAAAGCGGATCGCGCCGCTCCCCAGCTCGGCGCCCTCGATCTCGGCGCCGGTGAGTGACGCCGCCGCGCGCAGCGCGGTGAGGTGCTGTCGGAGCAGCCCGGGCTTCCGGCGACCGGCGCGGATGTGGTCCATCCGGAGCGGTCGCCCGGTGAGGGCGGCCAGCGCCAGGGAGGTGCGGAGGATCTGTCCGCCACCCTCCCCGGCGCGTCCGTCGATGTGGATCGCGTTCGTCATCGTCAGCCCTTCACGCACACGACCTGCCGCAGGGTGTGCTCGATGTCCACCAGGTCCGCCTGGGCGGCCATCACGGCGTCGATGTCCTTGTAGGCCATCGGCGTCTCGTCGATCACCCCGGCGTCCTTGCGGCACTCCACACCCGCGGTCGCCGCCTCGTGGTCGGCCACGGTGAACTGCTTCCGGGCCGCGGTGCGCGACATGACCCGACCGGCGCCATGGCTGCAGCTACAGAAGCTCTCCGGGTTCCCCTTGCCCCGCACGATGAAGGACTTGGCCCCCATGCTCCCGGGGATGATGCCCAGCTCGCCCTCGCGCGCTCGCACGGCGCCCTTGCGGGTCACCAGCACGTCGGCGCCGTAGTGGTGCTCGCGCTCCACGTAGTTGTGGTGGCAGCTGACCACCTTGGTGTCCGCGCGGAATTCGGGCAGGAGCCCGCTCTCGGCGAGCGCGCGCAACGCGGCGGTCATCATCGTGCGGCGGTTCACCGCGGCGAAGTCCTGGGCCCAACCGACCGCCTCGACGTAGTCGTCGAAGTATTGGGTTCCCTGGGGCAGGTAGGCCAGGTCGCGGTGCGGAAGGTCGACGAACCAGCGCCGCATCTCCTGCTGGGCCAGATCGATGAAGTAGGTGCCGATGCGGTTCCCCACGCCGCGCGAGCCGCTGTGCAGCATGACCCAGACCTGGTCCGCCTCGTCGAGGCAAAGCTCCACGAAGTGGTTCCCGGTGCCAAGGGTACCCAGGTGGTTCACGTGGTTCGCGCGGGCCACCTTGGGGTGCTTGGCGACGATGGCGTCGAAGCGCGGACGCAGCTCGCCCCAGGCGGCCGCCACCGGCTCCGGCGGGTTCCCCCATGCGCCCCGGTCACCGCGACCTCCGCGGGCGCTGCGGCCATGGGGGATCGCCTTCTCCAGGGCGTACCGCAGGGGCCGGAGGTCGTCGGGGAGGTCGCTCGCGTTCAGCGTGGTGCGCACCGCGGTCATGCCGCAGCCGAGGTCCACCCCGACCGCCGCGGGGACGATGGCGCGGTGGGTCGCGATCACGCTACCCACGGTCGCGCCCTTCCCGAGGTGCACGTCGGGCATGACGGCGACCCACTTGTGGATGAAGGGGAGCGCCGCGGTGCGGCGGAGCTGTTCCTCGGCGGCGGGTTCCACGGGGACGCCGTGGGTCCAGGCCTTGATGGGGTGCTTCGCGTCGATGACTCGGTAGGTGCTCATGATGTCTCGCTTTCGCTGCGATCCATGAGCAGGCGACGTGCCAGCCAGAAACGTCAACGATTACTAGGGCACCCCCGGAGACATCAGCGCTTCATATATCGTGATATATCCTCTGGTATATGAAGACGGTCGTCATCGGCTTCCTGGGGACCACCCTCGACGCGGGCCTCGGGGACCGGCGCTGGAACAAGTGGCGCCCCACCGTCGCCCTCGGACAGCACGAGGACCTGGTGGTCGACCGCCTCGAGCTGGTGCACCCGCCCAATCGCCGGCGATTGGCGGAGACCGTCGCCGCCGACGTGCGCCAGGTCTCGCCGGAGACCGAGGTCCGGCTCCACGCCCTCGACCTGCAGGATCCCTGGGACTTCGAAGAAGTCTTCGCCGGGCTCCACGGCTTCGCGCGCAGCCTGACCTTCGACGAGGAGCGCGAGCGCTACCTGGTGCACATCACCACCGGGACCCACGTGGCGCAGATCTGCTTCTTCCTGCTCACCGAGTCGCGCCACTTCCCGGCGACGCTCCTACAGACCTCGCCGCCCAAGCGGAGCAGCACCGACGCCGCGGGCTCGTTCGCGCTCATCGATCTCGACCGCTCGCGCTACGACGCCCTGGCGCGTCGCTTCGCCGAGGAGCGCGAGGAGTCCCTGGCCTTCCTCAAGGCCGGCATCGCCACCCGGAGCCCCCGCTACAACGCGCTGGTGGAGAACCTGGAGCGCGTGGTGCTGCGCTCGGGGGAGCCGGTCCTGCTCCTCGGGCCCACCGGCGCCGGCAAGTCGCAGCTCGCCCGGCGCATCGACGCCCTCCTGCGCTCGCGGCGACGGGTGAAGGGGCCGCTGGTCGAGGTGAACTGCGCCACGCTGCGCGGCGACGGCGCGATGAGCGCGCTCTTCGGGCACGTCAAAGGGGCCTTCACCGGCGCCGCCACCGCGCGCGCCGGCCTGCTGCGGGCCGCGGACGGTGGGGTGCTCTTCCTCGACGAAGTGGGCGAGCTGGGCCTCGACGAGCAGGCGATGCTGCTCCGGGCCATCGAGGACGGGCGCTTCCTGCCGGTGGGCAGCGACCGCGAGACCGCCAGCGACTTCCGGCTGATCTGCGGGACCAACCGGGACCTGCGGGCCGCGGTGGCCGCGGGCGAGTTCCGGGAAGATCTCCTGGCGCGCATCGACCTGTGGACCTTCGCCCTGCCCGGTCTCCGCGAGCGCCGAGAGGATCACGAGCCCAACCTGGACCACGAGCTGGAGCGGGTCACCGGAGACCTCGGCCTCCGGGTCACCATGAACCGCGAAGCGCGGGCGGCCTTCTTGGCCTTCGCCGCCGCGGCGCCCTGGCCGGCGAACTTCCGCGACTTCCACGCCGCCATCCTGCGGATGGGTACCCTGGCGCCCGGCGGGCGCATCGACACCGCGACCGTCGCCGACGAGATCGCGCGCCTGGAGCGTGGGTGGCGAGCCGTCGCGGCGAGCGACGGCCTCGAGGCCGTGCTGGACCCCGAGGCCCTCGCCGCCCTCGACCCCTTCGACCGCCCCCAGCTCGCCGAGGTGGTCCGGGTCTGCCGCCGCGCCCCGAGCCTCTCGGCGGCCGGCCGCGAGCTCTTCGCCGTGTCCCGCACCAAGCGCAAGAGCACCAACGACGCCGACCGGCTCCGCAAGTACCTCGCGCGCCACGACCTCGACTTCACCGACCTCGGGTGAGGGACTCGACACGCGGACGGCACCGCGCCGGCCGAACGCCCCACGCGGCTATCGGGCGCGCTCGTCGAGCCGTTCCGGCACGCCTGTTTCCACGTGGGCGAGCGTGAGGTCCATCGCGCGCAACAGGGCGGACTGCTGCGGCTGGACGACGGGACGCTGGTACGGTTTCGGGTCGCACCGAGCTTCGGGCTCCGGCCCATGCGGGAGTGGAAGGCGTCGGTCGCGGACCTACGACGCGACGAACCGGCGCTGACCGTCGACCTCCGCGGGCCCCCCGAGGCCCTGCGCCGGGTCACCCTGATGCAGCTCCCCACCGGCCTCCAGCTCACGATCTACGTGCGCGTTTGGCTCCCCGACGAGGTCCCGGTCGCGCCGGGCTACCGAGGAGTCGCGCCCGTGGTCTGGGTGGCCGAGGTGGACGAGATGCGAACGCACGATGACGAGTGGATGGCCTCGGTGGACTGGGCGAAGCGGCAACCGTCGCTGAACCAGGACTGGATCTTCGTCGGCCTGACGCTGCTCGTCCTCGGGGCGGTAGTCGCCTTCGCGTGCCTGAAGTGAGCTCCGCCCCAGGTCGAGACCGCCTCCCCGCCCGCGTCCCTCGCGCCCGACGAAGCTCGGAGAGCCGCGTACGCGAAGGGGCCCTCGCCGACTGGCGAGAGCCCCCTTCGCGCCCCGATCGCTCGCCGAGCTACTGGATGCGCCAGCGGCGCACGACGGCGACCTGGCCGACCTCGGCGCGGGCCCCGTCCAGGCGGAAGGGGAGCGTCTGGGTCTGGCCATGGACCCGGACCTGCACGCTGCCCTGGACGGGCGCGGTGTCGGTCGGGTCCACCCGGTTGACCTCGATGTAGTAGGTCCCGACGCCGGCGCGCCGGAGCCCGACCCGCTCGTGGCCGATGCGGTGCGCGTCCTCGCCGACGACGTTGGTCCGGCCGCCCATCCAGCTCAGGCGAGTGCCCTGGGGAGTGACCAGCGTGAGGTCGACGTCCGACCCGCCGGTCCAAGTGGCTTCGGCCATGAGGTCCCCGCTGACCCGCTCCGGCGTGGGCGCCCGCATCGCCCGCTCCCGGACCCCGGCGCGCTCGCTCTCCCTCACCGCGTCGAGGAGCCGGTCGGCGGCGTCGGGTCGACCCAGGGCTCGCTCGCAGCGGACCGCGTCGGCGACCATGTCCTCGTCCCCGCGGCGGATCTCCGCCAGGGCGACGCGATGGGCGCAGGCGCGCTGCGCCTCGTTGGAGCGCTCGAAGGCGTTGGCCAGCCGCTGCTGGAGGACCACGTCGTCGGGCTGCAGGTCCACGATGCCCGAGAGGAGCCGCAGCGCCTTGGCGCGATCCCCCTGCCGGCCGACCACGTCGGCGAGGTAGGTGAGGGCCTCGGGATCCAGACGGTCCCGGCTCAGCCACTCGCGCGCGACCTCCTCGGCCCGCTCGAGGTGCCCAGCGCGGGAGAGCGCCCGCACCAGGTCCCGATGCCGGTCCCGACTGTCGGGGTTGGCGCGCAGGGCCTCCTCCGCGGCGCGAACGGCGACCAGGTCGCGCTCCCGGACGCCGTCGCGGCTGACGCGGCCCTCGCGGAACCACACCTTGCGGGCCCAGCGGCCGGGCGAACGGCGCCGCGTGCGCACCTGGGGCAGCGCCACGGCCGCCTCGTCGCGGTCCGCCAGGCTCTCCTCAGCCTCGGCCATGGGCTCCGCCGGGCGGGGACCGGGCTGAGCCAGCATATCGTCCATCGCGGGGGCCGTGCGCGACGCGGTGGTCGGCATGCGGTTGGACGCCGAGCGCCGGGACCGGGCCGGCGCGCCGCCGGTGGCGAGGCCGCCCAGGGTCCCCGAGAAGCCCGCGAGACCGGAGCCCGAGCCCCCGCCACCGCGGCCTTCACCGGCGAGGCCGAGGCTGCCCTCGCTCTCGCCGTAGACCATGTCCTCTTCACCGGTCCATTGGACCGAGGCGCGGGCGCGGTCGACACCGAAGGCGCGGAACATGGCCTCGCTCTCCAGGACCAGGAGCGAGGTCTCCCGCGACATCACGCCGTAGGCCTTGGAGAGCGCGATGATCTCCGCCTGATTCTCGGCGCGGCCGGCGTCCTGCAGGGCGGCGATGCGCTTGCTGGCCCACACCCGCGGCACGAAGGCGTTGCCCGCGGCGGTCTCCGCCTGGAGCGTCACCGGGTAGCGCTGCTCGAAGGTGCCGGCCGCGGTCTTGCCCCGGAGCACCACGTCGCCCTGGGCCGACTCGCCGTCCATGCGGGCGGCGACGATCAACTCCTGGCCGTTGCGCAGGGTCGGGAGCTCGGTGGGCGCGATGGCGGTGAGGCCCGCGGGGAGCTCCACCGACGTGGCCCGGAGCGACGCGCCGTAGGTGGTCTCCAGGATGGCCAGGGCCGCCGCGCTGGAGCGCTGGCCGGGCACGAAGGGCACGTAGTGACCGCCGCCGCCGCGAGCCATCGAGGCCAGGGCGGGCGCGTCGGCGTCCTGCCCGATGCCCACCGTGGTGAGCTGCGCGTGACCCTCGAGGAGGGCGCGCATCTCGGCGCCCAGGCTGCCGGCGCGGCGATGGCCCACGCTGGCGGCGCCGTCGCCGAGATAGACCAGGTGGAGCTCGCGGTCCGAGCCCTGGCGGGCCCGCCGCGCGACACTCATCGCGTCGCCGAGCGCGGCCACCAGGTCCGAGGCTCCGGCGGGCTCCTCCTTGTCGAAGAACTGCTGCATCGCCGCCGCGGTCGCGGCGTTGGGCGCCTGGAAGCCGCCCGACATGGCGCGGCAGGTGACGTCGCAGGCCAGGGCGGTGACCCGGTCACGGCGGTCCATCTCGCCGGCGAGGGCCGAGGCCAAGCGCGTCGCGCGCTGGTAGCGCTCGCCGACCATGCTCTGGGAGGCGTCGACCACCAGCACATAGTCCCGGGCGGGGTTCACCGCGGCCAGGGGCAGCTCGGGCTGGAGGGCGAAGACCACGTAGCCGCGGCCGTCGGCGGAGAGCCGGCGGTGCTGGTCGAGCACCTCGGCGTCCTCGCGGGTCGACTCGGGCGGCGGCGCCGTCGCGTCACCGCGGAAGGTCCACCAGCGCAGCTCGGCGTCGCCGTTGGGCATCTGGTAGTCGACGATGAGGTCCCCCGAGGGTCGGAAGCCCTGGGCGGAGAAGCGGAGTCGATCGGAGCCGTCCTCGCGGGCGGTGGCCAGGGTGTAGCCCTGGGCTTCGGCGCGCGCGTCCCCGGCGACCTTCACGTCCACCTCGAAGTGGCCCACCGCGGTCGAGTCATCGGCGGCGTGGGCCAGGGGATAGACATACCGGCGACCGTCGCCGAAGGGCTGGATGGTCTGTTCGTAGGCGATGCGGACGCGCCGCTCGCCGTTGGCCGGGATGGGGAAGATGCGCAGCTCGAAGCGGCCGCCCTGCTGCCACTCGAGGAGCGCCGGATCCCGCCACGGGCCCGGGACCCAGATGAACTCCTCTTCGGGCTGCCGCTGCTGCTCGGGCGTGGCGTTGCGGATCACGCCGTTCCAGATGCGGCGGGCGCGGTCCTTGGCCACGAAGGCGCCGTCTTCCCACTGGCCGTCGACGTCGAGGGCCAGGCTGGCGATGCGCGCGTCGGGCGGGAGCGGGAAGCGGAAGACGCCCTCGAGCGTCTCGTCGTCGTCGTTGCGGAAGGTCTCCTCGATCTCCGTGCGCGCGACGTTGCCGACGATGCGGACCTTCACCGAGTGGTGGGCCAGGGCCAACGGGCGCTCGGCCTCCTCGCGCTCCCCCGGGCGGTGGGCGCGGAGCTCGCCGAGGCCGGGCACCGGCATGTCGTCGCCGGGCTCGACGTCGAGCTCGCTCCAGGCCACCGAGCCCGCCAGGTCGGTCGCCGGCACCACCTCGGGCGCGTGGGTCGCAGCGAGGAGCGCCTCCTGGCCGGTCTTCACGTTCACCGCGCCGCCGCTCGCGCGGACCGCGACCTCGCCGCGCAGCACGCGGACGGATCCGGTGTCGCCCGCGACGGTCACCAGGAACTTGGTGCCCAGGACCTCCACCTCGCCCAGGGGCGAGTGGATGACGAAGTTGGGGCCCTCGTCGAGGTGAGCCACGTCGCTGAGGACCTCGCCGCGGCTCAGGGTGAAGCCGCGGCCGTGCTCGCCGAGGACGACCTCGGTGTCGCGGTTGAGGGCGATGACCGAGCCATCGGAGAGGGTGAGGAGCGCGCGGCTGCGCCCGTCGGTGGCGACCTTGGCGCCGGCGTCGATGGTGACCCCCGCGCGGGCGATGGCGTCGCCCACGGTGACGCCGCCTTCGTCGAGCTCGGTGAGGGTCGCGGTCAGGTCCCCGAGCGGGGCGCTCTCTTCCGTGGTTTCCTCCTCGCCCCCGAGGCCGACGACGACGGCGACCGAGGCCGCCACCGCCAGCAGGCCGCCGATCCCGGCGGCCATCAGAGCGCGGCGCTTGTCGAGGCGGTGGACCGTCGCGCCGCGCCGAGGCGCGGGTGCGGCGTCGGAGTCGGCTCCGCGGGCGGCGTCGGTGGCCACGGCCTCACCGGCCTGCGGCGATACGTCGTCGGCCTCGGCGGGGGCGCGATCGACGGGGGCCTCCGCGCTCACCGGGGCCTCCACCGCCAGGGCGTCGCCCCGAGCGTCGATGGCGGCGAGCAAGCGGGCGTCGAGATCCGCGGGGACCTCGAAGTCCGCACCCGCCTGGCCGAGAGCCTCCGCGACGTCCACCGCGTCGTGGCGCAGATCGCGCGCGGCGTCGTGGTCCGCCATGTGATCGGCGAAGCGCTCGAGGGTCGCCGGCTCCCCATCGACGATGGGGGCGAGGTGGTCGAGAAACTCTTCGTGGGTGCGTTCGGTGGTCATCGGAGGGCTCCAGAGGAGAGAAGGACGTCGCGGAGTCGGGCGAGGGCGCGGCTGGCGCGCTTGCGGGCGGTGGCCTCGCCGGTGGCCATCACCTCACCCACCTCGCGGTAGGAGAGGCCGGCCTCGTAGCGGAGCAGGAGCGCCTCGCGGTCGGAGGGCTTCAGCTCCTCCAGCGCGTCGCGGACCTTCTCGGCCCGCTGGCGGCGCTCGAGGAGCTCGTCGGCGGGGACGGGCTCCTCGGCCGCGTCGTGCACCAGCCGCAGCTTCCCCGACCGGCGGGTCCGCTTGGCCAGACGCCGCGCGCACATGCGCCGAGCGATGCCGAAGAGCCAAGGCCGCACCGCCTCCCCGCGGAGCTCCCCGAACCCGTCGTAGGCCGCAAGGAGCGCTTCCTGGAGCACCTCCTCCGCCTCCGCCTGATCCCCGAGGAGCGCCATGCAGAAGCGACCCACCGCGCCACCGTGCTCACGAGCACAGAGCGCGAGGGCGTCCCTCGGCCTCCCCTCCCTGGCGAGGACGAGGACCGGATCGGTGCTCGCCTCCGCGACCGTTTCTGCTGCCATCACGTCCCCCACGTGACGACGAGCCCCTCGTTCGTGACCGCCTTTCCTCGTTTGTGCCCGACCCGTCCCACCATGAGCCAATTCATGGCCACCATCGTCTCACGAAGTGCGTCTCGTTCCCAGAGTCGACGTCCAGGCGCAACGTCTCGCGGCTCCGCGCGACTCCCCCCGAACGTGAATCGAGAGAAGCGATCCCCCGATTCGGGCGAGATGGACCACGTCCCGGTCGTCTCCCCCAGCCTCTCTGGCCCGCGCCTCCTGCACATCATCTCCGAGGAGGGGCGCGAGGAGCTGCGGCGTCCGCTGACCTCGCTGTGGTGGTCCGCGGTGGTCGCCGGCCTGGTCATGAGCCTCTCGGCGTCGTGCAAGGCCTTCCTCCACGGCGTGGTCCCCGATGCTCCTTGGCGCTTGGCCATCACGAGCTTCGGGTACTCGGTGGGCTTCGTGGTGGTCGTCCTGGGCCGCCTGCAGCTCTTCACCGAGAACACCATCACCACCGTGCTGCCCCTCCTGGCCGACCGGAGCCGCAAGGCCCTGTGGTGTACGGGGCGCCTCTGGGGCACCGTGCTGGTGGGCAACCTCGTGGGCTGTCTGGCCGCCGCGGCGCTGATGCACTTCGTGCAGCTCTCGCCGGACACGTCGCACGAGGCGTTGCTGGACATCTCGCGCCACTACGCGGACCGGAGCGCCGGCGAGATGCTCGCGCACGGCGTGCCCGCCGGGTTCTTGATCGCCGCGCTGGTGTGGTCCTCGCCGGCCGCGGGGAGCTCGCGCTTCTGGCTGGTGGTCTTCCTGAGCTACATGATCTCGGTCGGCGACCTGACGCACATCATCGCCGGCGCGGTGGAGCTCTTCGTCCTGCTCTTCGCCGGTGAGGCCTCGCTCTACCAGGTCGTGGTGCAGGGAATCCTTCCGACCGGCATCGGGAACATCCTCGGCGGCACCGTCTTCTTCGCGCTCCTCGCATACGCCCAGGCGCGCGAGGAGCTGGAGCCCGAAGAAGACTGAACGCTGCGCCGCGGGTAGTCGCGGCCCAGCGCTCGGCCGCGCTCAGCCGATCAGGTGCTGCTTCCAGTAGTCGCTGAGGAAGACCCCATCGGGGTCCCACTCGGCGCGCAGCGCCTTGAAGTCTTCGAGGCGCGGGAGCTGCTCGCCGTAGTAGGCGCGCCACTCGGGCGACGCCGCCGGGAGCCACTTGCCCCAGTGGGGCCGGAAGCCGAAGGGCTTCAACACCTGCCAGAAGGGGTCGTAGAAGCCCCGCGGGTCCGTCGGCGCGTCCTGGCCGTAGCGGAACACGTCGATGCGGACCACGTCGGTGCCGTAGGCCGGGCTCAGCCAGGCGTCGCTCTTCTTGGCGCCATAGACTTCGCAGCTGAAGGCGCCCGTCGCCGCGAAGGCGCCCGCCGCCGTGCCGTCACCGGCGTAGTGGGCGTGCAGCGCGTTCATCACATCGCCGCAGCGCTCGAGGGGCACCCACAGCTCGGTGAACTGGGTCGGCCAGAGCTGATCGTCCATCTGGTTGTCCATGGGTAGACCGCAGCGCCATCCGTCCCAGAAGGTCTGGGTGCCGTCACTGACGAAGACCCCGAGGATGGGCGCGATGACGTAGGGGAGCGCCTTGGCCAGCTCGTCGGCGACGAGCTGCATCCCCGGTAGGTGCGTCGCGAGCTGGGTCAGCTTCTCCAGGAGCCAGACCAGGACCGCGACCAGATCCCGCTCGACGACGCCCGGTCCCTCGTGCTTCTCGATGAAGGCGTGGAGGTGCCCGACCACCGAGTCCGCCTGCGGGTGGAGCGGACCGGCCTCGAGCTGGTGTCCGCGAAGCGACCCGGTGAGCTCCCTCTGGATGTAGGCCAGCACATCGGCGAGCCGGTGCGACCCGGGAGTCGCCGTCGTCCCCGGACAGGCGTTGGGATCCGGCTCCCCGTCGAGGTCTCCCTCGAGGTGCGGGAAGAAGCCGGTCTTCAGCTTGGCCGGGATGGCCGTGATGTCCGCGAGGTTCCCGATGACCGTGTAGATCAGGCAACCGGCGAGGGCGGCGATCCGCGGCGCGCGGCCGAGCTCCATGTAGGGGTTCGGCGTGAAGGGCTGCAGCGGCTCCATCCGCGCGGCGCGCCAGACCTGTACCCGCTCGAAGCCCTTCTGCGGCCACCACATCAGGCGGGTGTAGGGCGTCGCCTGGAGGAAGCTGGCCAGCGAGCGCGGGTCGCCGTTCGGCGCGAACATGTCCAGGGGCGCCGTCTTCGCGCTGGTGCTGCAGGTGATCTGGTCACCGAAGATCCCGAAGCGGGGGAGGATCCGGAAGCGCACCTCGGTGATCACCCCGAGGAGGCCCATGGCCACCTTGGCGGCGTCGAGCTCGTCGTCCCCCTCCCGGAGGACCCGCTCCTGGCCGGTGCCGTCGATGAGGGTGATCCCCGTGATCTCCAGCGAGTGAGACAGCGACCCCCCGGAGCTACCCGTCGACAGGAAACCGGCGACCGTCTGATGGCTGATGCCGCCGAGATCGCCGAGCGCGTACCCGGCCTGATCGAGCTGCAGATCCAGACTGTTCCCCCAAGTGGAGGACTTGGTCGGATCGTAGGGGTCTTTTCCGAGATGGGTGCCGGCCCGGGCCACCACCTCCATCGACTTCGGATCGATGGTGACCCCGCGCATCCGATCGAGGAAGAGCGTCACCGCGTTCGCGGGCGGGCGACTGCCGTCGAGGGGGCCGGAGAAGATGGCCCCCTCGACCGAGTGGGCGGACCCGCGGACCCGCAACGGGACCCCCTGGGCTCGCGCCTGGGCGATGAGGGCGGCGACCTGGTCGCCATCGGCGGGGTGGAAGAACCCGTCCGCAGCGGGCTGGAGCGTCGTCGTCATGGCCAGGGACGCTATCAGGAGCAGAGTCCCCGTTGGGCGTGTATTCTCGCGCGCAGTGAGCTTCGCCGGATCGGACCGGTTTCGACTGATCGAGATGCTCGGCCGTGGAGCCTTCGGCGCGGTGTACCGCGTCGAGGACCGCGAACGAGGGACCGAGGTCGCCCTCAAGACCCTCTACGAAGTGGAGCCCCAGAGCCTCCTGCTCTTCAAGAACGAGTTCCGCGCACTCCAGGACCTGGACCACCCCAATCTGGTTCACTTCCACGAGCTCTACGAGGAGGCCGGCGAGTGGTACTTCACCATGGATCTCGTCGATGGCCAGGGCTTCCGAGAGTACGTTCGGCCAGGAGGTGTACTCGACAACCAGCGGCTCGCGCGCTCCGTTCGCGAGCTCGCGTCCGCCCTGGCTCATGTCCACTCGGCGGGCCTGGTCCATCGGGATCTCAAACCGTCGAACGTCCGGATCGACGCCGAGGGCCGGGCGGTGCTCCTCGACTTCGGTCTGGTGATCGGGTCGCGGCAAGCGCAGGACGCGATCGTCGGGACCCCGCTCTACATGGCGCCCGAGCAGGCGCAGCAAGCCCCGGTGGGCCCGCCGGCGGACCTCTATGCGCTGGGCGTCATGCTCTTCGAGGCGTGGAGTGGCGAGCCACCCTTCGTGGGCAGCTCGCTGCACCTGCTGATGCGCAAGCAGGTGGCGCCCGCGCCGAGCTTGCGCGCCGTCGACCCGCACGCGCCCGACGCGCTCGTCGATCTCTGCGATCGCCTCCTCGACCGCTCGCCTGCGCTGCGCCCTTCGGCGGAAGCCATCGCGCGCGCGCTGGAGACCGCACCGCTCGGAGCGGCGCCGGTGGTGGAGGTGCGCAAGGCGCTGACGCCGATGGGGACCGGCAGCGACCCGGAAGCGGACACCATGGACGCCCTCCCCTCCGCGCCCAGCAGCGAGGACGACAGCGGGCGCACGCGAGCGGCCGTCGAGCAGGTCCTCGGGGAAGCGACGCCCGAGGCGCCCTTCGTGGGCCGGGAGAGCGAGCTGGAGATCCTGGAGCGCGCCCTGCGCGAGTCGCGGGAGGGCGCGCTGCGGGCGGTGTTCGTGGAGGGCGAGTCGGGGGTCGGCAAGACCGCCCTGAAAGACGCCTTCGTCGCCCGGGTCGAAGAGCGCGGCGGGACCGTCCTCGGCGGGCGCTGCTACGAGCACGAGCGGGTGCCCTACAAGGCCTTCGACGGCATCGTCGACGCGCTCGCGCGAGATCTGGCGCGACGCCATGACGACCAGGTGTCCCGCCTCCTTCCGGCCGGGGGCGCGCTCCTGGCGCAGGTCTTCCCCGTCCTCGGCCGGGTCACCGCCAAGGCGCGGGACAGCGTGGGCGTGATCCCCCGCGACGGCCTCGAACTGCGGGACCTGTGTTTCCGCATGCTCGCGGACCTCCTGGACGCGCTCGCCCAAGAGGAGCCGGTGGTGCTCACCGTCGACGACTTCCAGTGGGCGGACGCGGACTCCCTACGCCTCTTCGAGGTCCTCGCCGAGCGCGCGTCGCTGCTCGTCGTCGCCACCCTGCGGGAGCCGACCGCTGAAGTCATCGCCCTCGCCGACGCCTGGACCCGCCTGCCCCTGGAGCGGCTCAATCGACGGGACGCCGAAGCGCTCGCGCGGGTCCAGGCCCCCGAAGGCGTCGACGTCAGCGCGCTGGCCGAGCAGGCCAACGGACACCCGCTGCTCATCGCGGAGCTGGCGCGCCACGCCCAGGGGCGGCGCGGGCCGGTCAGCATCCGGGGGGTCATCCGGGAACGGCTCGACGCCCTGGCCCCCGAGCAGCGGAACCTGGTCATCGGGGCCGCGCTGGCGGTGCGACCCATCACGCCCCTGCTCGGCGCGGACGTCGCAGGCCTCCCGCGCAAGCGACTCTCCCGGAGCCTCAAGGCGCTGCGCCTGGCGAACCTCCTGCGCACCGCGCCGGGGGGCGACGAGCGCCGGATCGAGTGCTTCCACGACCACGTGCGCGCGACCGTGGTCGAAGGGTTGGGCGAGCCGGAGGCGCGCGAGTGGCACGCGCGGCTGGCGCAGGCCTTCGAGGGGAGGCAGCGCGACGAGGACGTCGAGGCCCTGGCGTTCCACTGGCGAGCGGCCGGGGACATCCAGCGGGCGGCCGAGCACGCGCTCGTGGCCGCGCGGGGGGCGGTGGGGACCCTGGCGTTCAGTCGGGCCGCGGACTTCTACCTGCAGGCGCTGGAAGCCGAGCGGCCGTGGAGCGAGGCGCGCGGCCTCCACGTGGAGCTCGCCGAGGCGCTGCGGCAGGCCGGACGGGGCGCGGAAGCCGGCGCCCACTTCGTCACCGCCACCCGGGACGCGGAGCCGCGAGAGCGGCAGCGGCTCCTCGCGAAGGCGACCCAGACGTACCTGCAGAGCGGACAGCTCGACGAAGGGATCGCGCTGGCGGACGAAGTCCTCGCCGAGGTCGGGATGACCCTGCCCAAGGGTCCCAAGCGAGCGCTCGCGTCGATGCTCTGGCATCGGAGTCGTCTGGCGCTGCGGGGCCTGGGCTTCGAGGAGCGGGGAGCGGAGGCCGTCGATCCCATGGAGCTGGAGATGGTGGACACCGTCTCCACCGTCGGCACCGCGCTGGCCATGGCCGACTTCATCCGCGGGGCGGACTTCCAGAGCCGTGCGCTGCGGATGGCGCTGGATTGCGGCGAGCCCGGACGGGTGGCGCGGGCGCTGTCGGGCGAGGGCGCGGCGATGGCCACCGGCGAAGCGCCACCGATGAAGAAGGCGCGAGCGCTCCTGGAGCGCGCGGAGTCGATCGCCGAAGGGAGCGACGACCCCGAGCTGCGCGCGTGGTTGGACCTGAGCTGGGGCACCGCGTACCTGAACCAGTTCGACTTCGTGCCCGCGCTCGAGCACGCGCAGCGAGCCGACGACGTGTTGCGCGCGGAATGCACCGGCGTGCCCTGGGAGCTGAGCACCACCCACACCCTCGTCGTGATGAGCCTGTGGAGCATGGGGCGCTACGCCGAGCTCGCGCGCCTGGCGCCCCAGTACGTGCGGGAGGCGCGCGAGCGCAGCGACGTCTACGGGTCGACCACCATCGTTTGCTCCGGGGCGTACGCGACCGCGATCGCCGCCGACGAGGTGGCGGAAGGGATCGACCGAGTGCGCCGGGCCATGGCCGAGTGGGGGCAGGAGCCCTTCAAGCTGCAGCACTTCCTCGAGATGGAGGCCATGACCGAGCTGGAGATCTACGCGGGGGGCAGCGCCGCCCTCGAGCGGCACGAGCGGTGGTGGGGGGCGCTGAAGAGCTCGCTGATCCTCACCATGCGCTCGGCGAAGTTCGTCATGCTCGCGTGTCGGGCCCGGGCGGCGCTGGCCGCGGGCCGAGACCGTGGTGGGGACCGAGGCTCGTTGGTGGAGGCCGCGGCGCGGGACCTGCGCAAGGCGCGGCCGCTGGTGAAGTCCGTGTGCTGCCAGGCGCAGCTTGACCAGATCGAGGGGGCGGTGCGAGCGGCGCGGGGGGACGTCGACGGGGCGGTGGCGATGCTGGAGCGGGCCGAGGAAGGGCTCCGGGCCAGCGCGATGGAGGGGTACGCGGACGCGGCGGCGCTGCGGCGGGCGGACCTGCGGCGGGACTTCGACGCGCTGGACGCCGCCGCCGACGCGCTGCGGGCGAAGGGGGTGGTGAACCCGCGGCGCTACGCGTGGCTGCGGGCGCCGGGGCCGTGGGACTGACGGCTCGCGTGGAGCGCCGGGAGCGAGTCAGGACCTCGGGCGCTCGGCGCTTCGGGAGGTCGGGACTTCGGCGGTCGGGACTTCGGCGGTCACGACTTCGGAGGACGGGACTTCGACGGTCGGGACTTCGGGCGGTCAGGACTTCGACGGTCAGGACTTCGGGCGGAGCGCCAGCATCGCGAACGCGGCGACCACCTCGAGGGCGAAGGCGCCGGCGAGGACCCAGGCGAAGAGGCCGTGCATCACGCCCGAGAGGATCGCCATCACGCTCAACGCCGTGAGGAGGCCGTCTTCGGTCACATTGGCCCAGAGGAGGCCGCGGATGAGCGAGAGGTCGGCGGTCTGGCGGAGCGTCCCGTGGAGGATGGATACGAAGAGGAGGCTCGCGCCGAACGTGCGCAGGAGCACCGCCGTCGAGGCGTCGGCTTCCATGCCGATGAGCTCGAGGACGAGGTGGGAGAGCCCGAGGCAACCGAAGCCGAGGGCCGCCGTGAGGACCACCTGGAAGAAGGCGAACTTGCGCCAGAGGGCGAGGTAGGCGGCGGGGGTCACTCGGCCCGGGGGTGGCAGAAGTAGCAGGAGAAGCCCTCGCCGGTCTCGGCGTCGAAGGGCTCCTCGCGGAGCATCGTGCGCATGGCCGGGACGACGTGGTTGAACATGAAGCGCACCATGCGCGGGTGCTCCTCGACCATCTGGTGCTGCTCCGGGGTACCGCTGGCGTGGAGCGCCGGGAGCGAGGGCGAGGGCATCTCGAAGTCGCGCTCGTGCATGTTGGGGCCGTGGCAGGTGGCGCAGTTGACGTTGGCGAACTCGTCGGGGTCGTACTCGGCGAAGAGCTCCTGCATGTAGGGGAGGACCGAGTCGGCCATGAAGGCGCCGCGCTCTTCCTGGGTGAGCTCGTCCCAGGGCTTGGGTGCGCGAGGGATCTCGGAGTCGTCCCGGGTACGAACGCCGCTGTTGGTCTCGGGGGCCTCGGTGGCTTCGGCGCCGGTGGCGGGCTCGGTGGTGGTGTCGGCGGTCTCGGCGGACTCGTCGTGGGCCTCGCCGCCGCAGGCGGCGAGGACGAGGAGGGCGATGGGCAGGGAGCGGACTCGCATAGGGGGCGGAGGATAGAGGAGCCGCAGCGGTCAGGGAACTTTCCGCCCCTCCAGAGCGTCCGGAACTTTCCGCCCCTCCAGAGCGTCCGGGGTACGCGCCCGGCTGTGAAGCGCCAGGGCGTCCGAAGCGCCAGGGCGTCCGGGCGTCCGAAGCGCCAGGGCGTCCGGGGTACGCGCTCGGGTGTGAAGCGCCGGGTGGCGGCCGCCAGGCGATTGGTGGCCATCCGCCCGCCACCCAAGCCATTTCCCCCGGGTTTTTCATCACAATCGGGCGGAATGGTTCTTGGAGAGGGCATCTCCGTGACCCCGCCGCGCCCGATCGTTCGAGGAGCTACGACGTCCATCTGTCGTCGCACCGCGTTCAGGAAGGCGTTCTTCGCGCCATGGCACCCGATGGTGCGCGAGATCTGGCTCTACTCGCTGGCGGACGCGGCCCGGCAGACCCGCACGACGGTGCACATGGCGACGCTGATGCCGAACCATCTGCACACCGACGTGACGCCCAGCGAACCCGACCTGCCCGAGTTCGCGGAACGCTTTCACACTTCAGTGGCCAAGGGTGTGAAGCGCCTCCTGCAGATGGAGGGGTACGACGTTCCCACCAGCATCTTCGATGGTCGCGCGCCGCACTACCTGCGGCTTCTCGATTCAGGCGCGCAGATGAGTCAGGTCATCTACGACTACCTCAACCCCAGTGCCGCCGGCCTACTCGCGAATCCTGCGCACATGCCGGGTCGGGCCCTCGAGTTCGGCGCGTGGAACGGCGACGGCATGTCGATCGAGCGACCCGTCGTCTTCGGGTCCTCCCGGCCGGCGGAGGTCGTGCTTCGCTTGCGCCCATCGGCCGCCGTACTCCGTTCGTTCGATGGCGACGTAGAGCAGGCCATCTACCATCATCGGCGAGTCGCGCGAGAGGCGCTCGGTGAGCTCCGGAGCCACCGCTCGGGGTCTCCGCTCGGAGCACAGAAGCTTCGCCGCCTCAACCCCTTCGACGAGCCGCGCACCTACGCGGAGCCTCGGAACGAGCGCATCCCGCGCTTCCGAATCGGTGCGCGGGGGATGGGGGCCCGCCAACAACGTCGCCAGGCCCACGACGAGTTGCGGGAGTTCCGGCGAGCCCATGAAGCGGCACGGCTTCAACGTCTCGAAGGACACTTCGACGTCGAGTTCCCCCACGGGACGTACGCGATGCGCCGGCAGCACGGTGTTCGCGTGGCCGACCCGCACGAGAATGCGCTCTTGATAGCCCCCGCCGTGCTTCCGGTGGAACCGCAGGAGGCCCCGTCACCGGAGGAGGTCGAGGAGCAGCGTGCTGCGTTGGTGAACGAGGTCCGGGAGGCGTTCCGTGCCGAGGCGAGGGAGATCCTCGAAGGAGACCGAATCGACTACGATGGGGCGCCAGCCGGTGCGGAGGGCAGTGCGGGGGCACGACCGGAGGCCGTCACTCAAGAGTTCGACGACCCCCGGGCGTACGCGAAAGAGCAACCGCGCCGAGTCGTCGTCCGCCGTAAACGGAAGCGTAAGCGAGGCTCCGACCCACCTGAGTAGACGGAGACGCGAGGCGACTCTGCGCCGCTGGGACGGCCCCGGCGGCGCACTCGTGCGTCCGCAGATCGATGTGCGAACGGGCTGTTCCGCCAGCACTGAAGCCCAGCGCCGAGAGCGGATCAGCGACCGTTCGTCGAGCCAGCGTCTACTCGGCGGGAGCCACCGCGGTGGCCGGAAGAGGTCGCGAAGCGGCCGGAGCGGCATCGGTGGCCGGGACGAGTGCACGCATCCCCGCGTCCGCGAGCATCTGCATGTCGGCTTCGACGTCGGGGTTGCCCGTCGTCAACAACTTGTCTCCGTAGAAAATACTGTTGGCGCCAGCCATGAAGGCCATCAGCTGGGCTTCACGGTTGAGTCGGCTGCGGCCGGCACTGAGGCGCACCATCGACCGGGGCAGCATGATGCGTGTGAGGGCGCACATGCGGACGAGCTCGAGCGGGTCGACCGGGGGCTGATCCTCCAGCGGCGTCCCCTCCACAGCGACCAGCGCGTTGATCGGCACGCTTTCCGGGTGCGGCGTGAGGCTCGCGAGCGTCACCAGCATGCCGAACCGGTCCCCCAAAGACTCCCCCATCCCGATGATCCCACCGCTGCAAACGTGGATCCCGGCTCCCGCCACCCGGCTGATCGTCTCCAGCCGTTCCTGGTAGGTCCGCGTGGTGATGATCTCCCCGTAGAACTCCTTGGAGGTGTCCAGGTTGTGATTGTACGCGGTCAGGCCCGCGTCCTTGAGCCGCGCCGCCTGCTCGTCGCTGAGCATTCCCAGCGTGCAGCAGGCCTCCATCCCGAGGTCCCGGACACCTCGAACCATGTTGAGTACGCGCTCGAATTGTTCGCCCTGGCGGGCGTCGCGCCAGGCCGCGCCCATGCAGAACCGCGTCGCGCCCGCGTCCCGCGCGAGCTTCGCCTTCCCCAGGACCTCGTCCACGGTCATCAAGCGCTCCGGCTCGACGTCCGCCCCATGGCGACCGCTCTGCGGGCAGTACGAGCAGTCCTCCGGACATGCCCCGGTCTTGATCGACAGCAGCGTGCACAGCTGCACGGCGTCCGGCGGATGGAAGCTCCGGTGCACGGTCTGCGCCCGATAGAGCAGCTCCGTCAGGGGCAGCGCGTAGAGCGCCTTGGCCTCGCGGATGGTCCAGTCGTGCCGAATCGCGGTGTCCGTCTGCGTCATGAGGCCCAGCCTGTACCCCGTTTTCGAGCCCTTTGCACGCGGACCAGCCGTTGCGTCGTGACCCTCGGCGCTGCTACCGTCCGCCCCCTTGGCTCCCGGCGACGATGCGAACCCGGCCTCCCCCGTGGAGCCCATGGCCTCCGTGCCCGCGCTGGCCGCGCTGGCCGCGTTCGCCTTCGTGATCGAGCTCCTCGGGGCCCGCTTCGCGCTCCGCATCGAAGGCTCCCGCGAGCTCTCCCAGCTCACCCACCCCGAGCTCCTCCAGCTGGACACGCTCGCCGCCTTCGCCCGCAACCTGGGCGCGGTCAGCGCGCTGGTCGCCCTGGGGCTCTGTCTGACGGACTGGATCCGCCCCCGCCCCTTCCTCTCGATGGTGCTCCGGGTCGCCATCGCGGCGATCGCCGGGGTCCTGCTGCCGACGCTGGTCCTCTCCACGCTCCTCCCCGAGGAGCGCACCACCGTCATCGTGGTGCTGGTCGCCACGGGCTCCGCCCACGTCCTCGCCGTGCTCTTCGGGGTCGGCTCGCTCCTCTGGCGCGCGAGCCCCCTCCCCCGCCTGGCGGTCACCGGCATCGTCGGCGCGAGCTTCTTCGCGTTCGCGTCCACGGTGGTCCTGGTCATCGCGGCTCAGACGCTGTGGCAGCACGGGCACCCCGTCGGCATGGCGCTCCGCCGCACGGGCGAGGTGAGCTTTCTGATCGCGGTCCCGCTCCTCGCGCTCTCGGGGCTCCCCCGCATCGGTTGGCGGCGCGCGGGTCTCGGCGTCGGCGCGTTGGTGGGCGGCCTGGCGATCCTGGTCGCCTCGCGGGGCGCGGAGGTCCTCGAGCCCGAGACGTGGGGCGACGTGCTCTACGGCGCGACGCACTTCGAGCTCCTCCTCGCCGACGCCAGTCTCTTCTATCTGGTCTGGCTGGGTCTGGCGATCGGCGTCGGGGTGGCCGCGCTCTTTGCCCCTCACCCCCGCGATCGACAGAAGGGTCTGGCGACGCTCCTGCTCGCCGCGGCGGGCTTCTCCCCGACGACGCCCGGGACCCTGATCCCGATGATCCTCGGCGTCTCCCTCGCCTGCCGAGCGCTCATCGCCCACGCGTCGGAGCCGCCGCCCGAGCGCGCCCCGGCCGCGAGACCAGTCGAATGATCCGCTGAGACTGGCACGCCTCCTGCGTCGGGCCCGGTCGTGGCCGCCGATGTGTGCCAAGGTTTGCCGTTTCCCCCCACACCCTTGGGGGCACACCGCCGATCCTCCATGCTACGCTCCCCTCGCGGAGGGAGCCCCTGGCTACGGAATCGAGCGCGGAAGAGCACGTCGACGAACAGCGCTCGTTGGCGACGACGGCTCTGGACACGGGTGAACGCGAGGGCGAGTGGTCCTCCCGGGCCGCCCCGACGATCGTGCGCGAGAGCGACACGGTGGACGAGGGTCCGGACCCGATGATCGGCCGGGTCCTCAGCGGCCTCTACAAGGTCGATAGCCGCATCGGCGAAGGCGGGATGGGCACGGTCTACATGGCCTTCCACGTCCACCTCGAGCGGCCTTTCGCGGTGAAGGTCCTCTCGGAGCGCGTGGCCGCCAACAAGCAGGCGGTGGACCGGCTCCTCCAGGAGGCGAAGGCGGCCAGCTCCATCGACCACGACAACATCGTGGACGTGGTGAGCTTCGACGCGACGGAGGACGGCAAGGTCTTCCTGGTCATGGAGATGCTCGAGGGGACGAGCCTGGCCGACATCGTCGAACGCGGGCCCATGCGCCTCGAGCGCGCGCTCCCCATCGCTTTCCAGGTCTGCGAGGCCCTCCACGCGGCTCACGAGCGATCGATCGTCCATCGCGATCTGAAGCCGGACAATGTCTTCATCGTGCGCAAGGCCGACGCGGACTTCGTGAAGGTGCTGGACTTCGGGATCTCCAAGGTGAAGACGGCGGAGGCCGAGCAGGTGCGGATGACGCGCACCGGCCAGCTCGTCGGTACGCCGCTCTACATGTCCCCGGAGCAGGCCAAGGGCGAGACCGACGTCGACCGGCGCGCCGACATCTACGCCCTCGGGGTGATGCTCTTCGAGATGCTCGCCGGGACGCCGCCCTTCGAAGGCTCGAACTACTTCCAGCTCCTCTGGAAGCACGGCAACGAGGCGCCCCCCGCGCTCACGGACCGGCGCCCCGATCTGCCCCCCGCGGTGGCGGCGGTGGTGATGCGGGCGCTCGCCAAGAGCCCCGCCGACCGCTTCCAGACGATGGCGGAGATGGAAGCCGCGCTGATGGCCGCGGCGCCCGAGATCGGCACCCACCCCTCCCGGCTGGTCAGCCTCCCGCCTCGCACGCTTCCGGCCACGCCGACCGCGACCCCCACCTCGACGCCGACCCCGACGCCGACCCCCGCGGTCGCCGCTCCCTCGCCGCGCCCCGCCTGGGTCTGGGGCCTCGCGGGCGCGCTCCTCGCCGTCGCCGGCGTCGGGGCGTTCGCGGCGAGCGGAGCGTTCGGCAGCGATCCGGCGCCCGTGACGGAGCCCGTGACGGAGTCCGCGACGCCGCCCCGGGTCCCCGAGGAGTCCACCGAGGCCGAGGCGCAGTCCACCGAAACCCAGCCGACCGAGCCGACCCAGCCCGAGCCAACGCCGACCGAGGAGCTACCGAGCGGCGAGGCGCCCCCCACGCGGGTCCAGGTCGCCATCGAGTCCGTCCCGCCGGGCGCTTCGGTCGCCGGCCCGGATGGCGAGGTCCTCGGCACCACCCCGCTCCGCGCCGACCTTCCCACCGACGACGCGGTCACGCTACGCTTCTCCCGGCGGGGTTACCTTCCTCACGAAGAGCAGGTGCGCCCCGTGGAGGGGGGCTCCGTCTCCGTCCGCCTCCGGCCCCGCCCGCGGCGCGGCTCTTCCGATCCTTCGTCTTCCTCTTCTTCTTCGATTCGCACCGACCTCTGATGAGATCCACGCTCGCGGCGCTCGTCGCCTTGGTGGCGCTGTCCTCGATGGCGCCCACCGCGATCCACGCGCAGTCCAACGCCGAGGCCCGGGTGCACTTCGAGGAGGGCAACCGGCTCTACGCCCGCGCGCGTCGCCTCCGGGGCGCGCGACGCACCGAGGCGCTGGAAGGCGCCCTGGCCGCGTACATGCGGACCCTCGGCGAGGTCCGCAGTCGCAACGCCCTCTTCAACACGCTCATCGTGCTCGAGGAGCTCGACCGCCCCACCGAGGCCTGGGCCTACCTCATGGAGTACCTGGCCATCCGCGGGCTCGGCGAGGACGAGCGTCGGGAGGGCGAGGCCAAGCGCAGCGCGCTGGCCGAGCGGGTCGCGGTCATCGCCGTTGCCAGCGAACCGCCGGGCGCCCAGGTCTTCGTCGACCGCCTCGATCTCGCGCCGCGGGGCAGCACTCCGCTGGAGCTCGCGCTCGAGCCCGGGGAGCACCGGCTCTACGTGCGACTCCCCCACCACGCGACGGCCGAGCTCGCGGTGACCGCGGTCCGCGGCGAGCGGCGCGAGGTCCGGGCGCCCCTCGAGGCCGAGCCGGTCCGGGTGACCTTCGAGGTGATGGCCCCGCCGGGCACCCCGCTGGTGCTCGACGGCGAACCCGCGACGGCCGGGAGCATCGAGCTCGCGCCGGGTCTCCACGTGGCGCGCCTGGAGCCCGCCGGCGGGACGCCGGTCGAGCGCCGCTTCGAGGTCCGCCCGGGCGAGCCCATGCGGGT
Organism: Myxococcales bacterium UBA1660; assembly: GCA_002320815.1. Taxonomy (GTDB): domain Bacteria; phylum Myxococcota_A; class Polyangia; order Polyangiales; family Houyiibacteriaceae; genus UBA1660. The sequence continues at coordinate 44,615 of DCLA01000111.1, forward strand.
GCGCCTGGAAGCCAGCGCCGGCGCCGCCAGGACCGCGCTGGCCCAGCTCCGGGTCACCGCGACGGTCGAGGTCGCGGTGGCCGTCGACGGGGCGCCCGTCGGGAGCGGGCGCGAGGTGGAGACGTCGCTCTCGCCCGGCTCCCACGTGGTGGAGGTGACGCCCCCCGAGGGCCCCGGTCTCCGGCGCATGGTGGTCGTCCGCGAGGGGGAGACGACGGCGTTGCACGCGCAGGTGGACCCGCCCACCCGGCGCCTCGGAGCGCTGCCCCACATCGCGCTGGGGCTGACCGCGGCCGGCGCGATCACCACCCTCGCCCTCGGAATCCGCACGCGCAGGCTCGAGGACACCAACCGCGCGGCCTGCGTGGCTCCCTGCCCGGAGCTCGGCGACGAGGTGGACGACGCGGCCTTGGCCACGGACATCGTGCTGGGCGCGACGGCCGCCCTCGCGGTGACGACGCTGATCCTCTACCTGGTCGACCGCCCCCGCGGCGACGCGTCGCTGGACGTCCGAGCGGCCATCGACCGGCGCGGCGGCGCGCTCCAGCTCGGGGGGCGCTTCTGATGGCTCCGACCCGACTCGCCCTCGCCGCGCTCCTCTTCGGCACCGGCTGCTCCCTCGTCACCGACACCGACTGGGCCCATGAGCTGCCCGACGGAGGCGCCGCCGACATGGCCGACCTCGGCGATCGGGACGACCTGGGGGACCTGGGCGACATGGACCCGGACATGCCGGACATGCCGATCGTCCCCGTCGAGCTCTGCGGGATGGAGGGCGACGAGGACGGCGACGGCCTCGCCGACTGCGCCGACTTCGACTGCCTCGACGACCCTGGCTGTTGCTCGGAAGGCGAGGACCTCGTGGGCGTGAGCGACTGGGGCGTGAGCCTGACGACCTGGCAGACGCTCCCCACCAGCAACCCGCCGACCATCCTCACCAGCGGCGGCCGGATCACCCGCTTCGCCCCCGACCGCGCGGCCGCGGTCCGCTGGTCCGCGTGCGTCCCCCTGGCCCTCGGCGCCGAGCTCGAGGCCGACCTCTATCCGGCGGTCTCTCCCGACCCCTTCCCCAGCTGCGATGGCGCCGGGGTCTGCGACGAGTTCGTGCAGTTCGCCCTCTCCTACGCGCCCGACCTCGGAGACGGCGACGAGCTCGTCGACGAGCTCTCGGTGCGGGTGTACCCGGGTGTCTTCGTGGAGGTGCGCCGCGCCAACGCGCGCCTGATGGCCTGGGACCTCGACCCCGTGGGGACCGGCGACACGCCGATGAACGTGAACGTCCAGCTCACGCCCTCGGTCGCCGATGGGAGCGACGTGCTCCTGGCGGAGATCACCATCCGCTACGGCGCGCAGACGCGGGTCTTCACCACCGACGCCTTGGCGATGGAGTTCCTCCTCGACAGCGGTGATTGCGCCGCCATCCCCGGTCTCTTCGTGGCCTTCCAGGGTCGCGGCCAGGACGCGGGGCTCGTGGGGAATTTCCGCGCGAGCACCCTCACCTGCCCCAACCCCAACCAGTTCGTCCCGCCGGCGGGCCTGCAGCCGCTGACCCGGGTGGAGCTCGACTGGGACGAGGACTTCAGCGGCGGCGGCCTCGAGTCTCCGTCGCTGGTCTCGGCCGAGAGCGGCTCGGTGGTCACCTGGCACGTCCTCGCCGGAGCCTCCAACGAGCAGCTCGAGCTCGAAGACACGTTCCGCATCGGCCAGGCCATCGGTCACTCCGCCGCGTCCAGCTGGAACCAAGCGAGGTGGAACACCCGGGCGAGCGGGCCCCGCTACGGCGACGTGCCCCCCTCCTGCTCCACCGTCGGCTCCACGTGCCCGACGGATCCGGTGGGCAGTGTCCGCCAGCCCCACCTGCTCCAGCTCGGGGCGACGACCTCGCTCCTGGCCTTCTCGGGCGAGAGGACGCCCTTCACCGAGGACTACGCCCTCTACGTCTCCAGCGAGACCCTGGACGTGAACGACGCCCCGGCGCCGACCCTCGCCTGGCGCCCCGAGGACACCGACGGCGCGTGCGACTCGCTCGCCGATCCCGCCCTCGCGCCGACCGGCGACGACCAGCACTTCTGGCTCTTCTACACCTGCGAGAAGTCGGGCCAGTGGCCCACGATCCGCGCGGTCCGCCTCGACCTCTTCGCCGGGGTGACGGCGGAACCGCGCACCGACACGCTCATCCTCGACTCCTCGGTGGGGACCTTCGCCCGTCGCGGCGTCCGCGGCCCGGAGCCCCTGGTCGACTTCGCCGGCGGCCGGACGCTCATCCGGCTCTGGTTTATCGGCAAGGACCCCGGCCTCGACACGGTGGGCGTGGCCCTCGCCGAACCCAAGGGCGACTTCCCGCTGATGATGGAGCTGCCGACGTTCGCGCCCTACCCGGGCAACCCGGTCCTCCGCCCCGACGACCGAGCCCTCGGGTGCGCGTCGACGTGCGAGATCCACGGGCTCGCGGTCACCGACTCGCCCGACGACGACCGCGCGGGTCTGCTGCGCCTTCTGGTGGCACGGAAGGTGCTGCCGATGAGCGGTGGACGCTTCTTCGACCTCTATCCCCTCGAGCAGGCCTGGGACCCGCTCGGCGGCGAGTGAAGCCGCGCCAGCGAGTCACGAACCACCCCACCGAAATCGAGCCATGTTGCGCCGCCTCCTGATGTTCACCCCCGGTCTCCTCGCCGTCGCCTTGGCGGCGCTGCACGTCGGGTGCGGGGACGACGGCGCCGCGCGCTCGGACACCGACGGGATCCCCGAGCCCGTCGACGGAGGCACGACGGTCGAGAGCGACCTGAGCGCGCCCGACGCCGGCCCGAGCCCGACGGAGAGCGGGGGCTTCCCCGCCAATGACGCGGCCGGGTTCGGTCTCGACGCCGCCTCGAGCGAGCGCGTGGCCTTCGAGTGTTACTCCGCGAGCACCGGCCTCGACTGCGCGGCCCCGAGCTGCGCGGGGATCCCAGTGTGTTGCGTGGGCTCGGCGAACCCCCTCTGCTGCGCGGCCACCGAGCTCGCGCGCATCGACTTCACCGCCTGCGCGGATCCCAGCTGCGCCGCCGGGCAGACCTTCGGCGAGCCCGCGCCCTACATCGACGGCGGCCTCGTCCCCGGCGGGGGCGCCCTCAGCGACGGCGGGCTGGTCTTCACCGATCCGGTCGACCTCCGGAACCACACGCTGACGGTCCAGGGGACCCTGCGTCCGCCCGCCGACTGCGACGGCGGCTGCTTCGAGACCCTCGCCCTCGCGGTCCTGGAGACCGTGCCCGCCGGGACGGGCGCCGTGCTCGAACAACCGCTGGTCGCGCTCCGCTACACCGGCGCGACGGGTCGGTTCCTGGTGCAAGCGAACCGGGCCACCCTCGCCGAGCTCGACGACGAGCCCAGCGGCGAGTGGACCCTCGAGCTCACCCCCGAGGGCCGCGTGCTCGTCGCCCACGAGGGCGTGACCCGCTTCGACTCCGGCGCCGGGCTCCTCGACTTGGAGGCCGGCCACGCCGCAGTCGTGGGGCGCACCCGCAACCCGAGCGCGTCCGGCGGCATGGGGGTGGCGCTGACCTCGCTGGCGGTCACCACCGGCCGGTGCGACGTCCCCGGTGGCTGGGCCCCCGGCTCGCCCGTCGACTTCACCGAGGCGCCGGAGGGGACGCTGCGCCAGCCGAGCCTCTCCCCCGACGGGCTCCTCGCGGTGAGCGTCGACGGCGTCCCCCGTTTCTTTCGGCGCAGCGTGTCTCGCCGCTTCGACCCCCTGGCGGTCGCGCTCCCCGAGGCGCCGGCCCTCACCGCCGTCCGCTTCCTGAGCGATGGGGACGTGGTCGCCCTGGCCATCGACGGATCCATCCATCGCGGGGCGGTCGTAGCCGACGCGCCCGAAGTCGTCCTGAGCGAGACGCTGGTCGGCCCCTGCGCCGCCTGCCTACGAACCTCGCCCTCGGTCGCGCTGGCCTACGACGGGACACCCATCGTGCTCGTCCTCGAGGACGGCGAACCGATGCTCTATGCGTTCGGCGTCGCTCAGCTCGAGTACGTCGAGCCCCTCGCCGCGCTGATCGCTCCGGATCCGGCCGCGGGTGAAGACCGCATCCAGTCGGTCGCGCTCCGCAACGAAGGCGGCGCCTACCGGCTGGACGTCACCTACGTCCGGGGCACCCGTTCGGCGGTCCGGCACTTCGCGTCCGAGGAGCTGGTCCTCTGGCGCGACCTCGGGCGAACGTTCACCCCCAGCGGCGAAGGCTTCGACGCGCTCCGCGCCTGGGACTTCGCGGCCTCCCCCGGGGCCGACCGCATCGAGGCGGTCTTCGTCGCCTCCGACGGAGTCCGAGACCAAGTCGGCCTCACCAGCCGCCCGACCCCCTGACCGGGACGATCGTCGTCAATGTCGTCATTCGGGGACGATCGTCGTCATTGTCGTCATTTCGCGAACACGACCGATCGGGCGAATCCGCGCGATCGGCACGAGCTGACACAGCCGCCCTCGGCGCTTTTCTCAACGATTTCAGCGCTCGCCCGACGAGGCCACCTGGCACGGGACGTGATCCCTCTCGGAATGGGGCAGACTCCGTCCGTCCCCCCTCGATCTCGATGAAGAAGCTCGCCCCCATCGTCGCGCTCCTCCTGGCCCACTGCGGCGGCGCGGCGGACGATCGCGGCCTCACCGGCGGCGACAGCGAGACAGTCCACGACGGCGGCCTCGCGGACGCCGGTCCCTTCATGCCGCCCGCCCGGGACATGAGCCTGGAGACCGACGACGGCTTCGCGGGGCTCGACCCCAACCTCGGCGTGGGGGGCGAGGATGGCGTCGCACCCCTCGACCGGGTCCGCAGCTGCTACGACGACAGCGACAACGACGGCGACGCCCTCTTCGACTGCCGAGACGACGGCTGCTTCGGTCTCGACGCCTGCTGCCAGGGGAGCGCGCGCGCGGCCTGTTGCTCGGCCCCCGTCACCGTGGCCCAGGCGACCTTCGAAGACTGCGCCGACGTCGACGCCTGTCTCCCCGCGGCACGGGTCTTCGGGACGCCAGCGCCCGTGGTGGTCGGCGGTGCCCTCGGTCTGGGCGGCGACGCCCTCTACGACTCCGGAGTCCTCTGGGACACCACGGTCGACCTGGCGACCCAATCGCTGAAGGCGCGGGCGACCTTCGTCGACACCACGAGCTGCGCCGGGTGCTTCGACGGAGCCGCGATCGGGGTGACCACCCAGACCGAATTCGGCGAGCGCGCCCATGTCGCCGCGCGGGTCGCCGTGGTCCACCGCGCCGGGGGCGCGCTGCGCCTCCTCCTCGATGGCACCCGCTGGGCCGAGCTCCCGGCGGTCTCCGGCGAGCCGGTCACCCTGGAGCTGCGCGCCGACGGCCACGGGGCCCTCGAGCACGGCGGGACCACGGTGCCCTTCGAGCACGGGGTCCGCGATCCGGTGCGCCTCGTCGCCTGGGGCCACGCGACCAACCCCTCGGCGACCGCCCCCGAGGGCGTCTTCGTGGGCGACGTCTCCCTCGAGGCCTCCCACTGCCCGATGCCCGACACCTGGCGCGACCCCCGCGCGCTCGGCTGGCCGGCCGACACCGTGGCCTCGGCCACCGACGGCGATCGCCGCTGGGTCGTCCTCGGCACCCCCGAGGGCCCCCGCTTTCTCACCGACGCCGGCGAGGGCTGGGTCGACGGCGACTTCTCCGTCGAGTCGATCGGGTGGACCGTCGCTCCCACCGGCTGGGGCCTGACCTACGACGGCAGCGACCTCTGGCTGACCTTCGAGGGCGAGACCGGCGAGCTCGGCGGCCGCGCCCTCGGCCGCGCACGCCTGGTGGGCTCGACCTTCTACCCCGAACCCCAGCCCTTCTTCGCGCCCAGCGTGACCGCCACCGACGCGTCCTGGATGCTCGCGGAGGGCCACGAGCTGATCGTGGCCACGGTGGGCGAGCGGGTCGCGCTCTGGGGCCGGGGGCCGTCCATCCCCGCCTCCGCCCTCGGCGACGGATGGACCCCCTTCGACACGGACCTTGGCGACGTCCTCGGACCGGTCGCCGAGCCCCACCTCGTCGCCAGCCCGGAGGGCGCCTGGCTGCTCCACGCCGTCCGCCGGGTGGGCACCCGCCATCGGCTCGTGGCCGCGGCGTCCGACGAGCTCCTGGCGTGGCGACCCCTCGGCGAGGTGTTCCGGGAGGGCGCGGTCGACGACTTCGATGCCTTCGGGGCCACGAGCCCGGACGTCCACTGGCGCGGCGACGCGCTCGAGCTCCTGTTCGTCGGGCGCGGGGTGACCGAACGGACCCTCGGCCGCGCCGTGCGACCGCTCGGGGCGCGGCGATGAGGGGCCCGGCGATGAAGAGGCTGCCGGGCGCGGCGATGAAGGCGCTGATGTGCGCCGTCGCGCTCGTCGCCGCCTGCACCGACTTGGGGGACCCCACCCGCGTCGACGACGGGCCGCCCTTCTTCGACGCGAGCGCCGGCGCGCCGGACGCCAGCCTCTACCTGGACATGTCGCTCGGCGCCGACGGGTCCGTCGCGGCGCCCTCGGTCGAGCCGCTCTACGCCGACCCCTCGCGCCCCCCGAACCTCGGCAGCGGGGCCCTCGATGGCGAGTTCGCCGGTCGCGAAGGCGCCGAGATCCTCGCGGGCTGCTTCGACGGGAGCGACGCCGACGGCGACGCCCTCGTCGACTGCGCGGACCCGGAATGCCACTCCGCGCTCCGCTCGTGCTGCGCCGGCCGGGCCGACTGCTGCGCGGCGCCCGGCGAAGCCACGCTGGTCTCCGCCCCCCTCCTCGCGGGCTGCGCCGACCCGGCGAGCTGCCTGAGCGCGGCGGCCTTCGGGGCGCCCGCGCCCTATGTGGTCGATGACGCCGTGGCCGCCGCGGGCGACGGCGAGTACGACAGCGGCCTCCTCTTCACGGAGGAGGTCGACCTGCGCGCGGACCGAGCGGAGCTCGCGGGCACCTTCGCCGCCCCCGCGACCTGCCCGGCCGGTGGGTGCTTCGAGAGCATCGCCTTCGGCTTCTCACGCCAGGACGCCCTGGACGATCGCTCCCACGTCGAGCCCCTGCTCGCGCTGGTCTACACGCCGGCCCGCGCTGAGGTGAGCCTCCAGGTCGAGGGCGAGGTGGTGGCGCGCTGGCCAGCCGAGGTCGGCCTCTGGACGCTGCAGGCCGCGCCCACCGGCGCGGTGGGCGTGGAGAGCCCGACCGTGTCCCACCCGGTCGTCGCCAGCTTCGAGGCCGGCGACGCGCATCCGGTCCTGTGGGGCCACAACGCCAACCCCAGCGCCAGCGGGAGCCCGGGCGCACGGCTCACCGGCCTCGCCCTGCGACGCGCGCGTTGCGACATGCCGCGCGCGTGGCGACCGGGTCACGCGCTGCCGCTGGGCAGCGCGCGCTCCGTGGCGGTCGCCGTCGCCACCGGGGTCCACCTGGCCCTCGGCCGCGGCACCGACATCGAGCTCTTCGAGCGCGTCGCCGGGGCCGACGAGTTCACCGGCCCCGGCGAATCCGTCCCCGGCCACGAGCCCGCCCTCGTCGTCCTCGGGGAAGAGCTCCTGCTCTTCGCGCTCCGCGGCGATGACCTGGTGCGCGCGCCGGTGAGCGAGCTGATCGCGCCGGCGCCGGTGATGCCCGCGGCGACGTGGTCCACCTTCGCCGTCGCCGCGCGAGCCGGCGAGCCCGCGCTGGTGCTGATGGCGCGGACCCAGCTGGGCGACCACGTGCCCTACAGCAGCGGGGACCGGGGGACGACCTGGACCGCGCGCCCGGCGGTCGACCTCCCGCTCCCCCCACACGACGAGGAGGGCCGCATGGCGCTGCTGGTCCACGACGGCGCCTACGTGCTCTACGTGGCGCTCCGGCGCGGGACCCGCTGGCACCTGGCCCAGCTCGCGAGCGACGACCTCGTGCTCTGGCGTCTGGTCGATGAGCGGGCCCTCGGGGCCGACGAGGACCTCGCGCCGATGGGGGTCCGCGCGCCGGCCGCCTGGTCGACGCCCGAAGGCGTCGGGCTGATCGGGCTGGGGTGGGACGGAGCGGAGCTGCGGCCCTTCGAGCGCTTCCGGCCGGCCACGGACGCGGCGCTGCTGCCCGGCGAATAGCGTCTCACTGTGAAAGTGAGGCCATGGTGATCGCGGAGGCGTTCTCGGCCCTCGACTGCTGAGCTGTCTCACGGTCCCTTTCCTCGTCCGCTCTATGGTCGCGCGATGCACTTCCGACGACTCGCGTGCGTCCTGGCCCTCCTGGGCTGCGGCGGCACCGCCACCTCCGTTGAGACCGAGACGACGCCGACCGCGACCGTGGCCGAAGCGCCCCCGGCCGCGCCGCGGACCTACGACGACCTCGAGCGGCTGCGGTTCAACCAGGTCGCCCTGCGCCTGAACCTGCCCCTCTTCTGGGCGGGCGATCCCGACGGCGACGGAGCCATCGATCCCGCCGAGGTCCGGACCCTCGACTTCTACACCGACGAAGAGGTCAGCTGGGTCGACGCCGACGGCCAGTTCACTCCCGGCTTCGACGAGGCCTACGATCTCGTGGTCGCCGCCGCCGCCGAGTCGGCCCCGAGCGACGCCCGCGCCGCGGCCATCCGCGAGGAGCTGGAGTCCACCGCGCCGACGCTCATCGAGACGGATCTCAGCGCGATGCCCGCCGCGCACCGCGAGTTCGCGCGCCACATGCGCGCCGTCGCCGGCCACATCGACGCCCTCTACGCGCAGCAGGTCGGCGCCACCGCGCTGAGCGCGCGCGTCGACGCCGCGGACCCGGCGGCCTCGTCGCTCTTCCGCCGCAACTGGGGGACCCAGTGCCGCGGCGCGACCACCGAGAGCGTCGAGGCGTGCTCGGCCATCGCCGGGGGGCCCTCCCAGCCGGTCGACGTGTACCCGGCGGCCATCCAGGGCGAGGACGGATTCTGCGCCACCCTCGAGGCCCGCGACGACTCCGCCGCGCTCCTCGACCCCTTCACCGTCGTCCGCGAGGGCGGCGAGAGCGGGCTGCGCGCCGTGCCCTACAACGAGGCCTACGCGGCACAGATCACGCCCCTGGTGGCCGAGCTCCGCACCGCCGCCGACGCCGTCTCCGCCGACCCCGCCGAGACCGAGCTCGTCGCCTACCTCCGGGCCGCCGCCGACTCCTTCGAGAGCAACGACTGGGATCCGGCCAACGAGGCCTGGGCGGCGATGAACGCCGAGAACTCGAAGTGGTACGTCCGCGTCGCGCCCGACGAGGTCTACTGGGACCCCTGCAGCCGCAAGGCCGGCTTCCACCTCACCCTGGCGCTCATCGATCCCGCCTCGCTCGCCTGGCAGGAGAAGCTCACCCCGCTCCAGGAGGAGATGGAGGGGGCCCTCGCCCGCCTGGTGCGTCGCTACCGCGCGCGCGACGTCTCGTTCCACATGCCGGACTTCATCCGCATCGTCATCAACGCCGGTGACGACCGGGATCCCTTCGGCGCCACCATCGGCCAGAGCCTGCCCAACTGGGGCCCGGTCGCCGAGGAGGGCCGCGGCCGCACCGTCGCGATGAGCAACCTCTACGCCGACCCCGACAGCCAGGCGCGCCGCCGCACGGTGGCCTCCACCCTGGTCGGCGCGGAGATGATGGCGCAGCTCGGGGACGGCACCGACGCCGGCCTGATGTCCACCATCCTCCACGAGGCGACCCACAACCTCGGGCCCACCAGCGCCACCAAGATCCGCGGCAAGGTCCCCGGCGAGGTCTTCGGCGGCGGCCTGGCCTCGATGCTCGAGGAGCTCAAGGCCCAGACGGGCGCGCTCTACTACGTGCCCATGCTCGTCGAGAAGGACGTCATCAGCGCCGACGAGGCCCGGGAGACCTACCTGGACTCGATCGTCTGGGCCTTCGGGCACATCTCGCGCGGCATGACCACCCCGGACGGCCAGCGTAAGCCATACAGCCAGCTCGCCGCGGTGCAGGTCGGGTGGCTGATGACCGAGGGCGTCCTCGCCTGGGACGCCGAGGCCACCGCCGCCGACGGGGAGACCCAGGGCGCCTTCACCGTGGACCTCTCCAAGATGGAGGACGCGGTGAAGAAGCTCATGACCGAGGTGGTGCGCATCAAGGCCACCGGCGACCGCGCCGCCGCCGAGGCCCTGGCCGACCGCTTCGTGCCCGACGACTCGGTCGTCCCCCACGAGGAGATCCGCCAGCGCTACCAGCGCTTCCCGCGGACGACCTTCGTCTACGACGTGCACTTCTGAGCGCCGGGGCCGGTCGCGACCGGCCGATGGAAACGAAAGAGGCCCACCGAGCCATCGTGCTCGGCGGGCCTCTTTCGTTCGCGGAGGCGAAGAGAGCGGTCAGTCGTCGCTGGGCGCGCCCGCGGCGTACTTCTTCCCGCGCTGCTTGCGGGTGGACGGCTGGGACTTCTGATCCCGGCCCTCGGAAGAGCTGCGCTGGGAGCTCTGGTTCGGGGACTTGCGGCCGGGCTGGATCTCGTTCTGCTTCTTCATGGTGTTCTCGGGTGTGGGCTGGTTTCCACCGTCCCGTCGTGGGACATCCGACTACTTTGCAGTCGCCGTGCCACGTATGGGGACGGTCGAATGGGGGCTCTCCCGTCGCATTCCGCTACGGATGCAGCGAGTTGGCGCCACGGGCGAAGCGCCCCACCTGGGCCCGGGTCCGGGGGCTCCAGTCGGTCATCGTGTCCCCGCTCTTGGCGGCCCACACCAGCGCCAGCGGGTAGCCACGCTCTTCACAGATCTCCAGCCGGCGCTGGAGGAACTGGTCGGGGTCAGCGGCACGCCGGATGTCGCGGAGGCGCTCGTGCCACCAGCCGTGCCCCACGCCGAGCGGCTCCGCCTGCTTGGTGGGCATCTCGCCGACGATGCAGGGCCGGATGGGTAGCGAGCGCTCCGGTCGGAGCAACCACGGCTCGTAGAGCGAGGGGTAGTGATGCACCTGGTGCAAGTAGCGGCCGCTCGCGCCCCAGGCGGCCAGGCGCGCCCGGACCCGGTCGTCGAGCCAGCGCGGATCCGCCAGCTTGAAGCCGATGCTCGCCCGCAGGTCCCGGGCGACGATGCGCTCCACCCCGCGCTCGAGGAAGCGGCTCATCATCGGCGCGGCGACGGTCTTGGGCATGATGCGCACCGAGCGCTTCTCGAAGCGCGCGTGCATCGGGCCGCCCTCCACCGACCAGTCGGGCTCGTTGATCACCTCGAAGGCCTCGAGGGCCTCGGCGTGGTGCGCGGCGATGTCCAGGAGCGGCTCCAGGGTGGCGTCGAAGAAGCGCTCGATCTGGGCCCGGTCGTCGCCACCATCGCCGAAGACGAAGGCGCCGCGGCCGCGACTGATCACGCCGGGTCCCTGCGCCTCGGCGGGGTGGAAGAATTCGAAGGAACACAGCGACGGCATCAACCGGACGCCGGCCTCGCCGGCGACTCGAAAGAGCGCCTCGAAGTCGCTGAGAAAAGCGGGAGTGAGCGCGGGAAGCGGCGCGCCGCCGAGACGGAAGCGCTCCGAGCGCTTCCACGTGGAGCGAACGAGCGCGGCGCGGATCCGCGGGAAGCCGCGGCCGAGCAGGGCGTCCTCGGGGCGCATGGGGACCAGCTCGAAGCGACCCGTGGGGTCCTCGCCCACCGGGTAGTTCACGCCGGCGGCGAGCACCCAGAAGCGGACCACCTCGACGCCCAGGTCCCGGCGCCACTCGGCCAGCTCCCGGCCCAGCGCGGCCCAGTCCCGGACCGGCGGTTCGCTCCCACCGTTCCAGGGCGGCGGCCGCCGGCCGAAGTCGTGACCGCAGGAGATCCAGGGCAGGTTCAGACCGAGACGCATCCCGAGCAGATACCACGACGGCGCGCCGCTTGACCCGGCCCGGTGCGCGCGTGAGGATCGGGCTCCTGCATGTCCGCCGAACGAGCCCCGAGGGCCGACCGGGGCCCCCGGGAGCCGGTCGAGCCCGCCGAGCACGACGCGCCCCTGGGTCGCCGTCGACGCCGCATCCGCCGCCTCATCGCCGCCTTCGTGGTCTTCCAGCTGGTGGTCCCCCTGACCTACTACCTGCGCGCCGACCGCTACGACGAGCGCTTCGCCTGGCGGATGTTCTCCGCGGTCCGGCTGCACTCCTGCCAGCCGGTGGCCTCCGAGGAAGTCGACGGCGACGAGGAGCGGATCGAGCTCGGCCAGGTGATCCACCAGGCGTGGATCAACACCATGGCCCGCAACCGGGAGGACGTGATCCGCGCGTTCCTCGAGCGCCGTTGTGAGGGCGACGACGAACAGGACGCGGCCGACGATCGGCGCCGGGTCATCCTCGCCAACCACTGCCGCACCGCGAGCGGACGCCGCCTGCCGCCGCTGGTCTACGAGCGCCAGTGCGAGACCGGCGCCGAGATCCTCCCCGACCCCTCCGCCCTCGACGAGGACCGGGACCGATGAGCAAGCGCAAGAAGCGGAAGCTCCGCTCGGCGTCGGCCAAGGCCACGGCCGGCGCGCGGAAGGTCGCGGCGTCGCGGACCAAGACGCCGCCCAAGGACGCGAGCAGCGCGCAGGCGCTCGGCGAAGAGGTGATGAGTCCGGGGTCGGATCCCAAGCACTTCCCCGAGCTGACCAACCCCTTCGACAGGTTCTTCTTCACGCCGGTGGCGCCGGTGCGGCCCTACCTGCTGCTGCGCCTGCTTCTTCTGGTGCTGGCCTTCGACTGTTGGGTGGACCTCATCCCCCACGCCGGTCGCTACGGCGTCGGCGAGTTCAACGTCGCCCACTTCGCCGTCCTGGACTGGCTGCCGACCCCGACCCCTGGGCTCTACATCGGGCTCCTCCTGCTCACCGGCTGGCTGGCCTTGGTGATGGCCATGCGTCCGGCGCGGGCCGGGCTGGCCGTGCTCTTCGGGCTCTACACCTACGGGTGGGCCATGAGCATGCTGGACAGCTACCAGCACCACTACCTCATCTCCCTGCTGCTCTTCAGCTGCATCTGGTTTCCCACGCCGGCGGCGACCGAGGTCTTCGGCCACGCCGACGACGACGACGAGCGCGACGTGCCGCTGGCGCGCCTGGTCGGGGGCGCCCTGCTGGTGCTGGCCTTGGCCGAGACCACGATGGCCACCGCCGGGGTGCGCACCCCGCTGGTGGACATGGTCGGCGATTCGGGGTTGCGCATCGGTCTGCGCGCCACGCTGATCCTCGGCGGCGCGCTCTTGGTCCTCTTCCTGGGCGACGACACCCCGCTGAGGCCCAAGCGCACCAGCGCCTGGGGCTACGTGAGCTTCTGCGTCACCTGCGCGCTGGTCTACTTCTACACCGCGGTCACCAAGCTCGAGCCCGACTGGCGCCAGGGCCACGCGCTGCGGCGGCTGGGGGACTCGGAGGCGTCCCAGGCCCTGGAGACGTGGGCCACGACCGAAGGCCTCCCGCTCCTGGGCCCGATGAGCGCCGACGAGTTCTGGGAGTTCATGGCCCACAACGCCATCCTGGTGCAGCTCGTCACCGGCGCCGGGTACCTCCTGGCCACCAAGCTCGACCGGCTGCGCGGCTGGCGTCGGTACCTGGTGTCGGCCTTCGGTCTCGCGCCGCTGAGCTTCCATCTGGGCGCCGAGCGGATGGCGCTCGAGATCGGCTGGTTCAGCTACTACATGCTCCTGGTGCTCTTCGTGGTCTTCCTGCCCGTCGAGCTCCTCCGGCCCATGGGCGCCGCGTTCAGCTGGCCCTCCCGCTGGCTGGTCGACCGCTTCGGCGAGCGCCTCACCAGCGACCGCTACGCCTGGGCCTTCTTGGCTCTCGGCACCGCGGCGGCCGCCCTGGTGGCCCTCTCCCTGGACCTGCCCGGCGACGCCGCTGCCGGCTTCTGCATGGGCGCGCTCCTGGTCGGCGGGGGCATGTGGGCCATGCGCCGTGGCTACTGGGCCCAGGCCCGGGGCTGGGGTCTCGCCGCCGCCGTGGCCGCCCTGGCGATGAGCCTGGCGATCAAGGAGACCGACGTCCGCTACGACTACTACCGCTTCGTCGGCGGAGACCACCGCCGTCGCGGCGAGGTCGAGGAAGCCCTGGAGGCCTACGTGAAGGCCAACGAGTACGTCGTGCACCCCTGGTGCCTGCGCAAGGACCGGGAGCGGGGCGAGTGCTACCGCGAAGAGGAGCGCGCCCGCTCGGCTGCCGAGGCCGCCGGCGAGGGATGGACCGTGGAGCCCAACCATCGGCAGCGACAAGAGGCCGAGATGCGGCAGCGGCTGGAGCGGCAGCGGGCGCGCGAGGGCGTGACCATCGAAGGCGAGGGCTGAGATGGGCATCGTCCGCCGCGAGGGCGACCGGCTGATCCTTCCCGGCCAGGCGAGCGCGCACTCCCACGCCTTCCAGCGGGGGATCCGCGGCCGCGCCCAGCGCGCCGCGGCCCCGGGCTCCTTCTGGAGCTGGCGGGCGCTGATGTATCGCTTTGCCGAGCGCCTGGACCCGGACGCGATCCACGCCCTCTCCCGGGTGGCTTACCGCGAGCTGGTGCGCGGCGGAGTGACCGCCGTGGGCGAGTTCCACTACGTCCACCACCAACCCGACGGCACGCCCTACGACGACCGGGTGGCCATGGCCGACGCGGTGATCGCCGCGGCCCGCGAGGTCGGGCTGCGCATCACCTTGCTTCGGGTGGTCTACGAGCGCGGCGGCTGGGGTCGCCCCCTGGAGGGCGCCCAGCGGCGCTTCGTCGATCCCGAGGTCGACGCCGCCCTGGCCGACGTGGACACCCTGCGCGCGCGCCACGAGTCGGACCCTCGGGTGCAGGTGGGTATCGCGCCGCACAGCGTGCGCGCGGTGTCGCTCCCCTGGCTTCGGGCCGCCCACGCCCACGCGCGCCAGGGCGCCCTGCCCTTCCACATGCACGTGGCCGAGCAGCGACGCGAGCTGGCCGAGTGCCTCGCCGAGCACGGACGCCGCCCGGTGGAGCTCCTGGCCGACGAAGGGATCGTCGACGAGCGCTTCGTCGGGGTCCACGCGACCCATCTCTCGCGCTCCGAGGCCCAGGCCCTCGGGCGCGCCGGCGCCTTCGCGTGTCTCTGCCGCACCACCGAGCGCGACCTCGGCGACGGATCCCCCGACGTGGGCGAGCTCCGGCGCGCCGGGGTGCGCCTCTGCGTCGGCGTCGACTCCCATGCGCGCTCGGACGCGTTGGAGGAGCTCCGCGCCATCGAGCTCGACGAGCGCGTCCGGGCCGAAGCCCGCCTGGTCGCCGCCCAGGGCACCGAGCTGCTCGCGATGGGCAGCGCCGAGGGCTACGCGGCCATCGGGCAGGACGCGGCGGGCGACGAGATCGCGCTCGACGCGAACGACCCTTCGCTCCTGGGCCTCGATGGAGTCGGCGACTCCGGCGACGACGGCGTCTTGGATGACGCGGTGGTCTTCGGGGCCGACTCGCGCGCGGTGCGCGAGGTGCGCGTCGCGGGGCGCGCGCTCGACCTGGAGAGCCCCAGCGAAGAATCTGCGGCCTACGCGCGGACGCTGCGCGCGCTGCTCGCCTGAGCCGAAGGTCGCGCCCCTGCCGGAGGCGGCTCGCGCGACGAGAGAGCCGAGCAAGGGACGCGCGGCGCCGCGAGGATCGGCGCGCGACCGAGCGCGTCAGGCCACGGCGCAGCGGCGGCCCGGATGGGCCAGGGCGGCCTCGAGCTCCATGGCCAGCGCGTGGGGATCGATCGCGCCGGTGAGGACCACGTCGCAGCCGCTCTCGCGCGCGAGGGCGTCGATGGCCTCGTCGTTGCCCCGGGTGGTGGCGACGATGGTCACGTCGCGGGTCGCGCTCGTGGTCCGCAGCGCGGTCACCAGGGCCAGCACGTCCACCCGCGGGAGATCGAGGTCCACCACCAGCGCGCGGCAGTCGTGCTCGGCCACCATGCGCAGGGCCTCTTCGATGTCCGCGGTCGCCGCGGCGCGGAAGCCCCAGAGCTGCAGGGTCTCGCGGCAGTCGGCGCCGCAGTCCCACGCCTGGACCAACAGTACCGGCACGTGGGGCCGCGGGCCGCTCTCCGGGGGGGCCATCCGAGCGCGGTGGGTCTCGGTCACGGGGGTCACGGGGCCGGTCGGGCGCAGATTCTTGGGTCGCGACATCAACATCAACTCGATCTCGCTCGGCTGCCTTTGCAAAGGCCGTGCACAGCCGATGTCCCGAGATCGGGGTGGTGGTATGGGCGCAAAGCTACACGCCGTGGCGGCCTGCCCCGTTCAATGACCCGCCACTCGGCAACCGCACCCGCTCGAGGGCGGCGGGGTCTCCTCCGCGGGCGCCGGCTCGGGCTCCGGCTCCGGCGCGACCTCCGGCTCGGGTTCGGGTTCCGGCTCGGGCTCCGGCTCCGGTTCGGGC
>DCLA01000111.1:61178-92422 GCA_002320815.1 Myxococcales bacterium UBA1660
TCCGGCTCCGGTTCGGGCTCCGGCATGTGGGGCGGGTGGCCCTGCGACTGGAGGATGTGGTCCGGGTCGCCCAGGAACTCGAAGTGCATGGTGTCCTGCAGCCGGTCGCGGCCCAGCCAGTAGAAGCCGAAGCGCTCGAAGACGTGCACCCAGCAGGCGGGCATGGACATCCGCTCGTAGATGGACTCCACCTCGCTCTGGCAGAGCGGGTGATCGCCCCACTGGGCCACGCACATGCAGCAGGTGTTCAGGTGCGGATCGACGTCGATGGCGATACCGTAGACGTGATTGGAGACCTGGTTGTTGTGGTAGGTGTTCCGCGTCCGGATGCCCGAGAGCCGCACCGGGGTGTACTCGTCGTCGGCGCACTCGGTGCGGATGACCTCCTCCACGCAGGCCAGGGCGGGCAGGATCTTGGCGTTGAGCCGGACCGGGAGGCCCATGAACTCGGTGCGCTCGGCCAGCTCGGTGGGCGTCTTCTCGTTCCAGGAGGCCTCCCCGAAGCCCTCGAAGTAGCCGTAGTTCTCGGTGCGGAAGCGGACCGCCGCGCGCTGCAGCCCCTGGCGCCGCTGCTGCTCCTCGGGGGGCTGGGTCCAGCGGGGCAGGAAGTTCTCGCGGACGAGGTCCGGGTACGGCGTCTGGTAGTTGCACGCCGTCGCGTTCTCCGGGAGCGGGGGAGCGTCGTCGGGGATGGGGGCCGGCCGGGGCGGACGCCGATCCTGGCTCTCGGCGGGCTCCGCGGGGGAGCCGGCGAGCACCGGCAGGACGAGGGCGAAGGCCACCAGGGCCCAACGGACGAGACGCCGACGGGAGGTCATGCGGCCCTCCATAGCACGCGGACCCCGGGGAGTTGTCCGGCGCCGCTTGTGAGCAAACTCTCCGAGTGGTAGAGGAGCGCCGTGACCGACGAGGACCCCAAAGCGGCAGCGCCCTCCCATTCCCTCGACGGCGTCCGCGACGCCCTGGACGCCGTCGACCGGCGCCTGGTGGAAGCGCTCGCCGAGCGGGTGCGGCTGGTGGAGCAGGTGGCCGAGCGGAAGAGCCGCGGCGGCGCGGTGGTCCGCGATCCCGCCCGGGAAGAGGCGCTCCTGGGCAAGCTGGTCGGGCTGGGCCAGGAGGCCGGGCTGGACACCTTCCTGGTCACCCGGGTCTTCCGGGAGGTCCTGGACCACTCGCTCCGGGTCCAGCTCGAGCGCCTGGCCGGCCGCGCCGAGGGCGAAGAGGCGGTCACGGTGGGCTTCCAGGGCGGCGAAGGCGCCTTCAGCCACATGTGCGCCCAGCGCTTCTTCTCCGCGCGCAAGGCGGCCATCTTCCGCGGCTACCCCGACTTCCGCTCGATGCTCGAGGCGGTCCGCGACGGCTCCCTGGCCTACGCGGTGCTCCCCATCGAGAACACCACCGCCGGGTCCATCAACGAGTCCTATGACCTCTTGGCCGAGTACGATCTCCGCCTGGTCGGCGAGGAGATCCAGCGGGTCGAGCACTGCCTCATCGGCCTGGCCGACGTGCCCCTCCACCGGATCCGCCGGATCTATTCGCACCCGGTGGCGCTGGCCCAGTGCCGCTCCTTCCTGGCCAGCCTCCCCGGCTGCCACGCCGAGGCCGCCGAGGACACCGCGCTCTCGGTGGCGCGCATCAAGGCCGAGCAGGACCTCACCCACGCGGCCATCGCCAGCGAAGAGGCCGCCCGGGTCCACGGGCTGCCCATCCTGCGGCGCCGGGTCCAGGACCAGCGCGAGAACCTGACCCGCATGGTGATCGTGGCCCGGGAGGACGAGCCGCGGGATCGGCGGCTGCCCTCGAAGACCTCGCTGGTGATGGCCACCAAGCACGAGCGCGGCGCGCTGGCCCGGGGCATCGCGGTCCTCTCGGAGCACGGCCTGAACCTCACCAAGCTCGAGTCCCGGCCGCGACCCAACACGCCCTGGGAGTACCGCTTCTACCTCGACTTCGAGGGGGACATCGACGACCCCGAGGTGGCCACCGCCCTGGAGCAGCTCGCCGAGCAGACCAGCTACCTGCGGGTCCTCGGCTGCTACCCCGCGCGTACCCTGCCCGAGTCGCGCCCGGCCGAGCCGGCGCCGCCGAGCTCGACGGTGGCCAAGCCCGCGCCCGCTCAGGGCGTGGTCCGCGTGGGCGAGCGCCTGGAGATCGGGGCGGTCCCGGTGGTCTTCACCGGCCCCGCCGCCAGCGACGCCGCCCCCGACGCCGCCGCGCGCGCCCACGAGCACGCCGCCCAGGGCTTCTGGGGCGGCTTCCTCAGCGAGGGCGGCCTGCTGGGCAAGGCCCGCGACGGCATCCTGAGCGCAGCCCAGGCCCGCTCCCTGCCCGTGGCGCTGCCCATCGACCACGCGGCCGACGTCCGCGAGCTCACCCGCCGCGCCGAGCTGCTGATCGTGCCCGCCGCGCGCATGCACGACACCTCGCTCCTCCGCGAGCTGGGCCACGTGGACGCGCCGGTGGTGATCACCCGCCTCCCCGGCGCGCCCCTGGACGAGTGGTTGGACGCGGCGCGCTTCGTCCGCGAGCGCGGCAACGGCCGCCTCATCCTCCTGGACGGCACCAGCCGCAGCCTGCCCGAGCTCGCCCTCCTCCCCGAGCTCACCGCCACCTGCGCCCACCCGGTGTTGGTCAGCCTCCAGGCCGCCGCCCCCGAGGCCCGCGCGCGGCTCGCCGAAGCCGCTCGCGTGGCCGGCGCCCACGGCGTGGTCACCCCGGCCTCCGACGAGCTGAGCGACGTGGTCGCCGCCGTGCGAGGTTGAAGGCCATGGAGATCCGCTTGCGCCGCGCCACCCTCGCCGACGAGTCGGCGGTCCGGGGTTTCCATCGCGCGCTCTACGTGGAGCATCGAGGCAGCGTGATGCCCGCGGGCCTGGAGCGCCTCTTCGCCTACCGCGCCTTCGAGGACGTCCTCGCCGAGGACGTGCGCGCCATGCTCCGCGACGAGGACGTGGTGGTCCTGGTGGCGGAGAACGACGAAGGCCCCCTGGGCTACATCAGCGGCACCATCGAGAACGACGAGCGCCGGGAGATCCGCCGCAAGGGATTGGTGGGCGACTGGCTGGTGGTGGAGCGGGCCCGGGGCGGCGGCATCGGCCGACTGCTCTTCGAGACCCTGGAGGCCATCTTCCGCGAAGCCGGCTGCGGTCTCGTGGAGGTGGCCACCTGGCCGTTCAACGAGGGTACCCGCGCCGCGCTGGGCGCCCTGGGCTACCACGAGATCCAGATCACCTACCGCAAGCCGCTCGGCGACTGACCAGCCGCCGCGCTCCCCCGAGAGGTCAGTGCGCCGGGAGCCAGCGCGCCTGGCAGCGGGCGCGCTCCCCCGAGTCCACCGCGCGGGTGAGGAGCAGGCGCTCGCGCCAGAGCGGCATGCGTCGCGCGTCGGCCGGCCCCCAACGACGCAGGACGCCGTCTTCGGTTCGCACGGTGACCTCGGCGCCCTCGACCAGCGCGAGGTAGTGGCGGACGTTGCGCTCGGGGACCAGCCAACCCGAGTCCACGTAGTGCACCAGCCCCGGGTCCTCGGTGGCCTCGATACGCACCAGCGCGTCGTGGGCGTCCCCGAGCGGCCAACCGCGGCGGACGACCAGGTGGTTGGAGCGTCCGCGCACCACCCGGAGGTTGGCGTACATGGAGAACGCGGTCCCGCTCTTCAGCTCCAGGTAGGGCGCGACGCCGTTGAGGCAGACCAACGCGAGGACCACCCCGCTCCACCGCGGAGGCCGCAGCGACACCGCCCCGCCGCGGACGCGGCGCAGGAGCCAGAGCGCGAACGGCACGAAGAGCACGACCGGTCCCCAGCGCAACACGCGCGGAAGCGGGAGCTGCGGGTACGCCAGGAAGAGCCCCACGGCCGCCAGCGCTCCCAGCGCGACCCAGCGCCGGCGCGTGGTCCATTGCTGCTCGAGAGCGGCGAGGACGTCGGGGTCCGCGAAAGCGGCGAAGAAGAAGTAGAGGACGCTGGAGAAGTCGTAGAAGTGCGGGCTGGGATCCAGCGCCAGGATCCCGTGGAAGGCGATGCCCAACCGGAGGCCCGCGGTGCGCGTGCGCGGCCGGGCCAGGAGGACGACCACCGCGCTCTCGATGGCCACCACCACGAAGGGGAGGAGCCCGGTGAGCGCCCGCGGCGCCGGCGGCAGGTGCGCGGAGTGGAGCGCGTGGTCGGCGAAGAAGACGGCGCAGGACACCTCCGGCTCCAGGAAGTCCCGGTTGAGCTTGGCGAAGGCCGCGAAGCCGTAGGCGAGGAGGAGGATCCACCGCAGCACCGCGCCGACGGACCGGCCGGTGGCGCCGATCATCAGCACCGGCGCCGCCAGGCCCATCAGCCACCAGTGGTTTCCCAACCCCGGCGCCTCGACGACCGCGGTGACGAGCACCAGCGCCGCGGTCGCGACCAGGGGAGCCCGCCCCGGCTTCACCACCAACCAGGCCGCGGCCGGAGCCAGCATCCACTGCAGGGCCTGCAGCCCGAACACGGCTGGATGGAAGTCGACCGCCGGGTTGCCGATCAGATGCGCCAACGCGGCGACGCCATAGAGGCGCGCCACGAAGCGCTCGGCCGAACCATTCCCCGCCATCGGCGAGGAGCCTAGTGCAGGTTCCCCGCCATCGGCGAGGGGCCTCGTTCAGCCGCAGTGGTCGGGGTTCGAGATCAGCGCGTCGCCGCACATCATCACGTTGTAATCGATGGCGTCGTTCACGCAGCCCATGCCCGGGCACCAGGAGCAGTAGCCGCTCCGCACGCACTCGCCGCAGCTCGAGGCCTCGCAGGGCTCGCAGGAGCTGGGCTCGTCGCGCCAGTTCTCCTCGCCGCAGGACGCCCGCTCCGAGTTGGGCACGCACTCGCCGCTGGCCTCGCACCAGCCGCAGCCGGCCACGCCGTTGCAGCCACCGCAGGCGGTCTGCTCGGCGCAGACCTCCGGGTCGGCGGAGCACTCCTCGGGCGCCGCGGCGCCGAGGGGGCTCCCCGGCGCAGCGAAGGACACCAGCACCTCCGAGTCGGTGGTCAGCCCCAGGTCGGCCATGGCCTGCGGGGACATGTCCACGATACGGCGAGTGCGGGTATGCGGACCCCAGTCCACCGGGCGGGCGATGATGGTCGCGCCGGTCTCCGGGTTGCGCAGGAGGATCCGCGCGTTGCGCCAGAAGTCGACGCCCTGGGGCGAGTAGTTCCAGCGCATGGCCACCCAGTAGTAGTCCGCCGGGCGGTCGGCGAGATCCGCCGCGCTGGGGTTCACCGGGTCGTTGAGCTCCCGGACCTGCTCGCCGGTGATGGCGCCGGTGCCGCTCGCGGGGATGCTGGTGTCGCTTGGGCTCCCGAACCAGGAGACCTTGCCGCGGACGTAGGGCAGCCCGTCGACGACCACCTCGTCGCCGTAGGGCTCGGTGCCCACGCCGAGGGTGCGGTTCAGGGTCCCGTTGCTCAGGCCGGCGCGGGGGATCTCCGCTCCGTCCTGGGTCAGCCCGCCGTGGGTCTCGGCGCAGGCCGAGGCGCCGCAGCCCTCTTCGCCGCTCTCTTCGACGCAGGCGCAGCTCCCGCAGCTGTTCTGGCCCTCCTGCCACTCGCCGTCACAGCACTGCCAGCCCGCCGAGCAGGCGGTGTTGGCGTAGACGCCGCCGTTGGAGTGCACGCAGCTCGCGCCGGGGGGCGCGGGGGCCGCCTCGGGCTCCGGCTCGGGCGCGGGCTCGGCGGAGCAGCCGACCTCGCCGGACCCGTCGGTGCAGGCGCAGCTCCCGCAGCTCCCGGCGCCCTCCTGCCAGCGACCGTCACAACACTGCCAGCCCTCGGAGCAGCCGCCCTCGGGGTAGGTCCCGCCGTAGCTGTGGACGCAGGCGGTGGTCTCCGGAGCCGGCGCGGCGGACTCGGCGCCGGCGCAGCCCTCGGTGCCGCTCTCCTCCACGCAGGCGCAGCTCCCGCAGGAGCCCTGACCGGGCTCCCAGGCGCCGCCGCAGCACTGCCAGCCCGCCGAGCAGGCGCGGTCGCCGTAGGTGCCGCCGTTGGTGTGCACGCAGCGACCGGCGGAGGTGGGCGCGCCGCCCGACATGCCGCCCGAGCCCTCGCCGCCCTCACCACCCTCGTCCGGTGCGGGGGCGGGCGCGGCCTCGGCGCTGCAGGAACCGGTGAAGGCGATCTCCCGCAGGTCGTCCATCCGCGCCATGGTGCCGTCGCCCGGGCAGACGGTGCTGGCGCGAGAGAAGCGCTGGTGGCCCATCATCGAGCTGGCGCTGACGGTGATCCCGAAGCGCTCGGCCATCATGTTCGCCAGCCGCCCCGCGGAGCAGATCATGGCCTCGGTGGGCCGGCGCGGGCCGCTCAGCCCGGCGCACTCGCCGCTGGCGGTGTCGAAGCAGCCGACCAGGTTGATCCCCACGGTGCCGGTGTTGTTGTACTTCACGTGGGCGCCGAGGAGCTCGAGCGGGCGGCCCTCGAAGATGGTCCCGTCGAGCCCGACCAGGAAGTGGTAGCCGATGTCGCAGTAGCCGCGGCCGTCCATGTGGTAGGCCTGCGCGCCGCGGATCTCCCGCTCCGGGTTCACCGCGCCGGTGGCGCTGTGGTGGATGGCGATGCGGTCCTTGCCGGGGTCCCGGCTGGTGCAGCGGCTGGCCCGCGCGCCCCAGGAGGCCCGGGTGACGATGCCCGCCGACGCCAGATCCGCGGAGAGCGCCGAGGAGCCGGCGCCGACCGCGTCGGTGGGCGCGGCCGCGGGTTCGGCCTCGACGTAGTTCACCGACCAGGTGAGCTGCTGGACCATCTCCGCGTCGGCCACGGGCATCCGCAGCTGGGCGCCGTCCACCTCGCGGGAGAAGGCCAGCACCCCGACGTGCTGGTCATGCTCGCTCCAGGTGATGCGCACGGGCATCCACACGGAGCTGGTCGTCCCGCCCTCGACCACCCGGGCCTCGAAGCGCGGCTCCAGCCCCGCGGCGCCCATGTGCACGTGGAGGGCGACCCGGTTGGCCCCGGTGCTGGTGTTCAACACCGGCGAGAGGAGGTACCCGTCCTGCTCGGTCCACCCGGCGCGGATGGCCGCGCCCGACGCGTCGAGCTCGGCGTCTTCGCCGACGTCCTCTCGGGTCCCGTTCCCGGTGCTGAGCTCGCCGGGCGGCGCGCACGCGGCGGCGAGGAGGGTCAGGAGCGCGACCTTGGTGGGAGTACGCATCGTACACACCCAGCAGCACAGGGTGTGCCAGGCACCCAGGGTGCGAATGGCCGGTGGAATGGCCACCGACTGGGGTCTCGTGTCCTCACTCGGCTGGGGACAACGTCCCCGCCGGGGTACTTCGACCCCGCGGGTCAGCCGGCGGCGGCGAGGGCGTCGAGGATCGGCGCGATGAGCTCGCGGCGGAGCTTCAGGCCCACCCGATTGGCCACCACCACGCTGGAGACCTCGGCCACCGGCTCGACCACCTCGAGCCCGTTCTGCCGCAGGGTCTCCCCGGTCTCGACGATGTCCACGATCACGTCGCTGAGCCCGGTCAGGGGCGCCAGCTCCACCGAGCCCTGCACGAAGAGCACCTCGGCGGGGATCCCCCGCTGGGCGAAGTGGCGCGCGGCCACCCGGGGGAACTTGGTGGCCACCCGGAGCACGCTGGAGCTCGGCGGCGGGTAGACCGCGTCCTTGGGCGCGGCGACCGCGAGCTGGCAGCGACCGATGCCCAGATCGAGCGGCGCGTAGAGGTCGTACTCCCGCTCGAGGAGCACGTCGCGACCGACCACCCCGATGTCCGCGGTGCCGTACTCCACGTAGGTGGGCACGTCGTCGGGCTTCAGGAGCAGGAAGCGCGCGCCGGGGTGGCGGCTCCCGTCGTGGTCGAAGGGCGGCAGCTCGCGGATGAGCTTCCGGCTGCGCTTGGTCAGCGGTCCGGTGTCGAGCCCGGCGGCGTCCAGCCGAGGCACGAGCTGCTCCAGCACGCGCCCCTTGGGGATGGCGATGGTGATGGGCGCGGTCACGGTCAGGAGCTGGCCCCGGGGATCCGCTCGATGTGGGCACCGAGCCCGGCGAGCTTCTCCTCGATGTGCTCGTAGCCGCGGTCGATGTGGTAGACGCGGAGCACTTCGGTCTCGCCCCGGGCCAGGAGCCCGGCGATGACCAGCGAGGCGCTGGCGCGCAGATCGGTGGCCATGACCTGAGCGCCCTGGAGGGTGTCCACGCCCTTCACGGTTGCGGTGCGCCCGTGGACGCTGATGTCCGCCCCCATCCGGTTGAGCTCGGGGACGTGCATGAAGCGGTTCTCGAAGATGGTCTCCTCCATGGTGCACTGCCCGGTGGCGGTGACCATCAGGACCATGAACTGCGCCTGCATGTCGGTGGGGAACCCCGGGTGCGGCGCGGTCTTCACGTCCACCGGCGCCAGCTGGCCTTCGGCGACCACCCGCACGCCGCCGCCCTCGCGCTCGATGTGACAGCCCGCCTGGCGCATCTTCGCGGCCAGCGCCTCGAGGTGGTCGAAGGTCACGCCCTCGAGCAAGACGTTGCCGCGGGTGGCGGCGGCAGCGGCCATGTAGGTCCCCGCCTCGATCCGGTCGGCCATGATCGCGTGGTCGACCGGCTCGAGGTGCTCGCGCCCCTCGATGACGATCACGTCGGTTCCCGCGCCGGTCACGTTGGCGCCCATTTTGTTCAGCACCCGGGCGAGCTCTTCGATCTCCGGCTCCCGGGCCGCGTTGACCAGCGTGGTGCGACCCTCGGCCAGCACCGCCGCGCTCATCAGGTTCTCGGTGCCGGTCACCGTCGGCATGTCCAGGACGATCTCGGCGCCGCTCAGGCGGCCCCGGGGTACCTTCACGTGCACGTAGCCGTGGTCCAGGTCGACCTTGGCGCCCATGGCCTCCAGGCCCTTGAGGTGCTGGTCGATGGGCCGGGCCCCGATGGCGCAGCCGCCCGGGAGGGACACCGTCGCCTCGCCGTAGCGGGCCACCAGCGGTCCGAGCACGAGCACCGAGGCCCGCATCTTCTTCACCAGCTCGTAGGGCGCCACCGGCTCGTTCACCGCGCGGCTGGTGATGTCGAGCACCGAGCCCTCGTGGGACACGTCGAGGCCCATGGTCTCGAGGAGCGCGCCCATGGTGGCCACGTCGCGCAGGGCGGGCACGTTCCGGAAGCGGTGCTCGCCGTCGGCCAGGAGCGCCGCGCAGAGAATCGGCAGCGCTGCGTTCTTCGCGCCACTGACGCGCAGGGTGCCTTCCAGCCGAGCGCCGCCACGGATCCGAAAGCTGTCCACGGCGCTGCTTACCCGGTTGGGCCCCCGGAAGCAACGGGCTCCCGGAAGCAACGGGGCCCCCTGGGAGCAACGGCCCCTGGGGGAGCAACGGCCCCTGGGGGAGCAACGCCCCCGGGGACCCGGCCGTTGACGCGAGGTGCCCCGGATGCGACGTGCCAGGGGTGGGAGCGGTGCGCAGGCGACTGGACCGGGCCCGGCGCCTCCTGGGTCGCCGGGGCGACCGGCTGAACGCCGTCCGGCGGAACCTGGAGATGTGGGGCGACCAGGCCTGGGTCCTGGCGCGCGCGCGGATACGGCGCCCGGCCCCGGTGCCGCCCTTCGACGGCGACGCGCGCTTCTCGCTGGTCACGGTGAACTTCTCGACCACCCGCTACCTGGCGCTGATGCTCCTCACCCTGGCCGAGCAGGACGCGCTCCAGCGGGTCCGGCGGATCGTGGTGGTGGACAACGACTCCCGCGACGGTGGCCTGCCGCTCCTGCGGGATCTCGCGGCGCGCCATCCGGCCATCCACCTGGTGGAGAACCACCTGGTGACCACCCACGCCCGGGGGCTCCGATTGGGCGCCGCCGCCGTGGACGCCTTGGACCGGGAGGCGGAGCGGCCGTCCAACGTGCTCCTGGTCTGCGACACCGACGTGGTCTTCCGGTCCCGGCGGACCCTCGGCGAGCTGGCGGAGCGCTTCGCTCGGGAGCCGGCCCCGGCCTTCGTCGGCGAGCTCCGGCGGGGCCTCTACCCCTACCCCGAAGCCCAGGCGTCCTTCTTCGCCGTACGCCGCGACTGCTACGCCCGGCGCGACGTCCGCCCCTTCGTGCATCACGGGGCGCCCGCCTACTGGATGCAGCGGAGCCTGTGGCGAGCCGGGCTGGAGCTGGACGACTTTCCCAGCAACCACGGCGGCTACGTCCTCCACCGGGGCCGGAGCGGGGTCGCCGCGGCCCGCGCCCGGCCAGGGGACTCCTACGCCACCGCGCGCTTCCGCGATCCGCACTTCATGGGGGTCCCCGAAGGGCCCCACGTCTGGGCCACCATCGAGGCCCGCCACGCCGCGCTCCTCGACGGCCCTACCGACGTGCTGGCCGCGGCGCTGCTGGAGCGGCTGGCCGACGTCGGTCGCGGCTGAGCGCGCTCCCCTGCCTGGGGTGTCGGAGGCCGCCGACATGTCCCGATCCCGGACACTCCCTCGGCGAGAAGCGCAAAACCCTGGAAAATTGCGCTCTGTCTCCCTCCGAGGTGTTCGAGTGGGCCTTCCCTTCCGGCGCCGTGTCCGGCATCCGGACACCTCGCCCCCGGGGAATTGTCCCGATCTCCCCAGAGATCGCCGTTCGCGAGGGCTGGTCCGGTCTTTGCGAAGGCTCCCTGCACTCTCGCGGTGACGGGGACCAGGTCGGCGAACGCGCCCGGAGAGACACAGGAAGGGATCACATGTCGGACATCAAGCAGACGCTCCAGGCGGCCATGAACATCGAGGGCGCCATCGGCGCGGCCCTCGTGGACTACGAGAGCGGCCTGACCCTCGGCACCGCCGGCGGCGGCGCCCGCCTGAACATCGAGACCGCGGCTGCGGGCAACACCGAGGTGGTGCGCGCCAAGATGAAGGTCATGAACATGCTCGGCATCGACGGGACGATCGAGGACATCCTCATCACCCTCGGCGACCAGCTGCACCTCATCCGCCCGCTCGAGAAGAAGCCGCAGTTCTTCATGTACGTGGCCATCGACCGCAAGCAGGGGAACCTGGGCATGGCCCGCTACCACGTGAAGGATCTCGAGCAGAAGCTCGACATCTGAAGATTCCGGTCCGCGGGGCGCTCCGGGGGGGGCGCCCCGCACCTTCCTTCGGGTGTGAGGGAGGCGTGGGTGAGGCGTACGTCGGGAGCCCGGGGAGGGGCTCAGCGGCGGAACTCGCTCAGGTGGGTGATGAACCACTCGTCCCCCCACGAGATCATGGTGCGGACCTCGAAGCGCCGCTCCTCGTCGCCCACCCGGTAGACGATGTGGTTGTGGCGCTGGGCCCAGTACGGCAGGCGGTTGGACTCCTGCCGGACCTCGACCCAGCCGCGACGCCGCGAGAACTCGAAGCGCACGAACTCCGCGCGTTCGCGATCGGCCCCGAGCTCCTCGTGCAGCTCGTGGATGTCGCGCTCGTACATCCCGATGATCAGGTCGTAGAGGCCGTCGGGGTCGGCGATCCCCTTCACCGCGCGGAAGACCTCACGGGAGAGGAAGAAGGGCATGGCGGCCTGCACGTCGTCGGCCTTGATGGCCGCGAAGAGGGTCCGCGCCTTGGCCTCGACGTCGCCCGGCCCCGGACGCCGCGGCGCCTCGGTGAGCTCGGCGCGGTTGCCCTCGGGCACGGGGATCTCGATGGCCTGGGCCGAAGCCAGGGCGGTGAGGGCCAACACGAAGAGCAAGATGGGCGCGCGCATGGAGCCTCCATAGCACCCCACGCGCGCCGGGCCCACGAAGCGCCGCACCGCTCCGCCGACGGGCTCGGGGAGGCCTCGCTACCGTTCGGCCCGCCGGGCGCTCAGCGGCGCGCGAGCCGGAGGTGGTCCGCCTGCGCTCGGGCCGCCGAGGACCCCAGCGCCAGCGCCGGGATCGCCGCGAGCTGCCGGACGAGATCCTGGGCCACCTGCTCCCGGGCCGCGGCCTCGGCGCGCTCGTCGCCGATGCCGTTGGCGTTCGCCCGCGCGGTGAGCTCGGTGAGCGGCTGGCCCGTCCACGCCGAGTAGACCTTCAGGTTCGCCGTCGCCTCGTACCAGACCCGGCGCGTCCCCATGCGGCTGGCGAAGTGACTCTCGACCTCGGCCACGAGCACCACGTCGAGGGCGCCGCGCTCGGCGTCCGCCAAGGCGCGCAGGGCGGCCCCGCGTCCCCGCGCGTCGAGGAGCGCGCGGCGGGTCCGCGGCTCCAGCGGGCGCCGCACGCGAGCGCCGCGGGACCGGAGCCCGGTGCCCAGCGCGGCAGCGAACGCGTCCCTCGCCGGGTCGGCGGCCCCGGTGAGCACCAGGGCCCAACGCCGCCCGTCCACGCGCCGCTGGGTCAGCGGCGTGCGCAGCTCTCCGAAGATCGAGCCCAGGGGCGGCACGAGCCCCGCCCGGTCGAGGGTGACCACCTGCGGCTCCGCGAGGTCCACCTCGAGCAGGGCCAGCCCGCGAGCGTCGATGGCGCCGCGCACCGCCTCGCCCTCGCCCTCCGCCATCGGCTCCGCGACCAGCGGTAGCCCGGCGAAGGCGGTGACCGGCTCGCCGTCGCGCACCAGGCGCACGGCGGGCTTGCGGACCGGCCCGGCCTCCGCGGCGACGGGTACGCCGCCGTCCCAGAGGGGCTCGAGCCGCAGGGCCCGCACCGCCTCGTTGGCCTCGCGGAGCAGCGGTTCGAGCTCGGTCCGTTCGCAGCTCTCGTCGGCCAGGAGTGCCTGGCGCCGATCGCACACGAAGTTCGCCACGGCGGCCTCCTGGAGGCGCGCCAGCGGCGCCGAGGAGAACCCCGGCTGGGGAAGCAGCTGCGGAAGCGCGGCGAGGAGGGCTTCGCCCCGGGCTCGCTCCAGGCGGATGCTCGCCTGGTGCCCGCCGGCACCCTCCTCGGTGACGACCTCGTCGTGGGCGGGATCGAAGAGCTCCACCGGAGCGTCCCGGCCCCAAGGGCCCAACACGGCCTCGCGGAACGCCTGGCGGGCTGCCGTGAGGGCTTCCTCGGGGGTGGCGCCGCGGCCGACGGCGGTGGTCAGCTCCGGGGCTCCCGGCTCGGCGGGGATCACCTCCGCGATCTCCTCGCCGCCTCCCGTGGTGTCCGGGGTGGGATCCGGCCCGGGGGTCGGCTGCGGATCGGGGGTGCAGCCCAAGGCCAGGACCAGCGCGAACCCGAGCGCACGCCTCATCGGGCCATCACCTGGGTCACGCCGGACCAGTCGAGCCCGCCGAGGGCCGCGCGGGCCTTGGCGAGCCCCTCACCCAGCGCCTGCTCGGGCGTGCGGCCGGCGAGCGCCGCGGGCTCGCCGGGCTCGCCCTCGAGGGCGAGGTCGATGAAGAAGTCTTCGAGCATCGTCTGATAGGCCACGGAGAAGGCATTGTCGGGCTCGACCCGCAGGGGCGCCAGTCGCTCGAAGAGCGGCCGAGCGCGAACCCAGAACGCCCCCTCTTCGCCGGCGGCGCGCGCGAGC
The DNA here is from genome assembly GCA_002320815.1 of Myxococcales bacterium UBA1660. Lineage (GTDB taxonomy): Bacteria > Myxococcota_A > Polyangia > Polyangiales > Houyiibacteriaceae > UBA1660. The sequence continues at coordinate 74,567 of DCLA01000111.1, forward strand.
CGAGCGTCCGAGGCCAAGAGCGAGCCGACGTGGACCAGGTAGTTGTCCACCTGCTCGGCGAGGGCGCCGTCGATGGCCGCGCCCGGCCGACCGAGCCGGAGCACGGCGGGGATCCGCGCGGCGGCGTCGGCGATGACCAGGGCGTTGGCGGCGGCGAGCTGCCCGTGCACCTCGTCGACGTCGGCCTCGGCCAGCCGGATGGGGATCGCCCGATCCAGGGCGCGCACCAAGTAGCCCCGGTGGGCGGCGTCCTCGAGTCGCCGCTGGAGCGCGTCGACGCCCTCGGGGCGGTAGACCTCCGAGAGGCTCGGATCGAAGGTCTCGCGGACCACGCCCTCCAGGAACCCGGGCTCGGTCCGCGCCATCAGCGCGCCGGTCATCACCCGGGCGTTGCGATCCCCCTCGGTCAGCGAGCTGGCCACCACGTCGTAGACCTGGATCTCGAACATCGCGTTCTGGCGCTCGACGATGTGGTTCTGCTGGAACGCCAACCACACCTGCATCCCGGGGATGGCCAGGGCCAGGATGGTGAAGATCAGCATGAAGAGCCGACGCCGGATCAGGAAGCGGACGACCGCCTCCATGAAGAGGCGCGCGTCGTCGATGATCGCGTCGCGATCCGGCCACTGGCTCCGCTCGCCGCTGAAGCGCGCCAGGGTCTCGGTGAGGGTCCCGAAGGACTTGACCACCTTGTTGCGGTCGAAGATGGGGATCAGCAGGCGGAGCCCGGAGAAGAACCCGCGACGGGCCTTCTTGCTCTTCTCCGCGCGCTCCTCGATGCGCGCGAGGCGGTCGCGGAGCTCGCGATTCTCGGCCTCGAGGGCCGCCACGCGGGCGAAGGCTTCGTCATCCATGGGGGCCCGGATGTAGCAGGCGTCCCGCTCCGGGGCAGCGAGACTTCTCCGCTCTCACCACTCGCAGGGCGGGAGCGTCGCCGCCCACTCGGCCACCAACGCGGCCCCGAACTCGTCCGGGAGCGAGCGGCCGATCGGCGGCATGGGGCTGGGGAAGTCACCCTCGGCGGCGCGCATCCGGCGCACCAGGATGGAGCCCCAGGGATCGTGGGGCGAGAGGCGCAGCCCGTCGCTGGCGGTGCCCGGGTACTGGGTGTACTCGCAGCGGGTGCGGGTGTCTTCGGTGGGCGTGGACCAGCGGAGGTCCATCGTCAGCTCCGGCGGCGCGTACCCGCCCGGGCGGTGGCAGCCCCCGCAGTTGGCATGCAGGTAGGCGCGCGCTCGCGCCTCGAGGGGCGCGCTGGCGTCGCTCGGTCGCGGCATGGCCGGGACGTCGGGGACGGCCTCCACGAGGCCCCGGTCGCGCCACACCTCGAGCTGGGGCCGGGCCGGCTCCGCGCCGTGCTGGACGGGCAACGCGAGCTGGGGCGCGGAGAGGCCGAGGAGGGGCGCGGCCCGCGAGTGGCAGCGGGGACAGCTCTCGGGCCCGGGATAGAGGTAGGCGGCCTCGAGGTCCCCGGGCACCGCGAAGACCTCCGTCGCCGACTCCGTCATCAGGACTGCGTCCCCGTCGGCGAAGCGATAGGAGAAGAAGCGCACGCCGTCGGCGAGCTGGACCGAGAAGCGCAGCTCGAGGTTCACCGGATCCGCTTCGGTCGGCCGCGCGAAGAGCTTGGCGAAGCGCGTCCCGACCGGGACCTCCAGGAAGTCCTCCGCGCCGAACGTGGCCACCGCGCCCGGCGGCAGCGCGATCCAGCGCTCCTTGGCCGCGTAGTCGCTGAAGAGCGGCGAGGCCACCGCGTAGGGCACCAGCTCGTCGGCGAGCACCAGGGGCTCGACGCTCCGCACGCAGCCGGTGGCCGACAGGGCCCGCGGCGGCTCGCCGCCGGCGACCACCGTGGCGAGACAGTCGGCGGTGGTCACCGCGGGTGGGAGCGCCCGGAGCGCGGGGGTCCCGGAGGGCGGCGGCGGTGGGGAAGGCGCGGGGTCCGCCTCGCCGCAACCGAGCAGGGTCAGAGCGAGCGCGAGCGCGAGGCGGGTCGCCGCGGTCATCACGCGAAGGTGAGCCCGAGCGCGAAGAGCATCAGCCCCACGGCGATGACCGCGAGATGCCGCAGCCCTTCCGGACGTAGGAAGCGATCCTCGCCGTCGAAGGCCCGCTGGCTCATCCGGAACGCCGCCGCGACCCAGAGCGCGAAGCCGCCGAGCGCGAGAAGCGTCCAGCCCGGCCGGGGCGTGAAGGGCTCGTCGAGCTGGGCCCGGTAGCTCCGCCGGAGCTCCGCGTCCGTCCGCTCGCTGTCCATGGCGGCGCGCTCGCCCTGGGTCATGAGCTCGGCGATCGCCGCGTTGGCGCGCGCGAGCCGATCCGCGTGGGGCGTGTACATGCCGGCCGCGCTCAGGATCGCGCTGCGCTCGGCGCGCCAGGCCAGGAGGGCCTCGGCGTCGTCCTCGCGGGCCTCGGCGGCCATCGCCTCCAGGCGCTCGAGACCCGCCGTCGACCAGGGGTTCCCCGGGGCGTACCAGGCGCCGGCGAGCCGAAAGTGCATCCGCGCCCCCTCCCGGTCTCCGGCGGCCAGCGCCTCGTCGCCGAGGCGGAGCTCCAGGAACGCCCCGACCAGCACCCGCGCCAGCACCGCCAAGGCGACCAACCCGCCGATGGCGACGACTCGAACCCACCGCCGAGACCCGGTGGCCTTCTTGGGCGCCGTGGGTCGCCGCCGGGGGGCGCGCGCCGGCGCGACCTCGGCGACCGTGTCCGCGTTCTCGTCGATCACACGAAGTCTCGGCGCGCGAAGACCGCCGACGCCAGCACCAGGAGCGCCACGCAATAGGCGGCGGCGTAGAGCATGGTCGTGCCCACGTAGACCCAGGGGCCCCCCGCCTCGGCGGCCACGAGGGTCGCGTGGCCGGGCACGAAGAGGTCGAAGTTGGGGACCACCCGGGCGAGCCCGTGCAGGGCCGTCCGGACCTCGTCGGTGAGCAGCTCCGAGCGCATGTCGGCCATCGCCTGGGCGCTCCGACCGACGAGCCAGATGCCGAAGGTGAAGCCGCCGGTGAGGAAGGGCGTGGAGAACGAGGAGAAGAAGAGCGCGACCGCGGTGAGGACCGCGATCTCCCCCACGTCGAGCAGGAGGGCGCGCCCGACCAGGGCCACGTCGACGTGGACCGCCCCGGCGAAGGCGACCCCGGCGCCGAAGAAGACCAACGCCAGGGGCACGAGGGCGGCGATGGGGTCGGAGACCTTCCGCAGCAGCACGACCAGCGTGACCACGAACACCGCCAGCCCACCGAAGGCGACCCCCATGGGGGCTCCGCGCTGCAGGGCCATCACGCCGAGCTGGATGCCGCCCATGATGGCCACGAAGACCAGGCCGGTGAGCACGATGCCCCCGAACTTCCCCACCAGGAACTGCCAGCGCCGAATGGGCTTGGGCAGGATCACGTAGAGGGTCTTCCGTTCGATCTCCTTGTAGAGGAGCGAGGAGCCCAGGAAGATCGCCACCACCACGCTGAAGAAGGAGATGGACGCCAGCCCGATGTCCTCCACCACCCGGAGCTGCTGATCCAGCGAGAGCTCCCCGAGAGCGAGTGTGAACACGAGCAGGGCGGACGCGAGCCCGACCACGCCGTGGAGGATGCGGTCGCGGACGGCCTCCCGGAAGGTGTTGAGCACGATGGCCCAGATGCGGCTCATCCCGCGCCTCCGAAGAAGAGAGGGCTCCCGGCGATCAGAGCGCCGAGACCGTCGTAGACGAAGACCAGGAGGACCACCGAGAACACGATCGCGAACCCACGATACCAGAGCGCGAGCCGCGCCCGCCGGGGAAAGCCGAAGGTCTCGCCGAGGACTCGGAGCGATTGCTCGAGCTGGAGCGCGCCGAAGGCTGCGCCGAAGGCGAGGAGCCAGGCGGGCACCGGGTGGCTGAAGGCGTCCGTGAGCGCCGCGAAGAGGGCGCGGCCGTCGGAGCCTCCGAGGGCCACCGGTCCCCAGACCCGCGCCGCATAGGTGACCGCGAAGGCCGCCGCCGGGAGCGCGATCAGCCGGCGGAGGCGTCGGAGGGACTCGTCGGTTCCGAGCACGAAGCGCGCGCGCACGGCGGTGACGAGCCAGACGGCCAGGGCCGCGGTGAAGACCAAGAGGCTCGGGAGCGCTCCCGCGGCCGCGCCGTCCACGTGCGCGGCGAAGGTGCGCGCCCCGCCGGCCGCCGCGTGACCGCTGACGGCGAAGCCCCCCAAGGCCATGAGGGGCCAGACCACGCCGGCGACGGCGTGCACCCGCTCGGCTCGACCTGGGGCGCTGCTCATGGCTCAGCCCTATGCCGCGCGCGCGAAGAGGTCAACGGAAGTGCGGGACCTCGCCCGGCGTCGCGCGCGAGCGCCGACCGTCCCCGGATTGGCACACCGCCGACAAACCGGTTAGAAACGGGTCCCTCATGCATCGCTTCGAAGCCCATGAACTCGCTTGGACTCGCGCCCGCCTCGTCGCGTTGACGGCATTGTTCGCCGCGAGTCTCGCGCTCCCTTCCGGGGCGCGCGCCCAGGACGCCGAAGCGCTCGCCCTCGCCGAATCGGGAGAAGGCGCCGCCCCGGGGGAAGGCCCGCTGCCCCAGCGATACAGCGAGCGCCCCCTGGTCCTGCCGCACGCGACGCTCGCGGTGGTCACCCACGCCGGCGTGCGGATGGACCGGCGGCGGGCCACGCCGGACCCGTGCGTGGCGACCACGAGCGGAACCGTCTGCTTCGCCGATGGAAGCAGTGCCAGCGGCCGCAATTTCGGTCGCACGTCGAGCGGGTTCGGGGTCGGACTGCTGGACGTCTTGGAGGTCGGGTTCGTGCCCATCCGGGTCGGCTCGCAGCTCAGCCCCGAGACCGGAGACACGGAGATCGACTTTCTCGATCCCTGGTTCTACCTCGCCGCGGCGCCGCTGCGCACCGAGCACGTGCACCTCGGTCTGTCCTATGGGCTCTTCATCCCCCTGCAGGCGTCCACGGTCCTGACCCAGCAGCCCAGCATCGATCTGCTCGTCCGCAGCCGCTACCTGCGCGGGGACGTCTCCCTCTACACCCGCTTCGATACGCCGATCCGCCCCAGCCCCTTCGAGACGGGCGAGCAGAGCACCTACGTGACCCCCGGCTTCGACGTGGCCCTCGTCGGCCAGCCCCTCGCCGGCCTGGGGCTCCTCCTGGGGTTCCGCAACGAGCTCTTCGACCTCGAGGACCACAGCCTCTCCATCCGCGCCGGCGTCGTGGGCACCGTCGCCGACAGCGCCGGCCAGGCCCTCGTCGACATCCGGGTCACCTTCGCGGCCCTCGACGTCGGCCAACAGGACGCCGAGGTCCCGGGTCCCCGCCGGAGCGACGGTGGCTCCGCCGACCCCGGCGCGCTCGCGACCTCGGACGGCATCCGCTCCTACACGCTGGACGCGAGCGCCACCTTCTACTTCCGCGACCTCTGGTGAGCGCGACGCGGCCGCCGCGCTCACCGGGCGTTCAGAGCAGGAGGCACTCCACCCGCTCGCCCATCGCGGTGTTGTTGCCGTCGTTGCACTCGGCGATGGCGTCGTCGGGATCGACCACCGCGTAGACCACCACCGAGCGCGGCGGGAAGCTGGAGGTGGTCGCGGTGAAGGTCACGCTCTCGCCGGGGCCGATGGGACCGGTGACGGTCTCCTCGTGGATGACCTCGCCGCCGCTCGCCGGGTCTCCGGCGTAGTAGCGGACGACCACGTCGCTGGCGGCCACCGACCCGTTGTTGGTCATCGTCGTCTCGAAGGTCTTCGACGGGCAGCGGCCGCCGACGGCCCCCAGCTCCACCACCAGGTCGGCGAGGCCTTCCCCGGCGCTCAGGTCGTGGGTGAGCTCGTTGTTGTCCTCGAGGCACTCGCGCTCGGCGGCGGCCTCGTCGACCACCACGCGGATCCGATCGGGCAAGGTCCCCGGTCCGTTGAACGCGGGGTCGTAGGTCACGGTGAGGAAGAGCTCGCCGCCGGGCTCCAAGGGACGCCCCAGGGTGGTCGACAACGGGGTCATCGCCGCGTCCGCGTAGAGGGGCTCGTTCACCGGGCCCGCGTCCCACTCACCGTAGAAGGTGACCTGGATGTCGCCGCCGACCCGGAGGTCCCCGGCGTTGACGATGCGGGCGGTGATGTCGACGACGCCGGTGAGCGCGTCGCCGCAGGTCGCCCCCGGGCTGGTCACCTGCACGCCGCCGACCTGGAGGTCCGGCGCCACGCCGAACGACCGCGGCTGGCTGCGGTAGCTGTTGTAGAGGCGCCCGTTCCAGGTGCGCCAGCTCTCCGGCTCCCGGGTGGGCACGCCCCCCGACTCGGTCACGTTGGTCACGTGGTAGGCGTGCTGGTTGTAGATCCGCCGCGCGCCGACCCAGGCGTCGCTGGCGTCGCCCCAGACCTCGATGCCGTTGTTGAAGTCGTTGCCCTGGCTGCAGAAGCCGGACTCGTTGGAGGCGCCGAAGACGATCTCGGCGTTTCCGTCGTTGTCCACGTCGGCGACGATGGGGTTCTCGGTCCGGGTGCGGCTGGGGCTCTGTTCCTTGAAGTAGACCAGGCCGTCGATGCCGGCGTAGACCCGGAACCAGCACTCGTCGTTGTAGACGACCTCGGCGGCACCGTCGCCGTTGAAGTCGAACACGCTCGAGCCGGTGACCCGGCTGGAGTCGTCCTCGGTGCGGCGCTCCCAACCGTTGTGCAGACAGACGCACTGGCTGAGCTGCGGGTTGCAGGCGAACTGGTTCATGTCGCCGCAGTCGGCGTCGGTGGCGCAGGTCGCCGAGGGCGCGGTCCGGGCCACGTTGCCCTGGAGCCCGGTCAGCTCGTCGACGAAGACGTTGGGCCAAGCGGGACAGGCGGCGGTGGGCGGCTGGAGGTCCACGAGCTGGTAGCGGTCCCCGAAGGCGGCGCCGATCTCGGGGAAGCCGTCGCCGTCGAAGTCGTCCACGTTGGGCGCGCCACCCCGGCCGGGAGCGCTCCGATCCTCGATGAGGACTCCGCTGGTCACGTCGAAGATCTGGATGTGATCGGTGGCGACCAGGATCACCTCCGGGACTCCGTCGAGGGGGTTGGCCGGGCCGGGCGGCGTACCCGCGGCGGCGCCCCAGACATCGGCCACGGCGCAGAAGCCGTTCCGCTGGGCAGCGGCGCCGTTGACGGTCTGGCCATCCCACATGACCACCAGCTCGCCGTCGCACCAGGCCTCTTCGTCGCCGGTCTCCCCACCGGTGCAGTCGCTGCGGAGCACCGCGCCGGCGGGCTTCGCCGGGTAGCGGTAGGCGGTGCTGCCACCGACGATGTCCTGGCGCCCGTCGCCGTCGAGGTCGGCCACACAAGAGATGGGCCCCTGGGAGTTGCGCCCGTCACCGAGGTTCCCCCGGAAGATGTCTCCGAAGATCACGTTGCCCGTGGAGTCGCGGACGAAGGTCAGCACGTCGTCGCCGATCACCAGCTCGGCGAAGCCCTCGCCGTCGAGGTTCACGATGGAGATGGCCGGGTTGTTCCCCCCGACCGACTGCGCGCTCTCCGCGAGCACGGCCCCGGTGTTCGAGAAGAGCTGCACCGTGCTGTTCTCGGTGATGGCGACGATCTCGGGCACGCCGTCGCCATCGATGTCGCCCACGGCCGGCGTGCTGGTCGGGTCGAGCTGCGCGGCGCTGCAGGAGCAGCTCACCGAGGGGTCGTCGCCCTCGTGCCAGTCGGTCGACCCGCAGGTGGCGAAGAAGTCCGCGCCGCGGTTCGGACCGCCGCCGTGCACCGCGCGCAGCACGCCGTTGGTGGTGTAGGCGCTGTCGCAGAAGGTCATGAAGACGATCTCGGGGATGTCCCGCTCGTCGATGAGCCCGTCGCCGTTGTCGTCGTCGAGGTTGGCGACCAGCGGGGTCATGACCACCTGAGAGCTCTGCGGGAAGGGGCTGCCGACGGCGTCCTCGGACCCGATCCCGGTGCCGCCCCACGGGAAGCCCGGCTCCATGCTCGGCAGGACCTCGGTGAAGGGCGCGGGCGGGAGCAAGCAGGTCGGCGCGCGGCCGGTCCCCTCACAGACGCCGGCCTCGCAGCGGGTGTCCGCCGGGCAGTCCCAGTCGTCGCGGCAGGGGCAGAAGGCGCCGCCGTCGTCGGTGCACTCGCTGGTGTAGTAGGCGTCGCTCCCGCACATGAAGGGCACCTCGGTCCCCGAGCCGTCCGGCGCGCACTCCTCCACGCCGGCAGCCCCGCAGGAGCGCACGCCCGGCTCGCAGACGTCCGCGGTGCAGACCCCATCGGCGCAGTGCTCGGCCTCCGGGCAGTCGATCGTCGCGGCGCAGGAGATGTCCACGCAGACGTTGCCGGACCCATCGGGGGAGGGCTCGCAGCGCTCGGTCGCCGAGCAGCTCAGGTCGTCGCAGGTGTTGGGCACGCAGACCGGATCGGGGTCCTCCTCGCAGCGCTCGCCGGGACCGCAGCGGAGGTCGCCGCACATCGGCCCCACGAAGGCGTCGACGTTCATGTCCGCCGGGCGCTCCATGTCGGCGGTGGGGACCTGCATGTCCTCACCGACCCCGGCGTCGCCGTCCATCGGGTCGTCCCCGCCGCAATCACATCCACCGAAGAAGACACAGAGCCAGGCCCCGAGGGCCACGCGGCGATACAGCATGGCTGCATCTTAGTGGTCCCGACCTGGGGGTCCACCTCGATGTACGAGGTGTAACGGAGCCGTCGCTCGGCGCGGCGACGCCGACGTTTCCCCTCGCTCCCCTTCTGCCCGCGCGCCGCGGTATCGTCGGCGCCATGAGTGATGCAGAGGAGCTGCCCGTCGTCGTCAATCCCCGCGCCGGAGCGGGCAAGGCGCAGCGACGGCTCCCGACCCTGGTGGCCACCCTGCAGGCCCACGGCGCCCGCCCGGTGGTCCACCCCACCGAAGGCCCGGGCCACGCCACCGAACTGGTCCGCGATCTCCTGCGCGGCGGCGCGCCCGGGGTGGCCGTCGTCGGCGGCGACGGGACGGTCAACGAAGCGGTGAACGGGTTCTTCGACGACGAGGGCCGGGCCGTGGCCCCCGGCGCCTGGCTCGGCCCCCTGCCCTGCGGGACCGGCGGTGACTTCCGGAAGACCGTGGGCATCCCCGAAGACACCGCCGCCATGGCCACCCGCCTGGTGACCACCGAACCGCGGCCCCTCGACGTGGGCTGGATCACCTTCGTGGACCACCAGGGCCGCCCCGCCCAGCGCGCCTTCCTCAACGTGGCCAGCTTCGGCATCGGCGGCATGGTCGACCGGCTGGTGAACGAGAGCCCCAAGTGGGTCGGCGGCCGGGCGGCGTTCTTCATGGGCACCCTGCGCGCGCTCACCAAGTACCGGAACCGATTGGTGCGCTTCCGCGTCGACGACGGCGCCGCCCGAGAAGCCCGAGTGGTCAACGTGGTGATCGCCAACGGTCAGTACTTCGGCGGTGGCATGCACATCGCGCCGGAGGCGGTCATCGACGACGGACTCTTCGACTTCGTGAGCCTCGAGCGCCAGGGCATGATGGAGCAGCTCACCCTGACCAAGGCGCTCTACGACGGCTCCCTCTTGCAGGCCGAGGGCGTGTGGTCGGCCCGGGGGAAGAAGCTCGTCGCCGAGCCCCTCGAGGGGCTGCCGGTGGAGCTCGACGTCGACGGTGAGGCCCCCGGGTGTCTCCCCGCGACCTTCGAGCTCCGCTCGGGCGTCCTCAGCCTCCGCTGAGTCCCTGGACCATCGGTGGCGCCAGCCGGGCGAAGCCCTCTTGGCGGCGGTAGGGGAAGTGGGGATAAGGCGCGGTGACCTCGCTCGCCGCGTCCAACCGGGCCATCTGGTCGGCGTCCAGGGACCAGCCGACGGCGCCGAGGTTCTGGCGGAGCTGGGTCTCGTTGCGGGCGCCGATGATCACCGAACTCACCGTCGGCCGGTGCACCAACCAGTTCAACGCGAGCTGGGGCACGCTCTTACCGGTCTCCGCGGCAAGCTCGTCGAGCACGTCCACCACTCGATAGAGGTGCTCGGTGTCGACCGGTGGACCGAAAGGCGCGGTGGCGTGGAGGCGGCTCTCCCGGGGCATCGGCGCGCCGCGACGGATCTTGCCGGTGAGTCGCCCCCAACCGAGCGGGCTCCACACCAGCGCGCCGACACCCTGGTCGGCGCCGAGCGGCATGAGGTCCCACTCGTAGTCGCGCCCGACCAACGAGTAGTAGACCTGGTGGGCCACGAAGCGCGGCCAACCGTGCCGCTCGGCGATCCCCAGGGCCTTGGCGAGCTGCCACCCCGGGTAGTTGGAGACGCCGACGTAGCGGACCTTGCCGCTCCGCACGAGGACGTCGAGGGTGGCCAGGATCTCTTCGGGGGGCGTGCCCTCGTCCAGAGCGTGGAGCTGCAGGAGATCGATGTGGTCGGTGCGCAGCCGCCCGAGGGCCGCCTCGACGGAGCGCAGCAGCCGCGAGCGAGAGGTCCCCGCGTCCATGGGACCGTCGCCCATCGGCAGGCCGACCTTGGTGGACACCAGCACCTGGTCCCGGCGGCCGGCGATGGCGGCGCCGAGGACCTCTTCGCTGGCGCCCGCCGAGTAGACGTCGGCGGTGTCGAAGAGGGAGACCCCGGCGTCGAGGCAGATGTCGATCATGCGCCGCGCCTCGGCGGCGTCGGTGGATCCCCAGGCGCCGAAGAGGGGCCCCGTTCCACCGAAGGTGCCGGCGCCGAAGCTCAAGACCGGGACCTTGAGCCCCGAGCGACCGAGTGGACGATGTTCCATGCGTGCTCCTTTCGCCGCCAACCGGCGGCCGCGAGCGTCGTTGCGCCCGTCGTCGGTGCACCCTAGGCTCGCCGCCTCCCTGAGCTAGAGTGCCGCCGGGCACGGCTCTTGTGCCGCGAAGGACCGAGTGGGCGCCGCGACCAACCGTTTTCACGAGATGGACGTCTTCGTTCGGGTGGTCGCCGCCGGCGGCTTCTCGGCGGCGGCGCGGGCGGTGGGGATGACTCCGTCCGCGGTCAGCAAGCTCGTCGCGCGCCTCGAAGCGCGGCTGGGTGTCCAGCTGGTCAACCGGACCACCCGCGCCTTCCAGCTCACCGCCGAGGGGTCGGCCTTCCACGAGCGCGCGCGCGCGATCCTGGACGAGCTCGCCGACGCCGAGCGCGGCGCGGGCGCCGAGGCCGAGGTCGCGGGCCGGGTCCGGATCAACACCAGCGCGACCTACCTGGTTCACGTCCTGGCCCCGGCGCTCCCGGCCTTCCTGGCCGCGCATCCGGAGCTCGAGGTGGACATCGACGTCACCGACCGGGTGGTGGACCTCTACGACGTCCGCGCCGACATCGGCGTGCGCGCCGGGCCCCTGGCCAGCTCCGAGCTCCTCGCGCGGCGCCTCGGGTCCACGAAGCACTCGCTGGTCGCGGCCCCGACCTATCTGGAGGCGCACGGCGTCCCCCGCTCCTTCGGGGACCTGGACGGCCATCGGCGCATCGGCTTCGGCTACGTCCGGGCCGAGGACCACTGGCCTCTGCGCCGAGGCGACACCGTCGCGCGGATCGCGCCGGAGCCCCAGGTGCGCGCCAGCGACGGCGAGGGCATTCGCCGCCTCGCGCTGGCCGGCGCCGGGATCGCCCGCCTGGCGGAATTCGCGGTGCGCGGGGACCTGACGGCGGGTCGGCTGGTGGTCATCCCCGGCTTCGAGGACGCCGCCGAGCCCAAGGTCTTCCACGCCGTCCACATGGGCCGCCGAGGCTTGATCCCCGCCCGGGTCGAGGCCGTCCTCGACTTCTTGGCGAGGGAAGGTCGCGTCGCGCCGTGACCGGTTGGGGCCGAGCTCTCTTCGCCCTGGGCGCGGGCGCGCTGGTCGCCGGGTCGGTGGTGAACCCCACGGGCCGGCCCCTCCCCGCCCTCGCCTTCCCCTTCGCCGCGGCGCTGGTGTTCCTCTTCGACGAGGAGGTCCAGAGCTACGGCCGCGCCGCGTGGCTGGGTTGGCTGGCGGGCTTCGGCTGCAACGCCGTGGCCTTCTACTGGATCGTCGGGTTGCTGCGGGAGTTCGCCCACTTCCCGCTCGTGGCGGCGCTCCCGGTGGCCGCCCTGCTCTGGGCCGCCCAGGGGCTCACGGTCGCGCTGGCGACCACCTTCGCCCACGCCGCTCGCCGGGGCGGCGCGCCGCTGTGGATCGCGCTGCCGCTGGGTCTCTTGGCCGCCTTCGGTGGCTCCCCCACGCTCTTCCCCTGGAACCCGTCGGCGGGGCTCGTGGAGTGGTCCGCGATGGCCCAGGTCGCCGAGCTCGGCGGCGCGCCGATCCTGGACGCGGTGCTCCTCTTCGCCGGCGCGGGGCTCGGGGAGACGTTGCGCCGGACGGAGCGCCGCGCGCTCCCCGCGGCCGTCGCGCTGGCCGCCTTCGCCGTCCCCCTGGCTTTCGGCGCGGTCCGTTTGCCGCAGCTCGCCGAGGCACGGGCCGCCGCGCCCACCCTGCGCGTCGGCGTGGTGCAGCCCAACGTGGGCATCCACGAGAAGCACGACCGGACCCTGGCACCGACGCATCTGCGGCAGCTACGCGCGATGACCCAGGAGCTCGAGCGCGAAGGGGCCGAGGTGGTGCTCTGGCCGGAGACGGCCTACCCCTACCCCATGGGCCGCGGCATGGGCTGGGAGCCCATGGGGGCGTACCGGATGCGACAGCCGGGCAGCCGGGTCCCTCTGCTGGCCGGGACCATCACCCGCGGCGGTGAGTGCGAACGCTGGAATTCGGTGGTGTCGGTCCAGCCCGAGGGTCGCATCGCCGGCGTCGCCGACAAGGTCGTCCTCCTGTCCTTCGGCGAGACGGTGCCCCTCTGGCATGTGCTCCCGCCGCTGCGGCACTTCTTCCGGTGCCCGGGTCTCACCCCCGGCGACGAGCCCGCCGTCCTCCCGAGCGCGGGGACCCACGTCGGCGTGCTCAACTGCTACGAGGACGTCCTGGCCGACGCGACCCGCGCGGTGGCGCTACGGGATCCCCGGTGGCTGGCCAACTTCACCAACGACGCCTGGTTCGGCGACACGGCCGAGCCGCACCTGCACCAGCTCATCGCGCGGCTCCGGGCCATCGAGACCCGGCGGGAGCTGGTGCGCGCGGTGAACACCGGGGTCAGCAGCCACATCGGGGCCGACGGCGTGCCCCTCGTGGAGACCGCGACCTTCACCGAGGCCCGCTTCATCGCCGAGGTGCGGCTCCTCGAGGGCACCACCTTCTTCACCCGGGTCGGCGACTGGGTCACTCCCCTGGTCTTGGGCGCCCTCGCCGGGCTCCTGGTGCTGGCGTGGATGCGGCGCCGCGGCGGCGCAGCTATTTGCGGCCGAAGCGGCCGCGAGCCTTGAGGCCCAGGAGGGTCAGGCTCTCGTCGCTGCGGCGCAGGCGGATCTCCGAGCCGATGTCGACCTTGACCACCTTCTGGGCGCCGTCGAAGAAGAGCCGGCCCTCGCGGATCTTGCTCTTCACCGAGAGGGTCTCGCCGGCCCGGAGCAGCCCCTTGGCGTACTCGTGGGTCACGTCGCCGGGGCGGTAGGGCTCGCGGACGACCCACTGGATCTTCTTGCTCTGCACCGGGAGGACCTTGCCCCCGGCGCTGCGCTGGGCCGCGGTGGAGCCGGCGGCGGGGCCGGCCCAGATGCCGCTGGAGGTGTGGCCTTCGGCCTGCCCCTTGGGTCGGCCCTCGGCGTCCAGGGGGACGATGAGGTAGCGCGTCGCCGCCGCCGGGCTCTTGTGACAGAAGAGCACGTCGTTGAGCACGCGCTTGGTGTGGACTCGGTCGTCGACCGCAACCTCCATCCGGCTCAAGCGGGTGGGCTCGAGCTCTCCGGCGAGGGCGCCGTCGACCAGCGCCTCGAGCTCGTCGGGGGCCCCGGCGCAGAAGTAGCCCACCGAGGTCTCCGGCGAGCTGTTGATGGCCAGCATCGGGGTCTGGTCGTCCACGGTATGCGAGGCCCAGAGCAGGGTTCCGTCGCCGCCGAGGGTGATCACCAGGTCCCACCCGTTGCCGTCGTCTTCGTGCTGGTGCCGGAAGGTCACCGCGACGTCCCGGCGGCCCTTCAGGTGGGCCTTGGTCGCTTCGAGGGTGGCCACGTGGGTCGCGTGGGCGTGCTCGAGCACGTCGACGGACGCGTCGCCGGCGGCGAGGAGCTTGGCGATGCGCTCGTCGTCCTTGCCGTAGCGCTGCAGGGTCGTCTTCTTGTAGACGACCAGCACCTTCTTCTTCCCGCTCACGGCGCGCCCTCCCCGGGGTATCGCTCCCGGAGCCGGCGGAGGCCGAGCTCGGTCTTCACGTCCTGGACCGGCCCGGTGGCGAGCGCCTCGTCCAGGTCGAAGAAGCGCACGGCGGCGCCTTCCTCGACCGGCGAGCCGTCCTCGGTGGGCACCCCGCGGGTCGCGGGGTCCACCTCGGCCTCGTAGAAGTAGATGCGCTCGGCGAGCACCCCGGGGCTCAGGAAGAGCGAGGGGCCCAGGCTCCGGAACGCGCCGGGCGCCAGGTCGAAGCCGGCCTCTTCCAGGGTCTCGCGCGCCGCGCAGGCGAGGAGGCCCTCCTCGCCGATCTCGGCAGGCTCCACCAGGCCGGCGGGGAGCTCCCAGATCACCGGGCTCGCCTGCCGATGGAGCGGCACCGTGAGCTCGCGGCGGAACGCCAGCGGCGGCCGGATCGAGGTCCGGAGCAACACCTCGCGCCCGCGCGGGCCGCGGTGGTGCAGCACCAGGATCACGGCGTCGGTCGCGCCCCGATCCACCGAGTCGTAGACGTAGCTCGCGGTGGTGCGCCCATCGGGCAGGCGGTTGTGCAAGCGGCGCCGCCGGAGCCGCAGGAACTCGGGGCGGCCCTCGGGACCGAGCTCTTCCTCGAGGACCACCTCGATGGCGGGCTTGGCCCAGTGCGAGCCTTCGCTCACAGCGGCTCTTCCCGGAAGCGCGCCGGGTCCAGCTCTTCCTCCGGCGCCGGCTCGGGCACGGGCATGCCGTCCCACCGCCACGTGAGCCCCAGGGTGGGCGCGACCGTGACGCGGGTCGGGCCGACGCCGGCGAGGAGCCAGGCCTCGGCGCCGATCCGGATGGCGATCCGCGGGTCGAAGTAGAGGTCCAGGCTCGCGCCGCCGCCGGCCCAGAAGCCACCGACGAGCCGCCCCTGGTCGCCGTCGTCGTCGGCGCCGCCGAAGGCGCCGACCCGCAGGATGAGGCTGCCGCCGACCACCCGGCCGCCGCCTTGGAAGCCGAGCGAGAGGCCCAGCGGCGCGAAGGCGCGGCTCACCGTCTCGGCGCCGGCGACGCTCACGTCGGGGTCGCCGTTAGAGATGGCCCCGACGCCGGCCGCGAAGCCCAAGCGGAAGATCCCGAGGGGCTGCCAGAGGTCGACCAGGAGCGACGCGCCCTTGGCGTCCGACCCATCCACGCCGAGATGGAACGAAGCGCTGACGGAACCGGCGGGCTCCCACTGCGCCTCCGCGCGCGAGGGCGCGAAGGCGGCGAGGAGCAGCAGCGGCAGGACGAGGCGCGTCACGGTGTCTCCGGCGAGGAGCCTACTCGACGAAGGGGCTCAGCTGGACTTCTTCGCGTCCGCGAGGAACTGCTCGAGGCCGCGGTCCGTGAGGGGGTGCTTCAGGAGCTGGTGGATGACCTTGTGCGGCAGGGTCGCCACGTCGGAGCCCAGGAGCGCCGCCTGCACCACGTGGAGGGGGTGCCGAATCGACGCCGCGAGGACCTGCGTGTCCATGTCGTAGTTCCGGTAGATGGCGATGATCTGCTCCAGGAGCTCCATGCCGTCCCCGCTGATGTCGTCCACCCGGCCGAGGAAGGGGCTGATGTAGGTCGCGCCGGCCTTCGCGGCGAGCATGGCCTGGGTGGGGCTGAAGCAGAGGGTGACGTTGGTCTTGATGCCCTCGTCGCTGAAAGCCTGCACGGCCTTGAGACCCTCGGCGATGAGCGGGACCTTCACCACGATGTTCTCGTGGATCTTGGCCAGCTTGCGACCCTCCTCGAGGATCGCGTCGCACTCGGTGCTGATGACCTCGGCGCTGATGGGGCCGTCGACGATCTCGACGATGTCGTGGATGACCTCTTCGAGCTTCCGGCCGGAGCGCGCGATCAGGGTCGGGTTGGTGGTCACCCCGTCCACGAGACCCATGGCGGCGGCGTCCTTGATTTCCTCGATGTCGGCGGAGTCGATGAAGATCTGCATGGTCGTTCTCTCTGGCCTCTGGGCCACGGCCGGGGGGCGTCGTGCCTCCCGCTCCCCGGAGGCATAGAGAGCGCGGCGGCCGGGATCAACCCTCGGCGCGCCGATCTCAGCGGTCGGTGCTCACCCGCAGCTCGTAGGCCACCTTGGCGCCCGCGCCTCCGTCCCGCACGTAGAGGACGTACCAGCCGGCGGCGAGCTCGCGGCGGATGACCTCGCGGGTCCCCATGCCTCGGGAGGAGTCGATCATGTTGGCTCGCAGATCCCGGAGCTCGAGGTCGACGTCGGTCTGGTCCTCTTCGGTTCCGCTGCCGAGGATCTTCAGCTCGGCCACGATGCGGCCCGCCTCGGGGAGGTGGAACCGGTAGACGTGGACCGCGTCGATGCCGTTGACCGGCTGCGAGGGTCCGCCGCTCGGCGCGGGGTCGGTGACCGAGTCGATCTTCCCCGAGGCCACGCCGGGCAGCTCGAGGTCCCGGGGCCAGACGCTCACGTCGTCGTCGGGGAGCAGGCTGCGCGGGTGTCCGCCGACCACCAGGACCCGCCGCAGGTCCGGCTCCGACACCCGCTCGGTGCGCACCAGGAAGCGGAGGAAGGTGGAGACGGAAGGGAACGCGCCGGCTTCGTCGCGCAGCGCCTCCATCGCCGCCAGGATCCCGCCGGGCCCGAGGGCCACGCCGTCGTGATCCACGTCGGGCAAATCGCCGGCGCCGTCGGCGAGGTCCCAGAGCACCTCGGCCACGCCGGCCTCGCTGCCCAGGCCGTGCGGCTCGTCGTGGGCGCCGCGCTCGAGGTCGTGGTGAATCCGCAGGCTGCCCGCGGGCTCGACCCCGATGGTGTCGAGGTACTTGGGGTGCTTCATGACCGCCGCGGCGAAGAAGGTGGCGCGCCCCTCTTCCCAGGCGAGCCCCGGGTCCAGGAGGAAACCGCGCGGGTGCCCACCGCCGTGGGAGCTGTCGGTGGTCAGCACGTCGAAGACGAAGTGACCGAACTCGTGGAGCACGATGGTCTCGTCGTGCTCGTCGGTGTCGGTGTCGATCTGCCGGCCCGGCTCGCCGCCGAGGAGCTCGATGGTGTAGCGCCCGGAGTCGGCAGGCCGCTGGCCGGAGTAGAAGCTCCACTCGGTGGTCACGCCGCGCCCCCAGTAGGCATAGAAAGGAGGCAGGGCCTCGCCCACCCAGGCGTGGACGGCCTCGGCGCCCCGGAGGGTGGTGTCGAGGATGTGGAGCGCGCCGGCCATGGGCTGCTCGTCGGGCACGTGGAGGGTGGCCCCGGGGGTATCCGGGATGGCGACCTCGAGGCGATGCGGTTGGTTGCCGTCGCCGTCGATGGTCACCGTCAGATCATAGGGCGCCGAGTCGATGCGACTCCACAGCTCCAGGTGCGCGGCGTGGGTGGTGGCGTCGAGGGCGAAGCAGCCCTCCTGGTCGGTGGTCGCGCTGGCCAGCGAGGCGCCGTCGGAGTCCACGGCGTGGACCGTGATGAGTCGCGCAGGCAGAGCCTCGCGCTGGCGCGAGGCGCCGGTGGGCGTGGGCGAGCGGGCGTCGAAGGTGACGCAGGCGCTGACGGGGCGCGGCTGAGCGGGAGGGCGCGGGGTCTCGGCGGGGCGGCGGGGGCCGCAGGCCAGGAGCACCAGGACCGTGGAGAGGAGAAGTGCTCTCACTCGACGACCTCGACGTCCACCACCGCGGACTCGGGACGCGCCGCGGTGGGCGCCGTGGCGCTGGGCGCGACCTCGC
>DCLA01000111.1:92811-131589 GCA_002320815.1 Myxococcales bacterium UBA1660
TGGCGCTGGGCGCGACCTCGCTGGGCGGGTCGATCCGCAGCTCGACCCAAGTGGCCACCGTGGCCCCCGCAATCGCCAGAAACCACAAGAGCGCGCCCGTCGAGTCCATCCGAGCCTTCACGCGCATGAGACGGATGTAGCGCAGATGCGCCCCCGACGCACCACGGGGACGATCGTCGTCATTGTCGTCATTTCGCACCGACGGCATCCGGGGACGATCGTCCCGGTCAGTGGGAGTGGACGCGGTTGCGGAGGGAGCGGACGACCATGACTTGGGTCGCCATGGTCAGACCGAGCCCGATGTCGGGCTGGTCCTCGACCAGCCCGCGCACCATGCGCGCGGTGTCGCGGACGTCGAAGCGCGCCCAGCCGACGAGCACCGTGTCGCCCCAGGGGTAGACGTGGGTGTCGAAGTACCAGTCCCCTTCGTCCAGTGCGCCCTGGCGGCCCTCGACGTGGACGACGTCATCCGAGAGGTGCAGGCGCATCCGCCCGGAGACCCCCACCAGCGGCAGCGGGATGCGCCAATCGAAGTCGACCCACTCGGCGGTGCGCTCCACGACCTCGGCGCGACTGCCGTGCACCAGCGAGCGACCGAACTGTTCGGGGTCGAGGGCCACGGGGCGCACCTGCTCCTCCCGCGCGCCCATCACCGAGACCACCGTGACCCGTTCCACCGCGGGGCCCTCGCGGTCGAGGAGGACCAGGTCCCCCTGCCCGATGAGCCGGGTGAGCGCCATCATGTCCAGCGCCGGCCGCTCCAGCGGCGCGAGCTCACCGGGGGCGTCCACGTGGCCTGCGCGCCGCTCGGCTTCGCGCTCGGTGCCCAGGAGCATCACCGTGCCCAGGATCGTGTTGATGGTCCGGAAGACCCCTCGACCGCCCCCGGAGAGTTGGTCGGCGACGTAGTTCGCGCCGCGCATGTCGAGGCGGATGGCGAGGACCACCATCGACCTATTCGGGCCCTCTGGGTGGACCCGCCAGACCATGCGCCCCACCCCGAGGTCGCCGCCGACCGCGCGGATGTCGATGCGGTGCCCCCGGCGCGCGTTCCCCGGGTAAGTGGTCATCACGTTCTGCCCACTCAGCCGAAACACCGCGAGCCGCCAGCTCCAATCGTAGGCGATCTGCCGCCCCTCCCGGGCGGTGACGCTCACCTCGTCCATCGCCGGCATGAAGCGCGGGTAGGCCTCGGCGTCGGTGATCACCGCGGCCACCGTGTCGGCGGGGGCGTCGACCAGGCCCGCGAGCGTGATCGACGAGATGTCCGAGTGGCTGTCGTAGAAGTGCGCCAGGAGCGCCGGCCCGTGCTCGAGGTGGGGCCGCAGCAGGTCGCGCTCCGCGGGGTCCAGGGTCCGCAGGGGGGCGTCGGGGGCTCGGCTGGTCGGCGCCTGCGCCTCGGCGGACGCGGAGGCGCACGCCAGCGAGAGGGCCGTCAGAACGAAGAAGGCGCGCATCGTCTCCAGGGACGAGCGCGCCTTCGCGGATCTTCAACCGGAGGTCAGAGCGTGGAGTAGGTCACCCCGCCGGTCATCGACCCGGTGTGGATGGAGCAGCGGTAAGCGTCGACCACCGCGCTCATCGTGGCGCCCACGGTGAACTCGACCTCGCCGCCGACCTCGGTCCAGTCGATGGTGACGTCGCTCTCCAGCGCCGGATCCACCGCCTGGGAGAGCTGCGGGGTGTCGGTGGCGTCGGTGATGAGCTCGAAGGGATGAGCCCCGGGGGTGGTGTTGATCACCCGGTAGCGGAGCCCGTCGAAGAGCGTGACGTCCGGGTCCATGCCCGTCAGGGACGCGGCGGGCGCGTACATGGCGGAGCGGTCGAGGGTGAACGTGTAGTCCGCGCCGTCGCCGGCGACGGTGACCTCGATGTCCGGCGTGCCGCTGGCCACCGTGACGGTGACCGTGGCCTCGACGTCGGCGCCATCGTTGGCGACGATATCGGTCCCGGGCTCGAAGGTCCCGATGACCCCGGCGTCCTCGTAGAGGCGGACCACGAGCATCTCGCCGTCGCCGAGGCGGACCGTCAGCGGGACCACCACGTCGGCGGTGGTGCCGGCGCTCACGGCGGCCGATCCGTAGAGGGTCGTGCCGTCGTTGGCGAAGACCGCGACGAAGCCGTCGGCGCCCGCGGTCACCGAGGGCACGGTGATCGCGGTGGTCAGGTCGAGGGCGAGGGTGCCCCCGGTGACGCTGCAGAGGCTGGCGTACTCACAGCCGGTCCCGGTGTCGCAGGTGGTACCGGTGCAGGCGTTGCCGTCGTCACAGGGGTCGGCGGTGTTCGTGCAGGCCCCGGCGGCGCAGTCGTCCACCGTGCAGGCGTCGGAGTCGTCGCACTCGGCGGCCGCGGTGCACATGAAGGCATCGACGTCGCCCATGTCGACGGGACCGAGGTCCTCGGCACCCATGTCCTCGACCCCGAGGTCCTCGTCGGCCCCCATGTCGTCGTCGGTTCCGAGGTCCTCGTCGGTCCCGAGGTCGTCCAGGGTCTCCCCCAGGTCCACGCCCGCGTCGTCGACGATGCGGTCGCGATCGAAGTCCACCACCAGCTCGCAACCGGCGAGCAAGGTCGCCAGGGTCACGAGTCCACGCCATCCATGTCGACCCATCAGAACTGCACCTGTCCCACCAGCCCGGCGCCGCGAGGCGACGCGACCGGGTAGAGGCGCGCGCTGGCGCCCTCTTCCGCTTCTTCTTCCTCGTCGTCGTCACCGGAGGTGGCGAAGACCACGATGGCCGAGATGGCGGTCACCGCCGCCAGCCCGAAGGCCACGTCGGCGAAGAGGGCGAAGCGCTCGCCCTTGTCCGCAGTGCCCTCGGCGGGCATGTCGTCGAAGTCGCTCTCCTCGGTGAGCGCCAGGAAGCCGAGCACGGTGCCGGCCACCAGGCTCGCCGCGGCGACGCCGGAGAGGACCCACACGGCGGTGCCGGGGCCGTCGTCGGCCTCGTCGGTGTCCTCGAGATCCTCGATGCCCGCGCCGGGTACCGCGTTCCCGTCGCCCTCGAGGGGCACGGCTTCGGGCACGGCCTCGGCGAGCTCGAGCGCGATCTCCGGACGCGAGGCGTAGATGGCCTCCACCTGAGCCTCCGCGGGCTCCCGGCCGTCGAGCCGGAGCGCGACCACGTGGGGACCGGGGTCGACCTCGATCTCGGCCGGGGTCACCGAGCCGGTCTGCTCGCCATCGAGGATGATGGTCGCGCCGGCGGGCTGGGAGCTGATCACCAGGGTGGCCGGCATGGCCTTCATGGTGTCGATGCGCTGCTGGACGGCGGCGCGGTCGGGCGCGTCGTCACGCTCGGCCAGGTAGGTCTCGAGCGCCTCCACCGTGCCGACCACGTTCCCCTGGGCCTCGCGGGCCTCGGCCACCCCGAGGAGCACCACGGGGTTGGGGATCATCGCGTAGGCCTCCATGAAGGCCGTCTCCGCCTCGGCGTGCTTGCCTTCGCGATAGAGGGCCTGACCGCGACCGTAGGCTTCCCGAGCCGCGGCTCGGACCTCCTCGGGGGTGGGAGCCGCGTCCGATTCGGCCGCCTCGTCGCTCTGGGCGAGAAGCGGTGCGGTGGAGAAGAGGGAAAGGGCGGTCAGCCAGATCGCCAACGAACGCATGATGGGAGGCCTCCTAATAGGGGCGACCCTAGTGCAATGGCCAGCCAGTGCAACCCTGGTGGAGGCCCGGAATCCCTTTCGTTACCGGGATTCCACGAAGGCTCAGGGAGCCGCGCCGCCGGCCCAGACTTCGCGGACCCAGCCCTCGACTTCTTCCAGGGGCTGTCGGACCGCCTCCGAGAGCGCTTCGAGGCGCTGCATCGACTCGGCGACGGCGGCGACCTCGGCGGCCACCCGGCCCTCCATGGCTTCGTTCCGGCGCTCGAGCTCGGCGCTCAGGTCCTGGAGCTGGGACTCCACCGCGTCGCACTCGGAGGCCTGCTTCTGCAGGGTCTCTTCCACCGTGGCCAGCTCCCAGAGCACCGCGTCGGACTCGCCCTCGCCCACGGTGCCCTCCTTCAGCTTTCGCCGCATCGCGTCGTGGCGGGTCCGGAGCGTCTCCCGGGCGCGCACCATCTCCTCGAACGCGCCCCGGGTCTTCGAGAGCTTCTGCGCGAGCAGGTCGATGGCGCGGCCCAAGGTGGTCCGGTAGTCCCGCGCCTCCTCTTCGAGGTCCTCGATGGCGGCGTGCGCTCCCTGGACTCCCTGGAGGCCATCCTCCAGGTTCGCCAGCGTCAGGCGCGCCAGCTCCAGTCGGTCCGAGATCCCCCGGGGGAGCTCGCCCGCCGAGGCGCGCATGGACTCGGTCGCGCCGACCAGGGCTTCGAACCGGCGACGCCAACGATGGATCCCCAGGGGACCGAGCTCTCGCCGGGGCTCGCCCGAGACGGCCCGCTCGACCTCTGGGAGGGTCGGGGCGGGCGCCATGGGGATGGCGTCGAAGCCGTCGGGCTCGGTCTCCGGCTCCGACGCCGCTGCGGCGATCTCCTCTTCCACCTCGGCCGGCGGTGGCGCCGGGACGGTCATCCGTCCGGCGTCCAGGTCGTACTCGGTGGACTGGGACTCGTTCAGGCCGCCCCAGGACTCGTTGCCCCCCAGGCGCTCGCGGGTCGCCTGCAGCTCCTCGAGGAAGTGGTAGGCGTCGCGGAAGCGATCCGAGGGGTCCTTGGCCAGGCACTGGAGGATCAACCGCTCCATCGCCGGCTCCACCGAGCCCAAGCGCTCGGTGGGCGGCACCGGACGCTCGGTGACGTGCTTGACCAGCAGGTCGCCCGGGTACTCGTAGTCGAAGGGCAGCGCACCGGTGACCATCTCGTAGAGGATCACCCCCAGGGAGTAGAGGTCCGCCCGGCCGTCGATGGCCGTCGACTGGATGTACTCGGGCGCGATGTATCCGGGCGTCCCGAAGATCTGCTGGCTGCCGGTGAGCGACGGCGCGTCCATGATCTTGGCGATGCCGAAGTCGAGGATCTTCACCTCGTCGTCCTGGTCCCGGGTGGGCACCAGGAGCACGTTCTCCGGCTTCAGATCCCGGTGGACCACGCCCATCTGATGCGCGCGACCGAGGGCGGCGCCGATCTGCTCGGCGATGTGCAGGGCCCGCTGGGGGACGAAGGGCGTGTGGGCCATCGCCTCGAGCAGCGGCTCGCCGGGCACGTACTCCATCACCAGATAGACCAGCCCCTCGTCGGTCTCGCCGAAGTCGGTGATCTCCACGATGTTCTCGTGGTTGATGCGGTTTACGGCGCGGGCCTCGCGGATGAAGCGGTCCCGCTGGATCGGGTCCCGCGACAGGTCCCGCCGGAGCGTCTTGACCGCGACCAAGCGGTCGATGAGCACGTGGCGAGCGAGGTAGACGTTGGACATCCCGCCGGAGCCCAGCCGGGAGATGAGCCGATAGCGGCCCGCGACCGTCTTGCCGATCAGCGGATCGCGCACGCCCTCCAGCACGTGGCCATCGGCGGGGCACGTCTCCTTCGACGCGCCGTAGCTCCGACCACACTGGGGACAGACCTTCATCCGCACGGAGTCTAACCCGTTTGCGTGACCGCCGGGCGGTCGTTCGGGAAGACGCCGGGCTCAGCCGGCGTCGTCGGCTCCGGCGTCGAGCCCCGCGTCGTCGGCCCCGAGGTCCGTCCCCGAATCCGCGGTGCCGAGATCCTCCTCGGTGCCGAGATCCTCCTCGGTGCCGAGGTCCTCCTCGGTGCCGAGGTCTTCTTCGGTCCCCGAGTCGGTCTCGGCGTCCGTCCCGAAGTCCGAGAGCGTGCCGAAGTCGAAGTCGTCGTCACCGGCGTCCACGAAGGCATCGGTCACCCCGGTCCCGGTCCCGCAGGAGACCCCCTCGGGGAGGCACTGGCCGCGCTCGTTCGCCCGGCTGGCGACCGCCTTGCAGCAGACCAACGCGCCGGAGCAGTCGTCGTCCTCGATGCAGGTGTCGCCCTCCTCCTGCTTGCAGGCGCTGCCGAAGAGCAGGGCGGAGGCGAGGAGGACGGTGGACCAGGGCTGGGCGAATCGGTTCATGATGGGGTACGCGGGCGGTGCCGCGCCGCCGTTATGGCCGCCCCGAGGGCGCCTGTCGAGGTTCGGCCCGGTCGTGGGCGCAGCGGAACCCGAGGTCCGGCGCCGACGTCCCCTCGGGCACGGGGATGCGTGTGGTGGTCCGCAGGGCGTCAGCGGTCGAGCGCCAGGATCCCCCCCGGACCATCCGCTCTCCCCCGCTCCCCGGGCCCCGGGGGTCGACGGCGAGGCCCTCCGCCCAGTCGGTGGACTCCGGCCCGCCGTAGCGGTCGGCGGTCCACTCCCAGACGTTGCCCACCATGTCCAACACGCCATGGGGACTGGCCCCGTCGGGGTAGCTCCCCACGGGGGCGGCGTAGGGGTGGCCGTCGATGGGGTCCGGCTGAGAGCCCGCCGCGCCATGGTTGGCCAGTCGATCGTTCCATTGGTGGCCCCAGGGGAAGGGGCGGCCGTCGCCCCCGCGGGCGGCGCGCTCCCATTCGCTCTCCGTGGGCAGGCGTCCGCCGGCGAATCGGCAGAAGGCCTCGGCCTGCCGAAAGGTGACCCCGCTGACCGGCATCTCGGGCTCGCCGACGCGGGGATCGCTCCGGGCCATCCGCGCCGGGCTGCACGCGCCCGCGTGGACACAGCGGTCGTAGGCCGCGTTGGTGACCTCGGTGCGGTCGATGCCGAAGGCGGAGATCCAGATGGAGCGCCGAGGGGTCTCCAGGGTCGCCCACAGCTCCTCTCGGCACCGGTCGCCGCGCCCGCGGTGGGCCCGGGTACAGAGCTCCAGGGCCAACGCCACGTCGACGGGCCCGCTCCCGCGGAGGAAGCGCCCACCTCCGATCCACACCACCGGCTCGAGCGACTGGACCATTCGCGTCGGCCTCTGGGCTCCGGCCATCGCGGCGAGCGCGAGGACGAGAGCCATGCCGAGCGGACGGATCATGCGGGCATCGAAGCACTTCGCCGGTGGGCGCGCCAGATCAGGAAGAGCCCCACGCTGCCCATGCCCACGCTGATGAGCTGGGACGTGCTCAACAGCCCGGCCACCGAGCCGCGCATGGCGTCGCCGCGCAGCGTCTCCACCGAGCTGCGGATCACCGCGTAGGCCACCAGGTACGCGCCCACCCAACGCCCGTCGCCGGTCTTCCGCTTGGGCCAGAGGAGGAGCACGAAGGCCAGCCCCAGGAGGATCATCGACTCGTAGAGGGGCACCGGGTGGCGCGCCACGCCGTAGAGCGAGGCCGGGGCCGCCGGGTGGCCGTAGTGGACCGCCCAAGGACCGTCCCAGGGTCGTCCGAAGCAGCAGCCGCCGAGGAAGCAGCCGATGCGGCCCATGGCGTGCGCCGCGGGGACCCCGGGGATGGCGAGGTCCAGGAGACGAAACCCGGGGAGGTCCAGGACCCGCACCGCGAAGGCGTAGGCGGCGCCGCCGCCCATGGGCGCGCCGTAGAAGACCAGGCCCCCGTGCTCCAGCGCGTCCATCGGGCTCCCGGTCCGGAGCCACTCGACCACGATGAAGAGGGACCAGGCTCCCGCGAGGGCCCCGGCCACGGTGAAGCCCGCGGCGGCGATGACGGCGCCGACGTCCAGCTTGGCGACCGCGGCGGCGCGCGTGGCGATGCCCACGCCCACCACGACGGCGAGCATCAACATCAGCCCATAGGTGCCGAAGGCCCGCTCGGCCTCGCCGAGGCGGAAGATGGTGAGGACGGGATCCAAACGCGCTCGAGCGCGCGACTCACATCGCGGCGGCCGGGTTCTCCAGGTGGATCAGCTGGAACTGCTGGGTCTGCTCGTTGTTGCAGCCGATGACCTTGGCGGTGCCCGAGGTGTAGGCGTAGCACTTCGAGGGATCGAGCCCGAGGTTCGTCGCCCGGGAGGCGTCCGGCGTACCAGCCAGCACGGAGGCCGACGAGCAGGGGTGCTGCCCCTCGTCACAGCCGCGGCCCACGGCCTCGATGAAGGCGTCGTTCACCTGGCAGGCGACGGCCTGATACTGGCCAGCCACCGAGGGGTGGAACCCCTGCATGGCCTGGGCTCCGCTCGGGTCGGTGCTGCAGCCCATCTTGATGGCGCTCAGCTTCATGCTCACCGAGATGCGGTTCATGCTGGCGGCGAACTGGTTCCCCAGGGAGTCGCCCAGGGGCGCCGCGGCCTGGCCGGTGGCGTCGCGGTTCATCTCCGCGCTGGTCAGGCAGGCGTTGCAGAGCCCGCAGGTCAGCGCGACGGCCAGCGAGAGCAGGAAGGCGACGATGTTCATCACCAGGCCGGCCACCGCCATGCCGTTGCTCTCGCCCGTCTGCTTCGCCTGGCTCATCGACATGCCGGCGAGGACGATGCCGGTCAGGGAGAGGAGCGGGGCGCCGAAGCTCAGGATCGAGCCCGCGATGGGCACCGCGGTCAGGAAGAAACCGCCGATCATGAAGAGGAACGAGACGCCGCCGAGGACGAGTGCTGCGATGGGCATGGCGGGGGCAGAGTCGGCCGAAAGGGGGTGGAAAGCAAGCGGCGCGGACCCACTTCCGTGAGCCATCCGCGGGGCCGCGCAGGCCATCGCTCGCCAGGGGGCCCCGGCCGGTCCATACTCCGCCGCCATGGAGCCGGAAGGACAGGAGAAGAGCGAGGCGCGCGCCGGTCGGTGCGCGATCTTCGGACGCCCGAACGTGGGCAAGTCCACCTTCCTGAACCAGGTGCTGGGCCAGAAGTTGGTCATCGCCACCGCCCGGCCAGGGACCACCCGGAGCGCGGTGCTGGGCGTCTACTTGAAGGAGGATCCGCCCACGCAGATCGCCTTCGTGGACAGCCCCGGCGTCGCCCGACCCCGGACCCCCCTCCACAAGGTGCTGGTGGAGCAGGCCCAGCAGGCGCTCACCGACACCGACGTGGTCCTGTGGATGACCGAGGCCCCCAAGCCCGTCCGCAAGAAGGGCGGCAAGGCGTCGGTGCGGACCGACGTGCACCCCACCGATCGCGAGATCGTGCGCTACCTCGAGGCGGTGAAGGCCCCGGTCATCCTGGCGGTCAACAAGGTCGACCGCATCCAGGACAAGCGGCTGCTCCTGCCGATCATGGAGAACCACCGGGAGGTCCTCGCCGAGGCCGGCGTGGAGCTCGCCGGGATCGTGCCCATCTCCGCTCGCAAGGGCACCCAGGTGGACACGCTGATCTCGGTGCTCCGCGAGCACCTGCCCGAGGGGCTCCTCTATGAGGACCCGGACTTCGTCACCGACCGGCCCGAGCGCTTCTTCGTCGCCGAGCTGGTCCGCGAGGCGGTGATCACCGCGACCAAGGCCGAGGTGCCCTACGGCGCGGCCGTCTTCGTGGAGGGCTACGACACGTCGGGGCGGACGGTGAAGATCCACGCGACCGTCGTGGTCGAGAAGCCCAGCCACAAGGGCATCGTCATCGGCGCGCAGGGAGCCCGGATCAAGGAGATCGGGATCCAGGCGCGCCAGTCCATCGAAGCCTTCCTCGAGCGCAAGGTGCACCTCGAGCTCTGGGTGAAGGTCGTGCCCGGCTGGACCGCCGACCCGCAGCGGGTCAAGCGCTACGCCACCGAAGCCGAAGGCTAGGAACAGAGAACATGGGTAGGAAGAAGCGAGGCGCGCCGCTGCCGGCGGGCGCAGGCGGCGGTAAGCCGCTGGTGGCCATCGTGGGCCGACCGAACGTGGGCAAGAGCACGCTCTTCAACAAGCTCGCGCGCCGCAAGATCGCGATCGTCGAGGACATGCCGGGCGTGACCCGGGACCGACACTACGCCGACGCCTACGCGCTCGGCCGCGAGTTCGTGCTCGTGGACACCGGCGGCTTCGACCCCGGCAGCGACGACCCGATGACCGAGGGCATCGCCGCCAACGTGCGGGCCGCCCTCGCCGAGTGCGACGTGGTCATCTGCGTCTTCGACGGCACCGCGCCGGCCCTCGACGCCGACCGCGAGGCGGTCCACCTGCTGCGCACCGCCGACCGCCCGGTCATCTACGTGGCCAACAAGGCCGACGGTCAGAAGCAGGCCCACGAGGCCCTGGAGCTCTACGAGCTGGGCGTCGAGGAGATCCTGCCGGTCTCCGCGCTCCACGGCCGCGGCCTCGGCCGCCTCGAGGAAGAACTCGTCGAGGTCCTCCCCGAGCCGCGCGAGATGGACGAGGTCGACCTCAAGATCCCGCGGGTGGCCATCGTCGGTCGTCCCAACGCGGGCAAGTCGTCCTTGGTGAACCGACTCGTGGGCGCCGACCAGCAGCTCGTGGACGACCGCCCGGGCACCACCGTGGACAGCGTCGATACGCTCTACGAGGACGACGACCGGCGCCTGGTGATCATCGACACCGCCGGCATGCGCCGGAAGACCAAGGTCAAGAAGGAAGCCGGCGTCGAGCAGCTCAGCGTCTACCAGTCCATCAAGGCGATGGAGCGCTCCCACGTCGTGGTCCTGATGATCGATGGCCACGACGGCCCGAGCGAGCAGGACGCCAAGATCGCCGGTCTGGCGAACGACCGGGGCCGCGCGCTGGTGATCGGGCTCAACAAGGTCGACCTGATGAAGGGCGACGACCGCAAGCAGACCATCGAGCGGACCCGCGAGATCCTAGCCTTCGCTCCCTGGGCCCGCATCGTGCCCATGAGCGCGCGGACGGGTCGGGGGACCCAGAAGCTCCTCGAGGCCATCGACGAGGCCGTGGCTTCCCATCGGCAGCGCATCACCACCTCCGAGGTGAACCGCTTCTTCGAAGAGGTCCTCGAGCACCACCCGCCGCCCTCCATGCGGAACCGCGCCGTGCGGCTCTACTTCGTGACCCAGGCCGAGGTGGCGCCCCCCGTCTTCGTCGTGGTGACCAACGCCCCGGACCACGTGCACTTCAGCTACCAGCGGTACGTGATCAACCAGCTCCGCGACCGCTTCGGCTTCCAGGGCTCGCCCATCCGCGTCCGCTACCGAGCCAAAAAAGACCGCCGCTGACCCCAGGGACGATCGTCGTCATTGTCGTCTTTCGGGGACGATCGTCGTCATTGTCGTCTTTTGACCGCCCCGGCTCGGCCCTCCCCCCGGAGGGGCCGAGCCCCTCGCTCACATACAGGTCGCCGGCTGGTACCCGCTGCACATGGCGGCCTCGGGGCTCTCGTCGTTGACGCAGCCCATCCCGGGACACCAGCCGCAGTACCCGTTGCCCACGCACGATCCGCAGTCGCCGTAGCCGCTGCAGTCGACGCACTCGGAGCGGCTGTCCACGAAGGTCCCGCCGCACTCGCCCTGGCGGGTCTCGGCCATGCAGGTCCCGTCGCACCAGCCGCAGGCCACGCCGGCGCTCGAGGCGCACGAGTCACAGTCGCTGAAGACCGAGCACGGGTCCTCGGTGCCGGCGTCGCCGCCGCACCAGGCCCAGGTGCCCTCGCCCTGGGCGATGGCGCCGGTGATGAGATCGATGGGTCCGGAGTTGTACTCGTAGAGCGAGTAGTCGATCACCGGGACATCCACGCGCGCGCCGATGTTGAGCTGCAGCCCGATCTCGGCCTTGGTGTCCCAATCGCAGAAGTCCGAGTGGGCCTCGCCGGAGATGAAGGGCCCCAGGTTCATCTGGGGGCCGAGGGCGTCGTAGAGCTTCGCCTGGTAGTTCACGCCGGCGGTGAGGCGCGCGGTGACGGTGACGTCGCCGCCCTCCTCGATGTTGAAGCTCGAGCTTCCGTTGCGGGTCGCGTCGGTCACCGGGCGCCAGGCGTCGTCCTCGTAGACGGCGCCGCCGGTGAACCCGATGCCGCCGCGGGCCTCGAAGCTCACGCCGGGGATGGTGACCTCGCCGCCGATGGTGAACTTGCCCTCCGGGACCAAGGTGTGGGTCACCGTGACCGGCACGAAGCCCACCGCGAAGGTCGTGGTGAACTCCTTCTGCAGGCTGCTGAAGGTGCGGTCCCACGAACAGGAGACCGAGCCCTCGTTGGTGGCCAGCTCCATGAAGACCTCGATGTTGCCGCCGACCAGGAAGCGGAACTCCTCGAGCCCGTCCCAGAAGCCGATGTCGACCTCCATCTCGAACACCGGCGAGAAGCTCCCGCCGACCTCGACGGCGCCGCTCTCGAACTCGCACTTGCCGAGCTCGGCCGAGATGAGATTCACGCTGCCGCCCAGGGCGTCGCTGCGCGCGCCGACGCCGTCGGTGCCGGGCTGGCTCCAGCTCTCCGCCGGGATCTCGAAGCGCGCCTTGAAGTGTACGTCGGCGAAGTAGTCGGTGAGCTCGGCGTTCGCCGTGAGCAGCTCGTAGCGGTTGGGGGCCAGCTCGCTCACCGCGACGATGGTCCGCAGGTAGCCGCCGCCGAGGGTCCCGGTGACGACCTCGCCCGCCGTGGGCGGGGAGGCGGGCGCGTCGCGGTAGGTGAAGACCAGCCGCTCCGGGTGGACCTCCACCGCGGCCAGGCCCTCGTCGAGGTCCGGATGCCGGGCCTCCTCGCGCAGCACGGGCTGGCGATAGACCGTCACCTCCGGTCCGGAGGCGTCCCGGACGCCCGAGCCGGGCGCGTCGTCCGACGTGCACCCGACCAACAGAGAAAGGCCGACGAGGACGCGAACGCCCCGCGTGTTCCACCGCTCCATGAACCCCATTCGCCGAAACTATCACGGCCCTCGACGAATGCCGAGGGCCGTGGAGTCAAAGGGTGGGCGGGGCCGGACCCCGCGCCGGGTCAGTCGCAGCTCAGGGTCTGGTACCCACCGCCGCAGCTCGCGGCCGCGTCGGTGGCGTCGTTCACGCAGCCCATGCCGGGACACCAGCCGCAGTAGCCGTTGCCGAGGCAGGAGCCGCAGTCGCCGAAGCCGCTGCAGTCCACGCAGGCGCTCCGGCTGGTGGTGAAGTCACCGCCACACTCGCCGGAGCGGCTCTCGCTGATGCAGCTCCCGCCGCACCAGCCGCAGGCCTCCCCGGCGCTGGCGGTGCAGGAGTCACAGTCGGTGAAGGCGCTGCAGGGATCCTCCATGCCGGCGTCCGAGCACCAGGGCCAGGTCCCGCTGTTCATGAAGAAGACGCCGCTGAGGGGCTTGAAGCTCGTGCTCCAGCTCACCAGCGTGTAGTCGATGATGGGCACCTCGGCCTTGGCGCCGATCTCCAGCTCCAGGCCGACCTCGAGCTGGGTGTTCCACTCGCAGAGGCTGCTGGTCGCCGAGGGCTCGACGTACGGACCGATGAACATCTCGGGGCCGGCCGTGTCGTAGATCTTGGCCAGGTAGTTGAGACCCGCCGCGAGCTTGCCCTTGAGAGAGACCTCGCCCTCCGAGTCGACCTCGAAGGTCACGTCGCCGCTGCGGGAGGCGTCGGAGATGGCGTCCCAGGAGCCGTCCTCGTAGACCGCGCCGGCGCTGAAGTTGATGTTGCCGGTGCCAGTGAGCTCCACGCTGGGCACGTCGATCTCACCGGTGATGGAGAGCGAGCCCTTCGGGGTGATGGTGTGGGTCACGGCCACCGGGACGAAGCCGACGGCGAAGGTACTGGTGAACTCGCGCTCGAAGCGCTCCAGGAGCCACTCCTCCTGGCACTCGATGCTGGGCGCGCCGCCCTTGGGGAGCATCTTCAGCTCGAGGTCCAGGTTGCCGCCCACGACGAAGCGGAACTCCTTGAGGCCGTCCCAGAACCCGATGTCCACCTCGAGCTCGAAGATGGGCGAGAAGTCCCCCTTGAGGTCGAGGAGGTCGTACTTGGCCGAGCACCCCTCGACGATGTCCGACTGCACGAGCTTCACGCCGCTGCCGAGGGCGTCGGAGCGGGTGCCCACGCCGTCGCCGAGGTCCCACACGGCCTCGCTGGGCTCGAAGACGGCCCGGAAGTGGACGTCCGCGAAGTAGTCGACGAGCTGGGCGTTCTCGGTGATCAGCTCGTAGCGGTTGGGGGCCAGCTCGCTCACGCCGACGATGGTCCGGAGGTAGCCGCCGCCGAGGGTGCCGGAGACGACCTCGCCCACCGCGGGGGGCGACGAGGGCGCGCTGCGGTAGGTGAAGACCAGCCGCTCGGGGAAGACGTCCACCGACGCGAGGCCGGAGTCCAGGTCCGGATGCCGCGCCTCGTCCCGGAGGACCGGCTGGCGGAAGACGGTGACCTCCGGGGCGTCCATGCCCCGGACGCCGCTGCCGCTGGGTGCGTCGTCGGACGTACACCCGGCCAGGAAGGAGAGGGAGACGACGAGACCGAGAACCCCGCCGAGAGACCGCTTCTGGAACCCCATTCGCAGACCCTAGCACGTCATTCTGTCAGTAGGATCAGCCCTTTGGTGACGTTTTCGCCCCCAAACGCGCCAAAACGTCCACGAACGAGGACCCCGTGGGCCGCGTTCGGGATTGGCACTATCCTCCGATCCGTGCGCTTTCTCAGCTTTCTCGCGGTGCTCCTGGCCCTCCCCACCCTGGCCCACGCGCATCTGGATCTCCTGGAGCCGACCTCGCGCTACGCCACCCGGGAGCTCAAGGAAGGTCCCTGCGGCATCACGGGCGGCGCACCGGGCGCGATCGTGGCCGTGTACGAGCCCGGCGCGACGATCACCGTGACCATCGACGAGACGGTGAATCACCCCTCGCACTACCGCATCGCCTTCAGCGCCGAGGGCGACGGCGCGTTCCAGGACCCGGTGTGCCTGGAGAACTGCGAGACCGGAGGGCCCGATCCCGTGTTCGCGCCCAGCGAGGGCGGCACCATCCTGGTCGACCACTGGGACGACGCGGCCGAAGCGACCGAGTCGATCGAGGTGACCCTCCCCGACGTCGAGTGCGAGACCTGCGTGCTCCAGGTGATCCAGGTCATGTACGACAAGCGCCCCTACACCTCGCCGGGCAACGACAACTACTACCGCTGTGCCGACATCGCGCTGCGCCGGTCCAGCCAGCCGCTGGACATGGGGACCTCGACCGCCGACGCCGGGCCCGCCGACAGCGATGCGGGCTCGGGCGACGACGCGGGCTCCGGGCCCGACGCAGGACTCCGACCCGCCGACGGCGGGGGCGCGGCGGACGAGAGCGAGGAGGGGTGCAGCGCCGCGGGTTCGGGTGCTGGCGCCGGGACCTTGGCCGGCCTGCTCCTCATGCTCGCTCGGCGCCGACGCTCACCGATGTGATACTCCCCGGGTGCGCACGCGCGGCTCGCGTGCGAGAACCCGAGGACGTCATGAGCGACTGGAAGATCGAGATCGAGCGTTGCCCCGAGGACCGGCGCGGCGCGATCCCCACCGACGGCTCGAAGCTGGGCTTCGGCCGCCACTTCACCGACCACATGTTCGTGGCCAGCTTCCGCCGAGACGGCGGTTGGCAGGACCCGCGCATCGTGCCCCGGGACAGCCTCGGGCTGGATCCGGCGGCGATGGTCCTCCACTACGGTCTCGAGGTCTTCGAGGGCCTCAAGGCCTACCGATCGGCCGAGGACACCATCCACCTCTTCCGCTGGCGGATGAACGCCGAGCGCATGCGCCGGAGCGCGGAGCGTCTGGTCATGGAGGCGCCGCCCATCGATCTCTTCGGCGCCGGGGTCGAGGCCCTGGTCTCGTTGGAGAAGGACGCCGTGCCCCGCGCCGAGGGGTGCTCCCTCTACATCCGGCCGACCCTGGTGGCCTCGGACCCCTTCCTCGGCGTGCGCCCCGCCGACGAGTTCATGTTCTACGTGCTCTGCTCGCCGGTCGGCGCGTACTACGCCTCCGGCTTCCAGCCGACCCGCATCCTGGTCGAGCAGCACGACGTGCGCGCCGCCGAGGGCGGCCTCGGCGAGGCCAAGACCGGCGCCAACTACGCCGCCTCGCTCCGGGCCCAGCGCCGCGCCCAGAAGGCCGGCTACAACCAGGTGCTCTGGTTGGACGCCAAGGAACACCGCTACGTGGAAGAGGTGGGCACCTCGAACATCTTCTTCCAGATCGACGGCAAGGTGATCACCCCGCCCCTCGGCGGGACCATCCTCCCCGGCGTGACCCGGGACAGCGTCATCCGGCTCCTGAAGAGCTGGGACGTGCCCGTCGTCGAGGAGCGGATCACCATCGACGAGGTGATGGCCGCGGCCGCCGCCGGCACCCTCGAGGAGGCCTTCGGCACGGGCACGGCGGCGGTGATCTCGCCGGTGGGCGTCTTCGGCTACGAGGGTCAGGACGTGGAGGTCAACGGAGCCCAGGTCGGCCCGCTGGCCCAGCGCCTCTACGACGCCCTCACGGGCATCCAATACCAGCGCGAGCCCGACCCCTTCGAGTGGACGACGCCGGTCCCCTGATGGGCCAGCTCTACCTCCGACAGCTCCTCGTCGGTCGCGACGTCGCCCAGCAGAACCCGGCGGGCGCCCAGATGCAGAACTTCGTCTACCTGGTCGGTGACCGGGACTCGGGCGAGTGCATGGTGGTCGACCCCGCTTGGGACGTGCGGGGGATCCTCGACCGCGCCGCCGAGGACGACATGCGCGTCGTCGGCGCGCTGGTGACCCACTACCACCCGGACCACGTCGGGGGTTCCATCTTCGGGATCCAGATCGAGGGCCTCGCCGAGCTGATGACCCACAACGGCTGCCCGGTGCACGCGCACCGGGTCGAGGTGGACGGGATCCGGCAGGTCACCGGGCTCAGCGAGTCCGATTTCCGGCGCCACAACGCCAACGACCGGATCCGCATCGGTGACATAGAGGTGGAGCTCCTGCACACGCCCGGGCACACCCCGGGCTCCTCGTGCTTCCGGGTGAAGGACAACCTCGTCGCCGGCGACACCCTCTTCCTGCAGGGCTGCGGCCGGGTGGACCTGCCCGGCGGTGACCCCGAGGAGATGCGGCGTACCCTGACTCAGCGCCTGGCCAAGCTCCCCGACTCGATGGAGCTCTACCCCGGCCACGCGTACGGCGGTGAGCACGCCTCGATGGAGGTCGTGCGGCGGATCAACCCCTACCTCTCCGCGCCCGACGCCTGACCCACTGCGCCTGACCCCCTGCGCCGGGCGCGCGGCGCCGGTCTGGTCGGCGGGCCCGGCCGGCACCATGCTCCGGCGCATGCGTACCCCCCGCCTCCTCTTCTTGGGACTCCTCGGTCTCGTCGCTGCGCCCGCGATGGCACAGACGGAACCCGAGCCCGCCACCGCCGAACCGGAGGGCGAGCCCGCGGTCGACGCGGACGAAGCCCCCGAGGCCGTCGCCGACGAGCGCGAGATGGAGGCGCCGCCGCCTCCGCCTCCGGTCCCCGCGCCGCCCCTCGCTCCGCCCCCCGCCCTCGACACCCTCGCGGTCCAGGCCGAGGCGTCGCTGGTGACCGTGCGCTGCCAGGGCGCGCCCCTCGCCACCGGCTTCGTGACCTCCGGCGAGAAGATCGTCGCCCACCGCGACGTCAGCCGCTGCCGCCGCGCGCTGAGCGTCTCCTTCGGCGACACCGCGGTCGACGCCCGGCTGGTCAGCGATCGAGTCGGCGCCAGCGTGCTGGTCCTCGAAGAGTCCCTCGGACGCCCCGCCCTGGAGCTCCGCGACGAGGCGCCCGCTCGGGGCGAGGCGGTGTTCGCCGTCGGCCTCGCGGGGGACGGCGGTCCGGGCGCGGCCATCGTCACCGAAGGCGTGGTGGCCCACGCCGACGAGCGCCGCATCCTCGCCGACGTCGCCCTCCCCGAAGACGCCGAGGGCGGCCCCCTCCTCGACCGCAGCGGCCGGGTCCTCGGCTGGGTCGGGGACATCGACGACGGCGGCCTGGTCCGGGTGATCCCCATCGGGCCCCTCGCCGCCGAGCTCGCCACGGTGACTCCGGCCAGCGAAGAGATCCGTCCCTCCGTCTACCCCGGCCTGGGCTTCTCCTTCGCGGCCATCTGGGACTCCGGCGACCGCCTCTTCGGCGGCTCCGCCCTCTTTGCCGCGGACATCCTCGACCGCCTGGTCCTGCGCGCCGAGGTCGGCGTCTACTTCCACGACGACGACGACTTCGCCCAGGAGACCCGCCGGGTCATGACCCTGGTCGGCGCCGCCGTCGGGTACCGCCTGCGCGGCGTCTTCCCCGGCGGCCGCTCGGTCTCGATGGTGCCCAGCGTCGGCTTCGCGCTCAGTCACGACAAGGTCGAGACCACCACCCACCGCCTCGGCTTCGTCGACCCCGAGTGCGACACCACCACCGAGACCTGCGCCCTGGCGACCAGCAGCGAGTACGCCGAGACCACCGAGTGGCGCTACCGCCCCACGCTGGGTCTGCGCCTCTCGGCCGGGAGCCTCGAGCTCGGCTACGAGGCCCTCTTCGACTTCTCGGAGATCGCCGACACCGGGCACCGCCTGCACATCGGCTTCCGCTTCTAGCGCGCCCGGCCGGGTCAGAGCACGCAGGGCGGCCCGGCGCTCGCGCAGCTCTGGCCCGCCTCGACGATGGGACCCGTGCAGCACGCCTCGGCGCCGCCGGGGCGAGCGCTGCAGCCGGTGCCGCCGCAGGTCCCGCAGCTCGCCGCGCAGCAGACGGTCCCGCCCGGCACGCCGGTCAGGCAGTCGGGATCGCCCGTACCGGGCGCCCCGGGCTCGAAGGTCGCGAAAGCGCCCTGGCCGCGCCACTGGCGCAGCCGCTCCCAGATCGTGCCCGCGCGTTGCTCGGGGAGCGTCACCGCCTCCACCGCCGCCGGCCCCAGGCGGTCGGCGAGCTGCTGCAGGTAGAGGCTGCGCACCGGCACGTGGGTTCCCGGGGACTCCAGGATGCCGTTGGGCTCGTCGGGGGCCCATTGGCCGTCGACCACCGGGCCGACGCAGCCCACCGCCCAGTTCATCGCCGCGATGGGCGCGTCGCAGCGGAACTGGGTCGCCTCGCTGTTCCAGAAGAGGGTCTGCGCTCCCGACCAACCGTGCCCGGTCCCCGAGTCCTCGCGGTTCTCCACGTGGATCCGATAGGCGTCGATGTTGTCCAAGAGGATCCCCGTCGACCAGCGATGGTGCGGTCCGGAGTCGTTGGACCCCCGGACCCCCAGCCCGTCGAGCCAGACGTTGGGCCCGGTGGTCCGGGCGCCGGTCACGAAGTCGTGGCGCCCCTCCTCGACGAAGAGCCGCTGGAAGAGCGTCCCGATGCCGCTGGAGACGTCGAAGGCATATCGACGGCTGCCAGTGACCAGCGAGACCGGCGCGAGGTAGGCGCAGTCCTGCACGGTGGTGAAGGCGCTCCGGCCGGTCACGGACACCGTCGCGTACCCGAAGTGCACCGCGGTCACGTCGCGGACCCAGGAGTCCTGGGTCGCCGAGAGGACCACCGCCTTCCAGCCGTGGTCCTCGTCGTCCGGACCGGTGGAGTCGGACACCAAGCGAAGGCTCTCCACGCCCACGTGATGGATCCGGCCGCTCACGTCGGCGTGCACCACTCGGCTGCCGCCGAAGCGCGCCTCCAGCGCGTCGACGAGGGGGATGTCCACCACCAGCGCGTCGGCCTCGACCGCGAGCACCCGCCGCTCGTGGGCGATGGTGTAGGCCGCCGGGGTCCAGCCCCAGGCGTCCATGCCCAGGGCCGTGACCCAGGTCTCGTTCGGGGTCCGCTCGACCCAGACCACGTCGCCCACCGAGAAGGCGTCGGTCGCTTCGACGGGGATCCGCGTCGAGCCCACGGGCACGAGCTCCCCGGTGACCCGCACACCGCCGTCGGCCACCGCCGGTGTCGTGCCCTCGACGCGGATGAGGTCGTGCTGGGTGGTCGCGGTCGCGCGGATCACCGTGCCCGTCGGCCCGTTGCCCTCGCCGCGCAACACGACCCCGCTGGTCCGCAGGGTCAGCGTGCCGTCCACCCGGTGCTCGCCGGCCTCGAGGAGCACCGCGCCGCGGAACCCGCTGGCGTCGGGAGTGCGGGCGGAGACATCGTCGATGGCCGCCTGGATCGCGGCGCGGGCGTCGCCGCCGCTCGGCGCGACGGTGACCACCGGGGGCACGTCGGGGAGCGGCACGCCGCCCCCCTCGTAGCCGGCAAAGGAGAAGTCGGGCAGCAGGTGCTCGACGCGGTCGTCGTCCCGGTTCGCGTAGGGCCCGTAGATCAGGTTGCCGCAGCTCGGGTCCAGGCTGGCGAGCGGTCCCCCCGGGTTCCTCCGCCGTACCTCGCAGCCTTCCCGCCCAGCGTCGGGGGCAGCCGCGTCCGGCGCCGGTCCGTCGCCCCCATCGGTCTCCCCGGCGTCCGCGGCCGCATCGGCGCTGGCGTCGCGCGGAGGATCGGCGGGGTCGGCTGAAGAGGCGTCGTCGCCGCAGGCGACCAGGAAGAGGCAGAGGAGAGTCAGAGCGCGCACCGGGGGATTCTACGCCGCGCGCCGCGCGAGGCGATCACTCGGTGGCGACGACCAGCTCGAAGGGCCCCCCCTCGGTGTCCCCCAGGGAACGCAGATCGGTGTCCACGGTGATCAACACCGCCTGGTCGGCGGCGAGGTCCACGGTGGTCGAGTCCGTCCCACCGGGTCCGTTGAGCCCGGCGACCGCCAAGCACATCGACGTGTCGTCGCAGGCGGGCTGGAGGTAGAGCATCGGGTCGAAGCCGTCGTCGGTCGGGGTGACCGTGACCCGGTAGGTCGCGGCGACGGGCGCGGTGAAGAGGTAGACGCGCTCGGGCCCGGAGGCGAACGCCGCCAGGCAATCGTCGCCGTCCGAGTTGCGGACGTCGGCGCCGCCGACGGTGGTGTCCACGATCACCTCGTCCAGCGTGATGGTGCGGTCCGCGCACTCGAAGCCGTCGGGCGGGCTGGCGTCGGTGGGCACGAAGGCGTCGGCCGGCCCGGCGTCGCGGCCGAGGTCCACCTCCACGAAGGCGTCGGTCTCCACGAAGGCATCCGCGGTCACCGCGCCGTCGCGGCCGGCGTCGGCCATCGAGGCGTCGGCCGTCGCGCCCAGGTCGGGGGAGGTCGAGCGATCGTCGTCGTCGCCACAGCCGGCGAGCACGAAGAGCAGGGGCAGCGCGAGGAGCGCGGAGACCCGGGGTAGCGGGCGCAGTCGGAACGTCATCCCCAGGGCTCTACGCCGAATCGTGAGCGCGCGCATTCACTGGCCGCGCTCGCCAGTGAGCGAGCCAGAGCGCGATCGCGCCGAAGGCCACCGCGATGTCCGCGACGTTGAAGACCGGGTAGTGAGGCAGCGCGATGAAGTCGACCACGAAGCCCCGGGTCAAGCGGTCCAGGTAGTTCCCCAGCGCACCAGCGATCATCGCGGCGTAGGCGAGGTGCTCGAGGAGGGGGCCGCGCCGCCGGCGCCACCAGAGCCCACCGATCGCCAGCGCCACGAGGGGCACCAGGACCAAGAGCAGCCGGTAGCGGACGGGCTCGTCGAGCCAACCGAGCAGCGCGAACCCCACGTCGGTGTTCTCCGCGTAGCGGAGCTCGACGACCTCGCCGGCGACGGAGATCGGGGGTTGCTCCTTCAGGCCATCCACGGCGAGCGCCTTGGTGCCCTGATCGCAGCCGACCAGCGCGATGGCGAAGAGAAGCGCGAGCGCGACGCGGTGCGTGAGGGCCCCCATGCCCGCCCCAACCGCGCCGGCCGCGGACCCATTCCATGCGAGACTCGCCCCGTGCGCGCGCTCTGTCTGCTCGTCGTGCTCGCCGGGTGCTCCGAACCGGCGAGCGACCCCGTCGAGGTCGCCCCGAGGGCGGGCGAAGCGCCCAGCGATCCCGACCCCGGCGGCCCCGAGCTCGAGCCGAGGACTGCGGCGCGAACCCGAGGCGCCCCTCCCGCGACCGGTCCCGAGGCCGGGCCGTCCGCCGCGCGCTCTCCGCGGGTCGTCCTCCTGGGCACCGGCACTCCGATCCCCGACCCGGACCGCTCCGGTCCCGCCCTCGCGCTGACCCACGGGGACACCGTGGTCCTCGTGGACGCCGGCCCGGGCGTGGTCCGCCGCGCCATCGGCGCCGGTCTCGCGCCCGAGGCCCTCCGGCACGTCTTCCTCACCCACCTGCACTCGGACCACACCGTCGGTCTCCCCGACCTGATGTTCACGCCGTGGGTCGTGGGCCGGGTCGAGCCGCTGCACGTCTACGGTCCCCCGGGCACCGCGGCGATGGTCGAGCACCTCCGCGCCGCGTGGGTTCACGACCAGCGCGTGCGCACCGCAGGGCTCGAGGGCAGCGCGCCGCTCACCGTCGTCGCCCACGAGGTGCGACCCGGCGAGGCGGCGACCGTGGTGGGGCCCTTCCGGATCGAGCCCTTCGCGGCCGCCCACGGGAGCTGGGAGCACGCCTACGGGTACCGAATCGACACCGACGCGGGGATCGTCGTCGTCTCCGGCGACACCGGGCCCACCGACGCCGTCGCCAGCGCGTGCGACGGCTGCGCCCTCCTGATCCACGAGGCCTACGCCACCGCGCGCTTCGAGACCCTGCCCGCCGCGATGCGCCGCTACCACGGCGCCTTCCACACCTCGGCCCGCGAGGTCGGCCGGGTGGCCACGCGGGGGCGCGCCCAGCAGGTGGTCCTCACCCATCACCTGCTCTGGGGCGCGACGCCCGCCGACGTGGTGGCCGAGGTCCGCGAGAGCTTCGGGGGACCGGTCGCGTTCGGCGAGGACCTCGCGGTCTACCCGGTGGGCCCCGCGGCGTCGCCGCAGGCACAGGGCGAACGGGGCTCCCAGCCGAGCACCCGCTGACGCGCGTCGACCTCGACGCGGCCACACTCGTCGAGCCGGCCGCGGAGCACGAGGCGCCCCCGGAGTCCGGTGGCTCGAACGGCGACGTCAGCCACAGCAGGGCGAGCCGGCGTCGGTCGGGTCCGCGGTCTCACCGGGCATCGGCGGCGGCGCGTCGCCCATCTCCTCGGCGTCGGCGAGGACCACGAAGATCTCCCAGCGGTTCCCGTCGGGGTCGACGGCCCAGACCTTGTCCTGCACCGCGAAGCAGCAGGTGGTCCCGGTCTCGTCCATGGTCGCGAACCCGGCGGCGCGGATGCGCCCGTGGGCCCCGACCACCGCCTCGGTGGAGTCCACCTCGATGCCGTAGTGGCGCACCGGCCCCGGCGCCCCCGGTCGGTCCGACTGGACCAGCGAGAGGTTCACCGAAGGGTCGGCGACCGAGAACTTCACATAGCCCGGCAGGTCCTTGACCGGCGGCTGTCCGAAGAGGGTCTCGTAGAAGCGGCGGCTCGCCGCGATGTCGCGGGCGGCCAAGCTGACGTGGATGCGAGTCATGGTTCTTTCGTACCTCCGCCCCCGAAGACGCAGCGAGCGCCGGTCGGTTGCGCGAAAGTCAGCATAGCGGCAACCCACCGGCTCCGCGCGAGCACACGCCGAGCGCCGGGGTCTTTTTCGAAAGACCCCCAGAATCCGAGCGGCTCCGCCGCGAGACTTCAGCTTTTTGGGGAGGCGAGGAGCGATTCACTCGCGACGAGCCGGGGTCTTTCTCAAAAGCCCCCCAGAAGAAGAAACCCACCCCGCGATCACATCGAAGACAGCGTCGGAGAAGCCCCCGACGTTCAGGATGTCGGCGCGCTGGACCGACTGCGCGTGGACGTTCGGCGTCAGGTCGATGCAGACCAGCTTGGCCGCGGGGTTCCGGCGCTTCAGCGTCGTCCACTCCTCCATCAGGGCGGTGCCCCCCCAACCGGAGCGGCCCTCGGCGTCCATCCACGACTCGTTGTCCGAGACGAAGATCACCGCGTCCACCCGCGCCTGGGTCCGGTTCAGCGTGCGCAGTGGCGCCGAGCACGAGGTGCCGCCGCCGCAGAGCGCGGCCAGGGAGTCGGCCAGGGTCATCACCGAGTCCCGCGGGTTCGGGCGAAACGGGCGCACGTCGTGAGCGAAGGGGAGGACCCGCGCGGACCGGTTCTTCCGCAGGATCGACGCGGCGATGAGGCCGGCCACGTCGACGCAGCGCACCGCCGAGGTCGCCCCCTTCCGGTGGCCGGTGATCGGTCCCGCCATGGAGCCCGAGACGTCCGGGCAGATCACCACCCGGCCGTCGATCGCCGGCACGTTCGCCACCGCGTGCTCCATCGCGTCCTGCAGCGCCTCCTGAATGCGTGGCGGGATCCCCGCCGTCGCCTTCCAGGCGACCAGGAGCTGGTAGGGGAAGACCTTCGCGCGACGCACCTCGGCTTCGCTCGCGAGCCGCTGGGCCACGAGCTCCACCATCGCCGGGTCCTCGAAGACGCCATGCCGCTGGTAGGCGTTGAGGTTCATCCGCGTCTCCTGCCAGCGGGCCTGGGTCGCCAGGAAGGTCCACTCGGCGGCGCCGAGGGGCCGCCCGGTGAGCATCCGCGAGGGCACACCGCGCATCTGCGCGAGCGCGTCCACGCCGGTGAGCTCACCGCGCTGGAAGGCGTCGAACGCGCGGACCGCCCGCGGCAGCTCCTCGGCGTCGTGGGCCTTCCCGAGGAGGTACCCGAACATCGCCCGCTGCGCGCCCGAAGCTGGCCGCGGGTGGACCATCCGGATCACGTCGGCGAGCGAGGGGTCGTTACCCACCGAGTCCCGGAAGAGCTGCATGGGGGAACGGGACGCCAGCCACCGCTGCACCGCCTTCTTGGGCGCCGTCCCCAGCGACTTGCGACCGAGCTGCCCCGAGCGGAGCACCTGCACGAAGGTGCGGAGCATCCGGCCGTTGTCGACGACGTCGGGGAAGGCCGCCTTCATCGCCGCCAGCCCCGCGGGACCGCGCGTGGTCAGGTGCGCCAAGAGCACCGCCGGCATGTCCTTCATGTGGCCCCGCTGCCGCGCGTTCACGGCCACCTCGGCGACATACGCCGGGTCGCACGCCGCGGCGTGTCCGAGCACTTCGTCGAGCTGCTCGCGACCGGAGACGTAGTAGGTCTGCCCGAAGCAACCCGTCGCCGCGAGCTGGGCCAGCGCCGCCCGCGAGTCGAGGCCATACGCCGGGGCGTGCGCGTGGTTCAGGCTGGTGGTCGGCGGAGCGCTGCGCGCCGCGCCACGGAACAGGGACTTCGAAGCCATGGGGATTCCTCTCTCGCCGAGGACGAGACGCATCCGTGACCCTCGAGAGAGAGGCTCCAGCCTGGAGTGGCGGGCGGGAGTTGCACCCGCGTGGCCGGAGTCGAGCTCCGGCGCGCCCTCGGCATCCACCACGAAAACGGGCGACGAGGTGATGTGGAGACGAGGTGATGTGGAGACGACGTACGTGCTCTACCTACTGAGCTACCCCCGCTCGAGAGCGGGAGGCGGGGTTCGAACCCGCGACCGCGTGATGATGTAGTCCCCACGGCATTCGCCCGCGAATGCGCTGGTGCTGGAGCTTCTCTCTCGATTGTCGGGATGCGCCGCTCGGCGCGGTTCGGGAGGAGGGATTCGAACCCCCGTCGACCGGAGAGGCCGGCACGCGCGGCGTCGGTGGACGCCGGGATCCGCCATTTAAATCCGATCGCCGGCCAGTCAATGGCCAGCTCGCTCATTTGGCCGCGGCGGCTACTCGGCGTCGCCGACGGCCGGGAGGTTCGCGAGTCGAGCGAGGAGGAGCCCGAGCGCCGAGGCGCCATCGAGCCAGAGGACCAGGAGCAGCATCTCCGTACGCACCAGCGCGACACGACGGCCTTCGCCGTCGTGCCAGACGGCGAAGCGCAGCGACTCTCGACCCGCGTGGCTCTCCAGCCACTGCCGAAGAGCGCGGAGATCGGGCCCCTCGCACGGCAGATGCGCGGCCGGGATCCGGTCCCGGTCGCGGACGGCCACCGGCAAGACGACGCCTTCGTCCTCGGCGACTCGAAACGCGACCCCGGGGAACCCGAGCGCCGCGAGCCGCGCCTCGGCGGCATCGCTCCGCTCCTGGTGGATCATCCGACCGATCCGGAGCGTGAGCTCGAGGTTGTCGAAGGTGTACTTCGGCGAGTAGGTCGGGGTCCGGTGGGGCACCCAGCGGTAGGTCGCGCGGTCGGCCTCGGCCATGTGCACGAGGGCCTCGGAGGTGTGCTCGACGAGGGCCTCCCGGAGCTGTCGGGGCGACACGAAGCCCCGGCGGACCAGCTCTTCGCCGAGGGGGATCGATCGCGCGCGACAGAGCCGGTAGACGGCCTCGAGCTGGACCCGCGTCAGATCCGAGCTCCGCTCGAGGAGCAAGTCCGAGAGCCGGCGCCGGGTCGAGCGAGTGACGGCCCAGCAGACGCGGCCCCTCTCGAGTAGGACGCTGCCGAGCTGACGCCCGTCGACCTCGCAGACGAGGGCGCCGGTCGCCCCCGCGGTCTGCTCCACGCGGGCGACCAGTCCGACCCAGGCCCCGGGGCGGAACGCGAGCTCGGCGCCCATGTCAGGCCTCGCTCGCGGTGAGCGCTTCGAGCGCCGCGCGGGTCTTGATGAGCGCGACGCCCAGGTTGGCGCTCGACCGGAACACGGCGACCAGCACGCGGTCGGGGTCGTCCGGCGAGCGCTGGAGCACGTGGACGAGCGAATCGAAGACCATGAGGAGCTCCCGCGGCGCGGGCCCCTGGGCCCCGGGCGCTTGCTCGAAGACACCGTTGATCGGCGCGACTCGGTTGCCGCGGAAGAGATCGCCGGCGGCCTGTCGCAAATGCTCGGTCGAGGGAACCGACTCTTCTTCATGCAGAGCGACCCATCGCTGCTCGACGACGTCCACGTACCCCATGGCGAGACAGCCCGAGAGCTCCCGCGCGGTGTGACGCACCAGGTTCTCGGCCGCTGGGGACCGCCGCCGGGCCACC
This sequence comes from Myxococcales bacterium UBA1660, assembly GCA_002320815.1. Classification (GTDB taxonomy): domain Bacteria; phylum Myxococcota_A; class Polyangia; order Polyangiales; family Houyiibacteriaceae; genus UBA1660. The sequence goes on from DCLA01000111.1 coordinate 119,349, forward strand.
GAATCGAAGGGAGCGGGCGGGGCCGACCGCCGCCCGCTCGACCCGGACCGACCACCTGGAGACATGGGGAGGTCGAGCGGCGTCGTGGGCGGGGCAGGTGGGGAGGTCATCGGTGAAGATCCCTGGAGCAGTCAGGGGATGCTCACCAGCCTCCCAAGAATGGGGGTGTTGGTCCAGCCGAGAAACATTTTTTCACAGACGGGAAACACGCCGGTCGATGGTCGTTTGACCGAGAACTCGGCGGCTCGGAAACCTCATCTACGGAATCCGTTTTCCTGTTCGTGGTGTCCGGTCACGACGCCCGTGCGGCGCCTGGTCTCGATTGGCCGAACGGACGGGCTTCAGCGGCTCAGTGGAGCGAAGAGCGTCTCCAGCTCGTCTTCGGTGAAGGCCGTCGAGCCCACGTTCCCGTGCAGGATGGCGTCGGCGAGCTTCCGCTTCTTCTCCTGCAGCGCGAGCATCCGCTCTTCCACGCTTCCGGCCACGAAGAGGTCGTAGACGAAGACCGGACGCTGCTGGCCGATGCGGTAGGCCCGGTCCGTCGCCTGAGCCTGCGCCTGCGGGTTCCACCAGGGGTCGTAGTGGATGACGGTGTCCGCGCTGACCAGGTTGAGCCCCACACCACCGGCCTTGAGGCTGATCAGGAAGACGTCGCGCTCCCCGCTCTCGAAGCGGTCGCACAGCCCCTGCCGGTCCTTGCTCTGCCCGGTGAGCAGCAGGTAGTCGGTGCCGCGCTCCTTGAGCCCCTCGCCGATGAGGTCGAGCATGGTGGTGAACTGGCTGAAGAGCAGGATGCGGTGACCCGCGGCGAGCTGGGTCTCGATGAGCTCCATGCAGGCCTGGTACTTCGCGCTCTCGCGCACGAAGCGCGCCGCCTCCATGCGCACCAGACGGGGGTCGCAGCAGAGCTGACGCAGCTTCGTGAGCGCGTCGAGGATGGTGACCGTGCTGGCCGCGATGCCCTTCTTGCGGATCGTCGTGCGCACCTGGTTGTGGGCGGCGATGCGGATCGCTTCGTAGAGCTCCCGCTGCTTCCCCTTGAGCTCGACCGGCTTGTAGAGCTGGGTCTTCGGCGGCAGCTCCTTGGCCACCTCGCTCTTGTTCCGCCGCAGGATGAAAGGCGCGACCGCCTGGTAGAGGGTCTCCAGGCGCTCTTCGTCGCCGTACTGCTCGATGGGGTTCCGGTAGCGCTCCTTGAAGTCCGCCTGGCTGCCGAGGAGGTCGTCGCCGAGGAAGTGGAAGAGCGCCCAGAGCTCGCCCAGGTGGTTCTCGACCGGGGTACCGGTGAGGCAGAGCTTGTGCCGGGCGGGGATGGAGCACGCGGCCACGTGGGAGCGGCTGCGCGGGTTCTTGATGACGTGGGCCTCGTCCAAGACGATGTAGTGCCAGTCCCGGCTCGCCAGGAGCTCGGCGTCGCGCACCAGCAGCGGGTAGCTGGTGAGGACGACGTCGGAGTCCTTCACCTGGTCCCAGAGCTCGTGGCGCTTCGGACCGTGGTAGCCGAGCACGCGCATGCCCGGCGCGAACTTGGCGATCTCCCGAGCCCAGTTGCCCATGAGGCTGGTGGGGGCGATGACCAGGCAGGGGATGTCCGCGCGGCCCTCGGAGACCTCGGTCTGGAGATGGCTGATGGTCTGCAGGGTCTTGCCGAGACCCATGTCGTCGGCGAGCACGCCGCCGGCCTCGCTCTTGCGGAGCCGCTGCATCCAGGCGAGGCCCTCGCGCTGGTAGGGGCGCAGGGTGGCCTCGAGACCCGCGGGCTCCAGCCGGGACTGGGGCGCATCCACGAGCACCTTGGCCCGGGTGCGCGCCTCCTTGTGGGACGAGCCCTCCCAGACGAGTTGCTCGGTCGCCCCCTCGAAGGCCTTGTCGAGGGTCTCCAAGGCCGTGACCTTGTGGCCCCGGACGACGACGCCGCGGTCCTCGTCGTAGAGCTCCATCAGCACGCGCATGAGCGCGCGCAGGGGACCCGGGTCCACGGCGACGTGTTCGCCGGGGGCCACCTCGAGGGCCACCGGGCGCTGGCGGCGCTCGAGGTCTTCGAAGGAGAGCTGGCCGTCGCGCTGCTCTTCCAGGAGGGAGACCAGGGCCGGCAAGAGGTTCAGCCGGCGACCGGCGACGTCGACGCCGAGCTCGAGGGCGAACCAGTCGGGCCGCTCCTCGTCGGGCTCGACGTTGGCCACGAAGCTCGGGCTCACCGCCACGCAGCGGTAGGGGTAGTCCCCGGCGACCTCGACGTTCCAGCCCATGTCGCGCAGCGCGGGCAGGGCCTGGGCGCTGAAGGCCACGTGGGCGTGCTTGTCGCCGTCGACCCGGACCATGTAGTCCGCCTCGGCGTCCGGGGGGACTCCGACCGAGTCCAGGCAGTCCAGGTCGACCACCCCGAAGCGCTCCAGGAGCCGGCGGGCGTTCGCTTCTGCCTCACGGTTCCGGGGGTAGGCTTGGACGCCCCCCTTCCCGGCAGCGAAGAAGCGGTCCCGGGGGTCCGAGGCGCGCACCCGGGCCCGGAGGTCCGGATACTCGAAGCTCAGCTGGAGCAGGGGCGCGTCGACTTCGGCGAAGTCGACGCCGTATCCCTCGCGATCCACCAGGACCTTCTCGGTGAACACCCGGAGGCAGGGCACGACGGGCCCCGGGGCGACTGCCTCCTGGGGGTCCATCTCATTGAAATCATGGTGGTTTCCGGATTCGACCGAAGGGCGGATGCCCGAGCTCGCGGGGCGAGCGAAGGGATCACGGAAACTACGCGGGGCCGCGTTCGAAGTCACCGGAGAGTTAGATCAAAGCTCGCGCGATCTGTCATCAACTTCCTCGTGGCGCGGTCGGCCCGACCGCTGGCGTCCGTGGACCCCACCGGGTTCGAGATGCCCACCCGATCGCGACGCGATGTCGCACCACGGTCCGCTCTCGGTGCGACGTTTCCGCCGGTGTGCGCTCTCGCACGGCTGGTACGAAGTCTGCACACACTCCGCGCGTGCGCATTCGCCTCCTCCCCCTGCTGCTCGCGCTCGCCTGTGGTGGCGCGCCCGAGGTGCCCACCACCCGGGTGGAAGCGGTCACCGTGGCAGAGCCGACGCTGCTGGTCCCCTCGTTGCGCTGCGAGGACCTCACGCCCGGGGAGCGCCCCCTCGCGGTGAGCCCGGAAGGCGACCTCTGGTTGGCCGGCGCGGAGGGGCTCCGGACCTTGGGAACCAACGGCGAGATGCACCCCATCGCGGCCGAGCTCGAGGGCGAGGTCGAGTCCCTGGTCGCCTGGAGCGACCAGGTCGCCACCGCGGTGGTCGATGGCCAGGCCTGGCGCATCGAGCCCGAAGGCGCCCGCTACCTCTTCCTGCCCGAGGGGGTCCGCCAGCCCTCGCTCTTCTGCGGAGACCTCGAGCGCGACGGCCAGGCGGCGCTGGTCAACGCCGAGGGCATCTACGAGCGCGCCGCCGGCCAGTGGTGGGCCCTCGGCCCCGACGAGGGCGAACGCTTCGAGGACGTCGAATGGCTGGCCACCGTCGACGGCGCCTGCGCGGCCCCTGGCGGCGGTCTCTGGTTCGGCGAGGATCGGCAGTACGTCCGGGTCGACGCGAGCTCGATGGCCATCTTCCACATCGCCGAGGCGACCGGGCCGGCGGTGGTCGGCGAGGTCTTCGGCGTGGCCATCCCCGCGCGGGACCAGCTGCTCTTCGCGCGGGAGCGCGGGCCCGACGACGGCGAGTGGACGCCGGTGACCTTCGCCAAGGGCGTCATCGAGTCGGTGGGCGCCTCGGCGAACGTCCTCTGGGTCCTGGTGGGCAACCACCTCTACCGTTACGACGGCGAGTGGGGCGAGGCCGACGTCATCCTGCCCAGCGGTGCCGACCGCCTCCTGGCCCACGCGGCCGGCGGCGTCTGGGCCGTGGGCGACGATCAGGCTTGTCACATCGGCGAGGCCCCGGTACGGCTGCGCGGGATCCGGCCCATGGAGCACTTCCTGACCCAGACGACCGACGTCGTCGTCGAGTCGGCTGGCGAGGTCGTCCTCGCCGTCGACGGCGAACCCACCACCGGCGTGGCCGGCGACGAGCCCGGGCTGTGGGTCTTCTCCCAGCTGCCCCTCGGCGGACCGGGCTGGCACGAGCTCACGGTCACCAGCGACGCTGGCTCCCGCCGCCTGAGCTACCGGGTGATGGCCGGCGACGTGTCCTGGGAGATCGACGTGCAGCCCATCTACGAGGACCACTGCGCCTCCTCGAGCTGTCACGGCTCGGACAGCGAGGACACGGTGGACCTCTCGACCTACGACGCCTGGTTCGACCGGGCGATCGACATCCAGAACGCGGTCGTGACCGGCCGTATGCCGCGTGATGCCGGCGACGAGTGGAACGGAGACCTGGTGGCGACGATCGTGGATTGGATCGACGGAGGCATGCAGCCATGAAGACGACCTCGTGGATGCTGATGCTGCTCGCGCTGGCGGGCTGCAACGGCCAGATCGGCGACTCCGCCAGCGGAGAGCCGGAACCGGAGACGCCGGCGACGGTGGCTCCCGAACGGGACCCGGTCGGTGAGGCCACCCTCCCCGCGGGCCGTCGCCTGCGGCGGATGTCCGCCGAGCAATTCGTCGCCTCCCTCGAGGTGGCCACCGGGGAACGCTGGGCCGACTACGAAGGCTTCGCGGCGGCCATGGGTCGCGCCGACTACGGCGAGATCACCGAGGAGGGCCTCGAGCTGAACGTGACCTTTGAGAAGCTCGTCGAGGACGCCGGCCGCGCGACCTGCGAGGACGCCGTCGCCGCCGACGTCGAGGGCGGAGACACCATCCTCCGGCACGCGACCCTCGCCGACCGGGACCCCGCGAAGTACGCGGCGAACCTGGAGTACCTCTACATGCGCTTCCTCGGGCAGCCGCTGGCCGAGAACGACGCCCGCCTCACGCCCTGGTTGGACCTGCTGAGCGCAGCCCGCCCGGGCGACGCCGAGATCACCGACACCGTCATGCAGCGCCGCTGGACCGCGGTCTGCGTGGGCCTCGTCACTCACCCCGACTTCGTGAGCTACTGAGATGAAGCGACGCACCTTCTTCCAGTCCCTCCTCGGCGCCGGCGCCTTCGCCGCCGTCACTCCCCGGGCGCTCCGGCTCTTCGCCGACGAGCCCGAGGACCAGCGCTTCATCTCCCTCTACTTCAACGGCGGCTGGGACGTGCTGCTCGGACCGGACGCGCGGCGCCCCGGCGAGTACGCCGGCCTGCACACCGGCTACGACCTCCTCGACGAGGCCTACCGCGCGCCCCTCGAGGTGCAGCTGGGCGACTCCACCGTCCTCTGGGGCGCCTCGATGCGGGCCCTGACCCAGTCGGGCGCCGGCGGCGCCGCGCCCCACTCGTCGCTCTGCACCCTCTTCCGCTCGGTGAACATGAACACGGTCGCGCACCCCGCCGGCCGCGCCTACATGAACACCTTCCGCTCGCCGAGCGGCGTGGTCCCCCGAGGCAGCAGCCTGGGCACCGTGATGGCGACCGGCGGCGGCCTGAGCGAGGGGTTGGTCCTGCCCAACGTCTCCATCTCCCTGCCGAGCTTCAACGAGGCCTACGCCCCGGACTACACCGGCGTCCGGACGTCGACGGCGCCGGACATCATCGACCTGCTCACCGCCGGCGAGAGCCTGGGCAACGAGACCGAGGCGCTGCTCCGGGCCGCCCAGGATGCCACCGGCAGCTGCGTCACCCGGGCCTACGATGGTCGCCGCCCCGCCGATGACCTCCGCGAGAGCCGCAGCCGGGTCCGGCGTCTGCTCTCCGAGAACATCGGCCGCTACTTCGACATCGACGCCGACACCCCGGAGGCCGCCGAGCTCCGCGGCCGCTACGGGCTCACCCAGAGCGAGGCGCGCAACGCCCGGGACCCGCGGGTGGTCGCCGCCATCACCGGCCAGCTCCTGTCCACCGGGCTCAGCCGCTCGGTGACCGCGCAGATCCAGACCGGCATGGACACCCACAACACCAACTGGCAGACGACCCAGGCCCAGCGGCAGCAGGCGGGTCACGAGGCCATCGCCCACCTGCTCTGGGACCTCCGCCGCGACGACCCGCTGCTCGAGCGGACGACGGTGGTCATCCACTCGGAGTTCGCGCGGACGCCCAAGATCAACGGCACCGGCGGGCGCGACCACTGGTTCGCCAACTCGATCGTGGTCTTCGGCGGCGGGCTCCGGCGCGGCGTCGTCGGCGCCACCCGGGAAGAGAACCTCGGGCTCCAGAAGACCAACCTCGCCACCGGTCTTCCCGACGACGCCGGCGTGATGCTCAAGCCCGAGCACATCGCCGCCACCCTTGCGCTCGCGAACGGGCTCGACCCATCCATCTTCCGCACCGAAGCGCTCACCGAGTGGGTCGAGGGAGGCGCCTGATGAACCGCTGGATCCTCATCGCGGCCCTCGCCGCGCCCTTCGCCACCGCGAACCTCACCCAGGCCCAGGCGGTCTGCGCCCCGCAGGACGAGGGCGAGCAGGTGGGCCAACACCAGCTGCTCCGGCAGCTCTCGCTCGACCTCCGGGGCCGCATCCCCACCATCGACGAGTACCAGCGGCTCGCCGCGGGCGAGACCGTCGACGCGGTGCTCCTGGACGAGATCCTCGCCAGCGAGGAGTACTACGCGCAGGTCCGCCGGGACCATCGCGCCTTGATGTGGGGCAGCCTCGGGCTCCTGGACGACCTCCCCGGGGGCGCCTTCCGCCTGCGCCGGATGGGCACCGGCATCTGGCGGCTGCCGAACATGCGGCGCCGCTACCGGGGTCGGAACAACGTCGAGTGCCTGAACCAGGCGCACCCCGCGGACGCCTACGACGCCTCCGGACGCCCGACGCCCATCCGCACCTTCGCCGACGCCTCGTGTGACGGCGGCGCTTGCCAGCAAGAGGGCTACGTGATGGTGGCGCCCTACTGGGATCCGGAGAACCCGGTGAAGGTCTGCGCGTGGGACGCCATGCGCGTGAGCACCGGCCTCGATGGGAACTCCTGCGACGTCTACAACGTCGATGCGGGCTGTGGGTGCGGGGCCAACCTCCGCCACTGCATGCCCCAGCCGGGGAGCGACGCCCAGGACGCCGTCCGCGACGCCCTCGAGGAAGAGGGCCCGCGCATCTTCGAGCACATCATCCGCAACGGCCGCTCCTACCTGGAGGCCTTCACCACCCGCGAGACGGTGCTCAACGGTCCCTCGGCGTTCTTCTACCGGAACTTCTCCGGCGCCGAGAGCGAGTACACCGGCGGGGCCCGGGTCTACGACGCGGACATGGGCTCGGTCCCCAACATCCCCTTCACCGCGCCGAACGACTGGCGGGTGGTCGAGCGGTCCGACGCTCACGCCGGCGTGCTGACGACGATGCTCTACGACATCCGCTTCGCCAGCAACCGCGCCCGCGCCAACCGCTTCTACACCGCGTTCCGCTGCGAGCCCTTCGTGCCCCCGGCCGACGGCCTCCCCGCCGAAGAGGGCGGTGATCCGGAGCCCAACCTGCGCGAGCGCACCGGCTGCAGCTCCTGTCACCAGACCCTGGAGGTCGCCGCGGCCCACTTCGGGCGCTGGCGCAACGACTCCACCTTCGGCCTCCTCCCCACCGAGGTCATGGACCCGATGGCCGCCCGCGAGGACTGCGCCACCTGCCAGTCCGACGGGGGGCGCCGCTGCTCGACCTTCTGCAACACCTACTTCGTCACCGCCGACAACAGCCACGTCTCGACCGTCGAGGAGTGGGGCGGCTACCCGCTGGCGCGCACCTACCTGAACGACACCGAGGCCGCCGCCGTCATGGCCGGACCCGCCGGCCTGGTGGACGAGCCCGCCGAGATGGAGAAGGTCGCCAGCTGCACCGTGCGCACCGTGGCCGAGCGCATGCTCGGCCGCGAGCTGCATCGCGACGAGTACCTCACCTGGGTCCCGGAGCTCGCCCAGAGCTTCGCCGAGGGCGGGTACGACTACACCGCGCTGGTCCGCGAGGTCGCCACCAGCGAGGTCTACCGCACCATCCGCTGAAAGGTCGTCGCGTTGACCCGCTCCCAGGGATTGGGGAGGCTGCCGCCATGCGGTGGCTTTCCCCCTGGGTCGCGATGGTCCTCCTGCTCGGCGCCTGCGGCGACGACGACGGCGATGGAGCGCCCCCCGACTCGGGCATCGATGCCGGCGTGGACGCGGGTCCCCGGGACCTGGGTCAGCCCCCTGCGCCCATCGCGAAGCGCCCCTGGGTGCTGGGCACCACGACCACCAGCGCGGTGGTCCGCTGGGAGGTCCCCGAGGAGCCCGAGTCGGTCACGCTGACCTGGACCCCGGAAGCCGGCGGCGAGGCCACCACCGTCGAGGGCACCACCGAGGCCTACGAGTCGACCCTCGACCACGGGCTCGGGTTCCCCACGATCGACTTCCCCGACCTCCCGGGCACCTACCACCTGCAAGAGGTCCGCATCACCGGCCTCGATCCGGCCACCTGCTACACCTACGAGGTCCCCGCGTTGGCCGAGGGCGGCCGCTTCTGCACCATGCACGAGGCGACCGATCACGAGACGCCCATCGAGCTCCTGGTCATCGGGGACACCAGCCCGGTCCTCGGCCGGACGGGAGGTCTCCTGGAACAGCTCGCCGAGCCCGAGGTGGAGATGACGCTCCACGCCGGCGACCTGCAGTACTACGACGCGCTCATCGAGACCTGGGCGGTCTGGTTCGGCGCCCACGAGCCCATCCTGGCCCAGGGCGCCTTCTGGCCGACCATCGGCAACCACGAGCAGGAGCGCGAGGGTGAATACGAGCAGACCTACGCGCGCTACTTCGCCGACCCGGCCACCGACGCCGAGGGCAACCCCGACGGGAACACCGCCGCCTACCACTTCCAGAGCGGCGGCGTGCACTTCTTCTCCGTGAACAGCGAGGACGACATCGGCGAGTTCGACGCCGACTTCTCCTGGCTCGAAGAGGGCCTCACCGCCGCCGAGGCCAGCGAGGGCTTCCGCTTCTCCATCGTCTTCTTCCACCGGCCCATCTACACGCTGGCCGAGCACGCGCCCTCCGAGTCGCTGCGCGCGATCCTGGAGCCCATCCTGCAGCGTCACGAGGTCGCGCTGGTCCTCCAGGGGCACAACCACGTCTACGAGCGCTTCGACGTCGACGGCCTCCCCTACGTCGTCACCGGGGGCGGCGGGAGCGGCATCTACGGCCTCGACGACCAGGTCGAGGTGCGCCCCGACGAGGTCCCCCTGCGCGTCGCCGCCGGCGCCTTCATCCACGGCGTGCGGGTCACCATCACCGCGACCGAGATGCACCTCCGGGCCATCGACGCCGAGGGCGCCATCCGGGACGAGGTGCGTTTCGCCCTCGATTGAGGGCTGGCGGCCGACGAGCAGGCGGGCCACGCTCCGGCGGTGAAGGGGAGCATCCGCTGGGTCACCTGGGCCTCGTTGGCCGCCGTCGCGCTGGGGGCCCTCTGGTGCTGTCGCCGCGAGGTCACCGGGGACCTCGACGAGGAGCTGGTCGACGTCTCCGGGTCGGGGTCCGAGACTCCGCACGAGGGCGCCCCGCTGGGCCAGAACCTGGCGGAGATCGGTTACCCCTACCGGCACTTCCCCTTCGTCGACCTGATGCGCTCCGCGGACCCCTTCCGCTCCGGCACCGCCGACGAGTGGAACGACCAGCGCGCGCTGGAGCTGCGCCCCGATGGCTACCCGGCCCGCCTCGCACCGGGCCAGCTCGCCCGCACCTTCCTCATCGGCGGCGACCACCCGCACATGAGCGGTGAGGTCACCATCTTCTACGAAGGCAGCGGGCGCATCGACTACCGCGGCGGCGTGGAGGGCGTCGAGCGCGCCCCGGGCCGCGACGTGGTGACCCTCCGGGACCGTGATGGCCTCTGGATCGAGATCCTGGAGACCGACCCGGCCGACCCGCTGCGGCACATCCGGGTCATCGCGCCCGGGGGACGCTGCGAGGCGAACGGCGACCTCTGCGACGGCGAGTGCTCCTGCGCGAGCTTCGCGGAGACCTACGAAGAGCAGCCCTTCCATCCGACCTTCCTGGCCGAGCATCGGCCCTTCGACGTGCTCCGCTTCATGAACTGGATGCGCGTCAACCGGGTGCGCGGTGGCGAGGAGGCGCGGCCTCGGTGGCCCATCCGCACCTGGGACGAGTACCCCGGCGTGGACCACGCCCAGTGGTACCCGGTGCCCATCGACGTGATGATCGACCTGGCCAACGCCACCGCGAGCGCGCCTTGGTTCACGGTGCCGCACCTGGCCGACGACGCCTTCGTGCGCCGCCTCGCCGAGCGCATCCGCGAGCGGCTGGATCCCTCCCTGAAGGTGTACGTGGAGTACACCAACGAGGCCTGGAACGACCTCTTCCTCCAGTCCCAGGAGGTCGCCGCCGAGGGCTGCCGGACCCGTTCACCGAACCCCGCCGCCGAATGCGACGACGACGGCGACGGCACGCTCTGCGAGTACGGCGACTGGAACGAGACCCAGGAGCGCTGCTTCGCCTACGGCCGCGAGTACTTCGCCCAGCGTACGGCGCAGATCGGTGCCGTCTTCGACGAGGTCTTCGGCGACGACCCCCGGGTGGTCACCGTGCTCGGCATGCAGGTGGGGTCGCTGCGCGACTGGGGCCCGCGGATGCTCGGCCTCGCGTGGAAGGAAGGCGAGACCGTCGCCGAACGCATCGACGCGGTCGCGGTCGCTCCCTACTTCGGCGGCGGCGAGCCCCCCGCCGACTTCGACGCCGTCTTCGCGCGCGCTCCCCTCCCGGGGGGCGACGAGACCTACGCGGTCCTGGTCGGCGAGCCGCCCGACGGCGGCCCGCTCCAGTGGATCGTCCGCGACCTCCACGCCCTACGCGCCATCGACCCCGAGCTCGAGCTCGTCGCCTACGAGGGCGGCCAGCACTTCCTGGCCCTCGGCGACGAAGGCAAGGTCCCGATGCTCATGGAGGCCAACCGCGACCCCCGCATGGGCGAACTCTACGACGAGTACCTCCGCCGCTGGTCCACGCTGACGGATGGCGCCCTCTTCGTGCACTACGGCAGCCCCTCCCTCTGGAGCCAATGGGGCACCTGGGGCTCCAAGGAGTACCAGGGCCAACCCGTCACCGAGGCCCCCAAACACCAAGCCCTCCTCCGCTACCTCGCCCACTGACAGGGACGATCGTCGTCATTGTCGTCATTCAGGGACGATCGTCGTCATCGTCGTCATTGTCGTCATTTCGCCCCCGGCCCGATCCGCGCCGCCACCTCGTTCGCCGCCGCCTCCAAGCCCACATCACCGCGCCGCCGCTCCACCAGGTTGAACGCCGCCCCCTTGGACATACCGAGACGCTGCGCCGTGGCCTCCCACGACTGGCCCAGGTCGCGCGTCGCCACCCGCGCCATCACCCACCGAACCCGAGTCGGCTTGCGCCGCCGGGACCCGAGGGGCTCCTGCGAGCCGAGTCCCACCACGTTCCGCGCCGCGACCTCCAGCGACGCCCAGTCGACCTCCTGCGGTCCCTGCCGATCCAAGAGCCCGATGGGTTCGTCCCGGTGGGCCGCTTCATCCGCCGGTCGGTAGTCGTCCAGCGCGAGCTCGGACACGAAGTCGTCGAAGCGACGGCGCCCGGCCTCGGTGTCCTGGAACCCGAGGAAGTCGAGCGCCCACTCCACGTCGAGGAACGGCGGCGCCGGATCGAGACGGAGGTAGGCGCGGTGGCTGGTTCGGCGAGAGTCCCGGGGACGCTCCACCAGCCCGGCTTCCGTCGGGTTCCGGTGGTGGTACGCGACCATGCGCTGGAGGCTCGCCTGGGTGTGCACGGGGTGGAACTTCGGGCGCGCGGCCATCACCGGGCCCAGCGTCGCGCCCTCGCTGCGCAGATGGAGGCGCGCCGAGAAGCTCGTGTGGACCGATTGGTAGAAGCGCTCGGGGTCCACGTCGCCCGCGAGCAGGCCGTGGTGCGTATGGGAGGACATCAGGCCGTACGAGAGCCAGCGCCAATCCCATCGCTCTTGGGCGCGGGCCATCGCGTCGAGCATCGTGCGTCGGCCGGCTTCGTCGAAGAGATGGAAGCGCCGGTCGACGAAGCGCGAGATGGCGTGCACGGGTCGACCGGGAGTCCATCGTCGTCTGTCTCGCGGCATGGGCCGAGTCTCGGCGCGAGGCGGGGTCGAGTTGCGTGGAGAGGGCGAGGGGAGCGCGGAAGGCGAGGGGAGCGCGGAGCGAATGACGATAATGACGACGATCGTCCCCGAATGACGACAATGACGACGATC
>DCLA01000111.1:131901-132021 GCA_002320815.1 Myxococcales bacterium UBA1660
ACGACGATCGTCCCCGGTCAGCGGACGCGGTGGAAGGTGCCGCCGGCCTCGATGAGGATGGTGAGACCACCGAAGGCCGGCAAGAAAGACTTCGGTGGGGGCTTGGCTCGGTTGCCGTGG
>DCLA01000111.1:132336-139547 GCA_002320815.1 Myxococcales bacterium UBA1660
CTCGGTTGCCGTGGACGAGCTCGAGGCGCACCCGCCGCTCCTCGAGCTCGTACACCGCGCGATAGCGCGCGTCGCCCAGGTCCACCTCCCGCGGGAAGGTGTCTTCGACGACGTGGCGGATCTCGAAGGGCAGCTCTTCGGCGAGGAAGTCGTCGGCGCTCAGGAGCTTCAGGTCCGCGCCGCTCTCCACCCCGAGGTCGACCAGCCGCTCGCGAATCCACTCCTCGATCGGCGGCGGCGCGGTCAGGGGCGGCAGCCCCTGCTCCTTGCCCAGCCGGGTGTCGGCCAAGCGCGCGGCCAGCGTCTGCAAGGCCAGGCGTCGCTCCGTCTCCAGCTTCGTCTTCCGGTGCAGCCGCCCCTGTAGGAAGAGCCCGGCGATGGCCTCGCGGGCGGCCTCGCCCTCCGGCACCCCCTCCCGTTCGTCGAGCACCCGCCCGGCGAAGACTCGCTCCAGCGTGGCCACCACGCGGCCCCCCTTCACCCGAGCCTGCCCGACCCGGTCCCGACCGAGCCCCGCGTCCCGCAGCTCACGCAGCGATACCGGCGAGGCGCACGTCGCCAGGAGTCGCCGGTCCCGTCCGCGGCCGAAGGCTCGCTCCTCGAAGACCACGAGCGCCTCGGCCTCCCGCTCGCCGCGCGCCGGCTCCACGGCCAGCCACGCCGCGCTCTCCCGCGCCAGGTCGAGCTCGGTCCCGCCGTTGGAGAAGGCCACGTGCCGCTTGCGGCGCCGGGCCACGTGAGCCATCCGCGGGTCGGCCCGGAGCGCGAGCTGCCGCAGCGCGGCGCCGTCCACGGAGCGCTCTCCGGGGGCGTCGAGGCCCAAGGCATCCCGGAGCCGTCGGGCGATGCGGCGCGCTTCGGCCCGGGCCGGGTCGCCGCCCGTGCGCACCGCGCGCACGAAGGCCACCGCGTCGCATCCGGTCGACCGCGGGTCGCTCTCCTCCCGGGACGGCACCCCGGCGAACATCGGACGCCCGGCGGCCAACGCGGCGACGAGGTCCACCGCGTCTTGCAGGAGCGCTTCGTCGTCGCTCGCGCGCGCCTCGAGCAGGAGGCGCCCCAGCGGTGCATCGAGCGGCAGCCCGTGGAGTCCCCGGCCGACCGGGGTGATCGCCGTGCCCTCGAGGGCGCCGAGCGCGCGCAGCTCCTCGCGCGCGTCGTCGAGCGCGTGCTCCCGGGGCGCGTCGAGGAAGCGCAGCGCGTCCACGTCGTGCCCCGCCGCCGCCGCGCCCAGCACCAGCGGCACCAGCGACTCCCGATGCATCTCCGGCGGTGTCCGCTCGGCCAGCTCGGCGCCCTGCGCCCAGAGGCGCAGGGCCACGCCGGGCCCGGTGCGTCCGGCGCGACCGGCGCGCTGATCGGCGGCGTCCTGCGCGATGGGATGGAGCGCCAGATGCGCCCGACCGCGGTGATAGGCCGTGCGCCGCACCAGCCCGGTGTCGATGACCACACCGATGCCCGGCACCGTCAGCGAGGTCTCCGCGACGTTGGTGGCCAGGACGACCTTGCGGCGTTTCGTCGACCGGAACACCCGGGCCTGCTTCTCCAGCGAGAGCCCCCCGTGCAGCGGCACGATCTCGAGAGACCGCCCCGTAAGCGCCCGCTCGACGGTCGCGATCTCGCCCTTGCCCGGAAGGAAGACCAGCACGTCTCCGGGATCGTTCGTGACGGCGTCCATGGCGGCGACCACGCGCTCCGCGAGCCCCTGCGCGGACGGCAGCGTCACCCCCTCGGCGCGGTGGCGGATGGCCACCGGATGGAGCCGCCCCGGCGCGGTCAAGTGCGTCGCGTCGAGGTAGGCGGCGACCTTCTCGGCGTCGAGGGTCGCGCTCATGGTGACGAGCTGCGGGTCGGCGCGCTCCCGGAGCAGCGCGAGGAGCAGGTCCACGTCGAGGCGCCGCTCGTGGAGCTCGTCCAGTACCACCACGTCGGCGGCGAAGACCCGCTCGAGCTGCCGGAGCGCGATGCCCGGCGTGACGAAGGTGAGCCGGGTGGCGTCCGAGACCCGCGCGTCGTCGCGCACCTGGTAGCCCACGCGCTGGCCCAGGGGCTCGCCCTCCAGCTCGGCGACCCGCGCGGCCAGCGCGCGGCAGGCCACCCGGCGCGGCTCGACGACGATCACCGAGTCTCCCCGCTCGAGGCACCAGCGCGGCACCTCGGTGGACTTGCCGGACCCGGTGGGCGCGGTGATCACCAGCGGCCCCCTCGCGGCGAAGAAGGGCTCCCGGATGGCGGCGATGGGCAGGTCGCTCACCGATCCTCCATAGCAGACAGGGGGGGTCCGCGGCGGCGATCGCTCGAGACGCGCCAAGAGCGCTCGACGGGGCGCGCATCCCGCCACGACCGCCCCCATCGGTCCGAAAGCCCCGATGAATCGTGAGTTGGCTCAAGAAAGTCCCCCCGAGGTCCGACCGCTCCGGTCACCATGCGCGTCCATGACCGACTCCCAGGTGACGATGACCAACCCGCTTCTCGATCTCCGCGCCGACGCCGGCACCTTCGACATCCCCTTCGACGCCATCCGCGCCGAGCACGTGGAACCCGCGGTGGACGCGCTCATCGCCGAGGCGGAGGAGACGGTGAAGGCCATCGCCGACGCGCCCCGCACCTACGACGCCACCCTCGGCGCGCTCGAGGCGGCGACCGAGAAGCTGGAGATCGCGCTGACCGTGGTCGGTCACCTGGAGGCGGTGTCGACCACCCCGGCGCTGCGCGAGGCCTACAATCAGATCCAGCCCAAGGCGAGCGCGTTCTTCTCCTCGCTGCCCCTCGACGCCGGGCTCTACCGCGCCCTGAGCGAGTTCGCCGAGACCGAGGCGGCCCAGAGCCTCGAGCCCGTCCAGTCGCGCTTCCTGAAGAAGACCCTGGACGACTTCCGGCGCCACGGCGCCGAGCTCGACGAGGCCGGCAAGGAGCGCCTCCGAGGTATCGACGTGGAGCTCTCCAAGAAGACCACGCGCTTCTCCCAGAACGTCCTCGACGAGACCAACGTCTTCGAGCTCCTGGTCACCGACGAAGCGAAGCTCGCCGGCCTGCCGCCCTCGGCGCGCGCCGCGGCCCGGCAGTCGGCGGAGCAGAAGGGCCAGGAGGGCTGGCGCTTCACCCTCCACGCGCCGAGCTACATCGCGGTGATGACCTACCTGGACGATGCGTCCATCCGCGAGCAGATCTGGAACGCCTACAACACCCGGGCGACGGCCGGTGAGCGCGACAACCGGAAGCTCATCTGCGACATCCTCGCGCTGCGGCAGGAGAAGGCGAAGCTGCTCGGCTACGGGGACTTCGCGGACTTCGTCCTCGAGGACCGCATGGCCAAGAGCGGCGCCAAGGCCACCGAGTTCGTCGACGACCTGCGCGGCCGCACCGAGGCCGCCTTCGAGCGCGAGAAGGACGATCTCTACGCCTACCGGGTGGAGCTCGAGGGCGAGGGCGCGCCCCAGCTCGAGCCCTGGAGCGTGGGCTACTACGCCGAGAAGCTCCGCAAGGCGCGCTACGACTTCGACGACGAGGCCCTGCGGCCCTACTTCCGCGTGGACTCGGTCCTCGACGGCCTCTTCGGCATCGCGGAGAAGCTCTACGGGGTGCGCATCGAAGAGCGGCAGGCGCCGGCGTGGAACGACGCCGTCCGCTGCTACGGCGTGTGGGACGGCGAGCGGCTCGCCGCGGCCTTCTACGTCGACCTCTACCCCCGCGAGGACAAGCGCGGCGGCGCCTGGATGAACGCCCTCTCCTACGGGCCGGACATCGAGACCCCGCATCTGGGCCTCTTCTGCGCCAACGTCACCGAGCCCATCGGCGACACCCCGGCGCTCCTGACGCACCGCGAGGTCGAGACCCTCTTCCACGAGTTCGGCCACCTGCTCCACCACGCCCTCAGCGAGGTCCCGCTCCGCTCCCTGGGTGGCACCAACGTGGCCTGGGACTTCGTCGAGCTGCCCAGCCAGATCATGGAGAACTTCTGCTGGGAGCGCGTGAGCCTCGATCTCTTCGCGCGCCACTACGAGACCGGCGAGACCATCCCGGAGGCGCTCTTCGAGAAGATGCGCGCCGCGCGGACCTTCCGCGCCGCCACCGCCCAGATGCGGCAGCTGGGCTTCGGTACCGTGGACCTGAAGCTCCACCGGGAGTTCGACCCCGCCGACGGCCCGAAGGCGGCGATGGACCTCGCCCGCGACGTCCTCGAAGAGCACGCGCCGGCGCCCTACCCCGACGACTACGCGATGATCTGCGGGTTCACCCACCTCTTCGCGAGCCCCGTCGGCTACGCCGCGGCCTACTACAGCTACAAGTGGGCCGAGGTCCTCGACGCCGACGCCTTCACCCGCTTCCTGGAGGCCGACGTGCTCAGCCTCGAGGTGGGCCAGCACTTCCGCAAGGCCATCCTGGCCATGGGCGACTCCCGGGATCCGGCGGAGCTCTTCCGCGAGTTCATGGGCCGCGACCCCAGCCTGGACGCCCTGCTGATCCGCTCCGGCCTCGCCGCCTGAGCGCCGGGCGTCTCCCGCACGGCAGAGGGCCTCAGAACGACGTCGAGCCGCCCTCCGGAAACGGGGGCGGCTCGATCGTGGTCGACTTGGGTCGGGATCGCCCTGTTTTCACGGGGCGAAAACGGGGTGTACCTGTCCCCCGCTCATCCCGGGCTCAGGTGGAGGCCTGGAAGTCGATGCGGACGGTGATCTCGTTGGAGACCTTGGCTTCGACGATGGCGGGGATGTCGATGCCGTGATCCTCGAGCTTCACGGTGAACTGGGAGCGGCCCTGGAGGCGGGTGCCGCCGTCCCACTTCACGCGAGTGCGGGCGGTGACCGGGCGGGACACGCCGTGGATCGTGAAGTTGCCGCGCAGGGTCACGTTGGTGTCCTGGTTGGGCGTGAGGCTGCTGGCCCCGGAGACGCCGGTGATCTCGAAGGTAGCGTTGGGGTGGCTGCCGGCGTCGAGCCAGTCGGGGCCGTGGAGGTGCTCGTCCCGGAGCTCGATGCCGGTGCGCAGCGACGCGACCGGCACGGTGATGGTCCCGCGGGCCCCGGCGAGGTTCGTCGGGTCCACCCGGAAGGTCCCGCTGGCCTGGGTGGTGCGACCGTTGATGGTCTCCAGCGGCGCCTCGGACTTGAACGAGACCCGGGCCCGGCGGACCTGCATCTCGAGGGTGTCCGCCGAGGCCACGGCGGCGGTGGCGAGGACGAGGGCGGGGATCAGTAGGCGTCGGCTGCGCATTCGGGGGCTCTCCTGCTTCCTTGAAGGTCGGCGGGGACGCAGACGACGCAGCCCCCAGAAGATTCACGGGAGCATACCTACATGTGCGCCGTACGTCCGTTACGGAGTGTTCGCATCCGCGATTCCGTACTTGCCGACCGTGAGAGCCCCGAGCGCCCCGAAGCGGCTCAGCCCGGGCTCAAAGGAGCTTCTCGATGTCCCCGGCGATGGCTTCGGGCTTGGTGGTCGGCGCGTAGCGCTTCACCACCTTGCCCTGCTTGTCGACGAGGAACTTGGTGAAGTTCCACTTGATCTTCTCGGTGCCGAGGAAGCCCGGCTTCTCGCCCTTGAGGAACGAGTAGACCGGGTGGGTGCCGTCGCCGTTGACCTCGATCTTCTCGTGCATGGGGAAGCTGACCCCGTAGTTCTTCTGGCAGAAGCCGGAGATCTCCTCCGCGCTGCCGGGCTCCTGGGCCCCGAACTGGTTGCAGGGGAAACCGAGGACCACCAGGCCCTGGTCGGCGTACTTGGCGTGGAGCTTCTCCAGCCCCTCGTACTGCGGGGTGAAGCCACACTTGCTGGCGGTGTTCACGATGAGGGCGACCTTGCCCTCCAGGTCGTGAAGATCCTTCTTCTGGCCATCCAGCGTGGTGACCTCGATGTCGTAGAGCTCGCTCATGGACGCCCGTTCTGGACCCACCGGGCCAGCCCGGCAAGCCCTCGCGGGGCCACCGGTCCCACGCGAAACGCCAGCCGTTCGCATCTGCGGACGGCTGGCGTTCGGGGTTCGCCGCGAGCGCCGCGGGGGCGCCCTCGCCGACGCGGCTCAGATGGCGCCGGGGAACTGCTGCAGGCAGTCCATGTAGCCCAGGGCCACGAGCTGGCGGCAGACCTCTTCGTTCATCTCGCCGGCCTCTTGCGCGTGGCGCACGGCCTCACCGCCGCCCTGGAGCCAGCGGGTGCGATCGCTGGCGCCGAGCTGCTGCCCGCTCATGACGCGCAGGTAGCGCATGGCGATCGGGTTGTCGCGGCCGTTCAGCTCGTTGCGCTCGCCGGGGTCGGCCTCCAGGTCGAAGAGCACGTAGGTCAAGCTGGAGCGCAGGATCAGCTTCCAGTCGCCACCGCGGATCACCCGGCGGTTCTCCTGGAAGTCGCTGAAGGCCACGTAGGGTCCGGGCGGCGGCGCGCCGCGGAGGAAGCCCATCAGGCTCCGGCCCTCGTAGCTGTCGGGGACGTCCACGCCGGTCGCCTCGAGGATCGTCGGGCCCACGTCCATGGTGCTGACCACCTGGGGCACCCGGCTGCCGGGCTGGGTCACCCCGGGCCATCGCACGATGAGCGGCACCTGGATGAGCTCCTGGAAGATCGAGTGGCCGTGGCCCCAGCTCCCGTGGTCGTCGAACTCCTCGCCGTGGTCGCTGGTGATCACGAAGATGGTGTTCTCGGTGAGCCCCATCTCGTCCATCTTCTCCATGAAGTGGGCGAGCTGCGCGTCGTGGTAGCTGACCTCGCCGTCGTAGAGCGCCTCGAGACGTCGACGGTCGCTGGCGTCGAAGGTCACCTGCGGCGGGTTCTTCTTGGCGTCCTCGAGCAGGAGGTGCGTGCGGCGGTTCTGGACCTGACCGGTGTAGTCGGTGCGCGAGTCGTACTGGTGCAGGTACTCGTCGGGCGGATCGTAGGGCACGTGGGGATCGATCGTCTGGATGTAGACGAACATCCGGTCGTCGTCGTGGTGCTCCTCCATCCACTCGATGGCCTCACCGAAGACGTTCTCGGCCTCGGTGCTCTTCTGCTCGCGGATGTAGTTGGTGTAGTGGTTCCACCCCTGGTCGAAGCCGAAGGCCCGGGAGACGTAGCCGTTGGCGATGAAGCTCGCGGTCTGGAACCCGGCGCCCTGGTAGACCTCGCCGAGGGTGTCCAGGGTCTGGGGCAGGCGCGAGGCGTCGTTCTTGGCGCCGTGGGTGGCCGGGAAGGTGCTGGTGAGGATCGAGGCCACCGAGGGCTTGGTCCAGTTCTCC
>DCLA01000111.1:139845-140741 GCA_002320815.1 Myxococcales bacterium UBA1660
ACCGAGGGCTTGGTCCAGTTCTCCGGCGCCTGAGCGCGCTCGAAGACGGTGCCCTCCTCGGCGACCTGGTCCAGGGCCGGGGTGCGGACCCGCGTGCGCGAGTTGTAGGGCTTCAGCTTGCTGGCCCGCATGGTGTCGATGACCAAGAGGACCACGTTGCGGGCCTGGGGTAGTGCGCCGAGCTCCACCCGCGGCACGCCGACGCGGGCCTCGGAGAGGAGCAGCGCGTCGCCGCCGCTGACCGCGACGTCCAGCCGCACGACCTTGCCCGCCAGCGCGCTCAGATCGATGCGCTGCCGGCCCCAGCGGGAGCCCGCGGAGAAGGTGCCGAGCTCGGTGGTGGACCCACCCTCGGCGGTGGCCTTCACGGTGACGTTCACGCCCTCGCCCTGGGCCGCGTGGCCCAGCACCAGGGTGGCGTCCTCGGGCACGTCGACGTGCCAGGACCAGCGGCCGGGGCTGGCGATGCGCAGCGCGTCGCGGGCCTGGCCGCCCATCTCCGCGCGGGTGCGCAGCGGCCGGGGCGACGCGGGGGCCTCGGCGCCCTCGCCGGGGACCACGCGGATCTCGGCGACCTCGAAGGAGACGTCGGCGCCATCCACCGTGCTGGTGTCGGTGCTGCGCAGGAGCAGGTAATTCTCGCCGGTGCGGACCGCCGAGGCCGGCGCGTTCAGGGTGATGTTCCGGAAGCCGCCGCGGGCGACCTCGTTGGTCCCCAGGGTCTCGCCGTTGAGGTAGGCGATCAGCGTCTCCGAGCCCACGCCGCGCAGCTTCACGTGGATCGTGAGGGGCCCGCTCTCCTCGAGGGGGAAGTACACCCGGCCCATGGACCCGAAGCGGGTGACCGGCTCGCCGTCGACGATGGCGTCCTCGCCCCAGCCGCTGTTCCAGTCGCC
>DCLA01000111.1:141036-275908 GCA_002320815.1 Myxococcales bacterium UBA1660
CCCAGCCGCTGTTCCAGTCGCCGCTGGTGTACTTGGGCCGCGCGGTGGTGCCGAAGTCCAGGGAGAGCGCGCCGTGGTGCCGGACGTCGGCCAGGTGGGCCAGCTCGACCAGGTCGAGGTGGGTCCGCAGGTCGTCGGGCGCGGCGTCACCGCCGCCGCCACCTTCGCCGCTCGCGCCGCCACCGCTCTCCGCGGTCGTCTCGCCCGACTCGCCGCCGGTCTCCTCCTCGTCGTCGTCACAGCCGACGGGAAGGGAAAGCGCCACGCCGGCCAGCGCGGCGACGAGGGTCCATCGCATTCGCCGTTGCATCGTCATCTCCAACCGATGAGACCGCTCGCCCGCGGTCTCCATTCCTGGTTCGGTTCGCCGCTCGGCTACCATGGGGGACCGCGGATGTCGATCCGACCCCCGGCTCGGGGCTATCCTCCCGGCCCATGGCCTTCCGCGACGACCTCGACGCCCTCAAGGCGCAGAACGAGAGCCTCCGAGCCCAGATCGAGGGGAACGAGGAGCGGATGGCCCGCGCCGAGCGGGTGCTGGAGCGAGCGGAAGCCCGCGAGGACGAGCTCTCCGCGGCGCGCGAGCGGATCCTGGAGCTGGAGAGCGGCCCCAACGGCGAGGCGGCCCGGGACCGGCGCGCGGACGCGGCTCGGTCGCGCCGTTGGTGGACCGTCGCCGTGCTCGCCCTCGGCGCCGTGGCGCTGCTCCAATGGGTGACCCACGGCCAGACCGAACGGGCCCTGGAGCAGCAGCTCGCCCAGACGCAGGCGGAGCTCGCCTCCCAGCGGACCGAGCTCGCCGACGCCCAGGAGGCCCTCCGCGCGGAACGTCGAGCCCACCGGGACACCCGCCGGGAGCTGGCCCTGGCCGGCGCCCGCCCGGAGGTGCCCGACATGGACGGCCTGGCCCAGCGCGCGCAGGAGCAGCTCGGGGACCCCGCGCTCCTCGACGCGCTACGCCGGGTGCCGGGCGCCGAGCGCTATCTCGCGGGTCTGGAAGAGGCTCAGGCCCAGGCCGCTGCGGCTCAGGCGGCTGCAGGGCAGGCCGCTGCGGCTCAGGCGGCTGCGGCTCACACCGACGGTGACCGGTCACCGGCGGGCCCGACCGTTGCGGGCGAGGCGCCGGAGGCGGAGGCGGCCGACTCCGACTGAGGTCCGTCCGGCCCGCCTGCGGCGGAGGTCCGCCCGGCTCGACTGGGGCGATCATTCCCCTCTCCTCCCGGGGACCGGTGTGCTAAGTCGGGCCGTCGTGGACGGTGCAGCACCCAAGACCTGGTCCCTCGAAAAGGCCGCGGAACTCTACCAGATCAGTGGATGGGGCGAGCCCTACTTCCGCGTGAACGACAAAGGTCACGTGGAGGTGCGGCCGGATCCCTCGCAGGATCGCGGCGTGGATCTCCACGAGCTGGTCCAGCAGCTCGCCATGCGCGACCTGGACCTGCCCCTGCTGATCCGGTTTCCGGACATCCTCCAGGACCGTATCCGCCTGCTCAACGAGTGCTTCCTCAAGGCCATCGAGGAGTACGAATACGGCGGCTCCTACCGGGGCGTCTTCCCCATCAAGGTGAACCAGCAGCGGCACCTCGTGGAGGAGATCGTCGACGCCGGTCGCCCCTGGCGCTACGGCCTCGAGGCGGGCAGCAAGCCCGAGCTCCTCATCGCCATCGCGGCGATGGAGTCCGAGGACGGCTTCATCGTCTGCAACGGCTACAAGGACCGGAACTACATCGAGACCGCGCTGGTCGCGTCCCAGTTCGACAACGAGGTCGTCATCGTCCTCGAGCGGCCGGACGAGATCGACATCGTGCTCAAGGCCAGCGAGGACCTCGGCATCCGCCCGCGCCTCGGCGCCCGCGCCAAGCTGGCCAGCAAGGGCATGGGCCGCTGGCGCGACTCGGCCGGCGACCGCGCCAAGTTCGGTCTGACCACCTCGCAGCTCGTGGACGTGGTCGAGGCCCTCGAGAAGCGCGACATGCTGGACTGCCTCCAGCTCCTGCACTTCCACATCGGCAGCCAGGTCAGCTCGATCATCCCCTGGAAGAACGCCATGCGCGAGGCCGCGCACCTCTACGTCGAGCTGGCGAAGATGGGCTGCGGGATGCGCTACATCGACGTCGGCGGTGGCCTGGCGGTCGACTACGACGGGTCCAAGACCGACTTCCGCGCGTCGATGAACTACGGCGTCCAGGAGTACGCCTACGACGTCGTCGCCGGCATCCAGGACGCCTGCGAGAAGGCCGAGCTGCCGCCGCCCACCATCGTCACCGAGGCCGGCCGCGCCGTGGCCGCCTACCAGGCCGTGCTGGTCTTCGACGCCGTCGGCGAGAGCCACGCCGAGCGCCGCGAGCCCGGCCCCCTGCCCGACGAGGCGCACCGCATCCTGGTCGAGCTCCACGACACCTGGGAGGGCATCAAGCCCAAGAACGTCCAGGAGGCGTGGCACGACGCCAGCCAGGCCCTCGAGGAGGCGCGCAGCCTCTTCAAGTTCGGCTACCTCCCCCTGCGTGACCTCGCCAAGGCGGAGCGCCTCTACTGGGCCTGCTGCGAGCGCATCCGGGAGAAGATGCAGGGCCTCGAGCACGTGCCCGAGGAGATCCAGCGCATCGACGAGCTGCTGGGCACCATCTACTACTGCAACTTCTCCATCTTCCAGAGCGCCCCGGACATCTGGGCGATGGACCAGCTCTTCCCGATCATCCCGATCCATCGGCTGGACGAGGAGCCCACCCTCAAGGCGCGGCTCGCGGACCTCACCTGCGACAGCGACGGGGTCATCGACAAGTTCATCGACGTCGAGGAGGTCCAGAACGCCCTGGACGTCCACGAGGTGCGCCCCGGCGAGCCCTACCTGCTCGCGATGTTCCTCGGCGGCGCCTACCAGGAGACCCTGGGCGACCTGCACAACCTCTTCGGCGACACCAACGCGGTGCACGTCCGGCTCGAGGAGTACGGCTACAGCGTGGCCAACGTCATCAAGGGCGACTCCATCGACCAGGTGCTGCGCTACCTCCAGTACGACCCCGACGAGCTGGTGGAGCAGGTGCGCAAGCAGGCCGAGCGCGCCCTCGCCGCGGGCAAGATGAGCCTCGAGCAGCTGCGCACCTTCATGCGCCACTACGAAGACAGCCTGAAGGGCTACACCTACCTCAAGGGCCGGCTGTGACCGCGCCGGCACCCGGGACCCCGCCCGCCCCTGCGGGGGCCGGGCGTGATCCGGTCGCCGACAAAGGCAAGAAGACGATGTTCGCGGTGGCCGGCTGCGGCTGCGCCATCCTCGCCGTGGTGGTCTTGGGCATCGCCGCCGCCGTCGGCATCCCCGCGGTGGTGAACTACGTGCGCCGCTCCAAGGCCCAGGAGGTCCACCAGAACATGGACGCTTTGACGCACCTCGTGGTCGACCACTGCCAGACCCAGGGCGGCTACGCCGGCCTCGCCGCCGGGCCCATCCCGGCCGCGCCCACCGACCGCAAGCAGGTCGCCGTCTGGCCCGCCGACTCCGGCTTCGCCCGCCTGGGGTTCGCCCCCAACCCGGTCTTCTACAGTTACTCCCTGGTCCCGGCCGGCGACGGTCTCGAGGTGGTGGCCGAAGGGGACCTCGATGGCGATGGTCAGCGCTCGCGCTACGCCGTCCAGTGCCTCGCCGCCTGCACCTGCTCGCCCCTGAACGAGACCCAGCCCCTCGAATGATGAAGACCCTCATCGTCACCCCGACCTACGACGAGCGCGAGAACCTCGCGCCCTTCCTCGACGGCGTCTTCGCCGTCGTGCCCGACGCCCACGTGCTCGTCGTCGACGACAACTCGCCCGACGGGACCGGCGCCCTCGCCGACCGCATCGCCGAGAGCGACGAGCGGGTCCACGTGATGCACCGTCCGGGCAAGCTGGGCCTGGGCAGCGCCTACCTCGACGCCTTCGGCTGGGCCCTCGAGCGCGACTACGACGTGGTCTTCGAGATGGACACCGATCTCAGCCACGACCCGCGCTACCTGCCCGACTTCCTGGCGGCCTTCGAGGCCGGCGCCGACCTGGTCATCGGCTCCCGGAACATCCCCGGCGGCGGCGTCGAGGGCTGGGGTCTCGGCCGCCACGTGCTCAGCAAGGGCGGCAGCCTCTACAGCCGCACCCTGCTCGGACTCCATGTCCGGGACCTGACCAGCGGCTACAAGGCCTTCCGCCGCGAGACCCTGGCGGGCATCGACCTCGGCTCGGTCGAGTCCGAGGGCTACAGCTTCCAGGTGGAGCTCACCTACCGCGCCATCCGCCGCGGCTTCCGGGTCACCGAGGTCCCCATCATCTTCGTCGACCGCCGCGCCGGTCAGAGCAAGATGAGCCGGAAGATCTTCGCCGAGGCGGTGATGATGATGCCCAAGCTCCGCTGGGACGCCCTCCGCGGCAAGCTCTGAGCCGTCGACGGAGGAAGGGGCCCCGACCCCCGCTGCGGGCGGGTGCGGAGTGTCCCGCTAGAGGCGGTAAGTGAGCTCGAGGCCGACGTTCAGCGAGATCTGCACCTCGTCGTCGACGAACCAGAAGGTGGGCACCAGGATGTCCGCGCCGATCTCCCAGCGATCGCTGATGGGGTAGTTCAGGCCCGCCGAGAGGCGGATGACCGGGCCATTGAAGGGCAGGTAGCCGACCGCGGCGCGGATGGGCACCGTCAGGTCGCTGCGGCGGCTCACCCGGATGCGGTTGGTGAGCTGCAGCATCGGCAGCAGGTTGCTCTCCCGCTGGCCGCGGCCGCGGAGGTTGGCGTAGGCGCCGTAGAGGCCCAGGTGCAGGCCCTTGGTGATGCGGAAGCCCAGGCGCAGGCCGATGAGGTGGTTGTAGAAGAACTCGCTGCTGGTCCCGAAGGCGGCCTCCGTCTGCAGCGATACGTCCCATCGCCGGGTGGGCCGGCGCGAGACCCGTCGCTGGGACACCCGGATCCGATCCCGGGGCTGCGCCTGGGGGAAGGCGGGCGCAGCGGCCGGCTGGGGCTGCGCCGGCTGCGGCTGGGCGTAGCGGGCGGCGGCCTCCGCGTCGAAGGTGCCGGGCACCGGGAGCGCTTCCCGGGTGAGCCGCTCGACGACCTCGTGCAGGTCCTCGGCCCCCGAGGTTCCCCGAGCGAAGAAGGGCCCCGCGCCATCGAGGCTGGCCACGGAGATCTCGAAGACGTACCGACCCTCGTGGGCCCAGACTTTGGCGAAGACGCCGCGCTGGGAGCGGGAGACGTAGGTGACCCGCCACAGGTCCGCCGGCGTCGGCGGATAGGGCATCTGCATTCGCTGGGCCGCCGAGACGGTGTTCATCGGGTCGACCAGTTCGTAGCCCATGGCGCGCGCCGTGAGCCGGATGCGCTCGGTCACGTGCTGACCGACCACTGGCGCCACGCCATGGGGCGCGGCGTCGACGACGATGACGCGCAGCGGCGCGGTCTCGGGCGCCGCGGCCTCGCCCGTCCCGTCGGCGGTCGGCGGCAGCGCGGGTTCGTCCGCTTCCGCCGCCGCGCCTTCGGCGGGCGCGGCTCCCTCGGTGGGGCCGGAAGCAGGCGGGGTGCCTTCGGCCGGCGCGGTCCCCTCTGCCGGGCCAGTGGCGGGCGTGGCGCCTTCGGCCGGCGCGGTCCCTTCTTCCGAGCCAGCGGCGGGCGCTTCGGGCTGTTCCGGTTCGGTTTCGGCCGGCGGCGCAGGGGCCTCGGGCTCGGCGGGCGCCTCCTGGCCCGCGGTGGACCCGGGGGGCGCGTCGATGCCGTCGGCCCCTTCCACCTGCGCGGAGGCCAGGCCGGGGACTCCCAGGGCGAGGGTGAGGAGCAGCGCGGAGCGGAGATGACGGCGCACGGGTGAGAGTGTAGAGCACATCGCGTGGGAACGCTTTCTCGACGGACGGCCGGATTCTGCGCGCTGCTGCTCGCCGGTCTGGCGGGATGTCCAGACGAAGCGACGGACCCCGCGGAGGAGCCCCCGGGACCCGAACGCGCGTCCCGGGAGGACGAGGCGCCGCCCGACGAGGCGCCGCCCGCCTCGCCCTGGCCGGCGGATGTCCGCTCCCTCCACGAGAGCCTCGAGCACTTCGAGTCCGTCGACGCCTGCGTCGCGGGGCTCCGGCCCGGGCTCGCGGTGGAGGTCGCCGAGCTCTTCGCGGACCTGCAGTACGTCGACGCCCTGCACGAGGTCTGCCGCGGGCTCGACGCGGTGAAGCGGGGCGACCCCGAGACCTGCGACGGCCTCACCAGCTCCGTCGTCGCGCGCCAGTGCCGCACGCGGCTGGCCACCTACCATGGGACCCCCGAGGCCTGCCCGAGCGATCGGACCACCGCTGGCGCCCGGGATCCGCTCTGCCTGGCGTGGGCCACCCGGAACGCGGGGCTCTGCGACGCCGCGCCCGCGCACCTCCAGGGCCGCTGCCTGGCGGTCGCCACCGGCGAGCCCGGGCGCTGCCGCCGCGACCGCGAGCGCGCCACCTGCGAGGCCCTCGTCGCGCGCTTGGGCGATCGGGTGAACGCCGATCCGCCTGCCGATCGGGAGCCCGCCGCCTTCACCCTCGACGGCGAGCTCCGCGGCGACGCCCTCGCGCTGGCCACCGGCGCGGCCGAGGAGCTCGCGCACGGCATCGTGGTTCGCGTCGATGGGTGCGGCCACGTGGTGCGCTTGGAGTCGGGCCGTCCCCACCGCGCGACCGACTCGTCGGTCGCCCTGACCCTCGAGATCGGCTGGACCGGCGAGGACCCGCCCACCCTCGGCACGGGATCCGAAGTGGCCCTCGGGGTGGTGGGGACCACCTACGCGCTCCGCGGCACCGTGGACCTCGAGGGCGTCCCGGAGACCCTCGGCGACCCGCTCGAGGGCACCTTCCGCGGCACGTTCACCCGCGACGCCACCGACCACGAAGTGACCGGAACCTTTCGCACGTTCATCCGCGACCGGGAGCCCCTCCCCGCGCGCTGCGCCCCCTGATCGAAACGCTCGCGCCGGCGCGGCCGTCTCCTCCGCCGTGACCACGGCGCTGGCCATCTCCACGGCGATCCTCGCGATCCTGCTCTTCTTCGCGGTCTCCGCGATCTGGTCGATGACCCACCTGCGCCGGGGTCAGTGGAAGACCCTGGATACCCAGGACTCGCGAGGCGAGCGCTTCGGGGAGATGGTCGCGCGCCTGACCCTGAGCTGCATGACCGAGGGCAACGCGGTCGAACTCTTCCAGAACGGCGCCTTCTTCGACCGCCTCGAGGAGGCCATCGGCGCCGCCGACCAGTCGGTGCACTTCGAGACCTTCCTCTGGAAGACCGGCGAGCTCAGCGCGCGGCTGGTGCGAAGCTTCGTCGCCGCCGCCGAGCGCGGCGTCGAGGTGCGCATGATCCTCGACGGCGAGGGCGGCAAGAAGATGAGCGAGACCGAGCGCCAGACCCTACGCGACGCCGGGGTGATGCTCTGCTTCTTCAACCCGCGGAGCTGGCGGAACATCGGGACCTACAACGCCCGGGACCACCGCAAGATGGTGGTCGTCGACTCGCGCCTGGCGTTCGTGGGCGGCCACTGCGTGACCGACGAGTGGCAAGGCGACGCCCAGGACCGGAAGCACTACCGGGACATCACCGCGCAGGTGCGCGGCCCCGTCGTCGGCGAGCTCCAGGCGGCCTTCACCGAGAACTGGACCGAGGTCACCGGCAAGCTCCTCGCCGGCGAGAAGTACTTTCCCGACCTCGAGCCGGTGGGCGACGCGCGGGCGCACCTGGCGTACGTGAACGTCCAGCGGCGAGTGTCCGCGGTGAAGGCGCTGCACATCCTGGCCATCGCGTCGGCCCAGGAGTCGGTGACCATCCAGAACCCCTACTTCCTCCCGGACGAGGGCGCGCGGACCGCGCTGCTCCGCGCCGTCGAGCGCGGGGTCCGCGTGCGGGTGATGACGCCCACCATCGACGCCACCGACAACGGCCTGGTGCTCCACGCCATGCGCTCCGGGCTCCGTCCGCTCCTGGAAGGCGGGGTGGAGATCTACGGCTACGACCGGACGCTGCTGCACCAGAAGGTGCTGACCGTCGACGGTCACTGGAGCCTGGTGGGGTCGACCAACTTCGACTTCCGCTCGTTCGAGATCAACGACGAGATCAGCGTGAGCCTGTTCGACGAGGACCTCGCCGCCGAGCTGGTGCGGACCTTCGAGGAAGACCTCGCGCACTGCCATCGCTACACCCTGGCCATGCTGGAGAAGCGGACCGTGGTGGACCGCTCCCTGGACCGGCTGGCCTGGGTCGCCCGGGAGCAGCTCTGAGCGCCGCCGCCGAGCTCCGCGTCGTCAGCTGGAACGTGCGCCACGGGCGCGGCCTCGACGGACGGGTGGATCTCGCGCGGATCGCCGACGGTCTCCGCAGCTACGACGCGGACGTCATCGCGCTCCAGGAGCTCGACGTGGGCCGGGAGCGCAGCGGCCACACCGACCAGCCCCGGGAGCTCGGCAGGCTCCTCGGTCGCCATGCGACCTTCTTCGCCACGGTGGACCATGGGCCCGACGGCCACTACGGCCACGCGCTATTGACCCGGACCGCGCCGCGCGAGGTCGAGCGGCTGCCGCTGCCCCGGGTCCCCCTCCGCGAGGATCGCGGCGCCATCGTGGCTCGGGTGGCCTCGCCCCTCGGGGAGCTGCGGGTGATCGCGACCCATCTCGGGCTCCTGGAGCTCGAACGCCGCTGGCAGCTGCGGCCGCTCCTGGACCGCCTGGACCAGGACCCCGGCCCCACCCTCTTCCTCGGCGACCTCAACGCCGGACCCCGGCGGGGCACGCTGCGCACGCTACGACGCCGGCTCCGGGACACCGGGCGCGCTTCGCCCGCGTCGACCTGGCACGCCGCCTGGCCGCTTCGCCGGCTGGACTACGTGTTGGCGTCGGACGGGCTCGAGGCCGTCACCTCCCAGGTGACGACCCTGGGCCAGGCGTCCGATCACCGCCTGCTCTACGCGCGCCTTCGGCGACGCTGACGGGGAGCGGGCCCCGGGAGTCCCGGAGGCGCCGCTCCCCGCGCGGTCAACGACAGACCCGCTGGAGCCGCTGGACCAGCGACTGCGGATCGATGCCCTTCTGGATCCAATCGTCGGCTCCCACGTCGGCGGCGAGCCGGCGCAGGGAGTCCTGGTCGTTGGACGAGAAGAGCACGAGGCGGCTCGAGGTCTGGCTACGACGGAGCAGTTTGACCAAGCGGTCCCCGCTGAGCGCGGGGATGTTCACGTCCAGGAGGACGACGTCGGGCCCGAACTCGCGGACCGCGTTGGTGACCCCGATCCCCGTGTTCCAGGTGCGCACCTCGACCCCGAAGGAGCGCAGCTGGCGCTCCATCATCTCGAGCTGCTCGGGGTCATCGTCGACCACCAGGACCTTCATGGATTCAGGAGCCACGGAGATACTCTCCCAACGTCTTCAACAAGAGCTCGCGCTCGATGGGCTTGGTGAGGAAGGCGGTGCAACCGACCTCCTTGGCCCGCGTGCGATCCTCGGGGCTCGAATGCGCGGTGAGCGCGATGACCGGCGTCTTGGCGATCTCGGGGTCCGCCTTGATCTTGGTGGTCGCCCCCCAGCCGTCGAGGCGCGGGAGCGAGAGGTCCATCAGGATCAGATCCGGCTTCTCGCGCTTGGCCACCTCCACGCCCTCTTCGCCGTCCTCGGCTTCGAGGACCTCGAAGAGTCCGTTCAGATAGCGCCGCACGATGTCGCGGTTCTGCGGCACGTCCTCCACGTAGAGGATGCGCTGCAGCTTCTTGGCCGTGCCCCGGTGGCCGTGCACCTGCGCACAGACCTCGCCGAGGACCGACTCCAGGGACCCGCCGTTCTTGCGCAGCGAGCGCGCGAAGCCTTCGCGGAGCCGGGCCTGGTCGTTGTCGTCCAGGTCCTTGCCGGTGAAGACGACGATGGGGAAGGTCTGCCCCGCGAGGCGGACCCGCTCGAGCACCTCGAACCCATCGACCTCGGGCATGACCAGATCGAGCACCATCAGCGCGGGCGGATCGTGCCGGATGTGCAGCAAGGCGTCGCGACCGTTGGAGGCGGTCTGGACGTTGAAGCCCTCGCTCTCCAGGCGCCGCTTCACCAGCTCGCGGGTGTCCGCGTCGTCGTCCACGACGAGGACGTTGTTGCCGCCGCCCTGGGAGACGGCGCGCTTGACCACATCGCTGAGGACGTTGGGCTCCACCGGCTTCACCAGGTACTCATAGGCGCCGAGCGCGTAGCCCTTGGCGCGCTCTTCTTCGACCGAGAGGATCACGATCGGCGTCGTGCGGAGCTCGGCGTCCGACTTGACCCGGTTGAGGAAGCTCCAGCCGTCGAGGCGCGGCAGCCGCAGGTCCAGGAGCACGGCGTTCGGCCGACGCTCGCGCATCGTCTTGAGCGCCTCGACGCCGTCGCCGGCCAGGAGGACCCCGAAGCCGGAGGTCTCGAGCTCGCGCTTGGCGAGCTGCTGGATCATCGGATCATCGTCGACCACCAGCACCGTGTAGGTGCCCGGCGCCGGCATCGCCCAGTCGTCGACGGGCGACGAGGACTTCTTGGCGACCGCGTCCGAGACCATCTTCGGGAAGCGGAGCTTGAACGTGGTCCCGCGACCGAGGGTCGACTCGACGTCCAGGGTGCCGCCCAGCAAGTGGGCGAGCTCCTTGACGATGGCCAGCCCGAGGCCGGTGCCGCCCTTGGTGCGGGTCCGCGACCCATCGACCTGGCGGAACTTCTCGAAGATGTTCGGCAGGTCCTCGGGGCTGATCCCCACGCCGGTGTCCTCGACGACCAGCTCGAGGTCCGCGCCGTGCGCCCGGGCCTGCACGTTGATCTCGCCGACCTCCGTGAACTTCGCCGCGTTGGACATCAGGTTCAGGATGATCTGGCGCATCTTGAGGCCGTCGGTGACCAGGCTGCTCGCCGCGTCGGCGACGTCCACCTCGACCGCCACGTCCTTGCCCTGGAGGATCTCCGAGACCGTCGCCGCGCAGTCGTCGGCGATGGTCCGCAGATCGACGTGCTCCTCGACGATGTCCACCTGACCGGCCTCGATCTTCGAGAGGTCGAGGATGTCGTTGATCAGCGCCAGGAGGGTCTTCGCGTTTCGGCGGACGGTGCGCAGATCCCGGCGTCCGTGGGCCGTGAGCCGAGAGCCCTCTTCGCGGGTCAGCAGGTCCACGTAGCCGACGATACCGTTCAGCGGCGTGCGGATCTCGTGGCTGAAGTTGGCCAGGAACTGGCTCTTGAGCCGGTGGCTCGCCTCCTGCTCCTTGGCGTGGTCCTCGGCGACCCGCTTGGCCTTGGCCAGGTCGGCGGCGAGCCGATCGAGGTCTTCGTTCTGCTGACGGATGATCTCCATCTGCAGGGCGCGCTGCTGGTAGTTGGCCAGCGCGCGGGTTGCGAGCTTCTTCTGCCGGGCGAGCTGCTTCTCCAGCTCCGCGTTCCGCTTCTGCAGGGCTTCGACGTCCACGGTCATCTCCTCGCTCATCGGGACCCGAAGACCAGGGAGGTCAGCGTGGTGTTGATGTGGAAGCCGCAGTAGACCTCGAAGAAGACGTTGAAGCCGACCGAGGGCGGCCCCTTCTTCATCGCCTCGGCGAGCGCCTCGGTCTGCCCCAGGGCGTCGGCGAACCACTGCCGACCACTGCAGTGGAAGTGGATCGCCGCGGTCGGGTTGGGGACCTTCTCGGGGATGATCTTCTCCAGGAACTCCTCGGTGAGCGACGCCGTATCGGCGTAGGTCATCAGCTCGAGGGTGCTGTCCTCCTCGAGGAGGTTGGCGAAGAGGATCGACCCGTCAGGCAGTGGCTTCCACGGCGAGCGCAGGAAGTACTCGCGCCCGACCTTCAGGGCGAGGGGCATGCGGGCGAAGCCGTTGGGCAGTCCGAACTCCAAATCGTCCACCGTCACGCCGAGCAGGTCGGCGTAGCGCTGGGCCGCGGGTTGCCCGTCGATCTCGATGGCGCGGTTGCCGTCGTCGGAGACCTTGGTGATCACCAAGGAGTCGCCGGTCGGCCGGTAGGCGTGGTGTCGGAGCGCGGCGAAGGGCGCCTCGGTCTTGATCATCGCGACCAGGACCGCGTCGGTCTCGACCTCGCCGTCGACATGGACCTCGGCGCTCTGCTTTTCCGGATCCTGCTCCGCGTCCGAGGCGCCGCCACCGATGAGGATGAGCCCCTGATTGCGGTCGAGGGCCCCGAGAAGGAGCTCCTCCTTCTTGTAGCGGAACCCGTCGTCGATCACGATCCCGACGTGGTGCCGGATGTCGAGATCCTGCGGCCGGGTCCCGAGCTGCTGGCAAGCCATCTTCATCGCCTCGGAGCCGGCGCCGAAGGCGTCGTCCGAGAGCCCACGGCCGATGCCCACGCCGACCTCGAGGTCACCTTCGAAGGCGCCGAGCACGATCATGCCGTCGTGCATGCCGTCATCGTCGATCTGCCTCGCGGCGGTGGCTCCGAGGAGCTTCACGCCGTCCCCGAGACGTTCTCGGAGCGCAGCGTTCAACGCCTTCTGGTCGACCGACCGGTCAGCGAAGACCGTGACCATCTTGGGGTTCACCGATCCGATCTGACTCAGTAGGTCTTCGGCGGCGGCCACGGGGTCGGTCTCGCTCGTGCGAGCCGACTTGAGACGAATTTCAGGCATCGATCCTCCCTGGGGGGTGAGAGGGGTGGGGTTCTAGAAGAACGAACGGTGATTGGAAAGAAAGAGCCGGAAAGGCGGCCAAGCGGCCTCCTTTCCGGCTCGGTTCATGCGGAGGGGGTCAGGGAGCGGGGAACCCGCTGCCCGGGTGCTCCACGTGGCAGGTGCCGGTGCACTGGTCGAAGGACTCCGCGCCGCCACCGATGTAGATGCTCTCGATCTCCCCGAAGTAGTTCACGTGGCTGTCGGGGTAGTTCGTGTGGCAGCTCAGACAGGCGGCCTTGCTGGTCCGCTGGATGCTGTCGTTGTCCAGGTGGCAGTTGCTGCACTCGGCGAGCGAGTCGTCGAAGCGGTCGCTGCGGGAGTGGATGAAGTGGGTCCGCACGAAGATGGGACCCTCGAGCTCGAACCCGAGCGGGACGTGACAGCCGGCGCAGGCGGCGCGGTCGTCGTTGGCGTGGAGGATGACCGAGAGGTCGCCGCCGCCGCTGTGGCAGCTGGCGCAGGGCCCGGTGGTGAGGGTGGGCTCGGTCTCGGTGAGGGTGCCCACCTGGATCTCGATGGTGGTGGTGCGGGGGATGTCCTCGCCGAGGTACACGCGGCGACCCTTGAGGGTGACCTTGTAGCTACCGGGCTCCGCGTTCTCGGGGACCGTGAAGGTGAAGGTGTCGACGTTGGGCTGGAACCAGGGGGTGTTGCCCGGGGCGAAGGCGCCGCCGAAGATGACGTTCGCCGGGGGAAGCAGGGTGAACTCGGAGTACACGCCGTCGACCTCGGGCCGACCGACCACCTCGGTGTCCTGCGCGTCGAGGAAGACCTCGAGGGGCGCGATGCTGCGGATGGGCTGGATGTCCTGGTTGGGACCGATGATCTGCGCCATCAGCATCCGCTCGCGGTGCTTGCGCCGCCAGTAGGTCGCCGAGGCGTCGAAGAAGGCGTTGTAGTACTGGATGCCGCTGTCCTCGACGCCGAAGACCACGTCCGCGTAGGTGGGCAGGCTGCCGTACTCGTGCAGGCGGTTACCCGAGCCGTCGCGGAGGCTCACCTGGAAGGTGATGGAGTCGCCGGGCTCGTAGTAGCCGTGCGGGCCGGGTGGGGTCAGCGGGTCGATGTCGATGTTGAAGCCGTAGTCGAACTCGGGGTTCGCGACCTGCTCGAGGGGGAACTCGTAGGTGGTGCCCGGGTTGGCGGTCCAGGTCATCCGCAGGCCAGTCGCGTTGGGGCGGATCTTGAAGCTGTCGAGGGAGTTGCGGGTGTTGCGGAGCTCGACCAGTCCCTCCTCCATGAAGTTCGTCGCGGTGGAGCAGTCGTCGGGCGCGGCACAGTCGTAGGCCCACTGGATGGCCCGCAGGCGCCGGATGAAGAAGGAGTCGAGGAATCCGCGGCGGTCGTCGGTACCGTTGTAGACGGTGATCTTCCGGGAGACGCGGTTCCCGGAGGCGTCGACCTGCCAGATCTGGATGAAGGAGGGGTCCTCCATCCAGGCCGCGTCCCGGAAGAAGCGCCGGTCGGTGTAGGTGCCGTCGGCGTTGGCGAGCAGGATGGGCTCGCTCTCCTTCTTCTCGAGGCCGCGCCAGTCCAGGTTGGCGAAGTCGCCGCTGGCTCGCAGGGTCCCCAAGGTGGGGTCGTCCGTGTTCGTGGTGGCGAAGCCGCGGATGTCGACCTGGTTCAGGAAGAAGCGCTGGCCGGCCCGGACCGAGACCGGCGCGCCGACCCCGTTCTCCACCTCGAGCGCGAGACCGACGAGGCTGCGGGTCGTGGTGGGCTCATCCGTCTCGAAGAAGGCCAGGTCCGTCAGGAGCTCTTCCTCCGACGCACCCACCTCTTCGGGGTTCGCTTCCCCGCAACCCCAGAGCCCCAACGTGATGAGGCATCCCAACCCTATTCGAACCGTAAACTTCATGGCCGTCTCCCACTGTGCAGATTTCGTACACCACCTTACGAGAGCGGTGTCCGAACTTCACCCATTTTTTTGGTCACCCGGGGTGCCCCCCGACTAGGTCACCCACAATATGTGTGGATGATTCCGATGACAAGGAAATTGCGTAGGTCGTAGCCAACACGTACTGACGGGTC
The DNA here is from genome assembly GCA_002320815.1 of Myxococcales bacterium UBA1660. GTDB lineage: Bacteria > Myxococcota_A > Polyangia > Polyangiales > Houyiibacteriaceae > UBA1660. The sequence goes on from DCLA01000111.1 coordinate 155,701, forward strand.
GAGTGTCGTTCCTTTCGCCCGCAAATGTTGGATGGCCGTACACCCCTGCCATAGGATACGGGTTCGCCCGAGGCGAACTTCCCCCATCCGGTGGCGTGAGATTTTTTTTCTCGTGCTCCAGCCCGGGGATGGCGATCCCCCGCCTCACTTCGGCCGCAGCGGTCCGCGTGCCGGGACCCTCACGTCAGGTAGAGCCGCGCCGTGCAGCGCCCGCGGCGCCGACTCAGCGTGCCGACTCAGCGGCGGCGACCGACGCCGATGTCGAAGGCACCCGGGTAGAGCTGGCTGGCGAAGTCGAGGTCGTCGAACCAGGCCTGATAGCGCTCCCATTCCCGGAGCCGGCTCACGCACCCGTCGACGCCGATCAGGAACCAACTCCAGAAGGTCTGCACGGCGAGGCGCGCCGGGGTCCGGAGCTCCTCGCAGACGACGACCCGGTCGGCGCGCTTCGCGGCCTCGGCGAGGAGGGCCCGGGCGGTCTCCTCGGGCCAGTCGTGCAGGATGCGCACGAAGGAGATCACGTCGTACCCCCCGGGGAGCTCGCCGCCGATCGCGTCACCACCGACGAACCCCAGGCGATCCCGCGCCGGCGAGTCGGCGAAGACCTCGTTCGCGAGGGGCTCGAGCTCGGGGAGCTCGAAGACGTGCACGGTGAGCTGCGGGTGTCGCTCGGCGAGGCGCCGCGCGAGGGTCCCGTTCCCGCCGCCGACGTCGAGGATCCGCGTCGGCTCGGGGAAGAGCGTCGGCGCGACGGCCGCGAAGCTCTCTGCGATGGGCGGGATCCCCGCCGCCATGCTGGCAGCGAAGCGCGCCGACTGCTCGGGCGTGCTGGGGGGCCAGGCGAAGTCCTCGGCGGCGATCCCCGGCGCACCGCGCAAGACCTCGCCGAGCCGCCCTTGGAGGGCGCCGAAGGGCTGGGTGGCTCGGTCGCGTTCGATCGAGTCGTCGGCGTAGACGGCCTCCGCCGCGGCCGCGAGGGGCTCGGCCGCGCGGTAGCGGGTGGCGAGCATCGTGTCGCCATCGTCGCGGAGCACGAACCCCAGGGCCTCGAGGCAGTCGAGGGCCTTGTAGAGCCGGCCGGGCACCATGCCGAGGTCCGCCGCCAGGACCCCGAGCGCGATCCCTTCGGCCGGTGCCGCGTCGAGCCGCGCGAGCAACCCGCTGCGCCAGGCGACCTCGAGGAGCTCGTTCAGCTTGTCCGCGTGGAAGAGCATGCTCATCCAGCCGCGCGCACCGATGGTCGTCATGGGATCACTTCCTCGAGGGCCGCGAGGCATCGATCGATGTCCTCGGTGGTGTTGTAGAGGTGGGGCGCGATGCGCAGCCCCTCCGCGCCGTCGGGGAGCCGGCGCGCGCTGACCACGATGTCGCGCTCGGCGAGCGCCCCGGCGACGCGGCCGGCCTCGGGCACCCGGAGACAAACGGTGCCGCCGCGCGCCTCGGCTTCGGTGGGTCCGGCGATGGGCCAGCGGGATCGATCCACGACCCGCTGGGTGAGCAACCGGGAGCGGGAGCGCACCGCCTCGAGCCCCACTTGCTCGACCTCGTCGAGACCCACGGCGGTGAGCATCGAGGCCAGTGGATCCGGGGCGCCGGCGGCAAGACGGCGGGCGTCGCGCGCCAGCCCGCGCTGATGGTCGAAGGTGAAGGGATCGCTTCCCGCGATCCATCCCGCGGCCACGGGCCGATGCGCCTCGAGCGCGCGGGGCCCGAGCCACGCCCAGCCGAAGTCCCAGGCGCCGAGGAGCCACTTGTGGCCCCCGCCGACGGCGAAGTCGACGTCCATCGCGCCGAGGTCCACCGGGACCACGCCGACGCTCTGGTAGACATCGAGCCCCACGTAGGCGCCCTTGGCGTGGGCGCGTTCGGCGAGCAGCGCGACGTCCCGGAGGAGCGCTCCGGTCACCGAAGTCGCGTGGGACACGAAGACCATCCAGGTGCGCTCGTCGATGGCGTCGGCGAGCTCCTCCGCGCGGACGGCCCCGTCGGTGGAGGGGACCACCTGGACCTCGACGTTCGGCAGGGTCCCGAAGAGGAGCTCCGCGCTGGGGAACTCGATGTCGGTGGTGACCACCCGATGGCGCCCGTTCCGGGGGAGTCCGAGGGCGATGCGCGCCAGGAGCGCCGAGCTGCTCTGGTCGACCCACACGCTCCCCGCGTCGCCCCCGACGAAGCGGTTCAACCGATCCCGGAAGGCCTCGAGCTCGCCATAGAGCTCGCCGAACGCGGCGTCCTCGAAGCGCTCCATCACCGCCTGCCACCGGGCGTAGACGGCGCGAGCGCCGACCGGGGAGAGGCCGTAGGAGCAGGAGTTCAGGTAGGTGCGATCGGCGAGGCCGGGGAAGCGCTCGATCACTCGCCATCCCGCGGCGCGTCCGCCAGGGTGTCCGACGCCCGCGCCTGGCGCGGAGCGGGGGACTCCAGGGTCTCGCTGCGCGGCGCCCCCGGAGCGACGCCCCCCTCGCGGTTCCAACCACGGGTGAGCGCGACGCGGACGTCCCAGAGCTCCGGGAAGAGCGGCCGCTTCATGCGGACCTCGAGGGCCTTGGTGGGGTAGCCATCCAAGGCGGGGACGTCCCGGTGCACGCCGATGGTCCGGCGGACCAGGTAGAAGTGCGCGACCAGCCAGCGCTGGTAGGCGACGTCGAGGTCGAGGAGCGACTCGCAGAGCGCGACCAGGTACTCCGGCTCATGGGTCCGGTAGACGGTCTCGAGGGAGACCCCGGCGCGCTCGAAGCAGGCCTGGCGCGCCTCCTCCACGACGGCGCCGGCCTGGCGGAGCGCGGCGTAGCCCGGGGACTGGAGGCCGCTCCCGTCGCCGAGGTTGCGGCGGATGATCTGGAAGTCCGCGGGCATCAGCGTCGAGAGGGAATCCATCGAGGAGCACATGCTCTCGAGGATCACCACGCAGCGGTTGATGGTCCGGTGCACGGAGCTGGGCGCGTCGGCGTCGATGAGGTCCACCAGCGCGACGAGACGCTGGTTGAGGAGCCGGAGCCAGAGCTCCTGGACCTGATGGACGACCTGGAAGGCCAGCTCGTCCGGATGGCAGCGCTCGTCGGTCGAGTGCTGGAGGGAGAGCAGCTCCGAGGTCCGCAAATAGACCTCGTAGTCGAGCTCACCCTTCCCGACTTCTGCATCGATCTCGGGCACATGGATGGGCCCATCGATCACTGCCTGTAGACGCTTCGCTCTCGTGGAGAGCGGACCAAAATCCTGCCGAGCTCCCATCAGGGGGGTGTGCTAATACGAAACGACGCAGATCGTCCACGAAAATGGACGCGAACGACCGATTTCGTCTCTGGACCGACGCGATCGCAGTGGACGAGCGAACGCGGTATCAGCCACGTAGCTGCTCGGCGGCGCGCTCCGGAGCCACGGAGACCATCGAAAAGCCCGTGCTGAGCTCGACGCCAGCCAGGCCGCCCCCGCGCGGCAGGATGTCCACGTACCAGAAGGACGCCGGATCGGCGTGGGAGCGCACCGGCGGCAGTCGCCACAGCACGTTGTATGCCTTTCGCCCGCTCACCTCGATGACGCGCTTCAGGGTCTTCGCCAGGACCTCACCGAAGCGCTCGACGGAGGCGTCGTCCAACGCCGAGAAGCTGCCGCGCTCGAGTCGCGGAACGATCCACGTCTGGTAGTCCACCTGCGGCGCGAAGGGGCAGAAGACCACGAAGTCTTCGGACGATTCGACGATGCGTTCGTCGGCATCCAGCTCTCGGGCGAGCACCGTGTCGAGGAGGGAGCGCCCTTCGCGACGCGCGTGGGCACGAGCCAGGGTCCAGCGACGCTCGTGCAAGCGTCCTCCGACCGTCGTCCCCACGAGCTGACCGTGGGGGTGCGGCTGGGAGCTCCCGGCGCGGCGGCCCCGGTTGCGGAACATGGCCACGTGGCGGATGCCGTCCGTGGCCTCGACCGCACGCAAACGGTCCCGATAGGCCTGGAGAACCAGCGTGCGAAGCGCCGGCGTGAAATCGGGCAGGTCGCCCTCGTGCTCGCGCCCCTCGACGATGATCTCGTGCACGCCCGTAGCCGGACGTGCATGACCGCCCACCGTGTCCGGTGGGACCACCTCCCCGCTGACGGCGGGGAACCGGTTGGTCACGGCGCGCACTTGCCAGTCGGCCGCCGTGGGGAACTGGGCGACGATCTCTTCGGCGTCGGACTCGTGACCGGGACAGAAGGGGCAGCGTCCCTCCGGAGCTGGCAGCAGCGGACCCTTGGCCACGGTGTCCGGGGGCACCTCGGCCCGACTGGGCGCCACGATGCGCCAGCAGTCTTCCATCGGATCGTGTCGGTAGCTCGCCGCGTCGCTCATCGCTCTTCTCCGCTCGTCTCGGCCTGAGGCCCGGGGGTCCCGAGCCGCTTCTTCTGCACCTTGCCCATCGCGTTGCGCGGCAGGCCGTCCACGAAGTGTACCTCCCGCGGCCGCTTGTGCGGGGTGAGCTCGTCGGCGACCCGCTGGATCAGCGATTCCACGTCGGGTGCGTCGCCGCGCGGGACCACGTAAGCGACGATCCGCTGCCCCAGATCGGGATCGGCTTCGCCGACCACCGCCACCTCGGCGACCGCGGGATCCTCGAGGAGACAGGCCTCCACCTCGCCGGCGCCGACCTTGTAGCCCCCGGTCTTGATGAGGTCGACGCTGCGGCGCCCGACGATGCGGATCGCTCCGTCGGCGCGCCGGGCGGCGAGGTCACCGGTGTAGAACCAGCCGTCGGCGTCGCGCACCGCCGCAGTGGCGTCGGGGCGGTTCAGGTAGCCGGCGAAGACACTGGGTCCGCGCACCGCCACCTCGCCCAGGGTCTCGTCGTCGTGGGCGTCCAGCTCGCGGCGCTCGTCGTCGACGAGCTTCAGCTCCACGCCGGGCAGGGGCGGCCCCACGTAGCCCGGCTGGGGATCACCCGCGGCGGAGACGCCGCAGTTGATCAGGGTCTCCGTGAGCCCGTAGCGCTCGTGGACGCCGCGCCCCGAGAGCCGCTCGAGGCGCCGATGCTCGCGCACCGGGAGCCCCGCCGACCCACTGACCAGGAGACGCGCGGCGCGCAGCCCGGCCACGAGCGTGCGGTCGGCCTCGGCGGCGTCGGCGAGCCGGTGGAGCATGGTGGGCACCGCGAAGAGCATCGACCCCTCCCCGCCCAGCGCGTCACAGGCGGCCTCGGGCGTGAAACGACCCAGGTGGTGGAGGGCGCCGCCCACGCGGAGGCTCCCGAAGAGCCCCAGTACGAGCCCGTGCACGTGGAAGAGCGGGAGCGCGTGGACCACCACGTCGGCGTCGGTCCAACCCCAGCGGTCGGCCAGGGCGTCGAGGTTGGCGGCCACGTTGCGCGCGGTGATCACCGCGCCCTTGGGCGCGCCGGTGGTACCGCTGGTGTAGAGGACCAGGAGGGGCTCGTCGTCGACGGCGCGCTCCGGCGGCGGCGCCTCGGCGGTCCCCACCGGCTCGCTGGGCGCCTGATCGGCGAAGGCCGCGGGGTCGGCAGCGAAGACGGCTCTGGGCTCCGCGTCGCCGAGCACGTGGGCCAGCTCGCGGCGACCGAGCTTGGGGTTGAGGGGCACGCTGACCAGCCCGACCAGCGCGTGGCCCACCAGGGCGACCACCGTGTCCACGTCGGCGGTGGCCCATACGGCCACGCGATCCCCGGGCCGGAGCCCGCGGGCCAGACAGTCGGCGGCGTGGCCGCCGGCGCGCCGGGCCAGCTCGCGGTGGGTCAGGGTCTGGTCGCCCACCCGAAACGCCAGAGCGTCATCGGCGAACGCGAGTCGCGGAAAGAGGAGGCTCACGGCGCTGGGCCTAGCATGACGCGGCGCGTTGCTCGACCGGCCATCGTCGCCCACCATCGACCCATGAGCGAGAGCCGGCTGAACACCCCGCTGACCGAAGCCCTGGGCATCGACGTCCCCCTGATCTGCGGCGCGATGTACCCCTGCAGCAACCCCGAGCTCGTCGCGGCCGTGAGCGCCGCCGGCGGCATCGGCATCGTGCAGCCCATCAGCATGACCTACGTGCACGGCAACGACCTGCGCGAGGGCTTCCGCAAGATGAAGGCGATCACCGACAAGCCCGTCGGCTTCAACGCGCTGATCGAGAAGACCTCCAAAGTCTACGAAGACCGCATGCGCCACTGGGTGGACGTGGCCCTCGAAGAAGGCGTGCGCTTCTTCATCACCGCCCTGGGCAACCCCAAGTGGGTCGTGGACAAAGTCCACGCGGTGGGCGGAACCGTCTACCACGACGTCACCGGTCGCAAGCACGCCCTCAAGGCCCTCGACGGCGGCGTCGACGGCCTCATCTGCGTCAACAGCCGCGCCGGTGGCCACGCGGGCGAGCTCACGCCCGAGCAGCTCCTCGAAGAGCTCGGTGACCTCGGCGTGCCCCTCGTCTGCGCTGGCGGTATCGGCGAACCCAGTGACTTCGCGCGCACCCTGGACATGGGCTACGCGGGCGCGCAGCTCGGCACCCGCTTCATCGCCACCCCCGAGTGCAAGGCCCACGACGACTACAAGCAAGCCATCGTGAAGGCGAAGGAGGAGGACATCGTCCTCACCACCCGCATCAGCGGCATCCCGGTGGCCGTCATCGAGACCGAGTACGTGAAGAAGGTCGGCACCGAGACCGGCTGGCTCCTGCGCAAGGCCCTGCAGCACCCGAAGACCAAGCACTACGCGCGCATGGTCGTGCAGCTCAAGAGCATCTTCGAGCTGAAGCGCTCCTCGCTGAAGGGCGCGAACTACCGGGACTACTGGCAGGCCGGCAAGTCGGTCGAGGGCATCGACGGCATCGAAGACGTGGCCACCATCGTGCGCCGCTTCGCCGAGGTCGCCGGCGCCGACTCCGTCGTCGCCGCGGAGTAGTTGGGAGGCGGCGACGGGCTCGCCTTCACCTCGCGGTAGTATCGGGACGATGAGACGACGAAGCTCGATCGTACCCTCGCTGATGGTCTTGCTCTTCGGGGCCTGCGGGGGTCCGGAGCCCACGGCGGAGCACGAGGTCGACAACGCCGAAGAGTCGCGCGAGGGGCGGGACGTGGAGGTCAGCGACGCCCCCCGCGGCGACGGGGAGGAGCGAGCCGAGGACGGACCGGACGGCGACGGGGAGGAGCGAGCCGAGGACGGACCGGGCGACGACGGCCCGGGCGAGGACGGACCGGGCGACGAGGGCTTGGGCGGCCCCGAGAGAGATGCGCCACTGCGGGGCGGTGGGGGCGGCGAGACCCGTTGGGGTGGGTTCACCTATCGGGGGTCCTACGATCCGGCGGCGTTCAGCCGAGTCCTCGAGGACCACGAGCCCGCGATCCTCGCGTGTGCGGGGGAGCAGGGTCGCGGAGTGGCCGGCGAAGTGCGGTTCGAGTTCCGCATCGTGGACGACGGCGCGGTCGAGGGCGTGGAGACGAGCGGCGAGATCGCCGACTCGATCTTCGCAACCTGCGTCACGCGAGCCCTGGCCACCTGGGTCTTCCCCGAACCGCCGAGCGGCGCGGTCCCGACCGTGTACTCGCTCCGGCTCCCGCTCCGGGAGCGGTGGTGAACGGCGCCTCTGCCGAGCCAGGGGAACGCCTCGGGGCGGAAGCCCGCCCGGCGGATCGTCGGCTGGTGTAGGCTCGCGAGCCCATGCCCCCGCGACAGCGAACGGGTCGCTCGGCTCTCGAGCGTCGCCTGCGACTCCGGCTCGCCGAAGCGGCCACCGTCGTCGACGAGGAGCCGCCCAGCGACGAGCCGAGGATCGCGCGGGAGGCCACCGAGGCCGACCGGTGGCTGGACCTGATCCACCACGTCCCGCGGATCACCGTGGATCCCGAGGCGCTGCGCGCCGCGGTGCGCTTCGCCTTCGAGTCCGGTGACGCCGGCGGGCTCTTGCGGCGCTCGGTGGACCAGGCGCCCTTGGCGCCGAGCGGGTTTGCCCGGGGATCCTTCGCCGACGGCCTCTTCCTGCCCGAGCTCATCAAGGCCGTCTTCCGGCCCAAGGTCGACGGCCTGAGCATGGGCCCGAGCGAGCATCATCTGGTCTCCTTGATCAGCGCGCCGCCCGACGACTTCCGCGACGTGACCCTGCGCCAGTCGGTCCTCCGGGAGCTCGTGGCGCGCCCCGACGTGCGCGCGGCGGCCGAGAAGGCGTACGGCCTCCTCCGCGACCTGCGCGATCACCTCGACGACCGACCCATGTCGCCGGGCGACACCGCGCGCCGGAAGATCGAAGTGCTCACCACCCTGCGGGACTTCTTCGTCACCGCCGCGGATGGTCTGAAGGGCACCACCTCCGCGCTGAGCCGGCTCCAGGAGTGGGCCCAGCGCGTGTGCGGCAGCCCGGTCTTCGGCCGCCTGGAACAGGTCCTCGCCTTCGAGGCCGAGATGGCCGTCGTGGACGTGCGCTTGGTGTTGGCCAGCGATGGGCGCATCCGCGACTTCCAGCTGATGCGCACCGAGGAGCCGGCCGCCAACCCGCTGGTGCGCTCGCCGTGGCGGCGGTTCTGGTCGCGAGTCGTCGCGTTCTTCCGCGGGTATCGCTACGGCGAGCAGGAGGTCCTGCTGCGGGTCGTGGACGAAGTCTTCGCCAGCCTCGAAGACGACGTGCTTCCCCTGATCAGCGTGCTGGGGGATCTCGAGCTCTACCTGGCCGCCCTCGCCTTTCGGGATCGGTGCGCCAAGGACGGCCTCGAGGTCTGCTTGCCGGAGCTCGTGGACAACCCCGGCCTGGAAGGCCCCAGCGGACCGGCCGAGCTCCGCGGGCTCTTCAACCCGCTGCTGCTCCTCCAGGACATCGTCCCCGTCACCCAGGACCTGGTGACCGAGGGCCACGACGCGATCCTGTTGATCACCGGGCCCAACTCCGGCGGCAAGACGCGGACCCTGCAGTCGGTGGCCCTCTCGCAACTCCTGGCCCAAGCGGGCCTCTTCGTGCCGGCGAGGGAGGCGCGGCTCACTCGGGCGCCGGCCATGTTCGTCTCGCTGGTGGAGAGCGCCCCCGCCGACCAGCGTGAGGGCCGGTTGGGCACCGAGCTCATGCGCGTGCGGCGGCTCTTCGAAGAGATCCAGCCGGGGTCGCTGGTCATCCTCGACGAGCTCTGCAGCGGCACGAACCCCGGCGAAGGCATCGCCATCTTCAACATGGTCCTGGGCCTCCTGCCGCGGCTCCGCCCGCGCGCGTTCCTCACCACCCATTTCCTGGACGCCGCCCGGGAGCTCGAGGCCAACCCGCCGACCGACCGCCTGGCGATGCGCCAGGTCGAGCTGGACCCCAACGACGAGCCCACGTACCAGCTCGTCCCGGGTGTCGCCCCCAGCTCGCTGGCCCACGCCGTCGCCTCGCGGCTGGGGGTGACCCACGAAGAACTCGAGGCCCTCGTCGAGAAGCGGATCGCCAAGAGCCGCTGACGCCGCTCAGGGGTCGCCGTCGACCCGCCCGGTCGCCGCCGACCCGCCCGGGGTCCGGACCTCCCTCCGCCTAGCCGTCCGGGGTCTGGCCGCCGACCCGCCCGGGGTCCGGACCTCCCTCCGCCTAGCCGTCCGGGGTCCGGACCTCATGAGCAGGGCCGTGTGGCTGCACATCGGGTGTCGTGGGGGCCGGGTCGACGTCCGACGACCCCTCGACGGGACACCAAGGACCTCGAACCAGCGTAACTTGACCGGAACACACGTTCGCGACGCACGTCGGCGATCGACGGACGGAGGTGTGCGTCACCCGGGCCTTCCGAGCGACGCACTTCGCCTAGCGTCTATGTATCCGAGGGTGGGTCGGCGCCTCGAGCCTTGTTGCGACCGTCCGCGCTGCCGCTCCCTTTCGGCCGACCGCGACGCTTGTCTCGACGGGTGATGACCCGCTTTGGATTACGCTCCCGCTCACGACGCACATCACTGACGTGCACGGTCTCCGGCTCGGGTCGTTCGTCCGGGTCCAGAGGCAGAGCGCGAGCTTCTTTGGCTGGAGTGCCGAAGCTCAGCTCGTTGTCGCTCACGATATCCGCAGCCTCGTCGGCCCAGGCTTCGTTCACCTCGCGGATCAGCGGCTGGGGGTCAGAGGTCACTCGGTCGACGGTCTCGAGTTCGGAGAGCACCTCGTGGAGGAGCGGACCGGGCTGGGTCAGCAGCGCGTCGTCGAGTGGCTCCGCCACCGTCGCCCCATGCATGACACGCATGGCATAGGTGCCATGGGGGAACATCGGCTCGGAGCCCGCGAGGCGAGCCTTTCGACAACGCTCGTGCTCCTGCCGGAAGTGGGTCGTCTCTCGGCACGCGTGGACGTAGGTCTGCGCACCCACCGCTCCGCGCGCGCCGATACGAAACGTCGGAATCCGCTGCCCACCGGGCTCGGCAGGCGTCCGAGGTTCGTCGTGGGGGTGGATCCGGCGAAGTCTCTGAGCTCCGAGGGGGGAGCCCGTGCGCGCGGCGCGGATCGCCCGCAGCCCATCTCGGCTCATGCGCTCCATGTGGTAGACGAGGGTCTTCAGGTCACCGTTGAACTCACGCATGAGCAGCGGCGGCGGTTCGAGTTCGAGCAAGAGCTCCTCGGGCCGCGACCGATCGAAGTAGACGGGAGGTCGCTTGATGACCAACCCTTCCGTCTTCCAGTGGGCGAAGTCGAGCGTCCGACCCGGCATGTGCGTGGGCTGCGATACCAGCCCGGCCGCCGCGGGGTTGAGGTAGTCGTACGTGAGCTGCGCGGCCTGAGCGGGGGCATCGACGAGGCGCATGTAGTGGGGGTCTCGCCCATCCCACAACGTCTGAGGAGGTTCGTATCGTTCGTGCGCGAGCAGCGTCTTCACTGCGCCCGCCACGTCCGAGTGAAACCGCGCGGTAAAGTCCGGCAGGTTGTCCTCGGACGGAGTGACATCCGTGTGGTGATGGGTTGGCATCCGAGTGCTGAGGTGGACCGATACCCGGGTCGCCATCGCCGCGTGCGCGAGGGAGTAGAAGAAGATGTCGTCGACCATGGGATGCCATGAGCCGAGGAACGCCTTTCGGAAGACCGTCCGCCGACAAATCGCCGTCGTCGCTCCTCTGACGATGATCCGCGGCCGAGACATCCCGACACTGCTCTTCAAAGGGCGTGCCGGACTCCTAGGAGCAAATCGTCGAAGGATTCGATGCCCTCCGCCGGCGGAAGGTGGCGGATCCGCCGGCGGCCGCCACCCCTCCCCATGGGTGCCGGACGCGACGGCCTCTTCCAAACCCCGGACAGGTCGGACGACAAACCGCTCCCGGAGCCAGGGAGGGTTGGACACAGACTTTCTCGGACCCCGGGCGGGTTGGTCCGGGCGAACAGACTTTTTCGGACCTCGGGCGGGTTGGACCGAACAGACTTTTTCGGACCTCGGGCGGGTTGGACCGCGGGTTGGACCGGGGGTCGGGTCGGACCTCGGGCGGGTTGGACCCCGGGGGGCTCAGTCGGTGGGGTCGCGGTCGCCGCGGAGGGACGCGAGGCGTTCGGCGATGCGGGCCTCGAGGCCCGAGTCGCGCGGGAAGTAGTACCGCCGCCCCACGAGCTTCTCCGGGAAGTACGTCTCCCCCGCCGCATAGCCCCCCTCGTCGTGCGGGTACCGATACCCGTCCCCGTGGCCCTCGGCCTTCATCAACTTCGTGGGCGCGTTGCGCAGCTTCTTCGGCACCGGCAGCGCCCCATGGGCCTCGACATCGGCTCGCGCCGCCTTGAAGGCGTCGTAGGTCGCGTTCGATTTGGGCGCCGCCGCCAGATACGTGCAGCACTGGGAGAGCGAATGCAGCGCCTCGGGCATGCCCAGTCGATGGAACGCCTGGTCGGCGGCCACCGCGAGCTGTAGCGCGCGCGGGTCGGCGTTGCCGATGTCTTCGCTGGCGAAGATGATCATCCGGCGCAGCACGAAGCGCGGGTCCTCCCCGGCGTCGAGCAGCCGGAACATCCAGTAGAGGCTGGCGTCCGGGTCGGTGCCGCGCATGGACTTGATGAAGGCGCTGACGACGTCGTAGTGGCCGTCGCCGCTCTTGTCGTGGAGCAGGGTCCGGGTCCCATACGCCTGCGACACCGCCTCGGCGTCGATGGTGGCCCGATCGGCGGCGAGGGTCTCCAGGGTCGTCAGCGCCCGCCGCGCGTCCCCGCTGGCCCCGGCGACCAGCGCCTCGAGGCCTTCGTCGGTGATCTCGACTTTCCCCCCGAGGCCGCGCCCCGGCTCGGCCACGGCGCGCTGGATCACGCGGGTGAGCGCTTCGTCGGAGAGGGACTCGAGGCGGAAGACGCGTCCCCGGCTGAGCAGGGCGCCGTTGACGGCGAAGGACGGGTTCTCGGTGGTGGCCCCCACGAGGGTCACGGTGCCGTCTTCCACGTGGGGCAAGAGCGCGTCCTGCTGCGCCTTGTTGAAGCGGTGGATCTCGTCGACGAAGAGCAGGCTCCGGCCGCCGCGGCGGCGTCGCTCCTTGGCCGCGGCGAGGATCTTGCGGAGGTCCGGCACGCCGCCGAGGACGGCGCTGAAGGGAATGAAGGTCGCCGAGGTCTCCTGGGCCAGCACGCGCGCCAGGGTGGTCTTCCCCGTGCCGGGGGGCCCCCACAGGATCAGCGACGGAAGCCGGTCGGCGGCGATGAGCCGGCGCAAGAGGGCGCCTTCGCCGACCAGGGCGTCCTGGCCTTCCACTTCGGCGAGTCGCCGCGGGCGCATGCGCTCGGCCAGCGGCGCGTCTGCCGCGGCGACCTGGTCGAAGAGGTTGCCGGTGGGGTCCATGTCCCAGTCCTGCCACTCGGTCCGAGGTCGGGCCAGCCCCATGCGTCTCGAGCCACCTCATCCCGCGCCGAACCCTGACATTCGTGTCGTGACGGACGCGCGACTGCGAACGCCACGCCGCACCATCCTGAGACCGCCCCCCGATCTTTCCCGGAATCTCCCCCTGGCACACCGGTTGCTCTTTCGAATGCCAACCCCCCGAGGCAACCATGCAGCTCTTCGATCTCCTCCACGACTACCAACACCTTCGCGCCAAGGCGGCCCTGGTCGCGCTGGAGCCGAGTGAAGCGGTGCGCCTCGAGGGACTGGAGGCGCTCCTCGGCGGCGGCCCGGCCCACGACGAACGACGCCGCGCGACGCGCTTCGGGTTCCCCCGGGCCCTCCCGGTCCACGTGGTCCCCAAGGGGCACGGAGGCTTCGTCCCCGCGCAGCTCCGGGAGCTTGGCGCCGAGGGCGCGTCCCTCTTCCTCGACGAGCCGTTGGCCCAGGGTGAGCGCGTACTCCTCTGCTTCGACGACGAGGAGCGCTCGCTGCGCTTCGAGATGCCCGCGGTGCTCGTCTGGCAGCACGACGGGCAGGCGGGCATCCGCTTCGAGGGGATGCCCGCTCGCCGGAAGCTGACCGACTCCATCCGCGCCGCCTGACGCCCCCGATTCCCCCGGCGCCGCAACGCGTCAGCGGGTCGGCCGGAGGACCAACGCCGCGACGCGTCAGCGGGTCTGCCAGAGGACCAACGCCTCGACCCGATCGGGGTCCAACGCCGAAGGGCCCAGCTGGACGTTCACCTGCGCGCCGGTGAGCACGAGGAGCCCTTCCAGGCTGCCTTCGAGCATCCGCTGCCAGGCCACCGACCCCCGCACCACGGGGGCGTCCTCGAGGACCAGCCGCACGAACCCGCGGCCCTCGTCGGCGATCCGCGCCTCGCCATTCGCCCGGGTCCCGACGCTCCAGAGGTGGGGCACGAAGCGGACGATCTCGGTGGGCGTCCCGCCGAAGGTCTCCATCCACGAGCGGCGGAGGTCGGCGAAGTGGCCGCCCGCCCCCAAGGTCTCCATGGCGAAGTCGTAGCCCAGCGCTCGGAGCCGATCGAGACCGCGGGCGAGGAGGGTGACCTCGTGCAGCAGCGCGGCATAGGCGACGGCCGAGGTCCACTCCCCGGGGTCCTCGAGCGCCGCGGCCTGCAGGGGATCCTTGCGGCGGAGAGCGCGCCACGCCGGTCCGTAGAGGTCGCCGGCCTCCAGCGCCCGACGCACCAGCGCGACGAGCGGAGCGCCCACGGCGGGCTCCCCCGGTCCCCCCACCTCGTCAGCCCTTCGCGGCCAGGTGCTCCGAGAGGGCTTCGCTCACCGCCAAGAGGTTGGGGGTGATCTGCCGGACCAGGAAGCGCTCCACCGCGGTCGCGATGGGCGAGGCCACCAGGTCGGGCACTTTGGCCACCTTGGAGAGGTCGATGCGAATCTCGCCGCGGATCTCCACCCGGCACTTCCCGCCGAGGTCCACGAAGCGGTTCTCGCCGGTGCACCGGACGGCCTCGGGGAAGACGTGGCTGTCGATGCTCCAGTCGCACTGGTAGCGCCCCTGGTCCCACCGGGCGTGGTCGTGCCAACTCACCATGGGGGGCAAGACCTTGGCCGCCGAAGCGGGCACCTGGGCCGAGCCGCGCCACAGGTTCTTGATGTGCGTCACCCCGCCCTCTTCCTGGCGTTCCTCCACCATGATCTCTTTGACCCGGGGGAGTCCCTCGACGATCTGCGGGAGCTCGTCCCGGTAGGTCCGGAAGACGAGATCCCTGGGAAAGTCGATGAGGGCGTCGGCCTCGATCCGCATCGCCGCGGGCACTTAGCAGGCTCGCCGCCCCCGAGCGAGCGGACGGACGAGAAAGGGGCCCCCGCTGGCGGGAGCCCCTCCTCGGGTCATCGAGGCCTCACGGCCTCTCGTGGCGTCAGTAGGGGAACCCGCCCGCTCCGGCGCCCGGGCTGGCGAGGCCAGTGGCCCCGCTGATGCTCGAGTGCGCGGCGAAGGCGCCGGAGACGCCCGGATCCCGGTGCACCGACTGGTCGTTGGCGTCGGCGGCCACGTAGCTCATCGTGTCGAGGGTGGTCCCGCCGAGGCTCAAGGTGACGCTGTTGGCGGAGTTGGTGAGGCTCAGGCCGCCGCTCGAGGCGGTGGTGACCAGGGCCCCCGTGAAGAGCCCCGTGGGGGTGCCGCCGCCGAAGACGACGTAGGTACCCAGCGCCGGGAGGACGGTGCCCGCCGGGACGGTGTGCCGCACGGTGGAGCCGACGCTCAGGGTGACCCCCGAGATGTCGAGGGCCCCCGCGGTGGCGTTGATGATCTCCACGAACTCGTCCTGGGTCGCGCTCGACGTGCCGTCACCGTTGGCGTCCAGCGCGGTGCCGGGGTCGAAGAGGACCTCGTTGATCACCAGGTCGTCGGCGCCCGGGGTCCCCACGCCACCGAGGATGGTGCCGTAGATGTCGAACTTGCCGCGCCGATTGTCCTCCCAGAGGATCACGTCACCGCTGATGGTGGGATCCGCCTGAGTGCCCGGGTGCGTCGAGAGCGCCAAGGGCGATCCGGAGAACCCGACCACCGCGACGTCGGCGTTGCCCGCCGAGTAGTCGTTGACGGTGAAGAGGGTGCCGTCGGCGTCCTTGACCACCTGGGC
The DNA here is from genome assembly GCA_002320815.1 of Myxococcales bacterium UBA1660. Taxonomy (GTDB): domain Bacteria; phylum Myxococcota_A; class Polyangia; order Polyangiales; family Houyiibacteriaceae; genus UBA1660. The sequence continues at coordinate 171,058 of DCLA01000111.1, forward strand.
CGCGGCGCCGCTCATGAGGAGCTGCTCGCCGGGGAAGGCGGGCGCGGCCCCGAAGACGGCGCCGTAGACGTCGAAGTCGCTGGTGGTGTCGATCATGGTTGAGCTCACCGCGCGGCCGTCGGTCCAGGCCAGGGTGATGTAGTCCACGACCGGGTCGAGCTGGCCGCCGGTGTTGGAGGCGGCCGGCGTCTGCACGGCGGCCATCCCGGTGTCCGGGTCGATGGCGATCACCCGCCACTCGCCGGCGACGAAGCCGTCGGAGATGAAGGCGAGGGCGCCGCCGCGGATGGTCGGCCGGATCTCGTTGGAGTCGGTGAGCTCGGTCTCGAAGAGCGAGTCGGTGGTGCCGGTGCTCAGGTCGTGCAGGCGGATCTCCCAGTCGGTCCCGTCGAACTCGTCGAAGACGACGTAGGGACCCCAGATGTCCGGCGAGCCGGACTCGAGAGTCGAGAGCGTGGTCTCGGTGCCGGTGACCAGGTCGACCAGGACGACCCGCGCCGCGGTCTCGGTGCCCCGCTGGAAGACGACGTAGTTGCCGTAGACCTTGGGGTAGTACTCGCTCTCCGCGGTGGCGGTGAGGCGCACGGCGGTCCCGGCTCCGAAGCGCTGGAAGACGATGTCCCAGTTGCCGTCGAAGTTCTGCATGTAGACGAGGTGCTGGTGGTTCAGGTCGGGGTAGATCACGTCCCCCGCCGGCGCGACGAAGGGAACCGCCACGCACTCCTCGTCGGCCACGCCGTCGCAGTCGTTGTCGAGGCCATCGCAGTGGGCCTCGTCGGTGCTGGTCTCGGTCGCCAGGAAGTTCGCGCCGTAGCTCCCGGTGCCCGAGCAGTTCTGCCAACCCGCGGCTCCGCCGCAGGTCTGGACCGCGCCGCCGCAGACGCCCTCGGTGAGCGCGCAGGCGGGCGCCACCAGGTTGTCGTCGCTGACGCCGTCGCAGTCGTCGTCGAGGCCGTTGCAGATCTCGGCGACGGGCTCGACGCCGCCCGTGCATGCGCCCCAGGCCCCCGCGGTGCAGGTCTGGGTACCGCGCTCGCAGGCGCCGGTGCTGGTACCGCAGTCCTGGGTCGCGCCGTCGATGCAGTCGCAGCCCTCGTCGGCCACGCCGTCGCAGTCGTTGTCGAGGCCGTCGCAGGAGGTCTCGTCCATCTCGTAGTCGGAGCCATAGGCCGCCGCGTCGCAGGTGAGGAACCCACCGGCGCCGCCGCAGCGCTGGGTCGCCCCGGCGCACACGCCCGCCTGGAGCGGGCAGTCGGCGCCGACGACGCTCTCGTCGGTGGCGCCGTCGCAGTCCTGGTCCATGCCGTCGCAGGTCTCGGTGACCGGCGCGACCTCGCCGGCGCAGCCGCCGAAGGCGCCCGCCACGCAGGTCTGGGTGCCGGCCATGCACAGGCCCACGTCCGACCCGCAGGCCTGGGTGGTGCCGTCGATGCAGTCGCAGCCCTCGTCGGTGATGCCGTCGCAGTCGTTGTCCATGCCGTCGCAGAGGGTCTCGCTGGTCTGGTAGTCGCCGCCGTAGCTGGCCACGCCGTCACAGGCGACCCAGCCGGCCGCGCCGCCGCAGGCGCGCTTGGAGCCGGCGCAGACGCCGAGCTGCAGGGGGCAGTCGGGCGCGGTCAGCTCACCGGGCTCGTCGCTGCTGCCGTCGCAGTCGTTGTCCATGCCGTCGCAGGTCTCGCCCATCGGGCCCACGTCGCCGTCGCAGGCGCCCCAGGTCGAGTCGGCGGTGCAGGTCTGGGTGCCGGGCATGCAGGCGCCCACGTCGAGACCGCAGGGCTGGGTGTCGCCCTCGGTGCAGGTGCAGCCCTCGTCCTGGGTGCCGTCGCAGTCGTTGTCGAGGCCGTCGCAGGAGGTCTCGTCGGCCTCGTAGCTGGCACCGTAGTCGGTGCCGTCGCAGGTCAGGAAGCCGTCGGCGCCGCAGCGCGCCACGGCGCCGGCGCACACGCCCTCGGTGAGCTCGCAGGCGGGCGCGTCGACGTCCTCGTCGGTCGCGCCGTCGCAGTCGTCGTCCACCAGGTTGCAGACCTCGAGGGCCGCCGGGCTGACCGAGCCGTTGGTGTCGTCGCAGTCGGGGCCCGCCGCGCAGCCTTCACCGTAGCCGTCTTCGTCCTCGTCGACGCAGACCATGCCGCCGTCGGGATCGGGCCGGAACATGTCCGGCTCGGGCTGCTGCATGTCCACTCCGCCATCGGAGTCGAACGGCGTGCCGTCGTCGCCATCGTCGTCACCGCACGCGGCGCCGAGCAAGAGTGCGCTGGCCATCAGCAAGCGCGAGAGTCTGGTCCAAGTCGTCATCGAAAAGAGATTCCCTCCGGCCCCCCATACGAGGGCACGGCGAGGATCTTCCCCGATGGGGGCCAGAATCCTTTGGGGGTGTGGGGAAGCTCAGCCTTCGGCGGCGAGGCGCAACGTGCGGCGGTGCTCGACGGCGTGGCGGAGCAGGCCCCGGAGCGCGGAGGAGACCTCGGAGTCGTCGAGGTTCTCGGTGGGAAGCTCCACGGTGAGCACCACGTCGCCGTCCTCGTCGTAGGCGAACTTGGTCATGAACATGTCGCGGTTCATGCGGAGCAGCCAGCGCGCCAGCTCGAAGCTGTTGGCGCCGCCGGTGGAAAGGAAGGGGACCACGGAGCCCACGAGCCAGTTCTCGTGCAGGCGCACGTAGATCGTCATGGTGCCCTCGTCGGTCTCGTGGACCGACTTGAACGTGTCCCGGCCATGGGGGCTCACCGTCCACTCGAGGGCTTCGAGCTGCGCCCGGAGGGTCTCCACGTCCATGGCGGCCGATGATGCGAAATGCAGTCCGCCCTGGCAACCGGAGAAGCCAAGGCGCAGGCTGGAGCGGTGACCGAAGGAACCATCCGCAAGCTCGGCCTGGAGGGCGGCCTCTGGGCCCTCGTGACCGATGACGGCCGCAGCATCGAGCTCATCGACTGCCCCGAGGCCCTGAAGAAGAACGGCGCCCGCGCCCGGGTCCGCGGGAGCCGAGAGAGCGCGGAGGTGACGATCGGCATGGTGGGCGACGCCATGACCGTGGACTCTTTCGAGCTCCTCTGAGCCGCGGATGCGCACGCTGCACCTCGCGTGCATGCCCTTTCCCACGCCCCAGGGGACCCAGGCGGTGGTGGGCGCGATGGTGCGCGCCCTGCGGGCCGCGGGGCACGACGCGCACCTGTTGGTCTACGGACCCGGGCGCCCCGGCGACCCCGAGTGGCTCCATCGGGCCGCGGGTCCGCCCGCGGGCGAGCGATCGGGGCCCTCGTGGACCAAGGTCGTTCTGGACGCGCGGATGATCGCCCGGCTCCGGGACCGGTGGCGACGGCTGCGCCGGCCGGCGGTGGTGGCCCACAACGTCGAGGCCGCCCTGGTGGCGCGCGCGGCGCGGGTGCCCGCGCTCTACTTCGCGCACACCCGGATGGACGCGGAGCTGCCCACCTATGGCGCCCTGCCCTTCGCGCGCCCACTGGGGAGGCTCCTGGACCGTCTCGCCGGGGCGGCTCCAGCGGCGATCTCGCCGGCGTTGGCGCGGCACCTGGGCGGCACCTACGTCGCTCCGCCCTGGGAGCCCGCCGGACCCGAGCCCGCCGCGCCCGAGGGGCCCGTGCTCTACGCCGGGAACCTCGACGGCTATCAGGGATGGGAGGTCGTGGTCGACGCCTGCGCACGCGCTCGCCGCGCGCTCCTGGTGGCCACCGCGTCCGACCCGGCCCCGCTGCGCGCGGAGGCGGCGCGGGTGGGCCTCGGCGACCTGCGCGTGATGGCGCTCCGGGGCGAGACCGATCGCGCGCGAGCCCACGCCGAGGCCGCGGTGGTCGCGGTGCCGCGGCGCGCGCCGGGCGGGCTCCCCATCAAGCTCCTGGACGCGCTCGGGCGCGGGCGACCGGTGGTCGCCATGGAGCGCGCCCTGGCCGGCCTCTCGCCGCCGCCGGCGGTGCGCGTGGTCCCCGACGACGACGCGAGCGCGTTCGCAGCGGCTCTACGCGGCGGCCTCCCCGATGGATCGTCGGGACCCGAGTGGGTCGCCCGGAGCTTCGATCCGGCGAGCTTCGCCGAGCGCCTGCACCGGGTGCTCCCCGGTCGGCGCTCGGCCGGCGCCGTCAGCGCAAGTTGATGCGCTCGAGGTTGGAGCCGCCGGCGTAGCCGTAGCTGCCCACCGAGTGGTAGCCGTAGACCATGATGCCCACCGAGCGGGTGGCCTCGACGGTGTGGGTGCCGCCTTCCACCGGGCAGGTCACCGCGGTGTAGGGCTCGCCATCGATGATGCCGGCGTCCTCGTATTCGCAGAGGCGCATGAACTCGTCGCCGGCGATGTTCCCGCCGTCGAGGTAGACCGTGGTGCTCTGGGGCACCGAGAGCACCACGTAGTTGGAGCTGAAGGTGTCGGGCACCAGGAAGAGGTACTCGTCGCGGTACTGCTCGTAGGGCGGGTAGAGGATCATCGAGGGATCCCCGCCGTGGCCGGGCTTGTAGCTGTGGACCCAGTTCTGGCTGACGAGCATCTGCATGATGCTCACCGGCTCGCTGGCCTGGAGGATGAACGAGCGGTCGGTGCTGAACTCGCGCCACTCGTTCTCGTTCAAGGTGAAGCTCGCGTCGGCGCCGGGGAGGTTGGTGGTGATCACCGTGCCGTCCGCGTCGGCCATCACCCGGTAGATGTCCGGCTCGCGCCAGGTCGGGTGGTCGGTCCGCACCGGGCTGCGGGTGATGACGAAGTCCTTGCCCCAGGCGGTCGTCGGGAAGACCTGCTCCTCGACGTGCTCGGTGCAGCAGCGGCCGTCCTCGTCGGTCCAGTCGGGGTGCTGGCTCACCGAGTCGCCGAGGGGCGCGATGGCGCGCTCGCCGCCGCTGAACACGGCGACGGGCTTGTTGGAGCGGACGATGGTGCCGGTGAGGTCCCCGGGCGCGCCGGTGCTCTCGAGGTTGAGCACGTCGTAGGGCCCGATGGTGTACTCGATGGTCTCGCCCGCCGACGCGGCGGCGATGGTGCCGCCCCCCTGGATCTCGCCGGCGATGATCGGGCCGCCGAGGGTCACCGAGACGGTGGTGCCGGCTTCGGTGCCGATGACGGTCACGTAGGAGTGGTCGGGGACCCCTTCGGACCCGAATCCTGGGAGCTCGAGCGGAGTGGCAGTGGGCCAACCGATCAGCCGGTAGTGAGTATCGAGGGCCGCGACCGGGAGCAGCAGGGAGGCGTCGTTGCTGGCGCTTTCGATGATCGGGTTGAACTGGTAGGCGACCACCGGGAAGTTGGTGACCACGCGGTAGGCGTGGTTGGTCAGCATGGTCCCCGGCCCCTCGGTGGTCGTGGTGCTGCCGTCCACCTCGCGGTTGTCCAGGTCGATGCGGATGAGGTCGTTGGCCGGGACGTTGAAGGTCCCCACCACCGTCTCCGCGGGCGCATTGGGCACGCCCACGCTCTGGTAGACGGTGGCCACCACCGGGAAGGCCGCGGTGTTCGCGAGGACCAACGCGAACTGCTCCTGCGCCGGAGGAACTCCGCCACCTCCCAGCCAGCCGCTGAGGGGCCCCTGCGAAAACTCGTTGTCGAGGTCCACGAGCATGTACTCGCAGCCGATGTTCGAGCGGTTGGCGGCCGCGGCGGAGCAGGCGTCCATGCAGCCGGTGCCGCTGCACACCTGGCTGGCGGGGCACTCGCGCTCGAGGGTCGAGCTCATCCCGTCGGCGGAGCAGCGCCGGACCTCCTGCTCATCGCAGAAGAGCACGTCGGGCGCGCACTCCCGGCAACCGAGCCCGTCCACGCAGGCCTGCTCCAGCGTGCAGCTCTCCTGGAGGACCTCTTCGCCGCTGGTGCAGGCGTAGACGTCCTTGCCGCGGCAGCTCAACGCGCCCTCGCTGCAGGGGCCGCCGCCGCCGCCGCCGTCGCGGCCCGGTCGAGAGCGACCGTCGTCGCCGCAGGCGTAGAGCGAGAAGGAGAGGAGGAAGAAGAGGGGAAGGAAAGGGAGCGAGCGCATCATGTCACCACCGTACGGATGGGAGCCTAGGCGGCCTGGTGGGTCGGCTCGCCTGTGGAAGCTCACGAGGACGGCCCGAGCGCGGCAGGCGTAAGGCTGGGCGTTCGGGCCCGGGCGCGGTAGCCTCGGCGGGTGAGCGACGCGCTGCGGACCATGGTCGAAGACATCCTGCGCCCCCTGCTGCAGGCGGACGGGGGCGACGTGGAGCTCGTCGAGGCGGACGACGACCGGGTCGTTCTGCGGACCTCGGGCGAAGCCGCCTTCGGCGCGGGGAGTCACTATGTGCGGGTCTCGGTGATCGAGCCCGCCATCCGCAAGGTCGTCGGAGCGGACGCCGAGGTGGTCTTCGAGAAGGCGGTGCCCCGTGCGCCGCGCCGCTCGGGCGGCTGACGGCTCCGTGAAGCCGTGTTCACGGCTGAGCCAGCACGCCACGGATCGGCACGGTCGCGGCACAGCGATTCTCCAATGATTTCCACTCGCGCTCGGGTCGCGGCGTGTTCGGAGACCGGCACGCTGCGTGCTATCCTCCCTGCCGCATGACACGCCGCTTCGCTCTCTTGGCTCTCGCCTCCGCCCTCGCTCTGCCCATGGCCGCCGGCTCCCTCGGCTGCGGCGGCCCCAGCTATGTCGTGGAGGGGGGCGGCCCGACCTACCTGATGACCAACCTGCACCCGGACGCTCGGCGGCGGATGACCTCGCTGAACGCGACCTCGCCCCGGGGCGGCACGCTCCTCCCCATCTGCACGCCGGTCACCCTGGAGCGGATCAACGGGCGGACCATCATCTTCCGCGCCGACACCACCGGGCTCCGCTACATCTACCAGCTCCACCGGAGCACCCGCGCGCCCATCGAAGAGCACGTGCAGCGTTACTTCGGGACCCAGTGCCCGAACATGGCGGCCATGACCCCGGAGGACCAGGCCGGTATCCAGAACGGTCAGGTCTACCAGGGTATGACGAAGCAGGGCGTGATCATGGCCATCGGCTACCCGCCCGAGCACCAGACCCCCACCCTCGAGGCCGATACCTGGACCTACTGGGCCACCGGGAACAACCGCTTCGAGGTCTATTTTGCCAACGGGGTGGTGTCGGGCATCCGCAACTGACTCATGAGGGTCTGGCACCCAGACCCTCTCTCCTCGGCCAAGCCTCGTCGATTCACCCAAACTCCCCCGCCCAATACTTTTCGGGCGGGCCTTGTCCCTAGGGTCTGGCACTCAGACCCTCTCTCCTCTGCCAAGCCTCGTCGATTCACCCAAGCTCCCCCGCCCAATACTTGGCGGGCGGCTCTGAGCTCGGCGGCACCCTGATCCTCTCGCCGGCCCGATTCACCCACTACCGCGCGACTGAGGCGGGCCGTCAGAAGGTGAAGGTGACCGCGCCGCCGTCCGCCTCTTCGAGGTGCACGGAGCCGTGGGGTGCTTCGGCGGCCCCCAGGTCGTCGACGATCACCTCGCCGTCGACGAAGGCCGGGCGGTCGCCCCAGCGGCCGCAGGCGCGGTCGGCGGTCGAGACGTCGTCGGCGTAGTAGACGAAGGCGCGCGCGCCGAGTGTTCCGTCGTCTCGCGGGAGCACCTCGACGATGACGCGCTCGGTGAGCAGCGGCGTGCCGGGAGCGCGGTCGAAGGTCAGCGTCGTGGCGGTCGAGGTGACGGAGACCTGGGAGGTCGACCGACACATCCAGAGACCGCTTCCCTCGCAGTCGACGCCGAGCTCGTCGGGCGCCGAATCCGCCGCCGCGAGGGTCACCGAGAGATCGAGAGCGGAGGTGGCGCTGATCGGGGCGTCGCCGATCATGTCCATGCCGTGACAGACCGGGTCGTTGAAATAGGCGTTGGCCGGGAACCAATCGGTCGCGAAGGGCCAGGCGCCGTCGGCGGTGGTCTCGCAGAAGGGGTCACCCGCGGGGCAGAAGCTGGGCTCCCAACCGCTGGCGACGCACCCGCCACCGAACCACGCGCAGCCCTGGTCGTCACAGGCCATCAGCGGGTCGCCGGTGCCGCCGCAGTCGACCCAACCAACGCCGCGAGTGCACTCGTCGATGGCCACCGCGCCCGCCGGGCAGTTCCGTGCGACGGGGTCGAAGGCCGCCTGCGCGCCAGCATCCCCGGCGCTCGACTCGCCGTCGGCGCCGGCATCCTCCTCCGCGCCGCACGCGAGAACACCTAGAGAAACGAGCGCGAGGATCAATCGACGAATCACTCGCCCAACCTATCGGGAGACGCGGGGCGCCGCCATGCGCCGAGAGCGAAATACCTCAGGTGCGGTAGGGCCTCAGCGTGGGGGAGAGCGATCTAGGAAGACGGCGTAGGCGCGCCACACATCACCTCGATGAGACGCGGGGCTCCGCGCGCCGGAGAGCGTCCCCGTCGTGCCAGTGTGCGCGCCCCTTCTGCAAGTCGGGGGCCCCACGCGTGTCGGCGCCGGTCCCCGCGAGGGGGCCGGCGCCGACCATTGGGTTCAGCGGGGTTCAGCGGGCGCTCAGGGGCGGGCGCTGGTGTCGATGACCGTCTGGGGGACGTCTTGGCCGGGCTGGACCGCGCCGGCGCCGTGGAAGGTGAGGCCCTGGGCGGCCATGGCGAGCAGCAGCGGGGCCGGGGCGAAGCGGGAGCCGTACTGCTTCTCGAAGGCCTGCATGCGCTTCACGATGGCGTCGGGGCCGTGCAGGTCCACGAAGCGGAAGGGCCCGCCGGTGAAGGGCGGGAAGCCCAGACCGAAGATGGCGCCGATGTCGCCGTCCCGCGCGCTCCGGAGGATGCCCTCCTGGAAGCAGAGGACGGCTTCGTTGACCATCATCAGCGCGCAGCGCCAGGCGATGTCGTCGTTGCTCAGGGTCTCGTTGGTCGGCGTGACGCCGAGCACCTCGTACACGCTGGTGTCCACGCCCTTCGACTTGCCACCCTCGTAGGCGTAGAAGCCGCGGCCGTTCTTGCGCCCCTTGCGGTCGTCGGCGACCAGCTTGTCCATGCCCGCCGGCGGGACCATCCGGTCGCCGAAGGCCTGGACCATGATCTTGCCGACCTTGGCGCCCACGTCGATGCCCACCTCGTCGGTGAGCTTCATGGGTCCGACCGGGAAACCGAAGTCGAGGAGCGCCCGGTCGATGCGATCGATGGCCACGCCCTCGCTGAGGATGTGGGCCGCCTCGTTCATCATCGGGGCCAGGATCCGCGTGGTGTAGAAGCCCACGCCGTCCTTCACGACGATCACCGTCTTGCCCTGCTTCTTGCCCAGCTTCACGCAGGTCGCGGTGACCTCGTCGCTGGTCTTCTCGGTCACGATGATCTCGAGGAGCGGCATCTTGTGGACCGGCGAGAAGTAGTGCATCCCGATGACGTTCTCGGGCTTGGCGGCGGCGTCGGCGATCTGGGTGATCGGCAGGGACGAGGTGTTCGACGCGAAGATCACGCCTTCCGGCCCGTGGGCCTCCACGTCGCGGACCATCCGCTGCTTCAGCGCGAGGTCTTCGAAGACCGCCTCGACGACCACGTTGCAGTCGGCGAAGCCCGAGTAGTCGGTGGCGCCGCTGATCTGCATCATCAGCTGGTCGGCCTTCATCGGCGTCATCTTCTTCCGCTTCACCCGCCCGTCGAGCAGGTCGCGGCAGTAGCGCAGACCCCAGAGCACGCCCTTGGCGTCCCGGTCCTTGAGGCGCACCGGCTTCTTGGCGATGGTCGCCGTGACGTACGCGATGCCCGCGCCCATCAAACCGGCGCCGAGCATGCCCAGCCGCTGGACCTCCCGGGGCTTCACGCTGGGGTCGTCGACACCGCTGTCCTTCTTCATCACCTGGGTGGCGAAGAAGATGCTCCGCAGGGCCTCCGACTGGGGCGACATGACCAGCTCGCCGAACGCGCTGGCCTCGGCCTCGAGGCCGGCGCGCATGCCGTCCGCCAGGCCGACCTTCACCACGTCGAGGATCTTCTCCTGCGCCGGGTAGTTGCCCCGGGTCTTCTTGTGGAGCTGCTTGCGAGCGGCGTCGAAGACGACCTTCCGGCCCACCGGGTTGCGGGCCATGGCCAGCTCCTTGAGGGCGTCGCTCCCGTCGAAGCGCTCGAAGACGCCTTCCTCTTCCAGGTGGCCTTCCCCGGCCAGCCGCACCGCGTGCTGGGCGGCGACGTCGACCAGGATGGAGGGCTCGACGACCTCGTCGACCAGGCCGAGCTTCTTGGCCTTGCGGGCGTCGACCTGCTTGCCGGTGAGCATGAGGTCCAGGGCGTCCTGGAGCCCGATGAGCCGGGGGAGCCGCTGGGTCCCACCGGCGCCGGGCAAGAGGCCGATCTGGGACTCGGGGAGCCCCAGCTTCGCGCGCTCGGTGCAGACCCGGCCGTGGCAGGCCAGGGCCACCTCGAGCCCGCCGCCGAGGCAGGCGCCGTCGATGGCGGCGACCACCGGCTTGGGGAAGGCCGCGACGCGGTCCATCGCCGCCTGACCAGCCCGGGAGACCGCCGCCGCGCCCGCGGCGGTGTCGATCGCGTCGAGCATGCCGATGTCGGCGCCGGCGATGAAGGAGCCCGGCTTGCCCGAGGCGAAGACCACGGCCTTGACGGTCGGGTCGGTCTCGAGGGCGTCGAAGGCCCCCGCGAACTCGGCGTTGAAGTCCCCGCGCAGGGTGTTCATCGACGCGCCGGGCACGTCCATGATCAGGACGGCTACGCCGCCCTCGCGATGCTCCACGCGGAACGTCTTCTCTTCGCTCACTGGACACCTCCGTCGTCGCTCTCGAGGACCATGGCCGCGCCGATGCCACCGGCCGCACACGCGGTGCAGAGGGCCAGGCCTCCGCCGCGTCGCTTCAGCTCGTTCAGGGTCTGAGTGATCTGTCGCGCGCCGGTGGCCGCGAAGGGGTGACCGATGGCGATGGAGCCACCGTTCACGTTGAACTTGTCCCACTCGATCTGGCCGATGGCCTGGTCGCGACCGAGGTGCTCCTGGGCCCAGGTCTTGGACTCGAAGGCCTGGGTGTTCGAGAGCACCTGCGCGGCGAAGGCCTCGTGCATGTCCACGAGGTCGAGATCCGCGAGGGTCACGCCGGCCCGGTCGAGGGCCTTGGGCGTGGCGTAGCTCGGGCCCATGAGCATCTGGCCGGCGGGGTCCAGCGCCGCGTAGGCGTAGGAGCGCACGAAGCCGAGGATGGGCAGGCCCATCGCGCGGGCCTTGTCCTCGCGCATGAGGAGCAGCGCGCTGGCGCCGTCGGTGAGGGGCGAGGCGTTGGCCGCGGTGATGGTGCCGTGCTTGCGGTCGAAGACCGGCTTCAGCTTCCCGTACTTGTTCAGGTCGCCGTCCTCCCGGACCAGGTTGTCCCGGCGGATCGCCTCGGTGTAGCGACCGGGGACGAAGACCTCCATGACCTCGTCGTCGAACTTGCCCGAGTCCCAGGCGGCGGCGGCCTTCTGGTGGCTCCGCAGCGCGAGCTCGTCCTGGGCCACCCGGGAGATGTGGTTCTCCTTGGCCATCTTCTCGGCGCTCTCGCCCATGGTCAGGCCGGTCGAGGGCTCCTTGATGGCCGGCGGGACCGGCGCGAGGTCCTTGACGCCCAGGCCGGCGAAGGCCTGCAACCGGTCCTTGAGGCTCCGGGCCTTGGAGGCTTCGATGAGCGCGACCTGCAGGCGCTTGCCCACGGTGATGGGCACGTCGCTGGCGCTGTCGGCGCCGCCGGCGATGCCGCAGTCGATGCTGCCGTTGGCGATCGCGTCGGCCACGCTGGAGGTCGACTGGTAGCTGGTGGCGCAGGCGCGGCTGACGCTGAAGGCCTCGATGTGCCGCGGCAGCCCCGCGCCGAGCACGACCTCGCGGGCGATGTTCGGCGCGTGGACCGAGGGCACCACCTGCCCGTAGACGCACTGGTCGATCTCGTTCGGGTCGATGCCGACCCGGGCGATCATCTCGCTGACCACCAGCTTGCCCAGGTCCTGCGCCGTGGTGTCCCGATAGGCGGTCCACTGCTTCGCGAAGGGAGTCCGCAGGCCGGCGACGATCGCCACCCGCTGCCCCTTCTCGCCCAGGCGCTGCCGCGCCGTCCCATTGTTCGCCATCGAGCCCTCCAGTGTGTGCGTGCGGGCCGATCGATGGGGTCCCGCCGCGGCTGCGCCACCCCACCCCGGACATTCGGGGCATGAACAGCGATTCATTCGCTCTCTAGGTAAGGTGACGCGCCGTGTCAAACCCTAGTACAGCAGATCAGAAGTTCGGTCCGGGTTACTCGATCGGCGTGAGCACCCAAGGGAACTCTTCGACGAGCGTCTCCAGGACCTGCATGCGGGGATGACGGAGGCCGGCGTTCTGCCACTCGCCCGTGTGGGTGGCGATCTCCAGCGTCCACCATTGCCGCGTGACGCGTCGGAGGCGCGCGTGCTTGACGGCATCTCCCTTCGGGCCCGACTCGATGACCAGCAGGTCGCCGTGCTTCCGCACCCGAAGGTGCTGGAAGCCATCACGGACCTTGAAGAAGTGCTGAGTGCTCTCGAGGTCGAACGGTTCGGCAGCGAGCTTAGGCATGGCGGCGTGCCGCCAGGTGGTTCAGGCGGCAGCGCGAGTGTCGTGGAAGCGGCCGGTGAACGTCCAGCGGAAGGGCTTCATCTCGAAGAGATTCCAGTACCGAATGAACGCCTCCACGGCCTGCTGGAGCCGGCCGAGCGAGTCGAACGACCCGTGGCGGATGACCCGGCGCTGGAGGATCGAGAACCAGAGCTCGATCTGGTTCACCCAGGAGGCGTGCTTCGGCGTGTAGACGAACTCGAAGCGATTGCCGTGGCGGCGATTGAACTTCGTCCACCGCTCGTCTTTGCCCTCATGGTGGATGTTGAGGTTGTCCCAGATGACGATGATCCGCTTCCGTCGGTAGCGTCGCGCCAGCGTCTTCATAAATGCGAGCAAGGCGTCCGCGTTCCGCGAAGGGACGACCTGTCCGAAGACCTCGCCGGTGCGGATGTCCATGGCCGCCAGGAGTTGCGAGACCCCTCGGCGCCGATACTCGAACTCGCGCCGAATCTCGGCGTGGCGCCCCACGTGGGTCGGATGGATTCGTTCCGTCGCCTGCAAGGGCTTCTCGTCGATGCAGAGCACCACGGCGTCGTCGGTAGGATTCCGGTAGAGGTCGCAGACCCGAGCGACCTTCTCACGGAACTGTGGGTCCGGGCTGTGGAGCCACTGGCGCACCCGGTGGGGCCGGAGCCCTTCCGCGGACAGGATGCGCTGCACCGAGCTCCGGCTCAGGTCGACGTCGTACCGACGTCTCATGACCTCGGCGATCAGCCCCTGAGTCCACGTCTGCCGGAAGGGCGTCATCAACTGGTCGGGCTCCGAGCAGGCAAGCGCGATGACCGCGCACCGCGTTTCCGCGGAGATGCGCGCCGGTCGCCCACCGCGGTCGCCGTCGTGCAGCGCCTCGACCTGAGGCCGGGCTTCCCATCGAGCCCGCCACTTCCGGACGTTTCGGTCCGAGCATCCCAGCCGTCGCGCGACAGCCGTAGTCCCGAGCCCCTCGGCGAGCAGCAGGATCATCTTCGCGCGCTGCACCAACACGTGAGCAGTCCGCTGCTTCGCGGCCAGCTCGAGCAGTCGGGGACGCTCGAGCAGAGGAATCTGAATCGGACGTGGCTTGGGTCCGCGCGTCATGCGCGGCGAACGTCTACGCCGCCGCCGATATTTCCGTCATCGAAACTCGGATCGCACTTGTGGGCTGCTGTACTAGGCGGCACGAACGAAAACGCCCCCGGCCGGATGGCCGAGGGCGTTTTCGGACCCGCTTCTCCGGGGTCGTTCGGGCGGCTGCCCTTCAGGCGGCCATGCCGGCGGGCGGCGCGGCGACGGCGCCCTCGCCGGCCTTCTTGATCTGCAGGCCGGCCATGATGGCCAGAATGCCCGCGACGAGACCGACGATGTTCATGATGCCGAAGGACACCACGACGATGCCGGCGACCTCGGCGATGATCGAGAGGGCGCCGGTGATGAGGACCAGCATGGCCCCCTTGGCGCGGAAGGACTGAACGGCGCCTACGATCTGCAGGACCATGACGACGAGGAGGAAGATGCCGAGGAGGAAGATGCCGAGCGCCACGAGACTCATCACCTCACCACCGACCGCGGCTTCGTTGGCGCCTACGGCCAGCGCCCCGGCGCCCGCCGCGAGCCCACCGCCCGCGAAGTACGTGATCCCCGCGATGAGGTTGAGAATGGAAGCGATGATGAGAAAAATTCCGGCTGCAATACGCACAGCGTCCTCCTTGTGATTCCTAGACCCCGACCGATCCGTTCGAGTCGGCTGATGGGCGACCAGGACTCCCCAGGTCACTCATCGTGAACGCCTCCAAGTACGAAACGGACAGCCGACAATTCCTCGGTCTGCGAAAAAAAGCCATCCGTGACCGTTCTGGGACCCTCGGCGACCCTTGACGTCCAGACGCATCGGGCCACCCTGAGCCGGTGCGGCGCCTGCCCCTCATCGAAAGTCGATCGGCCATCGTCGAGCCCCCCGTGGCTCGGCCCGCCGGCTTCGCCGAGCGAGGCATCCCTTCGCTGACCGACCGCCGCGGCCGCGTCTACCGCTACCTCCGGCTCAGCGTGACCGACCGCTGTGACCTGGCCTGCGTCTACTGCATGCCGCCGGGCGGTGAGGAGGACCACGGGCTGCGCCGGGAGCTGCTCACCTTCGAAGAGGCGGCCCGGCTGATCGCGGTCTTCGCGGCGGGCGGCGTGGAGCGGGTGCGCTTCACCGGAGGCGAGCCCCTGGTTCGCAAAGACGTGGTGGAGCTCGTGGAGCGGGTGCACCGACGCGCGCCCCATCTCCGCCTGGCGATGACCAGCAACGGGACCCGGCTGCCCGAGCTGGCGGCGCCGCTGCGCGCGGCGGGCCTGGGGAGCGTCAACGTCTCCCTCGACGCCCTGGACCCGGATTGCTTCGCTGCGCTCACCCGAGGCGGCGACGTGCATCGGGTCCTCGCGGGGATCGAGGCCGCGCTCGCCGTCGGCATGGAGGTGAAGCTCAACGCGGTGCCCCTCGAGGACGGCCCGGGGACGGCCGAGCGCCTGGGCGCGCTGGTGGACTGGGCCTGGAGCCGGGCGATCACGCCGCGCTTCATCGAGCTCATGCCCCTCGGCGAAGGGGCCGCCCTCGCGGACCGCCGCCTCGACGCCGCCGCCGTGCGCGCGATGCTGGGCGACCGGCTCTCGGCAGGGGAGCCCGAGGCGCCCGGCGGGCCGCTCGGTCCGGCCCGCTACGTCTCCGGGCGCGGCGGCCGGGTCGGGTTCATCACCGCCATCAGCGACGAGTTCTGCGCGAGCTGCAACCGGGTCCGGGTGACCGCCCGAGGCGACGTGCGCGCCTGCCTGGCCGATCGCCGAGCCCTCTCCCTGCGCGACGTGATGCGCACCGGCGGCAGCGACGCGGACCTCGCCTGGGCCATGCACCGCGCCCTGGGCGGCAAGAGCGAGGGCCACGCCTTCCTGGACCCCGACGTCGTCGAACACGAGCACGTCGGCATGTCCCTCATCGGCGGTTGAGCCCCCCGGCTCGGCTCCCCCACCCGGGGTAGCTTTGACGTTGCCCCGGGGGCGCGCTGCCTTCAGGCTCGGCCCCGTGCGCACCGCACCCATGCTCGTCCTCGTCGCGTTGGTCGCCTGCTCCGACGCCCCCGCGCCCACGGAGGTCTGGACCCCGGCGGATCACGCGCAGCCCCCTCGCCAGGAGGTCGATCCCAGCCGCATCCCGCGGCAGCAGCAGCCCGAGCGGCGCGCCGAACCGACCGGCCAGGAGCGCGTCGAGGCGGCGGCTACCCTGTGGCGACTGAGCTGCACCGGGTGCCATGGCGCCGAGGGTCACGGTGACGGGCCCAACGCCCCGGGGCCGATGGCCGATCTGAGCAGCGCCGAGTGGCAGGCGAGCGTGAGCAACGAGGACATCGCGCGGGTGATCACCCTGGGCGAGGGCGCGATGCCCGCCTTCGGGCAGCTCGTCGCCCCCGCCGGCATCGTGGCCCTGGTGGAGCACGTGCGGCGTCTCGGCGCCGGAAGCGAGGGCGCGACCGACGGCGCGCCGGAAGCCGGCGGGGCCGAGGCCGCGCCGGCGAGCCCCGCTGGGACCGCGCCCGCGGGCGGTGCCCCGGGCCCGGCGAGCCCCTGACCCCGACCGCCTTTGGGCTTCGGCCCCAGGGCGTCGGGAAGGTATGATCGGGCGCCAGCGTTCACTATCGCGTTGGTGAGGGAGGCCGAGACGGTTCGGGAGAGCACGGGAGGGACCCCCCTCTCGCGAGGAGAGCTGCAGCGACTCGCCGGCGTGGTGCGCCGGGCGCTGGTCGTGCGGCATCTCCTGCGCTGGACCGCGGTCGTCGCCACCGTCGTGGGGGCCGCCGGGCTGGCGCTGGCCTTGGGGTGGCCCACCCTCCCCCGCTGGCCGAGCTTCGTGCTCCTGGCGCTGGGTCCGCTGATCGGCGCCGTCGTGGCGCGGCGGCGGCGTCCCTCCGACGCCGACGTGGTCTTCTATGTGGACCAGCGGCTCGGGGCCGACGCCGCGATCGTGACCGCGTGGGAAGACGAGAGCGCCGCGCCGAGCACCCGGGGCGCGGCCGTCGAGCACCTCGGCCGCGCGCGCGCCCAGGACGTCCGTCCGAGCCTGAAGAGCGGGGACCTCATCGGGCTCCCGGTCGCCGCCGGGACCCTCGCCGCGATCCTGCTGCTCCCGGTCCCGCCACCCCGACCCGACGCGCCCGGACCACGGATGGTGCAGGTGGACGACGCCTCCGCGCTCACCCGCCTGGAGCAGCTCGCCGAGATCGGGCGGACGCCCGAGGAGCGCGAGCGCCTGGCCGCCATCGGGCGCGACGCGGAAGAGCTCCGGCGGTCCCTCGCCGAAGGCATGGAGGAGCGCGACGCCCTCGACGCTCTGGAGTCCATCCGCGAGCGGCTGGAGCAAAAAGCGCGGCGCCCGGAGACCCGCGAAGAGCGACGCGCACGTGACGCGGCCATCGACGCGCTGGCGGCGGAGCCGTCCATGGCCCGCGCGCTGGCGGAGCGCGATCTCGAGTCCCTGGACCGCGCGGTGGCGCAGGCCGCGGCGCGCCGGGAGGAGGCCGACCGGCAGAGGGCCCGGGAGGCGCTCCGAGAAGCCGCGCGGCGCGCCCGCGAAGAAGGCGACGACGGATTGGCCGAGTCGCTCCTGCGTCGCGAGAGTCTCCTCCAGGAACGAAGCGAACAGGCCGCGCTTGCCCGGGAGCTCGCCGAGGCGATGCCCGAGCTCGCCGGCGAGGGGCTGGAGCGCGAGCTCGAACGGCTGGACCGCGGCGAGAGCGATGGGGCCGAGCTCAGCCGGGAGATGGTCGACGCGATGCGCGAGGCCTGGTCGCGCCTGACCCCCGAGGAGCGGCAGCGGCTGGCGGAGCGCATGCGCGACGCCGGCGTGGGCGAGAACACCCGGGCGAACGATCCGACCCAGCCCACCGCCGGAGATCCCATCAGCGCCGACGAGTACGAGCGCATGCTCCGCGACGCACTCGAGGCGACCGACGCGGCCCAGCGGCAGATGGGCGGTCAGGGTCAGGGACAGGGGATGCCCGTGCCGCGGCGAGGTCAGGGCCAGGGTCAAGGCCAGGGCCAGGGCCAGGGCCAGGGCCAGGGCCAGAGCCAGGGCCAGGGTCAGGGCCAAGGTCAAGGAGGAGTCGGCGGCGATCAGGGGCGCGGACCTGCGGGTGGGCGCACCGCGGACCTCCACGGCGGCGACGACACTCTGGCGCGGGTCCGGCCGCGCATCGGCGAGGGCGCGCCCTCGCGTTCGTGGGTCGAATGGGTCGACCCGAACGGCAGCCCGGTCCCCGGCGGCGAGGGCGCCAGCGGCGGCCCTACCCGGTCCACCGCGACCGGCGAGAGTGGGGGCATCGAGCGGGCCCCCATCCCGGAAGACTACGAGGAACACGTGCGGACCTATTTCGGAGGCGACCAATGAGCGGCGAGAGCCCCAGCGAATTCCAGACCCGAGTAGCCGAGGTCCGCGAGGCCGTCGGCCGCGTGATCGTCGGGCAGCGACCAGTGATCGACGAGGTCCTCGTCTGCCTCTTCGCCGGCGGCCACGTGTTGCTCGAAGGCGCCCCCGGGCTCGGCAAGACCCTGCTGGTCCGCACCTTGGCCGAGGCGATGACCCTCGACTTCTCGCGCATCCAGTTCACCCCCGACCTGATGCCCAGCGACATCGTGGGCACCAACATGGTCGTCGAGGACGAGGGCCGGAAGCGCTTCGAGCTCCAGAAGGGCCCCATCTTCGGCCAGCTGGTCCTCGCCGACGAGATCAACCGCGCCACGCCCAAGACCCAGTCGGCACTCCTCGAAGCCATGGCCGAGCGCAGCGTGACCATCGCCGGCGTGCGCCACGAGCTCGAGGCGCCCTTCTTCGTCCTGGCGACGGAGAACCCCATCGAGATGGAGGGCACCTACCCGCTCCCGGAGGCCCAGCTCGACCGCTTCCTCTTCAAGGTGCTGGTGCCCTCCCCCGACGAAGACACCTTGGTGGGCATCCTCCATCGGACCACCGGCACCGCTCGCGCCGAGGTCCGCCCGATCATCGACGGCCCGACGATCCTGCGCATGCGCGAGACCATCCGCGAGGTCCGCTGCGCCGAGGCCATCGCTCGCTACGTGGCGCGCTTCGTCCGCGCGTCGGACCCGGCCCACGCCGACGCCGCGCCCAGCGCCAAGACCCTGCTGCGCTACGGCGCCGGAGTCCGCGGCGCCCAGTCGGTGATCCTCGCGGCCAAGGTCGCCGCCAAGATGGCCGGCCGGGATCACGTGGGGATGGAGGACGTCCGGCGCGTCATCCCGCCGGCCCTCCGGCACCGGCTGATCCCCAGCTTCGAGGCCGAGGCCGACGGGGTGAGCACCGACGCCATCCTGGAGCGCCTCCTGGCCGAGGTGCCCGAGAGCTCCGCCGGCGTCCGCGCCATCGAAGGTGCCCATGCGCCCTGACCTCCGCTGGCTCCTCTTGGTCGCGGCCGTCGCGCTGCCGCGCCTCTCCGTCGCGGCGGCCCAGGAGGCCCCGCCGCCGGTGGACATGGCGATCGCGCCGCTCTTCGGCCCGGACGTGGTCCGGCACCCGAGCTGGGTCCCCCTGCGGATCACCTTGTCCAACCGCACCGGCCGCACCTTCCAGGGCGAACTCCAGCTCGACGTCGGTGCGTGGAACCAGGAGCGGCTCAGGCACCGGACCCACGTGGATCTCCCGGGGGGCACCTCCCGTGAGGTGATCCTGGACGTCTACCTCCCCACCGACGGCAGCGAGGTGAACGGCCGCTACGTGACCCCCGAGGGGCTCGCCGGTCGCACCAGCTACACCGCCCCCTGGAACGGCAGCGGCCCGGCGATCGTGGTTCTCGCGCGGGAGTCCCGCCTGCGCAGCGTCATCGGCAACGTGGAGAACTCGCTCGCCGACGAGTACGGCTCCACGCGCCAGGTGCAGATGCCCTTGGGCTCGGTGATCTTCGATCCCGCCACCGGCGACCCGCTCCTCCCCGAGAGCGCCCTCGGCTGGTCCCCGGTGGCCCTGCTGGTGGCCGGCGACCGCGAGCTCGAGGCCGCCAGCCCGACCCAGCGCGAAGCCCTCCGGGGTTGGCTGGCCACCGGCGGGCAGCTCCTGGTCTTCCCCACCACTCCGGAGGCGGTGCGCCAACCCTTCCTGGCGTCGTTGCTCGGGGAGGTGACCCTGGCCGACCGGCCCCCCGTCGCCGGTCGCGCCTACGCCGTCCCCCACGACATGATGGCCAAGGGCTGGACCCCGACCTCGACCGAAGGCTGGATCGACGAGCCCTTCGGCGGCTCGCGGCGCGTGGGCTTCGGCCGGGTCCACCTGGCCACCTACGACGGCACCGCCCCGCCCCACGTGGACGGCCGCTACACCCGGGACGTCGTCGAAGCGCTGGCCACTCGCGGCCACTCCCTCGCCGACGGCCCCATCTTCGCCTTCGCCCAACCGGAGCACGAGAGCTTCGGCTGGATGTACGGCGGCGGCGAGAACGACTTCGGCGAGCTGCGGGCGGCGCTGGATCCCAACGAGTCCTTCCGTCCCGCGTTGGGCTTCGTGGCGGTGCTGCTCCTGATCTACGTGATCCTGGTCGGCCCGGTGAACTTCCGCTGGGTGGCCAAGCGGAACCGGCCCATCCTGGCCCTGCTCACCACCCCGGCAGTCGCCCTGGGCTGCCTCTTCCTCATGCTGATCGTCGGCTACATCGGGAAGGGGGTGAGCATGCGCTACCGCGAGGTCGAACTGGCCGAGGCGGTCGCCGGCCAGTCCCTGGCCACCTCCCGCGATTACCTGGGGCTCTTCCTGACCCGACCGACCACCTTCGACCTCCCGGACGCGCAGGGGATGCGGCTGATGAAGGAGGGCTCCCCGCGGATGCCGCGGGTGGCCACCGAGGGAACCGAGCGGACCCTGGAGGAACTCCAAGGCGGACTCTGGCAGACCCTCTTCCTTCGCCGTGACTCGGTGCGCGACCTCGGCGGCGCCATCACCGTGGCGATCGAGGAGGGGCGACTCACCGAGGTCCAGAACGACTCGCAGCTGGAGCTCCGGGACGCGCTGGTGATCGACCCCGGCGGCTTGGTCTACACGGTGGGCGACCTGGCCCCCGGCGGCCGCATGCCCATCGGCACCAACGCCGTCGCGACCCTCGACGAAGAGCACTACTACAGCGCCAGCGCGCCAGAGCTGCGTAGCCTGGCCGAGCGACTGGGGCTGCGGTCCGAAGGCGAGCGCGAGGCGCTCTACGGAGCCATCCGGCTCGGCGGCGGCAACCTCCGCACCTACGTGCCCGTCCTGCTGGCGCGCATAGAGGAGCCCGGCCGCGAGCTCGCCGGGCATTTCGACGAAGAGCTCGGTCTCCGCCTCCTGCGCATGGTGATCCCCGGCGCGGGTTCGCCGATCGTGCTCTCGCCCAAGTTCGGCAGCGGTGGCGCCGCCGCCGAAGCCATGGAGACCGGCCTCGGGGAGCTCCTCGGCGCCGGGGACGACGCGCTCGCCGCCGAGGCTCCTCCCCCGGACCCCGGGGAGATCCTCGGCGAGGAGTCGGGCATCGGCATCCCCAACGACCACGAGGAGGCCCCGTGATCCGGGTCGAAGGCATCTCCCATCACTTCGGCACCATGCGGGTGCTACACGACATCTGGTTCGACGTCCCCGAAGGTGAGGTCTTCGGCTTCATCGGGCCCAACGGCGCCGGCAAGACCACCACCCTGCGGATGATGGCCACCCTGCTCGAGCCCGCCCAGGGCCGGATCCTCGTCGGCGGCTACGACGTGGTCGAGCGGCCGCGAGAGGTCCGCCGGATCCTGGGCTTCATGCCCGACGGCTTCGGCGTCTACGAGCACGTGACGGTGCAAGAGTACTTGGACTTCTTCGCCGCCGCCTACGGCATCCTGCCCACGGCGCGCCGCCGCACCGTCGAGGCGGTGATGGAGCTGACCGATCTGGGCCCCCTCCGGGACCGGCTGGTGCAAGCCATGAGCAAAGGCATGAAGCAGCGCCTGGCCATCGCGCGCACGCTGCTCCACGACCCGAAGATCCTGATCCTCGACGAGCCGGCCAACGGCCTCGACCCGAGGGCGCGCATCGAGATGCGGGACCTCATCGAGCAGCTCCAGCAGATGGGCAAGACGGTGGTCCTCTCGAGCCACATCCTCACCGAGCTCAGCGACATGGTGTCCTCGGTGGCCATCCTGGAGCAGGGCCGCGTGCTCGCCGCCGGGCCGGTGGGCGACATCGGCCGCGAGCTGCGCCCGGAGCGGGCGGTGAAGGTGCGCATGCTGCACTACCCCGAGGGCTGCGAGGTGCCCTTCCGGGCGCTGCCCGACGTGGTGGGCGCCGAGCGCGGCCCCGACGGAGACCTGCGCATCCTCTACCGCGGCGGCGACGAGACCGTGGCCGCCATCGTGCGCACCGCCGTCGACGCGGGCTTCGCCGTCGTCCGCGTGGAACCGGAGCGCGACGACCTCGAGCACATCTTCCTGGAAGTCACCCGGGGGGCCCTCCAGTGACCGAGGCCGCCGCACCGACCGAAGCCCCCGCGCCGAGCCCGCGTGGAGGTCGCCTGGGCGCCTGGTGGCGCCAGAAGCGCGAGGACCCCAACCCCATCCTGGTCAAAGAGCTACGGAGCAGCTTCCGCACCAAGCTCTTCATCCGCTTCCTCTACCTGAGCACCGGGCTGCTGGCGCTCATCGTGCTGCTCTTCGGCGGCAGCGTCGCGTCGACCTCGATGCCGCCTGCCGAGGTGGGTCAGCTGGTCTTCCAGAGCTTCTTCGGCGTGGCGCTGGCGGTGCTCTGCGTCTTCGCCCCGGCCCATGCCGCGGCTTCGCTCACCGGCGAGCGGGAGAAGAGCACCTACGAGTCGCTGATCCTCACCGGGATGGATCCGGCGCGGATCGTGATCGGGAAGTTCCTGGCGACGTACACGCTCTTCGCCATGGTCCTGGTGGCCTTCACGCCCGTGGTGGGCATCGCCTTCCTCTTCGGCGGCATCTCGCCCTGGAACGTGGTCTGGGGCTTCTACGCGCTCTTGCTCTTCCTCGCGCCGGCCACCGCCTACGGCGTCGCCCTCTCGGCCCGGCTGAGCTCGACCCGGGTCGCCATCTTCCTGGCGCTCTTCACCTTCGCGCCCTTCTCCGGGATGGCGACCGGCGCGCTCTTCGGATTCGGGGAGCTGGCGACCCGCCAGTGGGGCCTGGGCATGGAAGGGCCCTTCTGGTTCACCGAGGCGCTCGGCTCGCGCTTCTTCGAACCGGACACCTTCCTCCTGGTCTTCCTCATGCCGCTCTTCGTCTGCGGCATGGCGGTGTGGCTCTTCCTGGCCTCGGCCATCGCCGGGGTGCGCCCGGCCTCCGAGGATCGCTCCACGCCGTTCAAGTACTGGACCGTGGTCGCCGTCGCCGGCCTCGCGGTGATGCTCTTCGGGCTCACCACGCTCTTCGAGCCCCCGGACATGGCCGAGGGCGGCGTGGTCCTCTTGGAGCTGGCTGGATTCGCCATCCTCTTCGTGGCCACCATCTTCCAGAACGAGCCCCCGCTGCCGCCGCGGGTCTGGGAGCTGCGCCAAGCGGCCCGCGGTCCCCTCACCCGGCGGCTGATGCTCTTCGGCCCCGGCGCGGGTCCGACCACCCGCTTTGCCGCCACCGTGATCGTCGCCGCCTGCGCGCTCTTCTTCCTGGCGACGGCCGTGCCCCGCTGGGTCTGGAACCCCACGCACCCGGAGAACGCCGCCGCCGACGTCGCCGGGCTCTCGGTCGCCCTGGGTCACGTCGCGGTGGGGCTCTTCGTGCTCTGCTCCGGCGCGCTCATCCGGGTACTCCTCCGCAGCGGCGTCGCCGCCCGGGTGCTCTCCCAGGCGTTCCTGATCGGGCTGATCATCCTGCCCTTCCTGATCGTGCTGCTCGGCGAGGCGGACGGCTTCCGGCACATGGACGACCGCACGCCGCTCCCCATCCGCTTCACGCCCATCTTCCATCTCATCCTGGGCATCGCCATCGTCGACGACGAGGAGCTCTCCCGGGTGGTGGAGGTCGCCGCGCCGGTCTTCTTCTATGGGCTGATGGCCTTCGCCTGCTGGCTGGCCCTCGAGGGCCGCGTGCGACGGGTCCGCAAGGAGGTCGACGCCCGCCGAGAGGCCAGCGAGCGAGCGGCCGAAGAGCGCGCGCGACGCATGCAGCAATCCGACGCGACCCCGGAGGATGTCGCCGCCGCCCTGGCCCGGGTCGGCGCCGCGGACGCGGCGACGGCGGCGGAGATCGCCGGGGCCGACGCTGGCGAGGTCGCGCGCCGGTCCTCGGCGCCGCCGGCTCCGCCCGGGCCCGAAGCGCCGCCGGAGGACCCGTGAGCGGCTCGCTCCTCGACCCCGACTTCATCGCCCGGCTGGAGCGGCTGCGGCTCCTCGCCCGCCGCCGCTTCGCCGGGACCGCGGGGGGCGCCCGGCGTTCGACCCGGCGGGGCGCCTCGGTCGAGTTCGCCGACCATCGCGCCTACGCGCCCGGGGACGACATCCGGCGCATCGACTGGAACGCCTACGCGCGGCTCGAGGAGTTGGTGCTGCGACTCTACGTCGCCGAGGAGGATCTCACGGTCCATCTGCTGGTGGACCGCAGCGCCTCGATGGGGTTCGGGGAGCCCTCCAAGCTCGAGGTCGCCAAGCGCCTCGCCGCCGCGCTGTCCTACGTGAGCCTCGCGGGCTCCGAGCGCGTCGCGGTGGTGCCCTTCGGCGACCGGGCCGATCGACCGCTCCCGCCCACCCGCGGAAAGCGCCGGGTGGGCCACGTGCTGCGCTTCCTCGACGGCATCCAGGCGACCGGCGAGACCGACCTGGCCCAGGCCGTCGACCAGTTCCTCGCCCGCCGACCGCGGCCGGGCCTCGTGGTGCTCCTGGCCGACCTCCTCGACCCCGGCGGGTGGACGCGGCCCCTCGACCGGCTGTTGGCGGAGAAGCACGAACCGGTGCTCTTCCACGTCCTCGCCGCCGAGGAGCTCGACCCGCCCAGCGGCGGCGACTTCGCCTTCGTCGACAGCGAGCGCGGCACCCGCGTGGAGGTCAGCCTGGACGCGCGGGCGCGGCGCGCCTACCTCGCCCGGCTGGGCTCCTTCCTGGAAGAGGTCGAGGGCTACGCGCGCAAGCGCGGCATCTCCTACGTGCGGGTCAGCGGCGACGACGCCCTCGAGCAGGCCCTCATGAGCTACCTGCGGGCCGGATGACCTTCCTGGCACCATGGAACCTGGCCTGGCTGGGCCTCCTGGTGCCGCTGGGCATCCTCTATGTCTTGAAGCGGCGGCGGCAGGAGCGGCCCGTCGGGTCCACGCTGCTCTGGGAGCAGGCGCTGCGCGATCTGCGCGCCGAGCGGCCGTGGAAGCGACTGACTCCCCAGGTCTCGCTCCTGCTCCAGGCGCTGGTGATCGTCGCCGGCTCCTTGGCCCTGGCGCGGCCCGCGGGCGTAGGACGCGCGCCCCGCGGCGCCCGCACGGTCGTCGTGCTGGACGTCTCCGCGTCGATGGGCGCCCGGGTGGACGGCGAGCGCCGCCTGGACCGAGCGACCGCCGTCGCGCGCTCCATCGCCGACGCCCTCCCGCCCGGCGGCGAGCTGATGATCGTCGAAGCCAGCGCCGACCCGGTCGTGCGCTCGCCCTTCGAGCGCGACGCCACCGCCCTCGGGCGAACCCTGGACGCGGTGCAGGTGCGAGGAGCGCGCGCGGACCTGGAGAGCGCGGTGGCGCTGGCCGCCGACCGGCTCCAGGGCGCCCCCGCGGGCAGCCGAGTGGTAGTGCTCACCGACGCGGCCCTCGACGGAACTCTGGCCCTGGACGCCGGCGCGGTGTCGGTCGAGGTCCAGCGGGTCGGCGGCGAGGCGGCCAACAGCGCCATCGTCGACGCCGACGCCCGGGCGCGCACCGACGACCCGGACCGGGCCGACCTCTTCGCGCGGATCACCCACCACGGCCCGAGCACCGCCGACCTCTACGTCACGGCACACCTCGTCGGGCAGGAAGCCGCCATCGCCTCGCGCCGCGTGCGCATCGCGCCGGACACCGTGGAGAGCGTTCTCTTCACCGTGGATCTCCCGCCCGATGCCGCGGGGCGCTCTCCCGTCGTCGAGCTGTCCCTCGCCGCCGCGGACGGATCCACCGACGCCCTCCCCGAGGACGATCGCGCGGTCGTGCCCAGCCCCGGCCGGGGCAAGCTCCCGGTCTTCCTGGTGGGCACCGCACCGGCCGCGGTGGAGCGAGTGGTCCGCGCCGACGCGCGCGTGGAGGTCTTCCGCACCTCCCTCGCCCGGCTCGCCGAGCGTGACCCCGACGCGCCGCCCCTGGAGGGCCTCTTCGTCTACACCGGCGACGTGCCCGCCGAGGCGCCGGCAGGCGACTCGGTGGTGATCGCGCCCGCCGGCGATCGGGTCTTCGAGCTCGAGGTCGGCGAGGAGACCGCCGCGCCCCAGGTGCTCACCTGGGACGAGGCCGATCCGCGGTTGCGCTTCACCAGCTTCCGCGACGTGCACCTGGCCACCCTGCGTCCGCTGGTCGGCCCGGCGGCCCGGGCCCTGGTGACCACCAGCGGCGGCAGCGCCATCGCCACCATCGCGCGCAGCGACGGCGAGACCACGGTGCTCGGCTTCGACCCCACCCGCTCCGACTGGCCCCGGCAGCCGAGCTTCGTGGTGTTCTTCCGGAACCTGCTGGAGCGCGCGCGCGAACGTCGCGCAGCCGGCGGGGTGCCCCCCGGGACTCTCGGCGAGCCGCTGCGGGTCCCGGCGCCCGAAGGCGCCACCGTCGCGGTGGAGACGCCCGGCGGGGAGACCCTGTCCGCGGTGAGCCGCGGCGGGCTCGCGGTGGTACCCATCCCCGCCGAGCCCGGCGTCTTCCGCGCCCGGGTCGAGGGAGGCGCCGAACGCTTCGCCCTGCGGAGCCTCCTCGACGCCGAGGAGAGCGACCTGCGCCCGCGCCTGGAGGTCACCCGGGGGGGCGAGCGCGCCACCGGCGCGCTGGTGGAAGCCGAAGAGCACGCCGAGTCCTGGCCTTGGGTCGCCGGCCTCCTCCTCGTGCTCCTCTTGGCCGAGGTGGCCTGGGCCTCGCGCCGGGAGGCGGCGGCGTGATCCGCTTCGGGGCCCCCTGGCTGCTCGCGATGGCGGCGGTGGTCTTCGCGCTGCTGCTCTGGCGGCTCGCGAAGCTGCCGCACGGCTTCGGCGGTCGGCGGCGCGCCATTCAGCTCGTCCTGGGGCTCGCCGGGCTCGCGGCGACCCTGGCGGTCGGCGATCTCCAGTGGGGTCACCGCGTCGATCGGCTGGCGGTGGTCTATGTGCTCGACCGCTCGCGGAGCGTGGCCGACGAGGAGACCGCCGAGAACGCGCTGCAACGAATGCGCGAGGCAAACGCGGGGATGCGCAGTGGCGACCGCGCGGGGTTGGTAGTGGTCGGGGCCACGGCGGCGACGGACCTCTTGCCTTCCCCGGAGCCGCCCTTCGGCACCGTCCGGGCCACGGTGCCCCGGGACGCCACCGACCTCGCGGCCGGGCTCCGGCGGGCTCTGGCGGACCTCCCCGCGGATCATGCGGGCCGCATCGTGTTGATCAGCGACGGCGTGCAGAACCGGGGCGACGCCCTGGAGGTGGCCACCGTCGCCGCCGGCCGCGGGGTGGGCATCGACGTGCTGCCCGTGGATCGGACGCCCACCCCGGAGGTGGCGGTGGAGCGGGTGACCGTCCCGCGGACCGCCCGGCCCGGCGAGCCGGTGGAGGTCCGCGTGGTCACCCGCGCCTCCCGCGCGACGCCGGCGCGGGTACGGGTGACCCGGGGGGGTCAGACCATCGCCGAGGCGATCACCGAGCTGCGCGAGGGCGCCGACCTCCTGGTCCTCCGCGACGAAGCGCCCGAGGCGGGAGTCCACCGCTACGACGTGTTGGTGGAGCCCATGGAGCCGGGCCTCGACGCCGGCCGGGAGAACAACGAAGGCGGCGCCTTCCTGCGGGTGACCGGCAACGGCCGGGTGTTGGTCGTCGCTGGCGAGCCCACGAGCGCCGAGGCGCTGGCTGCGGCCCTGCGTTCTTCGGGCATGCAGGCCGACCTGGTGGGGCCGAGCGGGATGCCGGCGAGCCTGGGCGCGCTGGCCGGCTACGACCTCCTGGTCCTGGCCGACGTCGAAGCACGCGCCTTCGCCACCGACCAGCTCGAGTCCATCCAGTCCTACGTGCGCGACCTCGGCGGCGGGCTCCTCATGGCCGGCGCCCGGGACGCCTTCGGTCTGGGCGGGTATACCGGCACCCCCGTGGAGGACGCGCTGCCGGCGCGCTTCGACCTCCGCCAGCGGCGTGATCGGCTCTCGCTGGCGATGGTCATCGCCATCGACAAGAGCGGCTCGATGACGGCACCGGTCGGCGGCGGTCGCACCAAGCTGGACCTCGCCAACGAAGCCGCGGCTCGCTCGGCGAGCCTGCTCTCGCCCTCCGATCGGGTGGGCGTGATGCACGTCGACACCGCCGTGACCTGGACCCAGGGCATGGTGAGCGTGGAGGACCCGGCGGCGATCGCGGCCATCGTCCGGCGCGCCCAGCCGGGCGGCGGTGGGATCGACGTCGACGTGGCCATGGAGGCCGCGTATGGGGCCCTTGCCGGCGAACGGACGCAGCTGAAGCACTTTCTGCTCTTCAGCGACGGCGAAGACTCTCAGCGCCTCGAGGGCACGCGGGAGATGGTCCGCCGGGCCCTCCGCGATGGGGCGACGACCTCCATCGTCTCCATGGGCAACGGGACCTACACGCCAGAGCTGGAGCACCTCTCGCGCCTGGGCGAGGGCCGCTTCTACATCGTGGAGAACCTGCAGGAGCTCCCGCGCATCTTCACCCAGGAGACCATCGAGGCCAGCCGCGCGGCCCTGGTGGACGACCCCTTCCGGGCCAGCGCCCGCTCGCCCAGCGCGGTGCTCCGGGGTGTGGACCTCGCCAGCGCGCCGGCGCTCGGGGGGTACGCCGTGGTCGACCCCCGCTCCCGGGCCGAGATCGTGATCGGCGCCGACGACGACGATCCGCTGCTCGCGGTCTGGCAACACGGTGTGGGGCGCTCGGCGATCTTCACCACTGACGTCGGCGCCGAGCTGGGGCGCCCCTGGCTCGCGTGGAGCGGGTACCCGGTCCTCTTCGACCAGCTCGGCCGCAGTCTGGCTCGCTCGCCGGAGCGTGCCGACGCGCGCGTCAGCCTGAGCATCGAGAACGGCGTGGGCCACGTGCGCGTCGAGGCCATCGATGCCGAGGGGCGCTACCGCAACTACCTGGACCTCGGGGGCACCGTGGCCGGTCCCGGCGGCACCCCGCTGAGGGTGGACCTCCGGCAGACCGGCGCCGGCCGCTACGAGGGAACCTTCTCCGCGGACGCGCCCGGGCCCTACCTCGTCACGGTGAACGCCGGCGAGAGCGGGCTGGTGGGCTCCGCCGGCGCGGTGCGCCCGAGCGGCGAGGAGATGCGCGGCGAGGGCACCGACCACGCGCTTCTGGCCCAGGTCGCCGCGCTCAGCGGCGGCGTCGTGCGCGAGGGCTTGAGCGACGTCTTCCGGGACCGGCCGCCCGAGGCCTGGGCCCACGAGTCGATGTGGCCGGCGCTCGTCGTGACGGCGCTGCTGCTCATGCTGCTCTCGGTCGCGCTCCGGCGCCTGGTGCTGCCGCCGGGCCTGGTGGCCCGTTTCCGGCGGCGGAAGCGGACGGCGCGCGCAACGATGGCCACCGCTGGCGGCCAAGGCCCGGCGGCGTCACCGCGAGTCGCCGCGGGCCCCGCCGGCGCTCCGGCCGCCCCCCGCGCGGACGCTCCCGAGCGAGCAGCTCCCCCGGCCGAAGAAGACCGCCCCCGGGACTCCGACCCGCCACCGCCCGCCGCGCAGCCCTCTTCGCTCGCCGAGCAGCTCTTGGCCCGCAAGAAGACCAAGCGCTGAGCGACCGCCCAGGGGCGTCATCCCAAGCGCAGGATCAGGATGACAGCTCCGAGACAAAGGGTCGTCAAGAGCACCATCAGCAGGGCGTGGGCCCGCGGGATGCCGCCCTGGTTCACCCACTCGGCGTCGCGCAGGGCACGCGCCACGGCTTCCTTCCAGCGGGTCGGCCGGGGCGGGTTGTCGACCACCACCGCGCCGTCGGCGGCCACCAGGGTCGTGTCGCAGCGCGCGCAGTCGAAGCGGCCCGCGGCCGCCAGCGCGCCGATGGGCGCGGCGCACGCGGGGCAGGTGCGGTCGGCCCGCTCCGCGAGCTCGTTCCAGCCGCGCTCGAGCTTGCGCGTCAGGGTGCGGCTGGCGAGGAACTGCAGGACGAGCCCGAAGGGGATCATCACCACCACGAGACCCACGCCGGCGCCCCACGCCCAGTCGGAGAGCGCGGGTTCGTCGAGGGGCGCCGCGGACGTGAACGCGCCCAGGACGCCGGCGGCGATGGCCAAGCCAGCGATGAGCCAACCCCGCGCCTCGGGCCCCACGTGCGCGGCCCGAACGTAGCTGGCGATGGCCTCGCGGACCTCGGCTTCGGCGTCGTAGTCGAGGGCCTGGCCGAGGTCGGGGCGCTCGCGGACGGCCGCGGGGACCTCGGCGACCTGGTCGCACTGGGAGCACTCGACGACGTCCTCATCACGGGACGCGACGACCAGCAGCGCTTCGCAGCTCGGACAAGGGAAGGACGCGAGGACTCGGGTTGCCGACGGCACGGAGGCAGGACGGTATCAGAGTCGGGCGGCGGGGGGGATGGGGGCGACGGGAGTGCGGCGGGAGGGGCGGCGGGCGAAATGACGACAATGACGACGATCGTCCCCGGTGTGTTATGTGCGCGGCGTGAACGAGACCGCTTCGACCCCCAGCACTCGCCTCGGCCGCGCCTTCTGGATGCTCTGCACCATGGAGATGTGGGAGCGCCTGGCCTACTACGGCATGCGGGTCGTCGTGCCCATCTACATCATGCAGGCCGACGAGCCCGGGGGTCTGCACTTCTCCTCCGCGGAGAAGGGGACCATCTACGCCTGGTGGTTCGTCTTCCAGTCGATCCTGCCGACGTTCACCGGCGGCTTCGCGGACCGCTACGGCTACAAGCAGACCATCGCCTTCTCGGTGACCCTCAAGGTCCTGGGCTACGTGCTGATGGCCACCCAGCGAACCTACTGGGGCTTCTTCCTGGGCACGATGATCCTGGCGACGGGCACGGCTCAGTTCAAACCAGGCATCCAGGGCTCCCTCGCCCAGCACCTCGACGACAACAACGCCAGCAAGGGCTGGGGCGTCTTCTACTGGCTGGTCAACGTGGGCGCGATGATCGGGCCGCCCCTCGCCGGCATCCTCCGCGGCTGGGGTTGGGGCTGGGTCTTCTACGGCTGCGCGGCCATCGTGAGCCTCAACTATCTGATGCTCTTCACCTACACGGAGAAGGCCCCGGAGGTCCGCGACCAGCGGGGTTTCCTGGAGGTCTTCTGGGTGACGCTGGTCAACTTCTTCCAGCCGCGCCTGCTGGTCTTCCTGCTCATCATGAGCGGCTTCTGGCTGATGATGTACCAGCTCTGGGATCTCCATCCGAACTTCCTCACCGACTGGGTCTACAGCGGCGACATCGCCGAGACCTTCTCGTTGCCGGAGCTCTGGACCGAGGAGCGGCCGCGGGGCCTGCTGGTGAAGCAGGAGAACATGCTGAACCTCAACGCCGCGCTGATCGTGATCCTGGTGATCCCCATCAGCATCGCGGTGGCCAAGATGCGGACCCTGGCGGCCATGCTGGGCGGCATGGTGGTGGCCACCGGCGGCATCATCGTGGCCGGCATCACCCAGAACGGCTGGATCTTCCTCTGCGGCGTGGTGCTCTTCTCCCTCGGCGAGATGCTCACCGGACCCAAGAAGAACGAGTACCTCGGCAAGATCGCGCCCCCGGACAAGAAGGGGCAGTACCTCGGCTACGTGAACATCCCCGTGGGGGTCGGCGGCTTCATCGGCAGCCTGATGGCCGGCGCGCTCTACGGCGAGTACGGCGAGAAGGCCGTCCTGGCCCAGAAGTACCTGGCGGAGCACACCGACCGCCTCGATCAGCTCGGCCACACCTGGGACGGCGAGCTGGAGACGCTGGCCGAGGCGGTGGGCGCCGACCGCGAGACCGCCTTCGACACGCTGATGGAGGTGCTGGGCAAGTCGGGCCAGGAGACCACCGATCTGCTCTGGACGACCTACCAGCCCTACCAGGTCTGGTACTGGTTCGCGGCCATCGGCGTCGTCTCCACCATCGCGCTCTTCCTCTACAACCGCGCGGCCCGGAACTGGCCGGAGATGAACAAGTAGCGGGCGCGCCGCTGCCTGGTCGAAGGCCCGCGGTCCCGCCCCGGGCGCTCAGGTCCAGGTGACCACGGTGCGGATCGACACCGTGTTCACCCCGTGGCTCGTGCCCATCGCGCCGGTGAGCTCCGGCGCCGAGCGCGGCGTGGAGCTCCCGGCGAGCTTCAGCGCGGTGTCGAAGTAGGTGGTGGCGACCAGCGCGAACCACGGCGCCACCGCCTCGGGGAGCCCGTGCGCCACGGTGACCACCCTCTTGGGCTGCACTTCGGTGATCTCGGTCTCCACGAAGTCGAAGTACTGCCCGATGATCTTGGGGATCCGCTGCCCGATGGCCTCGGCGGTGACCAGGTTCATCAGGAACTTGTAGACCCCGTTGATGTCGCTCTCCGCCTGCACCCGGGAGCGGATGCGCAGGAACTGGGGAAAAGAGAGCCGCGTGAGCTGCGCGCAGGCCACGCCCGCCTGCGCCAGCGGGAAGACGTCGTACATGCTCGCCGCCAGGAGCGGCTGCTCGAAGAAGGCCGCGGCCGCCGGATCCATGGCCGCCTTCATCGCCGCCATGCCGCCGGGCACGTAGCGCTCGGTGTAGGCGATGTGGCCCTTGTACGCGATCCCCTTCACGCGGAAGGGGCTCTCCCCGGGGGCGAAAGGGACGTCGAACGTCTCTTGGCCGGTCGAGTGCAACAGCGACATCGAGCCACTCCATCGGTACCCTCCGGTCCAGCGGATCGCAAGCGACGTTCCGCCAACATCCCCACTTTCCCGTGGAATCACACCGTTGGCTCGCCCCGAGCGCCCCTCCGACCCGCCCCCCCGGTACGCCCGGCTCTCCACCGGGGTGCACCGCTTCGGGACCGGCGGCCACGACCCCCAGAAGCACCACGCGCTCGAGATCGCCGCCGCCCTCGGCCGATGGCCAGCGCCATGAGCGTTCCCAGAGCCAGCGCCGAGGGGGCCGCGCCAGGGCCGGCGGCCGCGCACCCGCTCTCCGTCGGGACCACGTCGGTGGCCCAGGCGCCCACGCCCTCGCCGGCGAACCGCGTCCGGGTCCGGAAGCACTCGCCGGTCCACTCGTAGTCCGGCCCGTCGCCCGCGACGACCACCCCCACCAGCGCACCATCGGCCGCGAAGACCGGTGACCCCGAGCTGCCCTCCTCGAGGTCCGCGTGGAGCACCAGGCCGCCGGCGTCGCGGGCGCTCACCACCGCGCTCGTGGCCATCGCGGGCGCGCCCGCGGGGTGGCCCACGATGCGTACCGGGTCCCCCGCGGACGCGCGGGCTCGGCGGGGCGCCTCGCGGTCCGTGGCCCGATCGAGCCGCAGGCGGACCCGATCCCGCGCGGGGTCGACGTCCTCCCGAGCGACGCAGCCGTAGACGTCGCCGGCCTCGAGCTCGCGCAGCCCGTCGCCCTCCCGCCGGAACCCGAAGACCACCCGCAGCGCCGCGCAGGCGGCCGCGTCCGGGACACAGTGGTGGGCGGTGAGCACGGCGTCGTCCGCCACCAAGACCGCGGTGCAGTCGGCCAGCGAGGGCTCGCCGACGAAGCGCTCGTCGGCGCAGAGGGGCCCGCCGAGCCGCTCGGCCAACGTGGTGGGCGCCATGGCGATCCCGGCGGCGGACTCCACCAGGCGATCCCGGGGCACCAGGGCCGCGACGGCCGCCACGTCCGGGTCGCCCTCGCCGACGAACGTGCGGTCGTCCGCGCCGTAGACCAGCGGCGCCGACGCGCTCCCCGCCTGAGCGACGGCAGCGGCCGGCGCGAGCAGGATCCCCAGCAAGAGCGCGCGCATGACTCCTTGGTGCCATGGGCCGGCGCCCACGTCGATCGCCTGATACCCGCGGCCAGCCCGGGACCTTGGCAACTTTCTTCGCGGCGACTTTTCTCAGACCGAACCCCACGCCGACCCGTCTCGCCTGGCCATGGAGGAGACCATGACCCGTTCCACGAACCGCCCCTCGCGTCGCACGGCGGCGCCCCTGCTCGCCGCCCTCGCCGGCCTGGCCGCCCTCGCCATGGCCCCGCGCGCCGAAGCCCAGGGCTGGGGCATCCGCCCCGGCCAGCAGTCTTTCCGGGAGACCATCCAGCGCGTGGTGGGCATGCCCGGCGACGGTGACCTCCAACGCCGCACCCAGGCCCTGGGGCTGAACGTGGTGAACGTGATGTGGGAGGACACCGGCCGCTTCCAGGGGTCGTCGGTGGGTCCCAACATCAGCGACCTCACCCTCCAGGTCCGCGAGCCGCTCCCCAACGGCACCCACCGCACCCACCTGCTCCCGGTGATCCGTCACCCCAACTTCAGCGACCGCACCGCCGACGTGCGCGCCCGGGACATGTGGATCCGCGTGGGCAACCACCGCGAGGGCGGCCAGCTGCACCCGGTCCCCCTGCGCGAGGTCCTGGGCAACCTGAAGGCCTACCTCAGCGACCCCCAGAGCCTCCTCGGCGAGGGCGACTTCACCGCCGAGCGGGACACCCACTACCTGGTCAGCGCCCAGCACGTCTTCGTGCCCCTGAACGCCACCGGCACCGCCGAGTTCAACCCCGTCCTCTACAACTACCAGAGCAGCCCCGAGAACCCCGCGGTCCTCACGCTCCTGGTGACCCGGCAGGGCATGAGCGCGACCATCATCGAGAACGGCTCCGGCGACCAGTCGTACCAGGGCTGGGGCCAGCAGCTCTTCCACAACAACGCCGGGCAGCGCACGGTCTTCACCGCCGAGCGCCGCAGCGCCGTCCAGGCGCGCATCGAGGCGGGCGAGACCAGCGCCCAGGACGCCGGCGCCCTCGAGGAGGGTGCGGACATGATGATGATCATCCAGGTCCCCCTCCGGCACCGGAGCCCCCGCTTCCAGGCGATCGGCGGTATGGTCCCCTCCGCGCCGATGGCCGAGAGCGCCGCGCCGACCCGGCGCTCCCGCGCGGGCGGCGGCGCGGGCCGCAGCGACGTCGAGCAGGCGGTCATCGGCCACGGCGACGACCTGGGCCCCTTCCGGGAGATGGGCGGCCTCCGGCTCCAGCGCGACCCGCGCTTCCCGGTGCGGGTGACGGTCCAGCTCTACAAGGCGACCAGCAACGGCGTCGTCAGCGACGCCGATCTCCAGGAGGTCCATCGGCAGATCGAGCGCATCTACGAGAGCGGCGAGTTCGTCGGCAGCCTGGTGGTGCCCCGGGGCGACCGCACCCGGCCCACCGAGTGGACCCGGCTCCGTCGCCACTGGCTCCGCTGCCGCCCGGGGATGCGCTGCCGCTGAGTCGCCGACACCGAACGGGGGACGCCCAGCACGGGGTCCCCCGGAGCACCGTTTTGCGAGTAGCCTCGCGCCGGAGGGAACGATGAGAACGACGATGATCTTCGCCATGGCGGCGCTCGCGCTGACGCTGCCGGCTCCGGTCCACGCCTTCTGCGGCTTCTATGTCGCCGGATCGGACCAGGAGATGGTCAACGACGCCACCATGGTGGTCTTGATGCGGGAGGGGAGCCGGACCGTGCTCTCCATGCAGAACCACTACGAGGGGCCGCCGGAGAACTTCGCCATGGTGATCCCGGTGCCGGTGGTGCTCGAGGAGGACCACGTGAAGGTGCTGAAGAACGAGGTCTTCGAGCGCATCGACCATCTCGCCGCGCCGCGCCTGGTCGAGTACTGGGAGCAGGACCCCTGCTACGTCGAGCCCGACTACGAAGAAGACGAGGCGATGGAGGACACCGCCGCCGCGCCCGTCGAGTACGCCGCCGAGGGCGCCGGCAGCATGGGCGTCACCGTCGAGGCCGAGTTCACCGTCGGCGAGTACGACATCGTGATCCTCAGCGCCGAGGACTCCAGCGGTCTGGACGCCTGGCTGCGCGACAACGAGTACGCGATCCCCGAGGGCGCGGAGCCGGTGCTGCGCCCCTACGTCGAGCAGGGCATGAAGTTCTTCGTGGCCAAGGTCGACGTGACCAAGGTCCGCTTCGTCGAGGGGCGCGCCGAGCTGAGCCCGCTGCGCTTCCACTACGACTCCGACCAGTTCGCCCTCCCCGTGCGCCTCGGTCTCCTGAACGCCGAAGGCAAGCAGGACCTGCTGGTCCACGTGTTGGCCCCCGGCCAGCGCTACGAGGTGGCCAACTACGAGAACGTGACCGTGCCCACCAACGTCGACGTGGCCAACGAGGTGCGCGAGCGCTTCGCCGAGTTCTACGCCGCGCTCTTCGACGAGACCCTGGCCCAGAACCCGGCGGCCATCGTCACCGAGTACGCCTGGCAGGCCACCAACTGCGATCCCTGTCCGGGTCCGGTGCTGGACCAGAACGATCTGATGACCTTCGGCGCCGACGTGCTGCCCTCGCTGGCCGCGCTCCAGGGCAAGGCCGGCAGCAGCGACTACTGGCAGGCCCAGTCGACGCTGATGAACTTCGTCATCACCCGGCTCCACGCGCGCTACGACCGGGAGACCCTCACCGAGGACCTGGTCTTCCGCGCGGCGCCGCCCATCGTCGGCGGCCGCGAGTTCCTCGCCGACGACGGCGAGCTGGAGCACGGCTCCCGGCCGGCGTCCCAGAACAACTTCCAGGGTCGCTACGCCATCCGCCACGAGTGGGACGGCCCCATCGAGTGCGCCAACCCCGTCCGCGGTCGCTGGGGCGGGCCGCCCGCGGGGATGGCGCGACCGGGCACCACGCCGGCCACCGACGTGGCCTTCGCCGAGCGCGGCGAGCTCGAGCTGCCCCAGAGCGTGCGCTCGCCGGTCCCCGAGCTGGGCCTCGACGCCTTCGTGCCGGCCGCGGAGACGCCCGCCGGGCCGACCGCGGCGGCGACCGTCCACGCCGACCCCGAGGACGACGACGGCTGCGGGAGCTGCGCCACGACGGGGGGTCCGGCGGGCGGGCTCCTGGCGCTCGTCGGCTTCGCCCTGCTCGGGCGGCGCCGGCGCCGGTGACGGACGCGGCCCCCGAGGCGCCGCGCAGCGAGCGGCGCGCGCGCCTCGGCCGATTCCTCCTGGGGCTCCCCGCGGCCCTGCTCTTGGTGCTGCCCTGGGACGATCACGGCTGGACCCCGACGTGGGAGCTGGCGACCGACACCGCGATCCCGCTGCTGGTCCTCGGGGGCGCCGGGGTCCTGATGGTCGCCGCTGCCTTCGTGGGGACCAGCGCGCGCCGAGCCCTCACCGTAGTCGCGGGCACCGCCGCCTGCCTCGCCGGCATTCATGTCCTGGGTCATTTGGGGATCCGCGGCGGCGATCTCGAGCGGCTGGGGCTCTTCGCCACCCGCACCTGGCTCGCCCTGATCACCGTCGCCGCCGGCGCCGAGATGGCGATGCACCGGCGACCCCGCTCGCGCACCCTCACGATCTTCGCGGCCCTCGCCTGGGCCACCCTGCTCGTCGCCTGGTTCACCCTGCCCACCGGACCCTTCGGCGAGAGCGAGGAGATCCCCGCCCTGGGCCTTCGCGAGATGCTCGACGGGTCCTACTACCGCTACGGCTTCGCCACCCTGTGCTGCACCTGGTGGGCCGGCTGGGCCCTCGTGGGCCTGCTGCAGCAACTTCGGCGCGTGGGATCCGACCGCGAGCTCGCCGCGGGCCGCCGCTTCCGCACCGGGTGGCTCGCGTGGATGCTGGTGGTGGTGCCCCTGACCCTGGGGTTCACGCTGTCGATGGTGATGGTCGGCGAGCGCAACGCCGACATGGTCCCCAACGTGCTCCTGAGCTTCGGCGCCTTCCTCTTGGCGCACCTCGGCGGCGCGCTCGCCCTGCGCGAGCTGCTCACGATGGAACGCGGCGATCCCCGAGTACAGCTCCCGCGGGCGGGCTTCGCCTACGTGGCCGCGGCGGTGGCCCTGGGGATCGGCGGCGTGCTCTTCTTCGCCTGGGGCCGCGGGGCGAGCATTCGCGACCTGCCGGTCTTCGCGGAGGAGGTGGGGTCCGCGGTGACCTCCGCGGTTCGCGGAGAGCCCTTCGACCGACGGTTTCTCGGGGGGTACTCCGACGCCGACCTCCGCGCCGCCGGCGCCGTGGAGCTGCCCCCCGACGCCACGGTCGCGTTGGTGGGCTTCGCCGTCAGCGAAC
This sequence comes from Myxococcales bacterium UBA1660, assembly GCA_002320815.1. Lineage (GTDB taxonomy): Bacteria > Myxococcota_A > Polyangia > Polyangiales > Houyiibacteriaceae > UBA1660. Next base: position 208,848 of record DCLA01000111.1, read on the forward strand.
CCGCCGACGCTTGGGTCGTCGTGCGGCCCGGTCACGCTCCCGAATGGCTCGCGCGCACCGACGGAGAGGCTGGATGGTCCTTCCGCGCCGACACCGACACCCTGGAGCGCGCCGACCCCGCCCTGGCGGGGATCGTGCGGACCCTGGCGGCCGGGTCCTGCCTCCCCGGGTACACCGACGACGCCGCCCTCGTGCAGGGGATCGCCGCTCGGCTGGGCAGCGAGGTCTGTGGTGACGACCCGAGCTCGCGGGAGCGCCGCCGGGCTCCCACCTTGGGCCGCCCGGTCCCGGCCGGCCGGGCCGGACACTACGGCGCCATCGACCGCTGGGCGGTGGTCTACACCCACGCCGGCGGCGCCCCCATCACCCTGACCGGCGCCCTCCACGCCGAGACCGGCCGCGCGTGGATCGGCAATCCCGAGGTCGCCGAACCCTGAGCTTGGGCCCGCCGCGCGCGGAGTGGTAGACCGTCCCCCATGCGCATCTTCTCTCGGCGAACGGTCCTCGGTGATGGTGAGGACGACGCGCTCCGCATCGGGCCCGCCACGGTGGTCTGCGAGGGCAGCCGCATCGCCTCGGTAGAAGAGGGCGAGCCGGGTGAGTTCGACCTCGACCTCGGTGACAAGCTCCTCTCCCCGGCGTTCGTCGACAGCCACACCCACGTGGCCCTCCACGCCCTGCGCGGCATCGGCTTCGCCGAGACCACGGGCAACGTCGTCGAAGACCTCTTCTATCGCTTCGAGGAGCTCCTCACCGCCGAGGACGTCGCCGCCTTCGCGCGCATGGGCGCCTATGACCGCCTGCTCAGCGGCGTGGGCCTGGTGTGGGACCACTACTTCTACGGCGAGGCCATCGCCCGCGCCCTGGCGGACCTGCCCATGTGCGCGGTGATCGCGCCCACCGTCCAGGACCTCGCCGGCCCCGGCAAGCACCGCTGGGAAGAGGAGCTCGACGCGACCATCCGCCTGGCCGCCGACGAGGACCTCGCGGACCGCGGCGTGACCGTGGCCCTCGGTCCCCACGCGACCGACACCGTGAGCGCGCACCTCTGGCAGCGGGTCCTCGACGAGCACGACGCGCTGGGGGTCCCGCTCCACGCACACCTCGCCCAGTCGGTCGAGGAAGACGAGCGCTGCCGCGAGCGGCACAACGTCTCCTGCGTGCGCTGGCTCCAGGACCTGGGGGTCCTGGAGGTCCCCGCGGTCTACGCCCACGCGCTGTTCGTCACCGCCGCCGAGCTGGAGAGCTTCGCCGACCGCCACACCCTGGTCGCCTGCCCCCACGCCCAGCTCCACTTCGGCTTCCCGGCGCGCATCGACCTCTGGCAACGGAGCGGCGCGCGCTGGACCGTGGCCACCGACGCGGCGGCCAGCAACGACTCCTGCTCGCTCCGCGAGGAGCTCCGCTACGCCGCCGGCTTCGCCACCGCGCCGGCCAGCTTCTCGCCCGCCTACGGCGCCTTCCTCCACGAGTCGGGGCCGGCGCGCTCCGTCTGGGCCGCCCGCACCCGGGCCCGGCACCAGCTCGCCGAGCACACCACGCCCGCCGCCCTGCTCCACAAGGTCTGGGGCTTCGCCGGGTCGTTGCACCCGCGGATCCGCGCCGGCGTCATCGCGCCCGGCGCCCTGGCCAACCTGGTCGCCTGGGATCTCGAGGACCCCGCCGTCTGGCCGGCCCACGACCCCTTCGCGGCCCTGGTCTACGCCGACGCCGAACGCGCCATAGACACGATGATCGTCGCCGGCCAGGTGGTGGGCACCCCCGGCGATCTGCGCCGCTCGGTGACCACCTCGGACACCTTCCGCGAGCACCGCGAGGAAGCCGCCGGCCGCCTCGCCGCGCTCCTGAAGCGCCTCGGCCGCTGAGGCCGGCTAGGGAGCGCCGGGTCCCCAGGGGCCCAGCGCCAGCCCCACCGCCACGACGATCGCGGCGATCGCGACGCCCGACGCCAGCGCCGTCCGCTCGCGCAACCGGACCGCGTCTTCGCTCGGGGGCTCGCTCCGGGCCATCCACGCCGCCCAGAAGAAGCCGCTGAAGCCGAGCCACCCTTTGGACAGCACCAGGCCGAGCCCGCCGTCGCCGATGGGGTGGGACCACGCGAGCGCCGTCGCGAGCAGGTTGGCGCCCAGATAGGGCCCCCACGCCAGTGCGCGCGCGAGGGGCCATCGCTCCTCGCCCGCGAAGCGCGTGAGCGCCCGGGGCAACCAGTAGAATGCGCCGAGGTAGCCCGCGAGACCCACCGCTCCGACGACGAGCCGCGCGAGCGGGACGTCGCCGAGGATCTGCAGGACCCGCTTCCAATCGCCCAGGTCGGTCCCCTCCGGGTCGTAGGTGGCCGCATCGAAGAAGAGGTAGCCGAAGCCCGCGAACCAGCAGAAGGCGGCGAGGTAGACCGAGAAGAGGCGGAGCGTGGGCCGCGACGTTCGCCGGCTCACCAGAAAGGCGACGGCGCCGAGGGCGATGTCCCACAGCGCGGCCCCGGCTGGGACCGCCAGCCGGGCGGCGCGCGGCGCCTCGGGCGAGACCTCGGATCCCACGGCGAAGAAGTGCAGCCAATCCCAGCGGCCGCCCACCGCCAGGGCGGTGAGGCCGTGGCAGCACTCGTGGGCGACCTGCTCGAGGACGAAGGCGCCCAGACCGAGGCCGACGGCCAGGGTCCAGAGGGAACGCGGGGACGGTGGAGGCGCGGTAGCCATCGAGGGGCGTATACCGCACCCGGACCCGGCACGGCGGTGTCAAGCCTCCCCAAGGTCGATTGCGCGCGATACCATGGGCGTCGATGCAACAGCCCTCAGGCGCCTTCCTCCTCGCTGCGACCGGTGACACCACCGGGCCGCACCATGAGGCGCTGGTCCTGGTGGCCGTTCACGGCGACGAGGGTTCCCTCGGTTTCCTGCTGAACCGGCCCACCGACCGCGATCTCGCGACCGCCCTGGACCGCTTCGGGATCGAGACCCGCGGCATCGGCCTGCCGCCCATGGCCGCCGCGACCCAGGTGTGCCGCGGCGGCGGCGTCCGGCCCGACGTCGCTTGGCTCCTCTACGACGCCCGGCGGGTCGACGAGCACCCCGAGGACAGCTGCCTCCTCAGCGAGTCCGTGGGCGTCACCGCTTCCCCGGACGCGGTGGTCCAGATGATCCAGAGCGAGACCCCGCTGCTCTTCGTCTTCGGGCACCTCACCTGGGAACCCGGTGCCCTCGACCACGAGATCGCCCAGGGTCGCTGGGTGCGCACCCCGGTGGACCCCGCGCTGGTCTTCGAGGAGCCCATGCCCGCCCGCTGGACCGAGGCCATCTGCGGCTCCCTCGGCGTCACCCGCCCCTGGCTCGGCGACGCCCGTTTCATGAACGCCTGAGCGGCGCCGCCCGCGAGAACGAGACGAGCCCGCGCGGCGGACCGGGCGGGCTCGTTCGGTTCGGACGCGGGAGCGTCAGATCAGGAGGATCTCTTCGAGGTCCAGGCCGGCGGGGTAGGCGTAGCTGGTGTACTGGCCCATCCCGAAGACGAAGACGCCGAAGCCTCGCTCGGCTTCCATGGTGTGGGTGCCGCCCTCGACGGGCACGGTGGCCACCTCGCGGCCGCCGACGCTGCTGAAGGTCGCGGTGACCGGGGACCCATCGAGGGTGATGGCCAGGCCGGGCTCGCGGACGATGAGCAGGTAGGACTGACCGCTGGTCGAGCTGTTGTAGCTGGTCGGGGTCGCGAAGGTGTAGTCGCTGCGGAACTGCTCCTCGGGCGGGAGCACGATCATCGCGGGGTCGCCCCGATCGGCGGCGGGCGTGGTGGCCTGCTGACCGACGAGGTACTGGGTCACCATCACGCCGCGGGAGCCGGTGACCCGGAAGGGCGTGGTGGCCTCGAACTCGAGCCAGCCGCCGGCCGAGAGTGGACCGCCGGTGACGCCGCCCTGGGCGGGCTCCACCGTGACGGTGGTGCCGTCGAAGGCGGCGACGACGCGGACGATGTTCCGCGCGGCGGCGCTGGTGTCACCCATCGGCGCGCTGACGTACTCGGTGCCCCAGGTCTGCAGCGGAGGCATCTGGTTCTCGAGGTGGTCGCAGGCCTGCGCCGAGTAGGGCACGTAGGCGCAGACGTGGCCGCCGAAGACCTCCACCGGGTGGTTCGCCTGCACGCGGCTGCCGGTGAGGTCGTACTGGGTCTCGTTGCAGAACTGGAGCTCGGTGCCGCCGCCGATGTCTTCGACGGTGAAGCCGGGGCGCGCGGCCGAGCAGGCCGGGGGTGCGGCGGCGACCACGTGGACCACCTCGCCGCGCTGGACGGTGAAGCTGATGGTGTTGCCCGCGGAGGTCGCCGGGAACTTGCCGTTGCGGTCCGCGGCCACCGGCGCGCTGAGGCCGATGTTCACCGTGGTGGGCTCCGGCGTGATGCCCACCACCGCGATGTATCCGGGCGAGCTGCTGGAGTCGCTCGACGGGGGAATGACGGGCGGGAAGCCCGGGTCGACCAGCGTCCGGGAGAGCGGGATGTAGCTCGAGGTGATGTACTCGCCGGTGTAGGAGTGCGAGGGCAGCAGGAGCGAGGCGTCGTTGGTGTAGGAGAAGTCGGCCGCCGACGAGCTGTCGTACTCGAAGGGGTTGAACTGGGCCACGGTGACCGGCCGGTCGGACACCAGGCGGTAGGCGCCGTTGGTGGTGGACACGCTGCCGGGCGTGGTGGCGTTGATGCCGTCGCTCATCCCGCTGACCCAGGGCAGGACGATGTCGTCCAGCCCGCCGGGCGCCACGGTGGCCTCGGCCACGACGCTATCGCCGCGGAAGACCTGCACGCTGGCGGGCGAGTCGTCGGGGTTCGCCACCACGACGCGGAAGTCGTAGTCGGTGGTGAAGCCGCCGAGGTTCGCCAGGGGCACCGGCCAGTACTCGCAGCCGATGTTGGACTTGTTCGCCTCGGCGTTGCCACAGGCGTCGTTGCAGTAGCCGTTGGTGCCGCAGGCCACGCCGCTCTCCGCGCAGTCGCGGGCGGTGACGAAGCCGGAGGCGTCCGGGGCGCAGACCATGGAGACGGTCCCGTCACACCGACGCTGGCCGGGCGTGCACGCGACGCAACCCTCCACGGTGTCGCAGGCGCCCTCACAGACCATGGGGTTCACCTGGGAGACGCCGTCGTCGCCGCAGGTGTAGAAAGTGTTCCCCGCGCAGGCGGTGGCCCCCGGAGTGCAGCCCGTGGGGGTCATGCGCATGTCCACCGGGTCGCCCATGTCGGGCGTGACGACGGGGCCCATGTCCCGGCCGGGACGGGTGCGGCCGTCGTCGCCGCAGGCGACCAACAGAACGGCCAAAGAGAATAGCGAAAGCAAGTGGCGTCGCGACATCGCGCCGGTCCCTCCTCGTGGGATGAAGCGACCCGGCGATCGCCGGATCGAAAGGAGCCCTCAGCCCCCCGGCCGCGAAAGCTAATGGATCGCCACACCCCTGTCACGCGAGGGGATCGCGAGACGCACGGCTCGAAAGCCGTGCGTCCGGTGCGGAGCCGGGGTCTTCAGTCGGCGTCGGCGGTCGGCGGCCGCCAGCGGAGGACCGGCTTGCGGGCCGCGCGGGCTTCGTCGAGGCGCTTGAGCCGGGTGTGGTGCGGCGCCTGCTTCACGATCTCGGGGGCCTCCTGGGCCTCCTTGGCGATCTGGTTCATCGCGTCCACGAAGAGGTCCAGCGACTGCCGGGTCTCGGTCTCGGTGGGCTCGATGAGCAGGGCGTTCTTCACGACCAGCGGGAAGTAGACGGTCGGCGGGTGGAAGCCGAAGTCCATCAGGCGCTTGGCGATGTCCATGGTGGTCACGCCGGTCTCGCGGAGCTTGCGGTCGTTGAGCACGACCTCGTGCATGCAGACCCGGTCGTAGGCGACGTGCCAGGCATCGGCCAGGCGGGCCCGGAGGTAGTTGGCGTTGAGGACCGCCAGCTCGCTGGCGCGGGTGAGGCCCTCGGCGCCGAGCTCCCGGATGTAGGTGTAGGCCCGGACGACCATGCCGAAGTTCATGTGGAACGAGCGCAGCCGACCAACGGAGTCGGGGCGACCGGCGTAGTCCAGGCGGAACTGACCGCTCTCGTCCTTCTCCACCACCGGCACCGGGGCGAAGGGATCGAGGATCTGCTTGTAGGCGACGGGACCGCACCCGGGGCCACCACCACCGTGCGGCGTGGTGAAGGTCTTGTGCAGGTTGAGCTGCATCACGTCGATGCCGAAGTCGCCGGGGCGGCCGCGCCCCATGATGGCGTTGAGGTTCGCGCCGTCGCCGTAGACCAGCCCGCCCTTGGCGTGGACCAGGTCGGCGATCTCCTTGATGTTGCTCTCGAAGAGGCCGACGGTGTTGGGGTTGGTGATCATCACCGCGGCGATATCGTCGGTGATCAGCGGCGCGAGCTGCTCCGGAAGCACCACGCCGGCCTCGTCGACCGGGAAGGGCACGGCCTCGAGGCCGTTCAGCGCGCAGGACGCGGGGTTGGTGCCGTGGGCGGTGTCCGGGATGAGGACCTTGCGCGGGCTGCGACCCTGGGCCTGGTGGTAGGCGCGGATCATCATCAGGCCGGCCAGCTCGCCGTGGGCGCCGGCGGCCGGGTGCAGGGAGACCCGGTCCATGCCGCAGATCTCGGCGAGCGCCTGCTCGAGGCGCCACACCAACTCCAGGGCCCCCTGGATGCGCGCGTCCGGCGCGAAGGGGTGGATGCGCCCGAAGCCGGGCAAGCGCGCGGCCCACTCGTTGACCTTCGGGTTGTACTTCATGGTGCACGACCCGAGCGGGTACATGCCCAGGTCGATGGCGAAGTTCTGCCGGCTCAGGCGGACGTAGTGCCGGAAGGCCTCGGGCTCCGAGACCTCCGGGAGGTGCGCGGACTCCTCGCGGTAGGCGGCGCCGAGGAGCGCCTGGGGATCCACGTCGGGGAACCCTTCGCGCGGGGGAAGAGACGCGCCGCTCCGGCCGGGAGCGCCCTGCTCGAAGATGAGCGGGGTCTCGAGCTCCATGCCGAGGGTGCCGGCGCCGGCCGGGGCCGAGGGTGCGTACGTGCTGCTGCCGTCCAAGATCGACCTCCCAAAAGGTGGGCGGAGGCTAGAGGCGGGGTGCCCCGGTTGCAAGCCGCAGAGCCTTGCGGAGGGGCCCCGAGGTGTGCGAACACGCAGCCCATGTCGACTCGGTCGGGTTGGGTAGCGCTCCTCCTCCTCGTCGCCTGCGGTGGCGGGCAGTGGGGTTACGCGCGGGAATACGAGACCTACGGCGCGGAGGACGACCACCTGGAGGGGACCACCGAGGTCACCTACGAGGACGTCCGGCGCGATCCCGAGGGCTACGCGGCGTCGCGGATCGCCTGGTTCGGGATGGTGGAGAAGCTCGACGGGGATCGCCTGGAGCTGAACTTCCGAACCCTCTCGCCGCGGAACCTCTGCGACGACGAGTCCGCCAGCTCCTGCCGCGTGACGGTGTCCGATCGGTCCGGCGGCCCGTTCACGGTGAAGGTGCAGCTCGACCCCGCGCACACCTCCGGCCAGGACCGGGTCTGGCAGGGCACCCTGATGCGGATCGTCGGTTCGCCGACCGGCGAGCTCGACCCCGAAACCGGCGGGCCGGTGATCCAGGCCGAGTGGTACCGCCACTGGCCCCACGGCCGCTACGTGACCACCGGCGCCCGCGGGTCCATGCGCCGTTGAGCGGCGCCGGTCGTCCGCCGTACGAGGGCCCGAGGGCTCCGGGGGCTGGCGCCGGCTACGCTGGAGCCGCAGACCCTACTGAAGATCGACCGTCCCTCTCCGTCGGAGCCCCCATGCGCACCCTCTCTTCCCTCGCCTTCTTCGCCCTCCTCGCCCTCGGCGCCTGCAGCAGCGCCGGCGAGCACTACACCCTCTGCGACGACGGCAGCGACTGCGACAGCGGGCTCACCTGCTACACGGTCGCCTACGAGGAGGGGGCCGACGGGCAGATGTGCTCCGGGACCTGCGCGACGGACTTCGACTGCCCCGGCAACGGCGCCTGCTACGAGCTGGTGGGTGACCCGATGGTCGGCCAGCGGGTCTGCTACGAGCGCTGCTTCGACGACTACGACTGCCCGCTGCACTTCGCGTGCATCCCCACGGTGAACGACGACACCGGTGAAACGGACGCGGTGTGCATGCCGTGTGACTCCTCCGGCTGTCCCCGGTGAGCCTCGGCCTTCGCGTCGCACTGGGCCTCGGCGCGCTCGTCGCCGTCGCCTGTGGCGACGCGCCGCTCCACGGCCCGTGCGAGCGCGCGAGCGACTGCGACCCCCCGGCCGACGGGTGCTACGAGCTGGCCTATGTGCGTTCGGACGGCAGCGAGGCCACCGGGCGCACCTGCTCCCACGAGTGCACGGCCGACGTCGACTGCCCCCACGGGCGTTGCCTGGCCCTCGAGGGCGACTCCACCGAGACCTACCTCTGCTTCGCCGCCTGCGCGGAGCCCATGGACTGCTTCGAGGGGCACGCCTGCACCCCGAGCGCGGTGGGCTCGCTCTGCCTCCCGGTGGAGTGAGCGCGGGCTCGCTGCCCGCCGTGGAGGCGAGCCGCGGGACCCGTCAGCGCGCGATGGCTTTGCTGAGCGCCTCGACGTGCTCGCGCAGGAACTCCGGCGCGAAGAGGTGCGGCAGCACGACCTGGGGGATGTCCGGGAGCTCGCGGGTCAGGCGGGCCCGGCTCTGCTCCTGAACGGCCTCGCGGCCGGTGCGGATGCGGGCGGCCTCGGCGAGGTTGGTCAGCGGGGAGTCCTCGGCGATGCGCTGGTGCAGCGTGCCGAAGGCCTCGCGCTCGCCGGCCGGGAAGAGCTGGGGGAGCACCTGGTTCAGGACCACCGCGGGCACCGGCATGCGGAGCTCGTTCTTCAACGCGGCGTGGAGCTCCAGGGTCTCGCTGACGGGCATCTCCTCCAGGAGGGTCACCATCAGCACCCCGGATTTGTTGGCGTCGCGGAGCAGATCGAGGGCCCGCTCGGCCTCCCGGCGCAGGAGCCCGGGGGGCGCCACGTCGACGATCACCTGGGGCACGCGGAGCATGTCCAGCCCGTGGCCCGTGGCCGGCGCGTCGAGGATCACCAGGTCGTAGTCGCCCTTGGATCCCGGCCCGTGGCCCTCGGCGTGGAAGTACGCCTTGCCCAGCATGGCCCAGGCCTCGACCCCGGGGGTCCCCCGGAGGAACGCCCGCACCAGCCGGTTCTCGAAGACCGCCTCGTAGAGCGCGCGGATCTTCAGGATCATCATCCCGTATTCCCGCAGCGCCGCGTTCGGCGTCATGTTCACCGCGTCCAGATTGGGCGCGACGTTGACGACCTCTTCGCCGATGGGCGGCGAGTCGAGGAGCGTGCTGAGCCGCTCCTTGGCGTTGGCCATGGCGACCAGGGTCTTCTTGCCCTTGGCCGCCGCGGCGAGCCCGAGGGCCGCGCTCACGGTGGTCTTCCCCACGCCGCCCTTGCCGACGACGAAAAGGAACTTCCGATCCAGGAGATGGGGCGCCAAAGCGGGCCGACCATAGCAGCCTCCGGCCCCGGCGCACCGCGAATGCTCGCCTTTCAGCGAATGCGTTCCACCTGGGCGTCCGCCCCGAGCCGGCGACCCTTCCCCTTGGGCTCGGCCCCCTCGATGCGCAGCACCTGGCCCCGGCGGGCCTCCCCGAAGGCGGCGTTCGGATCGGCCGCGTGGCGGTCCAGCCGGGTGAAGCGGATCCGGCCGGGGTCGGCGCACCCGTAAACTTCCAGCTTCCCCTTGGACTTCAGGGCCTGGCTGACGATCCGCCAGCCGTCGTCGGCGTCGAGCGCGCCGCGGAGGGTCCGCTCGTCGCGCCGCAGCGTGAGGTAGGAGTAGCGGAGCCGGTCGCCCCGGAGCCCGGCCCCGCGGGCGACCGACTCCAGCGCCGGCGGCAGGGTCAGGAGCTCCTCTTCGTGGCACCAGTCGCGCTCGGTCTCCAGCATCGGACAGGGCCCGGTGCGCAGACACGGCGCGTAGACCCCCCACCCCGCCGCCAGCTCGTCGCGGAGCCGGTGGAGCGCGCGGCTGGTCTCCCGCAGGGCGGGCTCGAGGATCAGCACGGTCCCCCCGGGCCGAAGCCGCTGGGCGAGGAGATCCAGGAGCCGCTGCCGGTCGGCGTAGGGAAGCTCGTTCACGAAGAGCCCCATGAGGACCACGTCCCAGCCGCCGGTGGCGCCTTCCACGAAGCGCAGGGCGTCGCCCGAGTGGGCGGCGACCTCCAGGGGCGGGAGGCCGGGCGCGCCCTCGGCCAGCGCGGCGAAGGCGCGGAGCGCCAGTGGCGTCTGGTCCACCGCGTCGACGACCACCCGCTCGGGGGCCGCGCCGGCCGCCATCGCTCCGGCCAGGAACGAGAAGGTGGTGGTGCCCACCCCGGCCCCGAGGTCCAGGACGCGCCAGGTGCTCCCCCCGGGCAGCGCGTCGCCGAGGGCCAGCTCGTGGACCGGGCCAGCCAGCTTGGGCAGGTCGCGGACCAGATAGAAGCGGAGCCGGGCGTGGAGGGCATCTTTGGCGCTGGCGGGCGCGAAGTCCTCGCGCTCCCGGGTGTAGACGCGGCTGGTCCGCTCCACGAGCTCGGCCAGGGGCGAGCGGAGGCGGCCCAGCACGGCGTCGCCCACCCGGGCGGCGTGCTCGGCCCAGGCGGCGAGCGGGAGGTCGGCGGTGGAAGGCATCGGTGCGGTCGTGACCCGTGCGCTTCGCCGGGCTCCGTGGTAGGCGTAGCGGGTCCATGGCCGCCGATGCAACGGAATCGGGCGCGTCCACGGCGCCGAAGAGCGCCGGGGCGCCGATCTGGCTGATGGGGCTGGTCGCCGCGACGATCGTCGCCTTCCTGGCCTTCATCTACCTGGTGGTCTTCACCGCCCCGACCGAGGTGCAGATGGGGGTCTCGCAGAAGATCTTCTATCTGCACGTGCCCAGCGCCTACGGGATGTACGTCGGGTACACGATCGCCGCCGTCTCCGGGCTGATCTACCTCTGGAAGCGCAGCGACCGGGCGGACGCCTGGTCCATCGCCGGCGCCGAGATCGGCACCCTCTTCGTGGTCATCGTGCTGATCACCGGCCCGCTCTGGGGCCGCAAGGCCTGGGGCACCTTCTGGGTCTGGGACCCGCGCCTCACCAGCACCCTGCTGACCGGGCTGATCTACGTCTCCTTCCTGGCGCTGCGCAGCTTCGGTCAGGTGGGGGAGACCGAGAAGCGCTTCGCCGCCGCCCTGGCGGTGGTGGGCTTCCCGCTCCTCTTCGTCATCAAGTACAGCGTCCAGCGCTGGAGCGGGCAGCACCCGGTGGTCGTCAGCCGTGGGGGCGGCGGCATCCATCCGGACATGGTCCCCGCCTTCGTCATGGGCTTCGTGGTGATCACGTTGCTCGCCATCCTCTTGATCACGGTGCGTGTCGGCCTCGAGCGCGCCCGCCAGGAGCTCGAGCGCGTCCACATCGACGCGGCCACCTCCGGCCTCTTGGGAGACGACCGATGAACCGCCTCGCCATCCGCCCCCTCCTCCGCCTCTTCGCCCTCGTCTTCGTGCTGGGCGCCGCGCCCTCCTTCGCCCAGGAGACCGAGTCCCCCGAAGGGGAGCGCGCGACCTCCTTCCAGAGCGTCACCGGGCCGCAGGTCGAGGACGTCCCCGGCGGCGCCCTGATGGTCGGCGCCTACGCGGTCGGCTGGACCCTGGTCCTCCTCTACGTGGGCCGGCTGGCCAGCCTCCACCGGCGCAACGCCGCCGAGGTCGAGGCCCTCCGCGAGATGGTGGCCGGCGCCGCCCCGAAGAAGGATCCGGCGCCTTGATCCCGTCCCTCGAGCACGTCTTCTTCATCCCGGCCGTCCTCCTGGTCGGCCTGGCCATCGGCTTCCGACTGGGCGCCAAGGCCGCCCGCGACGAGCTGGAGAAGGAGCGGCGTCGCCGCCTCGAGTGAGCCCCTTCCCGAGCGCGACGTCCCGCCCCAGCCCTCCATCCCTCGGCTCCGGCCGACCCACCTCCATCCCCGAACCACCGAGTCAGCATCATGGATTTCTCCCTCTCCGATGAGCACAAGGCCCTAGTCGAAAGCGCGCGGCGCTTCGTCAAGGAGCGCATCGTCCCCGTCGCCGCCGAGGCGGACCAGACCTCCAAGTTCCCCAAGGACGTCTTCGACGAGGCGTGGGAGCTCGGGCTGGTGGCCCCGATCATCCCCGAGGACTGCGGCGGGCTCGGCTTCCACGAGATGGAGCACGTGCTGATCACCGAGGAGCTCGCCTACGGCTGCACCGGCATCCAGACGAGCATGACGGCCAACGCCCTCGCGGCCACGCCGATCATCCTGGCGGGCAGCGACGCCATCAAGAAGAAGTACCTCGGCATGCTCACCAGCGAGCCGGTCTTCGCCGCCTACGCGATCACCGAGCCCGCCGCGGGCAGCGACGCCGCCGGCATCCAGATGCGCGCCGAGAAGAAGGGCGACGACTGGGTCCTCAACGGCGAGAAGTGCTACATCACCAACGGCTCCTGGGCGAAGTGGTACACGGTCTTCGCGACCGTCGACCCGACGCAGCGGCACAAGGGCATCATGGCCTTCGTCGTCGACCGCGACACCCCGGGCATCAGCGTCGGCAAGAAGGAAGACAAGCTCGGCCAGCGCGCCAGCGACACCGCGACCATCGCCTTCGAGGACGTCGTCGTCCCCAAGGAGAACGTGCTCGCCGAGGCCGGCCACGGCTTCAAGCTGGCCATGCAGACCTTCGACCGGACCCGCCCGGACATCGGCGCCGGCGCGTGCGGCCTGATGCGCCGCGCCCTGGACGAGTCGATCGCCTTCGCCAAGGAGCGCAAGACCTTCGGCGTGCCCATCGCCGAGCACCAGATGGTCCAGGCCATGCTCGCCGAGATGGCCATCAAGTACGAGGCCACCCGCCTCCTGGTCCACAAGGCCGCTTGGATGATCGACCAGGGCTCCCGGAACAGCCTGGTCGCCTCGTACAGCAAGGCCTTCGGGGCCGACAGCGCCATGCAGGTGGCCACCGACGCCGTCCAGGTCTTCGGCGGCGCCGGCTACATGAAGGACTACCCGGTCGAGAAGCTCATGCGCGACGCCAAGATCCTGCAGATCTACGAAGGCACCTCGCAGATCCAGCGCATGGTCATCGCCCGGAACATCCTCTCCGGAAACCGCTGAGCGTTTCGCGGATTCACCCCCGGCGATGGTACCCTCGGCGGCCGTGAGCACGACCCGAGTCGGCTGGCTGTGCCTCTTCCTGCTCGCCTGCGGCAACGCGGGCGACCGGGCCGAGGTGCGCGACGAGCCCGCGCCGCCGCCGAGCACCGAGTCGGCGCCCCCCGAGGCGCCGCCGGAGCCGGAGCCGGAGCCCGAGGTGGAGGAGCCGCCCGAGCCGCTCACCATGCCCACGGACGTGGCCATGCCCGGCGAGGGCGGCTTCACCCACGACGCCATCCTCGCCGACATGGTCGAGGCGCGCCCCACCCAGTTCAAGCCGGTGGGGACCTCCTCGGTGGTCTTCCGGGTGCAGACCCTCGGCGAGCACATGTTCGCCTTCAAGCCGCCTTCGGCGGTGCGCGCCCGGGCAGCCTCCGCCGAGGTCGCCGCCTATCGCCTGGGGCGCCTGCTGGGCTACGACAACGTGCTGCCGGCGGCGATCCGGGACATCAACCGGCGCTCCATCCGCGCGCGCTTGCACCCCCGCTACGCCGACGAGCAGACCTGGTTGGACCTCGAAGAGGCGGTGCGCTGGAACGGCCTCGAGGCCACCGGCGCGGCCATCTACTGGGTGCCCGACATGCGCGACATCGGCCTGGACAGCCCCGAGCAGCGGCGGGAGTGGGCCGGCTGGATCGGACGCGGCGGCGAGGCCCCGGAGGGTCAGCGGCAGCTCGCGCGCGATCTGTCCGATCTGATCCTCTTCGACTACCTGATCGCCAACTGGGACCGCTACAGCGGCGGCAACCTGCGGGTCATCGGGTCCGAGGACGCGCCGCGGGTGGTCATCCGCGACAACGACGCGGCCTTCGCGGCGCCCCTCCCCGACGCCATCGAGACCCGGCTGCGTACCGAGCTGGAGAAGGTCGAGCGCTTCTCGCGATCGACCATCGACCGGCTCCAGCGCCTGGACCGAGAGACCCTGCGCGCGGCCATGCGCAACGAGCGGGTCACCGACGAGACCGCGGACACGGCGTATTTCCTGAGCGACGCCCAGATGACCGGCGTGCTCGAGCGGGCCGCCACCGCGCTCAGCTACGTCGCCGCGCTCATCGATCTCGCCGGCGAAGACGCCGTGCTCGACTTCGAGTAGGTCGCTCGGCCCCGCTCGCTACGCCGGGATCGCCACCAGCACCAGGGTGCTGTTGTGGAAGCCGTCGAGCTTTCCGGGGATCCGCGCGATCTCGCCGTAGCTGAGCAGGCCCGCCGTGGGCACGTCGCCGAAGACCTCGCGGATCGCCTCGAGCTCCTCGGGGTAGCGCTCCCCGAGGACCCGGCCCCGGGTGATGCAGCTGAACACCAGCACACCGGCCAGGGTCGCTCCCTCGAGGCCCGCCAAGGCCATCCGCGCCGCCTCCCGGGCCGCCTCGACATAGCTCTCGGGGGTCCCGTTCACGAAGGACACGGTGGCGCCCTCGGGCACCTCGCCCACGAAGGCCACGCCGCCCTCGGGGCGGACGCCGATGGGCGCCCGGACGCGCGCGATCTCGTCGAAGAAGTGGACCCCGATCTCGTGTCCCACCAGGAAACGCCGGAGCTTCTCCTCGGTGTCCACCGAGACACCTTGGTTTGCCGCGAGCTCCCGATAGACGTCGATGGCCGGCCGGCCGTCGAGCTCGTGGACCACGTTGTGGGTGGCCGCGGTGACGGTCATCGGCGTCGACGTCGGCCGGGTCCCATGCCCGACGCCCACGCCCCACGGGGTCTTGCTGGCCACGTGGGCGGTGACCGCCGAGCCCGCCGCCACCGTCCGGCCGCTGCCGACGAAGGTGTAGCGGAGGTCCCCGTCGTCCGCGGCGCCCGCGCCGACCACGTCGTGGGCCTGGGGGAGGCGGCTGCGAATCTTGGCCACCAAGGTCTCCAGGTCCGGAGAGAGGCCGTCCCCGAGCATCAGCGTGGTCCCGTGCTCCAGCCCCGCGCCGGCGGCGGCGCTGGCGTGGGTGGGGAAGATCCCGGTGAGCGCCTCGGCGGCGACCTCGCCCTCGGCCTCGAGGGGGACCACCGGCTCCAACGCGTGCTGCGCATCGCCCCAGGCGATCAGCAGCACGCTCACCCCAGCACAGAGGAGCCGGGTGTCGGCGATCTCGCCCGCCGAGCTGCAGCTCAGGACGTCGCAACCCAGGCGCTCGTGGGCGATGGCGGCGGCGAGGTGCAGGGGGTGGCGCGGCGAAGCGAAGAGCACGCAGAGATCGGGGTCTCGATCTCCGAGCGCGGCTCGGGCGGCCGAGAGCGCCTCCCCCAAGGTCTCCTCGGTCCCGTCCCCGGTGGCCGCGGCGCTGCCGCAAACCGTCTGCATGGACGGGAGCATAGCCGAAACGACACCGAGAAGGGGTACGATGGGGGATGCTCGATCGGAGACGACACGGTCCCTGGGCGCTCGTCGCCGGCGCCTCCGAGGGCCTGGGCGCCGCATTCGCCGAGGGCGCCGCCGCGGCCGGGCTCGGCGTGATCGGCGTCGCCCGGAGCGAAGGGAAGCTCGCCGCCACCCTGGACGCGATCGGCCGACGCCACGGGGTCCCGACCCTGGCCGTGCCGCTGGACCTGGCGCGCCCGGACGCCGCGGCGGTGCTCCGCGAGCGGGTGGCGGACCGGGAGGTCGGCACCCTGGTCTACGACGCGGCCTACGCGCCGGTGGGCGCGTTCCTGGACGCACCCTTGAGCGACGCGCTCCTCGCGGTGGACGTGAACGTGCGGGCTCCGCTGGCGTTGGTTCACGCGTTCGGCGGTCCCATGGCCACCCGCGGCCGGGGCGCCATCGTCTGGGTGTCCTCGATGAGCGGCTTCCACGGCACGGCCCGCCTGGCCACCTACGCGGGCACCAAGGCCTTCGGCCGAGTGTTCACCGAGGGTCTCTGGGACGAGCTACGCGCCGCCGGCGTGGACGTCCTGGTGAGCTGCCCCGGCGCGGTGGGCACGCCGCGCTACCTGGCCACCACGGCGAAGGACGTGGGGCCGGTGATGGACGCCGAGCAGGTGGTCCGGGAGACCTACGGCGCGCTGGGCCACCGGCCCACGCTGGTCCCCGGTCGAGTGAACCGAGCCGCCCGGCGCGTCCTGGGTCGCTTGCTCCCCGGCGCCCTCGCCGTGCGGCTCATGGGCCGCAGCACCCGCACCCTCTACGGCGAGTGATACCCGGACCGGCGCGAGCGTCGTCCCCCAGCGATTGACCGACCCGGGCCCGACGGCTACCTGCCTCGGGTGCCCGCTCGTCACCTCGTCCTCGGGCTGGACGGCGCCGACCTCACCGTCATCCGTGCGCTCGGTCCGGCCGCGCTGCCCCATCTCTTCGCCCTGATGGAGCGCGGGGCCCACGCCGCCCTGGAGAGCGTACAGCCCCCGGCGACCCTGCCCAACTGGACCACCTTCCTCACCGGGGTGGACCCCGGGCGCCACGGGGTCTTCGACTTCACCACCCGCCAGGGCACCGAGGTCCGCTTCACCGGCGGCACCGTCCGCGAGGCCCCGTTCCTGGTGGAGCGCCTGGACGCCGCCGGTCGCCGCTGCGCCTGCGTGGCCTTCCCCGCGACCTACCCGCCGCCGCGCCTCGAGCACGGGGTCTTCATCAGCGGCTGGGACTCGCCCGTGGCCTTCGAGGCCGACCGGTCCTTCGTGTCCCCGCCGGCGCTCCACGACCGGCTTCGCGCCCGCTTTGGCCCCTGGCGCTTCGACGACGCCGACGAGATGAACGCCGACCAGCCCGGCTGGCACGCGCGGCTGCCGGGGCTGCTCGAGGAGCGCATCGCCCACAAGGTCGAGGTGGCCCGCTGGCTCATGGAGCGGGAGACCTGGGATCTCTTCGCGCTCTACTTCGGCGAGAGCGACACCGCCTCCCATCACCTCTGGGCCTTCCACGACGCCGCCTCCCCCCGGAGCCCGGCGGTCCCCGCCGAGGCGCGCGACGGGCTGGCGCGGGTGTACCGGGCGCTGGACGCCGCCGTCGGCGCGCTCGCCCGGGCCGCCGGCGCCGACGTGGAGATCACCGTGGTCAGCGATCACGGCAGCGGCGGGGCCAGCGACGTGGTGCTCCACCTGAACCGCGCGCTGGCCGAGGCGGGGCTCCTCCAGTTCCACGCCGCCCGGGGCGGGCGGCTCGCGGAGCTGGTGGGCTGGGCCAAGGGCCAGGCGCTCACCCGCTTGCCCCCGCGGCTCCGGGAGCGCCTCTTCCGGCTCGCCGGCGGGCGCCTCCCCGGCTGGCTGGAGAGCCGCGCGCGCTTCGGGGCCATCGACTTCGCGCGCACCCGCGCCTTCTCCGACGAGCTCAACTACTTCCCCGGCGTGTGGCTGAACCTCGCCGAGCGCGAGCCCCAGGGCACCGTGGCCGCGCGGGATCGGGAGAGCACGGTGCGCGCGGTGGAGCAGGCGCTCCTCGCCCTCCGGGATCCGTGGAACGGCCAGCCGGTGGTGGACACCGTGTGGCGCCGCGAGGAGCTCTACGACGGTCCGCACCTCGAGCGCGCGCCGGACCTCTTGCTCCGGCTGCACCTCCGCGAGGGCTACAGCTACAACGTGCAGCCCAGCGGCGGGCCCGGGGCGCTCTTCCGCCGATTGGATCCCAGCGAACACCTCGGCAAGAAGGGCCGCTCGCTCCAAGGGAGCCACCGGGAGCGCGGCTTCTTCGCCGCCGCGGGTCCCAGCGTGGCGCCGGTCGGCGAGATCGACGCGCACATCGCCGACGCCGCGGCCACGCTCCTGGCGCGCATGGGCGTGGTGGTGCCTGCCGAGGCCCGGGGCCGGGTGCTCTGGGAGGCGCTGGGGGAGACCGCCGGCGAGACCACCGAGCTCCCCGAGTTGGCCGCCCGTCGCGCCGCCGCGCCCGGGGACGAGCGCGAGGTCGAGAAGCGGCTGCGCGCCCTGGGCTACGTGGACTGACGCCGGGGCCCGCTATCGGCGGAGCGAGCGACCGGGCAGGTCGTGGCTCACGCCGAAGTGCTCGAGCACGGTGGGCGCCACGTCGAGGATCGACGCGCCATCCAAGACGCCCGGCGCGATCCCGGGTCCAGTCAGGATGGCGACGCCGTCCCAGTCGTGATTGCACCCGTCGGGTCCCTCGTCGTTGGTGGGCACGCGCACCGCGCCGTGCCCCACGGTACCCAGGGCCCGGAGCGCCAGGTCGTCGAGGTAGACCATCAGCTCCGGGGGCTCGCCGCGGACCTCGCGGTACACGTCCGCCGGTCGCCGGCAGTCGACGCGCACTCCGTCGAGGGAGCCCAGCACCCGCTCCAGCTCGGCCAGGGTCTCGGGCACCGCCGCGGGATCCACCACGCCCTGGGGCTCCCGGCCGCGCACGTTGAGGAAGACCCGCGCGTAGTAGCCGCCCTCGGCCCACGCGCGGGTGCGGCTCCAGTCGACCACCTCGCGCAGCGGCCGCGGCGAGGTCGGCTCCTCACGCAGGGCCAGCCACCCCGCGGCGCGGAGGTGCTCGTTCAGGGCGACCCCGCCGTGCATCGCGCGGGCGCCGTGGTCGCTCACCACCAGCACGGTGGCTTCGGGCCCGGCCTCGGCGACCAGTCGGCCGACCTCCGCGTCGAGGCCCACGTAATAGTCCCGGGCCCGCGCCTCCCAGGGGTTGCCCGCGCGATAGGCCCGGTGCGCCGGGTCCATGTGCTGCCACATGGCGTGGTGGAGCCGATCGGGGCCCATCTCCACCATCATCAGGAAGTCCGGCCGGTCTTCGGTGAGCACGGCCCGCGCCATCGCGAAGTGCTGCTCGCGCATGGCGTCCAGTTCGCTCAGGACCCGCTCGAGCTCTTCGGTGCGGAAATCGGCCACGTCGCGCCGATAGGACCCGAAGCGCGCCTCCAGGGCCCGCTGCTTCGCGGGCGGGAATGCCCAGCGGTCCCCGGCGCCCAGGAAGCAACCCACCATGGTCCCGCGCACCGGCGTCGGCGGCGAGGTCAGGGGCACGAAGAGCGCGGCGACCCGTTTGCCCGACTCGGAGAGCCGATCCCAGACCCGCTTCACCCGGACGTCGGCGCTGGTGGCCACCCGCAGCTCGTAGTCCCGGCTCCGGTGCCGGTTCCGGAACCCGTAGAGCCCCAGCTCGCCCGGATCCCGCCCGCTGGTCATCGCGGCCCACGCGGGCACCGTGATCGGCGGCTGGGTGCTGCGCAGCGGCCCCCAGAGCCCCCGGGCCCGGAAGGCGCTCAGGTGCGGCAGATGGTCGGCCCACCGGTCGAAGACCAGGGAGGGCGGCGCGCAGTCGAGTCCGATGACCAGGAACACGGGGAGCCCATAGCACCGACGGCGCGGGCCCCGCATTCCCCGCCCGCCACGCTTCCCAGGTCGCCCGGGGCTCCTTCACTCGCCGCAGCAGGCGTCCCAGCAGCAACTCCCGTCGTCCTCGCCGCAGCCGCCCGCGGCCCAGGCGCAGTCGCACTCGCACTCGCCGCCTTCGCCGCCCGCGCACAGGGCCACGTCGTCGAGGGGTCGCCGGTCGAGGCCGGAGAGCCCCACCAGATCCGCGGGGCACGCGACCTCGGACCAGTCGAGGTTCGGGTTGTCCGCCGCGGCGTACCAGTCGACGAACCACTCGCACCCGGCGCGCAGATCGGCGAAGCGGGGCTCATCGAAGACCTGCTCACAGCGGGTCCGGACACAGCTCCGCACCTGGTCGTGACTTCCGCCGGCTTCCTTGCAGGCGGTGAGGAAGCCGCCGTACTGCGCCCCGAGGAGCGCGTCGCTCTCCAGGCCCCACTGGCGGGTGCAGGCGTTGAAGAGGCCCACGCCGCCGCCCGGGATCAGGATGTCGAACTGTCCGCCGCCCACGTCGTGGCCGATGTTGGTGGCCTGCACGATCATCGTCTTGCCGGCCAGCGTCGCCGAGCCCGGATCGGCGGGGTCGTAGTGACCGGTGCCGTCGAAGTCGAGGCGGTAGCAGCGGCCGCACACCGCGCCGGCCGCGGGCACCGCCGCGAAGCCATAGGCCAAGGTCTCCGTGACCGCGCGGGGCGCCATGCTGAAGCAGGTGTACCCGGCGTCGGCGGCGTCGGAGCCGCAGCTACTCGGCTGGTCGAAGCCGGCCTGGGGGACGTCGTCGATGGAGCAGCTCGCCAGCGCGGTCCCCAGCTCGGTGGCGTTGCCCGACCAACCGCAGTGGGCCTTGCAGCAGTCCCAGTAGCGGGTGGCGTAGCCCCGGCAGGTGCTGGCCGCCGGGGGCGGCGGCTCGGCGTCGGCGGGGACGAAGCCGTCGGTCGAGGTGGGAGCGGCGTCGGACGGCGCGGCGTCGGCGGGCGCCGCGCCGTCCGACGCCGCGCCATCCGGAGCGAGCGGCTCCGCGCCGTCGGCGGACCCCGCGTCGACGACGTCGGCGGCGGGATCCGAGCAAGCCAGGGTCAGGGCGAGGACGACGAGGGCGGCGCGGCTCATGTCCGAAGGGAGGACGCGGCGGGCGCGATCGGGTCACGGGGCCGAGGAGTCCGCTCGCCGCGAGGCGGCGCTCGGCGGCCGCGACCGTGTCCCGGCGCCTTCCCCATAGTGAGGAAGGCCGGGTTTTGGTATGTCGGAGGGTGTGAGCGACGAGACCGACCAGCTCTTGCAGCGCGCCAAGCGCCTCATGCAGGAGGGGCGCAACGAGGCCGCCCTCGCCCAGCTGGGCCAGCTCCTCGAGCTGGAGCCCGAGCGCCTCGAGGCCCTGGGTCAGAAGGGCGAGGCCCTCCGCCGCCTCGGCCGCCACCGGGAAGCCATCGCCGCCCTGGACGCGGCCATCGCCCTGGACCCCAAGTACGCCTTCGCCCTCGCCTCCCGGGGCGACGCCTACGCGCGCATGGGCGAGCGGCCGTTGGGCAAGGTGGACCTCGACGCCGCCATCGCCCTCGACCCCCGCTACGCCTGGGCCCTCTTCCGCCGGGGGGAGCTCCATCTGGACGAAGGTCGGCACGCCGACGCCATCGCCGATCTGACGACCTCGCTGGAGGTGGAGCCCGGTCGCGCCGCGGTCCTCGCCGCCCGCGGCGAGGCCCATCGACTCTCGGGGGAGCAGGAGGCGGCCCTCGCCGACTTCGACGCCTCCCTGGCCCAGGCCCCCGACGTGAGCTGGGTGCTGGCCAGCCGGGCCAAGAGCAAGGCGAGCCTGGAGCGCAACGACTCCGCCCTCGACGACTTCGGCCGGGCCCTGGAGCTCCAGCCCGACTACCCCTGGGCGCTGGCCCAGCGCGGGGAGCTCCTGCGCCTCCTCGGTCGCCACCAGGAAGCCATCGGCGACCTCAGCCGGGCCATCGCCCTGGAGCCGGGCAACGCCTGGGCCTGGGCCAGCCGCGGCGCCTCCTACCGCGCCCTCGGCCGCCTCGACGAGGCATGGGCCGACCTGGCCAACGCGGTGCACATGGACGACCGCTACGCCTGGGCGCTGGCCAACCGGGGCATGGTCATGCTCGACAAGGGCCGCGCCAAGGAGGCTCTGGCCGATCTCGACCGCTCCCTGGCCCTGGACCCGGGGAACAACGTGGCCCTCGGTCGGCGCGCCGAAGCCCTGGTCGAGCTCCGCCGCTTCACCGCCGCCCTCACCGACTTCGAGACCCTGCTACTGCGCGAGCCCACGGACACCTGGGCCATCGCCCACCGGGCCGACTGCCTGCGCCTGATGAGCCGCTTCGACGAGGCCCTGGCGGGCTTCGATCGCGCGGTGGAGGTCAAGGGCGAGTACCCCTGGGCCCTGGCCAGCCGCGCGGAGACCTACCGCATGATGGAGCGCGACGAAGAGGCGGTGGAGGACTTCGACCGCGCCATCGAGCTCCAGAACGACTACCCCTGGGCGCGCGAAGGTCGCTCTCGCTCGCTGGCCCGGCTGGGGCGCCACCAGGCCGCCCTCCCCGACCTGGAGTGGCTCCTCGAGCGCACCCCCAAGTCCGCGCGGCTGCTGCGCATGCGGGCCCACTCGCTGGTGGCCCTGGACCGGCTCCAGGAGGCCCTGGACGACTACGACAAGGCGCTCTGGCACGGGCCCGGCGACCGCGACACGATCTATGGGCGCGCCAACGCGCTGCGCCTCCTGGGCCGCTACGAGGAGGCGCTGGTCGCCCTCGACAAGGCGCTGGCCGAGGGCGCGCCGGACGCGGTGGGTCTGGCCCGCCGGGGCGACTGCCTGCGCGAGCTGGGCCGGTGTGCCGAGGCCATCGAGGCCTACGATGGCGCGGTGCACTTCGACCCCGAAGAGGCCACCGCCTGGGTGGGCCGAGGGATCGCCCATCGGGTCCAGGGAAACCTCCACGCCAGCCTGGGCGACCTGGAGCACGCCTTGGAGCTGGAGCCCCACTCCCGGGAAGCGGCCGCCGAACGCGCGGCGACGCTGATGGCCATGGACCGCGGCGACGAGGCCCTGGGCGCCTTCGACGACGCGGTGCAGATGCTGCCCGGCGACCCCCGGATCCTCGCCGCCCGCGCCGCGGCTTTCCGCGCCGTCGGGCGCCCGATGGAAGCCCTGGCCGATCTACACCAGGCCATGGAGCAGGCGGAGGAGGACCCCGCCGCCCGCGCCCGGGTGCTCGAGGAGCGAGCCACCACGTACCTGGACCTCGAGCGCTTCGACGACGCGCTCGGCGATCTCGACCAGCTCCTCCAGCTCGGCGGCACCAGCGAGGAGCTGCTCTACAAGCGCATCGACGTGCTGCGCCGCGCCGGCCGCTTCGACGAAGGCCTCGCCGCCGCCGACGCCGCCCGGGAGCGCCTGCCCCAGAGCGCGGCCCTGTGGCGCGCGCGCGCCGCGATCCACCACGCCCGCCAGGACGCCGAGGCCACCCGCGAAGCCCTCGACGAGGCCGTGGTCCTGGCCACCGACGACGCCGCCAGTCACCCCGAATCCCTCGACCGGAAGGTCTCCCTCCTGCTGCACCTGCTCGCCGCCGGGGACGAGGGGCGCGCGACCACCCTCTTCGGCGAGGTCGCCCCCCAGGTGAGCCCCGCCGGTCGGCGCTCGCTCCTCGACGGGCTCGAGGAGCAGGTCGCCCTCTTCGGGTCCACGGCCGCCGCCGAGCGTCTGGCCAAGCGGCTCCAGAACGACCCCGCCGAATGATCCCCGCCCACGACCGCACCATGCGCAACGTGGGGCTCGGGCTCTACCTGGTGGGTCAGCTCGTCGGCGGGCTCCTCTTGCTGATCTTCTTCGGCCTCGGCGCCCTCACCCAGGAGGGCGTGCTGGGCGGGATGTGCATCGGCGCCGCGTTCGCGCTCCCGGCCGGCGTGATGTACCTGACCGTTCCCCGGCTCCTCGATCGCTACGACCCCGAGCCCTGGTACGCGCTGCTGGGGTGCTTCCTCTGGGGCGCCATCGCGTCGTGCGGGTTCTCGGTCGCGGTCAACACGTTGGTCGGCGCGGCCGGCGGCGAGAGCGGAGATTGGCTCAGCGCGGTGGTCAGCGCGCCCCTCACCGAGGAGCTCTGGAAGGGCATCGGCGTCGCCGGCGTCTTCTTCTTCCTGCGCCGCGAGTTCGACGGCGTGGTCGACGGCATCATCTACGCGACCTTCACCGCGCTGGGCTTCGCGATGGTGGAGAACATCATCTACTACGGCGAGGCTTCCCAGCACGGCGCCCTGGGCCTGACCTTCCTGATGCGCGGGATCCTCTTCCCCTGGGGCCACCCGGTCTACACCGCGATGACCGGCATCGGCTTCGGGCTCGCGCGCGAGACCGAGAAGCCCTGGGTCCGCGTGAGCGCGCCGATCCTGGGCTACCTCGGCGCGGTGATGCTCCACGCGATCTGGAACGGCACGGCGACCATCGCCGATTCGGTGAAGGAGGGCGGCATGCTCTTCCTCTGCATGCTGCCGGTCTGGTTCCTCTTCGTCCTGACCTTCATCGTCATCATCGTCGTCCTGGTGCGCCGCCGCGGCCGGATCATCCGGCACCACCTGCAGGACGAGGTCGCCCTCGGAAACCTCGCCCAGTGGGAGGTCGAGCTGGTATGCAAGGCGTTCGGCGTGTTCGAGGCCCGCATGAAGTGGGGCCGCAAGGGTGCGGAGTTCGTCCGCGCGGCGGCCCGGCTCGCGCTCTCGAAGTGGCACGCCGGCCGCGCCTACCGCCAGCAGATGCACACCGTGAGTATGGATTTCATCGTGCCCCTCCGTCAGAAGCTGCGCGAGCTCCGCGCCGAGATCCACCGGGGGCCCTCCCGGTGAGCGAGCACGTCATCCACGTCCGCTGCGCGCCCGGGCTCGAAGATCTGGTCGCGGGCGAGATCCGCGCCCTGGGCGCCGAGCCCGAGGTCCGGCGCGCCGGCGTCCGCACCGCCGGCGACGACCGCCTGGTCCAGCGGCTCAACCTGGAGCTCGCCTGCGCGCAGCTCGTCCAAGTGCGCGTCGCCGAGCGCAAGGCCAAGAGCCTCGACGAGCTCGAGCAGCGGGTGGGCTCGATGGCCTGGAACAAGTGGGTCGCCCCCCACCACCGCCTGACCATCGAGGTGAAGACCCAGAGCTCGCGCCTGCATCACCGGGGCGAGGTCGAGGATCGGGTCCGCCGCGCCCTCGGCGAACGCATCGGCGGCTGGGCCAACCCCCAGGGCGACCCCCTGGAGCTCGAGGTCCGCGCCCGCGGGGATCGGGTGAGCTTCTGGATGAACACCACCGGCGACATCCTCCACCGCCGCGGCTACCGGCTGGAGACCGCCAAGGCCCCGCTCCGCGAAGACCTCGCCGCCGCACTGATCCGGGTGAGCGACTGGGATGGGACCTCGGCCTTCGCCGATCCGATGATGGGCGCCGGCACCCTGGTGATCGAGGCGGCGCGCATGGCCCGGGGCATCGCGCCCGGCGCGGACCGCTCCTTCGCCTTCGAGCGCTTCGCCGGCTTCGACGCGGACGGCTGGGCCGAGCTCCGCGCCGCCGCCAAGGCGCGGGTGAAGGACACCCTGCCCTTCCCCATCTTCGGCTCCGATCGCGACGCGGGCGCGCTGGGGATCGCCACCCGCAACGCCGAACGCGGCGGCGTGGTGGCCGACCTGAGCCTGGCGACCGCCGCCATCAGCGCCGCGCCCGTCCTCGAGAACCCACCCGCACAGGGGACTCTGGTCACCAACCCGCC
The DNA here is from genome assembly GCA_002320815.1 of Myxococcales bacterium UBA1660. Lineage (GTDB taxonomy): Bacteria > Myxococcota_A > Polyangia > Polyangiales > Houyiibacteriaceae > UBA1660. Next base: position 234,026 of record DCLA01000111.1, read on the forward strand.
CTGGGGCGGGCGGCTCGGCAAGGGCAAGGACCTCCGGCCCCTCTACCAGACTCTGGAGAAGCTGGCGGACCAGCTTCCCGGCTGGGGCCTGGCCTTCGTGGCCACCAAGGACCGCCTCGCCCAGCAGGTGCGCGGCGTGCGCGAGGCGCTGCGCACCACTCAGGGTGGCCGCGACGTGACCTTCTACCGGCGCTAACGCCCGGCTCAGCGCCCGCGAGGGGCCGCCGTGTCGTCGGCGCAGATGCCCGGCCCGTTGCCGGTGATCGCCGGGCGCAGCCGCTCGTGGAGGGCCAGCCAACGGTCCCGGATGCGCTCGGGGACGCCGTGTCGGTCCAGGGTCCGCCGGAGGATCTGTAGCCGCCGGTCGAACTGGCCACCAAAGATGCGATGGCGCGCGTGGGCCTCGGCCATCGGCCGGCCGCCGTAGACCACCCCCGCGCCCAGGTGCTGCGCGGCGTGCTCGTACTCGAAGCGCTTCACCCGCTCGCGGCTGGCACGCTGGAAGAGGAAGCCGATCATCACGTCGTCGAAGCAGGCGTCGACGAAGGCGTCGATGACGGTCCGGAGCTGCTCCTCGCCGCCCATCTCCTCGAAGTCGGTGGTCACCCCCTCACCATGAGGGCAAAGGTCGCGGGCCACCAGCAGCCGCGCTCGGCATAGTGTCGCCATGCTGCCGCGCCGCCTCGCGCTCCTGACCCCCCTGCTGCTGCTCTCCTGCGTCGCCGAGAGCGCGGTCGGCTCGCCGCTGCGCGAACGCATCGACCTCATCCGGGCCGTGCACCCGAGCCCCACGCGAACGGTGGATGGAGACACGCTCGAGCGAGCGCTCGCCGAGCGCGAGAGCACCCGGGGCGAGCTCGCCTCGGCCCGGGCCCTCCGGGAACTCCTGGCCCTGGTGGGCGACTCGCACCTCGCCGGTGAGCTGCCCCCGGGGGACGCGAACGAGGCGACCTATCCGCCACTGCTGGTTCAGCGGGTCGCCGGAGTCCTGCGCGTCGACGCTTGCGCCGACGAGAGCCTGGTCGGTGCGGCGGTCCAGGCGTTGAACGGCGAGCCGATCGAGACCCTCCTCGACCGGTTGGCCCAGCTGAGCACCGTCGACGGTGCCCGACCCGCCGTGCGACGGGCGGAGTCGGAGCGGCACTTCGCCGAGCATCTGCGCCTCGTGGCGGGGCCCCGGGCCGAGTGGACCCTGGCAATCGCCGATGACGCCGGGCCCCGCGAAGTCGTCGTCCCGGGGGTGACCCTCGCGGAGCTCCAGAACCTGGCGTCTCGGCGCCAATCCTTCACCCCCAGCAGCGGTCCCCTCCCGACCGTGTCCTCCGTCGGCGACGCGCTCGTGCTCCGGCTCGCGACCTTCGGGACCTCCGACCGCGTCACCTACCTCGACGAGGTCGACCGACTGGGCCCACGGCTGGCAGAGGCCGACCCCTTGATCCTCGACCTCCGAGGCAACGAGGGCGGGGACCGTAGCCTCGGAGTCCGGGTGGCCCAGTACATCCTCCAGGAGCCCTTCACCCAATGGGCGCGAGTTCGCACCCGGGTCCGGGAGATCCCGGATCGGTTCCGTGCCGCCGTGCGCTTCCCCTTCGGTCCAGAGTCGGCGCTGACGGACTTTCCCGGCGCGCGCACCACCGAGGGTTGGACCTGGACCGGCGACCCGCTGGCCGCGACGATGACGCCCCGGGGGGCCGGGCACGCGGGCGCGCTGGTGCTCTTCGTGGACGACGCGACCAACTCCGCCGCCATCGAGCTCGCCGTGGCGCTCCTCGCGCACCACCCGAACGTGCGGGTGGTCGGGACCGAGACCCAAGGGGAGTGTGGCTGGCACGTGGGCCAGCTCCCCATCGTGTTCGAGGATGGCCGGGGCCCGGCGATGATCCTCTCGCTCTTCGCGATCGACCTGGTCCCCTACCCGGGCTGTCGACCCGGGCGAGGCATCGAACCGGATCTCCCGGTGACGACTAGCCTCGAGGACTTCCGTTCGGGGCGCGACCCCTACCTGGTCGCCCTCGGCCTAGAGTGATCGCGGTCGCTCCGGCTCATCGGCGGAGCGCACCTCGCGCGCCGTCCGTGGCTCAGTCGTCGTCCAGCTCGCCGCCGTCGGGCTCGCCCGCGTCGGCGGGGACCCCGGCGTCCATCCCGCCCGTGCCGGCGTCGAAGACGCCCGCGTCCAGGCCGCCGACTCCGGCGTCGGTGGGCTCCGAGTAGTCCGCGATCCAGGCGCGCAGTCGCGCCAGCGCGACGTCGTCGCGCCGCTGGACGCCGAGCGGCGGCATGGCCGGGAAGTTCTCGTCGACGCGCGAGAAGGCGCGCACCAGCGCGCTGCCGTCCGGGTCGCCGGGGACCACGCGGATCCCGGCGCCCGCGGCGCTGCCCTCGGTGGGCTGCCCGATGGTGTTCGCCAGGAAGGCCGCCGGCCGCATCGAGAACGAGGTCCCGGTGTCGCCGGAGCCATCGTGGCAGTGCACACAGTTGCCCTGGGCCCAGCCGATGATCTCGGCGGTCTCCGCGGGCGCGTCGATGGCGATCTCCTCGAGCTGGAGCGGGGTGTGCCCCAGGATCCGCCGCTCGCCCACGGCGTGGCAGGTGCGGCAGTCGTCCCGGCTGGGGATCTCGTGGACGAAGGGCTCGCCGTCCACCTCGACGTCGACCGGAGTGGCCTCGGCGATGTCCAGCAGCTCGGCGTCGGTGCCCTCGTCGTTCCAGCGATAGACCGCGTAGCGGAGTCCGTCCTCGGCCACCCGGAGCACCCGCGTCTCCACCGGGACCGTGTCGAAGAGGAAGGTCTTGAAGAACACGGTCCCCACCGGCCAGATGCGCTCGGTGCCCACCGTCTCCGGCTCCCGCCCCTCCGGCAGGAGCACGTGGCGGAGCTTGCCGGCGCCGTTGGTCCAGAGCGGGTAGCGCGGCTCGTAGAATTGGAAGTCGGCCGGCGAGTTCCACAGCGCCGGCGCATCCGGGAAGATGCCCCACGCGCTCAAGAGCTCCGGGAAGCGCGCGGGCCGATGGGCGCGGGCGGGCTTGGTGCCCAGCCGGGCGCGCCAGAGCCCGCCCGCCGGATAGCGCGCGTCGCGGTTGGTGGTGCACCGACCGAAGCTGACCGCGTAGAGCACCCCCTCGGGGCCGACGCCCCAGCCGGTGGCCCCGACCAGGTGTCCGAGGTCGCGGTCGGCGCCGTCCGCGTGCTCGTCGCCCACCGAGAGACCCCGGAGGAAGCCCACGCAAGCGTCGCCATAGAGCAGCGTGTCGTCCAGGAAGTCGTCGTAGGGGTCGTCCTCCGCGCCGTCGTAGACCAGCCCCACGTGGGCCACCCGGGCGCGGTCGATGCCGTCGGCCAGGGGGTCCTCGGTGAGGTAGGCGTGGCGCGTGCTGCGGTCCCAGTGGACCAGCGGGTCGACCATGCCCTCGCAGGCCTCGTCGTCCACGCAGGGACCTTCGACGACGTTCCAGCCATGGTTCCCGCCGCGCTCCACCCGCGAGACCTCCTCGACGCGCCCCTCGCCGACGTCGCCGACGTAGAGATTCCCGGCTCGGTCCATCGCGCCGCGCCATGGCGAGCGGAACCCGTAGGCCCAGACGAAGGGGTGGAAGGTGTCGTCCGTCTCGTGAGGGTTCCCCTCCGCCGGATGGGCCACGCCCTTGGCGTCGACGCGGATCCGGACCACGGTGCCCAGCAGGTTGCTCGGGTCCTGCGCCGGGTCGTAGCGGGTCTTGTCGCCGAAGAGCGCCCAGAGGTTCCCCTCCCCGTCGAAGCCGAGCGAGCCGACGTTGTGCCAGGGATGCCGGGCGTCCTCGTCCCCGACCTCGAGGACCCGGACCCGCGTGTCGGCGAAGACCGCGGCCGGGTCGGCGTCCTCGGGTCGCCACTCGGCCCGGACGATGCCGCTGGCGGTCCGCGAGAAGCATTGGCCCAGGAAGAGGTGCCGGCTCTCGGCGAAGTCCGGCGCGAAGGTCAGCGAGATGAGCCCACAGTCCAGGTCGACGTGCACGTCCGGAACCTCCAGGGCGCCGAGCTGCTCCGCCCCCTCCGCGCCGAGCCGGTAGTGCAGCAGCTCGCCGCCGCGGGTGGTGACCAGGAACTCGTCGGGCCGGTCCGGCAAGAAGGCCATCCCGGTGAGCCCCGCGGGCTCGCCCTCGAGGGGCACCCGGTCGAAGCGGAGCCAGGGCTCGGCTTCCTCCTCGGGTCCCAGATCGGGCCCGCCGTCGTCGGGATCGGCCGGGGTCTCCGCGTCCGGCCCGGCGTCGTCCGCTTCGGGGCTATCGGGTCCGCAACTCAGCGCGAGGAGCGCCGTCAACTCAAACAGGAATCTCCAACGACGAAACAAGGCCCATGGGACCTAGCACAACTCGGCGAGGCATCGCCAATCGGGGAATCAGTCTTCGGAGACACCATCCGCGGAAGAGTCCGCGCTGGGCGGAGGTTCCGTGGTGTAGAGGAACGCGCGCCGGGACTCGAACCGGAGGTTGGCCGAGAGCGCGGTGCAGGCGTTGCCCACCTTCTCCATGTCGGCGAATCCCGGAAGGATCGTGGAGAGGATCGGGCGGTACTGGACCTCCTGCATGGCGTCGGCCATCTCGGCGATGCCCAGGATGTCCTCGATGCTCACGCCGCCGCCCACGAGGCCATCGGTGACGCCCTCCGGCGAGACGTGGGCGCGGACCCGCGCGTTCTGCAGCCGCAGATCGAAGAAGACGTTGAAGAAGGCCATGGGGAGCTCGACCTCGAAGGGGTCGGTCTCCAGGACCCCGTCGACGATCCGTCCGTGACCCACGCTGACCTCCGAGCCGGGGTCTTTGTCGAAGGTCTGGTCGGGCACGATGTAGCCATCGGAGCCCAGGGTCGGCCGGCCGGCGCCGTTGAAGACCCGGACCGTGACGTCGTCGTCGTTCACCCAATCGTCGACGCCCTCCAGGTCGATCATCATGAGCAGCCGGCCGTTGTTGATGGACCCCTGGACGATGCCCTCGATGGTCCCCTCTTCGGCCATGTCCTCGACGATCTCGAAGAGGTAGGTGAACTGATTGTCGATCCCCGGTCGCCCATCGGGCGCCACGAAGTCGACCTTGCGGCAGCTGTCGGCGTCTCCGCCGACGCGGGCGTCGAGGTCGATCCCGTCGGAGACGTCGATCGCGTCGACCATCTCCCCGTTCCGCGAGGCGAAGCCGATGGTGGTCACCACCGCCAGCGCGCTCTCCCCGGTGGCCTCGGAGCCACAGGAGAAGCCCGCCGCGGCCAGCAGGACCAGCGCCAGGGCGCGCTCAGGCTTCCAGGTCGCCATAGCCATCGTTCACCAGTCCCGCGTCCATGCCGAAGGTGGCGCGATCCACGCCCATGGCGCGGAGCAGGGTCATCATCACGCGGCTCGCGTTGTCGCGGCTGCCGTCGATCTGGGCGTTCATCTTGAGCTTCCCGTCCGCGCCGCCGAAAAGGACGATCGGGTAGTACTCCAGGCTGTGCAGCCGCGGGTTGCTGGAGTCGCTGGTGCCCAGGACCAGGGAGTGGTCCAGGAGCGTGCCGTCGCCCTCGGGGACGCTGTCCAGGATCTCCATGTAGGTCGCCAAGCGCTCCATGATGTAGATGACGATCTCGCGCACCTTGGGCATCGCCGGGTCCGGCTCGTTGTGCGTGAGGTCGTGGTGCCCCTTGAGGAGCCGGTTCCCGTCGTCGATGACGTCCAGGTCGCCGACCGGGAAGACCACGTCGGAGACGGGCGGCGAGAGCATGTAGGTGATGACCCGGGTCTGATCGCAGGCGAAGGCCATGGCGGTGAGCTCGGCCATCAACCGGTTGTGCTCGTCGGTGTCCGGGCGCCCGCGCTCGTCCGGCGGGAGCTCCCCGGGCGGCATCTCGGGCCGCGCGCAGGCGGCGTAGTTGGGCGGGTCTTCCTCGAGGCGCCGGAGCCGGAGCTCGATCTCGCGGATGGCGGTGAAGTGCTGATCGAGCCGCCGTTGGTCGGCGCGACCGAGCCGGGCCTGCATGCGGCGGCTGTCGTCGGCGACGGCGTCCAGGACGCTGCGCCGAAGCGCCAGCGAGGGATCCACCACGCCGCCCTCGCCGGGGAGCCGGAAGCCCGCGGTGAAGAGCTGCTCGTAGATGGCCAGGGGCGAGGGCTCCGAGGGCAGCCGGTCGTTGGGCCCGCGGTGCGCGATGGCCTTGGTGAAGTCGGTGCCGGCCAGGTGCAGCGACTTGTAGAGGGTCTCGCCGCCGATCTCGTCGGCGATGATCTGGTCGATGGTGGGCCGCTGCCAGATCTTGGCGTCGGCGGTGAGCGGCGCCCCGGAGAGGATGCCGGCGATGCCCGAGTCGTGGGGGTACTGCCCCGGCGTCTTCACGTCGAAGCCGGTGACGAAGCTGAGCTTCGGCGCCAGCCGGCGGAGCGGCTCCCAGAGGTCGGTCCAGGGGAACGCCGGATCGGTCAGCGGGAGCGCGGACGGCGTGTCCGGGCCCCAGCCCACCGGGTGGACGCCGTTGCCCCAGAACCACGTCATGTAGCGCGTGGGGAACCCGCTGCCATCGGCGAAGGCGGTGCCCGACTCGTTCATGGCGATCTCGAGGATCGGCAGGGAGACCCCGACGGCCGCACCACCGAGGATGCCCCGGAGCAGCGAGCGGCGACCGAAGGTCGGCTTCTTGCGGATGACACTCATTCCATCACCTCGGCGGCGTCGGACGGGGGGAGCACGAAGCGGAGGGCGTCGCTGGTGGCCAACGCCAGGAGGAGGGCCTTCACGTTCAGGTCGGAGGCCTCGAAGGAGCGCTGCAGGTCGCGCAGCGCGGCGGACTCGCTGGCCACCTCGTGGTGACCGGTGCCGTAGCGGTAGAGCGTCCGCACCAGGCAGTCGTGGGCCAGGTCGGAGTCGGCCAGGACCTCGGCGAGGCCGGCGGCGTCGTCGAAGGCCACGCCGTCGTTCAGGTAACCGCTGGGGTCGATGGTCACGTCGTTCTCGGTAGTGCGCCAGCGCCCGAGGGCGTCGAAGTTCTCCAGCCCGAGCCCGAGGGGATCCATGAGCTGGTGGCAGCTCGCGCAGGTGGGGTCCTGCAGGTGCCGCGCGACCCGGTCCCGCAGGGTGGGCGCCGAGGGGCTCGAGGGCTCCAGGGCGGTGTCCACGTCCGGCGGCGGCGGCGGGATGGGCTGACAGAGCAGGACCTGCCGGATGTAGGCCCCGCGCTTCGTCGCCGAGCTGGTGGCCCGGTTGGAGTTGGCGATGAGGAAGGAGACGTGCCCCAGGATGCCGCGGCGCCCGGCCTCGGCCGGGAACTCGTAGGCCCCGAAGCCCTCGCGCGCCGGCGCGGGCACCGCGTAGATCGAGGCCAGGGTCCGGTCGATGAAGGTGCGGCGGCTGGTGAAGGCCTCGCCCCAGGAGCCCTCGCGCTCGAACACCAGGTCTTCCAGGAAACGCAGGGTCTCCTCCCGGGCGGAGGGGCCGACCTCGGCGTTGTAGTGGAGGAAGACCGTGGGGTCCTTCTGGATCTCGCTGGTCTCCAGGAGCTTGTCGAGGATCAGCATGTCGTCGAAGAAGGCCCGGAGCCCCTGCCGGGCCTTGGGATCCTCGAGCATCCGGCGGACCTCGGCTTCCAGCCCCGCGGGCGTGGTGAGGTCCCCGGCGGCGACGGCGTCGAGGAGCGCGTCGTCCGGCGTGGTGCTCCAGAGCAGGTAGCTGAGCCGGGTGGCCAGCTCGTAGTCGGTGAGCTCGTTCCAGCCCGCGCGGGTCGGCGAGGGCTTGCCCACCTCGGCGCGGAAGACGAAGTTCGGGCTCTGCAGGACGGTGGCCACGGCGTAGACCAGGCCCTGATGGAAGTCCCCGGTGCGCTCGGCGGCGTCGTCGGCGATGGCCACCAGCCGGTCCCGCTCGGCGGGGCTCAGCGGCCGGCGCCAAGCCCGGCGCCCGAAGCGCTCCAGGAAGCGGCTGGCGCAGGCGCCGTCCACGGTGCCCCCCGGAGTGCAGCCCACGAAGGCCGCCGGGTCCTCGGCCTGGACCAGGGCCTGCTCGGCCAAGGAGTAGGCGGCGTCCTCGTACTTCTGGACGCCGGCGGAGCTCACCGAGAAGGTGCTCACGCCCACCGCGACCAAGCCGTGCTCGTCGGGCCGCTGATCCTCTTCCAGTGAAGAGGGCACCACGATGTCGGGACCGAAGAGGTCCCGGACCGTGTTGCGGTACTCGGTGGCGGTGAGCCGGCGGAGCGGCCCCGGCTGCGGCTCGAAGGCGGGCTGCTCGGGCTCCGGCTGCGGCTCGCGCATGCCGATGCTGCCATCGCACCCGAGCCCCACGAGCAGGAGGCCGGCGCAGAGCGCTCGTGCGCTCGTCGTCATCCGCCGCTCGTTCCTCTGCGGTTGTTCGTATCTCAACGTGCTCACCCCGGTCCGGTCGCCCTTCCCATCTCACCGCGCCCCGGCGCGGCTGGCGACACTGGTATTACCACTATCGGACAAGTGAGAAATCGTCAACGGAGGGGCATCGGTTCCCTCACGGCGCGGAGGCCTTGGTATGGTCCGGCGATGCCCCGGGAAGACGAGGCAGCCGCGCTCCTGGGCGCCACCCTGAGCGGTCGCTACCGCTTGGACGAGGTGCTGGGGGAAGGCGGCATGGGCGCCGTGTACGCGGGCACCCACCTGAAGCTGGGCCGCAAGGTGGCCATCAAGCTCATCAAGCCCTCCGTCGCCGGCGACGAGAACGGGCTCGAGCGTTTCTTCCAGGAGGCTCAGGCGGCCGCGTCGGTCGAGAGCGAGGGCGTCGTCGACGTGATGGACCTGGAGGTCGACGCGGAGCGCGGCGCCTACATCGTGATGGAGCGGCTCCAGGGGGAGCCGCTGACCACCCGGCTCCGGCGCGGGAAGATGAGACCCGAGGAAGCCGTGCGCATCATCGGCGAGCTCCTCGACGTCCTCCACGCGGTGCACTCCCACGACATCATCCACCGGGACCTGAAGCCGCCCAACGTCTTCCTCCACCGGGACGAGAAGGGCACCGAGGTGGTCAAGGTCCTCGACTTCGGCATCGCCAAGGTCGCCCAGCGGCACCTCACGCTCACCGGCGAGATCGTGGGGACCCCACGCTTCATGCCGCCCGAGCAAGCCTGCGGCGAGGAGCTCGATCAGCGCACCGATCTCTACGCCGCGGGGATGCTCCTCTACTGTTGCCTGAGCGGGAAGGCGCCCTTCGCCGGCGTCCAGGGGCCGAAGGTCATCACCCTCTTGGTCCGCGGCCCGACCCCGCTCCGGGAGCTCGAACCCGACCTCCCGCCGGCCCTGCTGGCGGTGGTGGACAAAGCCATCGCGCCCGAGCGCGAGAAGCGCTTCGCCAGCGCCGCGGCCATGGCCGCCGCTTTGCGCGCGTCCCTGGTCGACCCCGCGCCGCCGGCCGCGACCGCGGCCCCCGACGCGCCGCCCGAACCTGACGAGCCCCGGGAGCGCCGCCGGACGCCGATGACCTTGCTGATGGTCGCCCTGATCGTCTTGGCGGTCGTGTTGGGCGTGGGCCTGACCGTGTTCCGCCACTCCCTACCCTAGCCACGCAGCCACCGAGCCGTCAAAGCCCCTGAGCCCCTGAGCCCCGGGGGGCCACGACCGAGCGCTCGCGTCCCCACGACTTCTCCGCGGCGCTGCCATCGAATCGCCATCTCGGCGGCGCACGGTGCGTCGTGCGACGACGACGGGAGCGCGGCATCGACCTCGGAGCGAGCTATGCTCGGCGCCGCGTGATCATCGGCTGGATTCTCCTGAGCACCGGGCTCGCCTTCGGGCTCGCGGCGGCTTCCCTCGAGCGCTGGGGCGTCCGCCGCGTCGACGACGAAGCGCGCTACGACGCCATCGTGGTCGCCGGCTGCGCGGTGCGCCCCGACGGGACCCCCAGCCCGGCGCTGGCCAACCGCACCGCCCACGCCGTCGCGCTCCATCGTCGGGGGCTCGCGCCCAAGGTCGTCTTCACCGGCGGCGTGGGGACCCACGCGCCCAGCGAAGCCGAAGCGGCGTCCCGGCACGCCATCGCGCTGGGGCTCCCCGCCGACGCAGTGCTCCTGGAGGCGAAGAGCACCTCGACGGAAGAGAACGCGCGCTTCGCCGCCGAGATCCTCGGGGCCGAAGCGCGCGTGTTGGTGGTCAGCGACGCCTACCACGTCTTCCGCTGCGAGCGGGTCTTCGGGCGCTACTTCGAGGGCGCCCGGGGGTCGGGCTCACTCGGCCGCCGGAGCGCCCGACTCCAGGGCGCCTTCCGCGAGGTCGTCGCCGTCGCCGCCTACGGCGTCCTGGGTCGCCTCTGAGAGCATGAACTCCTGCTCGGCGAGGACCCGGCCGTCTTCGTCGCGGAGCTCGACGCGCCAGTCACCGGGGTGGGTCACGGTGCGGCTGAAGGCCCAGGTCCGCCACCGGGGTGCCCCGGCGGGCACGTCGAGCTCGATGAGCCCGCGGTCCTCGCCATCGGGCCCCACGAAGACCACCAGCGGATGACGCTCGGTGGTCCCGGCGCGGTTGGTCAGCTCGAAGTGCGCGAAGAGCGGCTGCTCGGCCGCGGTGAAGCGGGTGCCGGGATCCACCGGCTCGCGATTGGACACCGCGCGAGCGACGGCCACGCGGCGGACCACCAGCCCATCGACGAAGGGCACCTCGCGGGTCGCGGGCTGCGGCGGCTCGTCGGCCAAGAGCGTCGAGCGAGGCGGGGCCTGCGGCGCGCGGGTCGCCGTGGGCATGGCCGGGGCCGGGCTGGGCTCCGGATCGGCCACCGCGGGCGCGACCGGAGCCATCACGGCGCTCTCTTCGGTGGGGGCGGCGTCGTCGCCGCACCCGAACGCGAAGGCGACGATGTACACCACCGCGCCCAGGACGTAGAGGGCGCGGAAGAGGTTGCGGAGGAAGCGGGTCTGGGAGTCGAGCGTGTGCATGCCCCGACTCCACGCACCGGCCGTGCCGCCCAGAAAAGCCAACGATTTCGGCACGACCGATCGAAGCGACGTGGACGCGGACCCACATGTGTGTGTCCCGCGACGCGCGCCAGAAATCGTCACCTGGGGGCCGCGCCTGGTACCCTGAGGTCGATGACGACGGTGATCTCGCGCATCCGTCACGGCTCCGCGGACGTGTTGCCCGGCGAGCCGGACGATGGGCCCTGGTGGGAGCGGCTGCCCGAAGACTTCGCGAAGCGACCGGAGCCCTTCGAGCTGATGGGCGCGGACGCGATGCGGGTGCGGGCCACCGCGGCCACCGACGTCGCCATCCGCTCCCTGGGAGCCACGCTGGTGGGCTCGTTGGCGATGCCCCTGGGGTATCGCAAGAGCGAGCTGACCAAGGCGCGGGAAGAGACCGACTTCTATCTCGACATGGCGAAGACCGGGGATCCCTCGGTCTTCTTCCGGGAGCCCCCCAAGGGCGTGCGGGTGCGCTCGCAGACGTCGAAGCTGCGGGTCCGTTTCCAGCCCGAGGACGGCTACTGCGAGACGGTCCGCTTCGACAGCCCGTTCATGCCGGTGAACCCCCGGCTCCACTCGAGCTACCTGAAGCACCGCGCCAACCGGGTCGCCCACGCGCGCTACTGGCGCCACGCCGACGGTCCGCGCCCCACGATGATCGCGGTGCACGGGTTCAGCGCGGACCTCTATCTGCTCAACGAGTGGTTCTTCGCCATCCCCTGGTTCTACCGGATGGGCTTCGACGTGATGCTGCTGACCCTGCCCTTCCACGGCATCCGGCAGACGCGCTTCTCGCCCTTCAGCGGTCACGGCTACTTCGCCGGCGGCCCCTCGCGCATCAACGAGGCGGTGGCCCAGTCGGTGATGGACACGCGCATCTACATCGACTGGCTGATGAACGTGCAGGGCAGCCCCGCGGTCGGGATCACCGGGGTCAGCCTGGGCGGCTTCACCACCAGCATGCTCGCGGCGACCGAACACCGGCTGGCCTTCGCCATCCCCAACGTGCCGGTGGTCTCCTTCGCCGACATCGTGCTCGAGTGGGAGCCCATCGGGACCGCGATGCGCGCGCTGATGAAGCGCGAGGGCATGAGCGTGGTCGACTCGCGCAAGATGCTCGCGGTGAGCTGCCCGCTCTCCTATCCGTCCCAGGTCGCCAACGAGCGCCTCCTCATCGTCGGCGGCGTGGGCGACCGGCTGGCCCCCCCGAAGCACTCCCGGGTGCTCTGGGAGCACTGGGATCGCCCTGGCCTCTACTGGTTCCCGGGGAGCCACCTGGCCCACCTGGACCGGGGCGCCTACCTGGTCGAGGTCGCCCGCTTCCTGCGCCGCATCGGCTTCCTGCAAGACGCCGAGTAGACCGGGCGGGCCCGAGGGCCCGCGGTCCGCGCATAAAACGAGCCCCCCACCCGCCGGATGCGGATGAGGGGCTCTCGGGGGGATGGAACGAGCTCAGGGAGTTTCGGGTTCGACGGCCGTCGGGCAGAGCTGATGCCCGGCGGTCAACGGGACCACGGTGGTCTCGTCGTCGATGGTGCGCAGGAACGCGATGAGGTCGGCGCGCTCCGTCTCGCTCAGGCTGAAGATCGCGTTGCCGCTGATCAGGTGCGCGCGGAAGGCCGGATCGGCGAACAGGTCGTCGAGGCTCTCCGCCGCGCCGTTGTGGAGGTAGGGCGCGCCGGTGGCCATGCCCAGGAGCGAGGGCACGTTGAAGCCGTCGACGCCCTGGGCCGCGCCGCCGTTCTGGCGCACCTCGGCCGCGCCGCGTCCATCTTCGCCGATGGCGGCGAAGGTGCCCACCTCGCGGACCACGCAGAGGTGCCGCTGGGGAGCGCCGTTGGCGTCGTTGCCGACCAGGCCGGTGTCGAAGCCCTGCTCGTCGAGCACGGTGGTCGCCGGGGCCACCGAGCCGAGCCCGGTCACGCCCGCCTCGGCGAAGCTCACGCTGCGCAGGGACCCGTCGACGACCGGCTCGAAGTAGCGCTCGCTGAGCGTCCAGAGCACGCCACCGTGGCAGTTGGCGCAGCCGCCCGCCTGGAAGAGCGCCAGCCCCGCGGAGGGATCCCCCTCGGTCACCGTGGCGCCGCGCGGGCTACGGAGGGTGCGGATGTAGGCCTCGATCTGGTTCCAATCGTCCAGGACGCCGTCGCGATCGTTGGCGCCCGCGGCCGATCCCATGTTGAAGGCGTTGTCCGGGTCGGCGACCCCGCCGGGGCCGACGATGTCCACGCGGTTGGCCACGTCGAGCCCGGCGTCGGTCACGATGGCGCCGACGCCGTTGGCCACGCCGCGGGTGTTCAGCTCGAAGTCGTGGACCTCGTCGAAGATGGCGGTCCAGTTGAGGATCCGCTGGGTGCTCTGGGAGCGATCGAAGGTCGCCGAGGTGTCCACGGTCTGCCGCGGCCCGGCGGGGAAGGTCCAGGTCACGTTGTCGGTGGTGCCGAAGGGGTGGCAGCTCGCGCAGGCCACCCAGGCGCCGGTGGACCAGCGCGCGAGGCCGGTCTCGAAGAAGCGCTGGCCGCGCAGGGCATCGAACTCGCTGGTGCCCGCGCTGGGCAGCGGCGCGGCGACGACCTCGAGCTGCTCGGTGGTCTGGCTGGGCAGGTCGATCTGCGTCACCGAGCGGCCGACCTCGTTGTAGGTGTAGGCCTTGCCGCTGGCGATGGCGATGCCCGTGGGCGAAGGTCCAGTGGCCAGGAAGGTGGCCCCGGTGGGCGACCCGGCGGTGGGCGGCGTGGGCGCCAGGTCGACGCGCAGGACCATGTTCGCCGAGAGCACCGAGAGGTACCCGAAGGTGGTCCCGGGCACGAAGGCGATCCCCGTGGGGATCGCGGCGAAGCGCTTCTCGCCCTCGAGGGCGGCCACGAGCTCGTTGAGGTTGAGCTCCCGGGTCACCGAGTCGTCGGTCACGTCGATCTCGTAGAGCAGCCCGTGCACGTTCTGGCGGAAGTCGGTGGTGGTCCCGAAGGGCTCCGGCGAGGCGCCGACGGCCGTCACGTAGAGGTGCTCCTCGTGGACGGTGCAGGCGTAGAGCTGGTTGGGGAACGCCGCGGTCTCGGCGGCATCGATCTCCGCGTTGATGCCGGTGACCGGGATGGGGTCCAGGCCGATGGTGCCGGCCACGGTGGTGATGTCGTCGGCGTCCAGGTGGAAGACCCGCGCGCCGCGACCGCGGTCGGAGGCCTCGGTCTCGCCGCCGATGCCCCGCGCGTAGAAGTCGGTGACGTAGACGGTCTCGTCGGCGTCGTCCGCGTCGCCGTCGTTGGTGACGCAGACCGCGTAGGGGTTGCCGCCCAGGGGCACGGTGGCGGTGACCACCCGGCTCGCGGTGTCGATCACGCTCAGGGTGCCGTCGACCCAGTTGCTCACATAGAGGGTCGCGCCGGTCGGCGAGAGCGCCGCCAGCCCGGGCTCGGAGCCCACCGGGATGGTGGCCGCCTCGGTGGGCGACGGGCCGTCGGCGCCGGTGATCACCGAGACCGTCTGGTCCGCCCGGTTCACCACGTAGGCGACGGTCCCGTCGGGCGCGAAGGTCACGCTGGTCGGCTCGTCGCCCACCGTCACGCGTCCGCGCTCGGTCAGCGAAGCCGCCTCGAAGAAGGTCACGCTGTCCGAAGCGCGGTTGGCCACCGCCAAGGTCCCGCCGACCTCCGCGGCCGCCACCGACGACCCCTGGCTGGGCAACGTGGCCACGACCGTCTCGCCACCCCCGTCGGGCACCTCGGCGTCCTCATCCGGACCGCCGCCGTCGACCTCGCCGCCGTCCTCGGCCACCGTCGCATCGGGCGTCCCATCGTCGCCGTCGTCGTCACCACAGGCCCCGACGGCTCCGAAGAGCATCCCGGCGCACATCCATCCAAGCCATTTCATACGCATCGCGTTCCTCCTGAGCGGTTCTCGGAGAACGTGGCCCCGCGGGGGGCGTGAACGCAGTTAAAGCGGGTAAAACCCGGTAGGCGTCGCGCCTCGGGGGGCGCGTCGCCCACTCCGCCGCAGCGCCCCCCGCCAGCTCTCCGTCACCCCGGGCCCGCCCGGTTCGACCGCACGCGCGACGTCAGTGCGGAAACGAGCTCAGGACACCGCCGTACAGCTTGGCCAGCGTCGAGAGCACGAAGAGCAGCCAGAGCGCCAACCGGCCGACCGGCCGCACCCGCTCGACGCGCAGCAACGCCATCGTGTCGGCCGCCACGATGGCCGGCAAGAGCACGAGACCGAGGGCAGAGGGGGTCGAACTCGCGATCGCGCAGAGCCCTGCCATGACCAGACCCGTCCCGAGCATCACCGCGAGACAGGACCAGACGGTGGACCAAACCGCCGCGACCACGTGCGCAGCGGTCAGCCCCAGGAAGACCAAGGGCGCGTCTCGGGCGAACGATGGGCCTCGCAGCTCCGGACGCACGAGCCCACCGGCGGTGACCCATGCGCCCACAGCGACGCAGTAGACGACCGAGAGCAGCACCACCGACCTCGTCGCCCCTTCAGGGGCGCCGCCCTCGACTACCCGACTCGTCGAACGCCTACCGGCCATCTCCTCGTTGCACCGGCACTAATGTTGCTGCCTCTCGACCGCGAATCCACAGGCGTCGAACCACGATGCCCGCTCTGGTCCCGTCGCCATTTCCCCGGAAAACGTCCCGCACACACGTACTGCAGACGAGTTGGCATCCGAGAGCGTGCTCAGCCGCTGCGCACTCAGCGGCGTCATCATCACGTACACCCTACCGTTGCAGAGGAGCGTACCGGAACTGGACACGGTCTTCCCGCTCGTCGACAGTTCGACATCCACACCGACAAAAGACTCGAACTTGTCCCAGCACGACACCTGATGCGAGCGCTTGGAAGGACACGTGCGTGGTGCCGACGGCCTTCGACCAGAAGGCTCCGCGGCATGGGACTCGCTCTTTGCATCAGAGCACGCAGAAACAAAGGCGACAACCAACACCATGGCCACCAGGCCCAACTGGACGCGCGCCGCAAACCACGCAGCACCTAGTGCTCGACAGATGACCAACCACATCCCCCTCCCAAACCTCATGGGACCATCAGAATGTAGAAACGTCACCGCCACGAGCGCGCCCCGGCCCACTCGACCCCTCTTGTCTAGGACAAACTCGCCAAGCCCGCTCACCACGAAATAATGCGGCCCGCCAGAACTCGACATCCTCCAGCCGCTCCGAGGCCGGCTCGTTAGGGAAGTCGAAACAAATCTCTTGCCCACCCGAGCTCATACGAATGGCACCCATTGCTACAGGCGGCCAACTCGCGGGGATCAGACGGACCGAAGCTGCCGTGACGCTGACCCTGACAAGGCGGTCACCCTCCACCGCTTCGACAACTACCGGCCCCGAGACGGCCGGCAAGAGCCCCCGAGCCGGCTCATCTGCCGTCACGACCACTGGCGCCGCCGCAAAGCCGCGCATGGGCCAACGGCTTCCACGTCAACGGCGTCAGTCGGGCAATGAGAGCACCTCTTCCATCAAGAACTCTCGGAGAGACCCCACCTCGAACGAGACCACGCCGGAGCGCAGGTCGAACCCGAAGACCGTCCGCCCCAGCAAGATGTATGGATGTGCGCGTTCGGGCACCTGCCAATCCTCGCCGTCCAAACCGACCACCACGGCCCCGCGTGGCAGCGCTCCCCCTACCCGACGATGGACCGCTCCGAGGCTTCCCGCGCTCATCTCGTCGTCCTCGACGCCGATCGGAAAGAAGCCTGGCACGCTGAAGCCCGTCCGGTGCAAGTAGCCATACCTCTCCCAGAGGGCCCGCAGCTCGCCCGTCGGACGCAGCCCGAACTCAGCGACCGCGTCCGATATGGTCGCCGCTGCCGTGGGGCCGCCGACGTCCGCGGGCCACCCTACTTCGCCGAGCAGGATGAGCCGTGTCTCGACGTCCGCGAGAAGCGCATCGGGCACAGTTGCGATTCTACCGCGCGTTCGCGCCTCCCGCGTCGTCGGCGACGACCCTCTGTAGCGTCATCGGCCCAGCCTCCAGTGACGAGCTGGTTGGACCCGGTCGCTCGCAGTGACACGAGCAACGGGAGAGTATGCTGATAAGAACTGCCCGTCTCACTGCCCTAGACCATTCAGTCGTCAAGCTCCGCCGCTTCATCGAGCCATCTGTTGAGAGCGCCGATCGGATTCAGGCGAAGTGCCCTCAGAACGTTGGTGTAGTCCGGCGGCATCACCTCGACGTTGATGACCATGTCCATCCGCGCATCTCCTTCGCCGAAGAACCCCTCGCCATCGAGTTTCGACATCGCATATTCCATAGCGCTCAGCCTGAGGGAGAACTCCGTGTCCCAATACTCGCAATCGACCGCGCCGCCATCAGCCATCATTGCGGGCCTCAGATCAAAGAGGGCTCGAACATGCGCGAACTCATCACGCATGAACCCGTAGTATGGAGAGTCCGCGTAAGACCACCGAAGGAGCCGGGCCTCCTCCTCACTATGCCCAGCCACGCGAAGCAGTGACTCTTCAGACCATGCCACCGGCTCTGGCGGGTGAGCCTCACCGGTGGTGATTAGCGCATAGTAGTAAAAGCGTTCGCCAGCGTGAGCCACCCGAAGACCTGAGAATGACTCTCGTGCAGCCAAGTAGATGGCTTGCGCGAGATTCTGCTTGCTTGGACCTTTCGCACTCAATGGCTCACGCTCCTCGATGGCTCTCTCCCGAGCTGCCTCAGCTCAGGTTCTCTTTCACGCTTGTGCTTTTTCTGCACGGCTGTCTCCTCGTGGTGGTGGCGGCCCGATCGAACAGCAAGCCGCGAGCAGCTTTCACGAGGGCGTTTCGAGCCCTATCGAATCCTTCTCTCTCTCTCTCTCGACGATGGTCTCTCGTAACCCGAGCGGGCCTTTTAGGTCGCATGCACCTGCAGCGGGTCCGGACTCGGCCATCGCCCCAAGTGCGGCATCAGGTACCTCTCCCCAAAGTACTCCAACCCCACCTCGTCGTCGCCGTCCTTGCCGCTGGAGCCCATGGGCTCCAGACCGAACTCGGTGCACCGGTCGGTGCGCAGCGTCTCGCGCGCGAGTCCGGGAGCGTGCCAGGGCGTGCCAGACGCGCGGGGGCGCACGGCGCGGGGTGGCGGCGGTGCCCGGAATCATCGAAGATTCGGGCGGGGCACCGTCTTTGCTTCTAACCTCTTTGGGGCAAGACGCCCAACGGCGGCGTGGAGTGGAGCCGCCCCACGAGGACGGGGACGAACGATGAACCAGACGACGAAGCTGATGACGGCGGTGGCCCTGGCGGGCGCCGCGAGCCTCTTGCGCCCGGCGCCGGTGGAAGCCTGTGGGGGCTTCTTCTGCGGCCAGACGCCGGTGGACCAGAACGCGGAGCGGGTGGTCTTCGCCGTGGACGACGCGGCCGGGACCACCGAGATGATCGTGCAGATCGGTTTCCAGGGGAACGCCAGCGAGTTCGCGTGGATCGTGCCGCTGGGTTCGGTGCCCGTCGAAGGGAGCCTGGGGACCTTCCCGCAGGCGGCCATCACCGCGCTCGACGCCAACTCGTCGCCCCAGGTCTACGGTGGCGGCGGCTGCCTGGAGTTCGACGCCGCCGCCGGTCCCCCCTCGGCGGACGAGCGCGGGCCGGTGACGGTGCACACCCGTGAGGTGGTGGGCCCCTACGACGTGGCGGTGATCGAGTCCACCGACCCCGACGCGCTGGTCGCGTGGCTCCGGGACAACTCGTTCCGGGTGACCAACCCGATGCAGCCCTACATCGCCGACTACACCGCCGCGGGGATGAAGTTCCTGGCGCTCCGCCTGACCAACGAGGCCAAGGTCAGCGACATCGAGCCCTTCCGCATGACCCTCCCGGGCACCTCGCCGGTGGTTCCTCTCAAGATGACCGCCCTCGCCGCCGAGCCGGAGATGGGCATCCTGGTCTTCGTGCTCGGCAGCCAGCGCTTCGAGGGCGCCAACTGGCCCAACCTCGAGGTGGACCCGGCGAACCTGGTTTACGACTGGACCACCGGGCAGCACAACTGGGTCACCGAGGTCGCCCGCGTGGTCGACGCGGCCGGCGGTCAGGGCTGGGTCACCGAGACCGCCAGCTCCACCGCGAGCTACGTCCAGCGCCTGGAGAACACCACCCCCGCCGACGACGAGCAGGCCGAAGCGGTGAACGCGCTCCTGGAGCTGATGCGGCCCCACGCCTACATGTCCCGGCTCTACACCCGGCTCTCGGCGGAGGAGATGACCTCCGATCCCATCTTCCGCCGGTCGAACGGCGCCGACGTGGAGCGCTTCCGGCAGATCCCCTACGACCCGTCGATGGACGAGTGCTCGGACGGGTCCGACTTCGAGGCCGCCTCGCCCTGTGCCTTCGTCGCTTGCGGGGCCGGGGGCACCTGCGGTGAGGTCACCCAGGCCGATGGCCGCGTCGTCGCCGGCTGCGCCTGCGTGCCCGGTGCCACCGCGCGCACCACCTTCGGTCCCGATGGCCGCGCCACCGTGGCCTGCCAGGACCAGCGCATGTCCTTCCTGAACCCCGGGGACCGCGAGATCCCCGGCGCGACGCCGCTGCCCGATCCCTGCGTGGGGTTCGACTGTGGCGCGGGCACCTGCGTGCCGATGAACATGACGCCCACCTGCGTCTGCGACCGGGGCCTGGTGGCCATCGGCTCCATCGACGCCGAGACCGGCGTGCGCTCCACCGAGTGCGTCGCGCCGGACGCGGCCATCCCCGCCGACTTCTACCAGGGTCGGCTGGCCGACCGCCCGACGGCCCTGCCCGGCGGTCGCGACAGCGACGTCGTCACCATGCCCGTGGGCGTGAGCACGGTCGGCGGCGGAGGCTGCGCGGCCGGTGGAGCCGGGGCCGGCGGCGCGGGCTTCGGGCTGCTGCTGCTCCTCGGCCTGGGGCGGCGTCGGCGCTGACGTGCGGGCCGGGCTCCTCCTCGCGGCCCTGACGCTGGGGGCGTGCGGCGACGCCGCGCCCCCGGCGCGCGACCTGGAGGTGGGCACCGGCGAGGCGGCCTTCGAGGCCGTCGTCGATGGCCAGGAGGTCCCGCTGATCTTCGGACCCCAGGGCGGCCATCACGTGTGGGTCAGCTTCCGCGGCGCGGACGCCCCCGCGGGCGATGCGCTCCTGGACCTCGACGTCGTGCCGCTGGGCGAAGTGGATCCGCCGCCCCGCTCGGCGCCGGTGCGCGTCCGGCCGAGCCCCGCCGCGACGGGCTGGGAGTATATCGGCTGGCCGGCCATCCTGCCCGACGCGAGCTGCTTCGTGGGCGTGCCCCTGTCCATCGAAGCCACCCTCACCTTCGCCGACGGCAGCGTGGGGAGCGACACCATGGTGGTGGTCCCCGCGGAGGGGGCGCCGGGTCTCGGGCCCTGTCCTTAGTGGGTTGACGGCGAAGCGCCGGCCGTTACCGACGCATCGGCGCACCGGTCCGTTTCCCTTACTCGCCTCCCCGACGGCCTTAGGTCGGATCCATGACCCGATACGCCGCCACCCTCCTGAGTCTCGGCTTTCTCGCCGCTTGCGGCGGGACCCAGTACCAGACCCTCACCAACCCCGACGCGGACCTGGCCCCGGACGCCACCGTCGCCTTCGTGGCGGAGCCCCCGCCGCCGCCCTTCCGGCGAGTGGACCTCCCCGAGTCGTATCGCGAAGCGGCGCGGACCGCCGTCACCGCCGAACTCACCCGCCTGGGTTGGCGCTCGGCGCCCGTCGAAGAAGCCGATGTCATCGTCTACGCCTCGGCGGGCCGGCGCGTCGACGAGTTCCGCGCGCGCGGCCAGGTCGGCACCCAGCTCTCGTTCGGCACGACCGTGACCGGCATGGACGAGGAGCTCGACCAGAGCGCCGTGGTCTTCGAGGCCTTCGACCGCTCGGGCAACGAGATCTGGTACGGCCACGCCCAGCGCACCAACCGCAGCACCGTGGACCCCGAGGAGTTCGGCGAGATCGTCGAACGCCTCTTCGCCGACTTCCCGCGCGCTGGCAGCCCCAGCGGCAAGCGCTGACCGACCGCCGCCGTCAGCGCACGACGAGGACGCTGCACTTGCAGAGGCGCACCGTCTTCTCGGCCACGCTGCCGAGGAGGAAGCGCTGCACTCCGGTGCGTCCGTGGGAGCCGACGATGACCAGGTCGGCCCCCCGGCGCTCCGCCTCGTCCGCGATGGCCCGGCCCGGTGAGCCGTCCCGGATCACCACGACGTCGCAGCCGGTACCGGCGAAGCGCTCGTCGCGGACCTTCTCCAGGGCGCGCTCGATGCGGTCCTCGAGCTCGTCGAGCTCCGAGGTCCAGATGTCGGTGGCGCCCATCGCCGTGTCCACCATCGGCAGGCTCTGCATGGGGTCGAAGGCGCAGACCAGGGCGACCTGGGCGCCGAGGGCTCCCACCATGCCCGCCGCCGCGTCGACGGCGGCCAGGCTGGCGTCCGAGAGGTCGGTGGCGACGAGGATGTTGCGCGGCACGTGCATGGGGATCTCCTTGGGGCTGCGCCCAGGATAGGCGCCCGGCGGCTCGGAGGGCACCGGAGGAATTCTGAACGGTGAGCGCGCTCTCGCCGTGCCAAGCGGGCACGCTGGACGAGCATCCGCCGAGGAAAGAGGCCCCTTCGTGAGCGCCCGGCTCCGCCCTCCGCGTGGCCGGCATCTTGCACATCATCCCGGTGATGGGTGTTGGCAGATGGTTGGGCGGTATGGCATTGGTAGGACTCGGGGCCACCGGGTGGCTCGGGTGTGATGGTGAAGAGGCCCGCGGCGCGGGCGCCGCTCTGAGTGATCCGACGGCGCCCGCGCCCACCTCGATCGCGTCCCCGGCGGGTGCCGACGCGGCGCGCGCGGCCTTGAGCCCGGAGTCGCGGAGCGCGCTCCAGCAGGCGCCGGCCGACGAGGTACTCCTCTTTCCGGCGGAGCTCCTCGGCGACGCGGTGGTCACCAGCGGGCCCCACTTCTACGCGGTCAGCGCCCGGGACGGCGACCTGACCCTCTCCATCCACGCGACCGACGTGGTCCACCAGGCCCTGCCCGACGACGTGGTCGTCCCCGCGGCCGAGCACGTGGTCCGCGGCGTGCCCGCCCGCGAGCACCTCAGCGAGGCCATCCGCGGAGTCACCTGGACCGAGGGCGGCATGACGTACGACCTGGAGGTCGAGTGCTACGAGGCGCTCACCGACGAGCGCTGCACCGAGAGCGACTTCGTGCGGCACCTGGCCGAGCGCTTGGTCGAGGTGCAGCGATGAGCCGGCTGGCTCTCCTCTTCGCTCTGGTCCTCGCCGTGCCCGCGAGCGCCCAGTTCACCTACACGGACCCCGGGGACCTCGAGCGTCCGGGCGGCGGCAGCCTGCGCAATGACGCCGGCCGCGTGGACTCCCGGGTCTACGTACCCGGCATGCGCTTCCCCATCGAGGCCGCGCCCGCCTACGCCAACTCGCAGATCTACGGGCACGGCGGCTACATGGGCCCCGGCGGCGGGCAGTGCGACGCCGCCAACTACGCCTACCCCTGGCACGACAACTACTGCGAAGAGCGGAGCTGGGACATGCCCCTCTGCCCCAGCGGGCGCGGCCACCAGGGTCAGGACATCCGGCCGGCGACCTGCCGCGACAACCACTACTGGGTCGTCGCCTCCGCCGCGGGCACGGTGACCAACATCGGCTCCTACTCGGTCTACGTCACCGCGGACGACGGCACCCGCTACGACTACCTGCACATGGACTCGGCGTCGGTGCAGGTGAGCCGCGGTCAGCGGGTCAGCCGCGGCCAGCGGCTCGGGCGCGTCAGCGACAACATGGGCAGCACCGCGACGACGATCCATCTGCACTACAACATCAAGCAGAACTACGGGTCCCTCGGCTTCGTCTACGTGCCCACCTACATGTCCTTGGTCCGGAGCTACGAGGAGCTCACCGGGCCGCCCGACTGGCGCGCCGAGTTCGTCGCCCAGAGCTTCCCCTACGCCAGCATGCCCTTCGTCCTCGCGCCCGGCGAAGAGGTCGCCGGCACCCTGGAGATGCGCAACACCGGCGGCGAGACCTGGCGCCGGGGTGAGGTCTTCCTGGGCACCACCGAGCCCCGTGATGGCGCGTCGCCGCTGGCGGGCCCCGACTGGATCAGCGATCGGCGCGCGGCGACCGTCGAAGCGGACACGCCGCCCGGGTCGGTGGGCCGCTTCGCGTTCACCGTGAAGGCCCCGGCCGCCGCCGGCGACTACCCGCAGTATTTCAACCTGGTCCGCGAAGGCGTGGCTTGGTTCGCCGTGCCCGGCGACGACCAGCTGCAGATCCGCGTGACCACCGACGGCTCGCGCTGCGCCGCGGGCAGCGAGACGTGGACCTGCGAGGGCACGGCGCGCGTGCGCTGCGCCGGGGGCTCCACCGAACGCGAGAGCTGCGACCACGGCTGCGAGGCCGGCACCTGTCTCGCGGCGAGCGGACCGAGGGACGCCGACGGCGACGGACACGACTCGTCGGTCGATTGCGACGACACCGACCCAACGATCCACCCCGGCGCCGAGGACGTCTGCGGCGACGGCGTCGACGCCGACTGCGACGGCATCGACCGCGTCTGCGGGGGCGGCGGCGCGGACGGCGGAACCGGGAGCGGCATCGGCCTCGATGGCGGCGTGGGCCCCGGCGACGCGCCCGGCGACGCGCCGGGCGGCGCGGCCAGCTACGGCGAGCTCCGCGGTGGGTGCAGCGCCGGTGGCGCGGGATCCCCGGGCGGGCTGGCCGTCTTCGGTCTCCTCGGGATCGTGCTGGCTCGCCGCCGCCGCTCCGGGCCGCGCTAGCCCCAGAGGCCCGGGCGCACGGTGGGGTTCAACTCCACCTGGACCAGGGTCGCCTGCCGTGCGGCCGCCCCGCGCCGCTCGGTCCCCGGCACCCCGATCCACTCCCGCTCGGCGTCGCTCGCGGTCCAGCGGAACTCGGGGCGGATGGCCAGCGCGCCGAGGGTCGCCTCCACCTCGGCGGCCACCGGCCGCTCGTCGGGACTCTTGGCCATCAGCGCGGCGATCAGCGCGTCGAGCTCGGGCCGGACCTCGGGGTTGATCTCCGAAGCCAGGCGGGCGTCGAGCTCTCGATGGCCGAGCAGCACGTCTCGGGATCCACCGGCGAAGGGCGGCGCGCCGGTGAGCAGGAAGTGGCCCACGCAACCCAGGGCGTAGAGGTCGGCGGCCGCAGGCGTCGCTCCGGGATCGGTCGCCTGCTCCGGCGCCATGTACGCCGGCGTTCCCACGAGGAGCCCGCGCTTCGACGCGTCGCCTCGCTCGTCGAGGGAGTCCCGGACCAGCCCGAAGTCGAGCACCTTCGCGTGATCCGGTGGGAGCCCGCGGCAGAGGAAGATGTGGGCCGGTTTGATGTCCCGGTGGACCAGCCCGCGCTCGTGGGCAGCGTGGAGCGCCGAAGCGACCTGCCGGAGCACGTGGATGGCGCGCGGGATGGGCAGCGGGCCCATGCGGTCCACCAGGCGCTGGAGGTCACATCCATCGAGGAGCTCCATGACGTAGTAGAACGAGCCACCGGGCGTCAGACCGAAGTCGAAGACCGAGATGGTGTTCGGGTGCCGCAGCTCGCTGGAGAGCTGCGCTTCCCGCTCGAAGCGCGCCAGGGTCTCGGGGTCGTGGCGGCCGTGGGAGAGGAGCTTCAGCGCCGCCGGTCGGCGCAGCAGGTGGTGCTGTGCGCGGTAGACGACGCCCATGCCGCCCTCCCCGAGCTTCTCGCCCAGGCTGTACTGCCCGAGGCGCTCGAGCCGGCGCTTCTCACGCCGCAGGCGCTCTTGGCGACCGACCACCGTGGAGGCGACCAGGATGGTCAGCGCGCCCCAGCCCATCCACAGCGCCCAGTAGGCCGCGGGCGCCATGCCCTGGGGGACCTGGGCTTCGGTGAGAGCGCTGGGGATCAGCCAACCGAGCCACGAGCAGGCCGAGACGAGGATCGCCCAGCCGACCGACGCCGGGACCAGCGCCGCATGGACGAAGAGCACCAGGGTCCCCGCGAGGGCGAAGAGCGCGGCGCCCGGGACCCCGTCGCCGAGGGCGAGGGCCATGCTGCAGGGGAGCGCGACGGCGGTGAAGAGCTCCAGGACGCGCAGGACCGGGAGGCTCATCCGCGACCAGAACACCGCCGCGATGCCGAAGAGGAGCGCCGGGAGGTTGGCCGCGTGGTGTCGCGGCGAGTGCACCCACTCGGCGAAGCCCGCGGAGTCGGTGATCAGGTAGCCCGCGATGTGGACCAGGATCCAGAGCCCGATGAAGACCCCGCTGGTGACCGCCACGAACTTGGCGATCTGCGGCCGGATCTCTTCGGGATCCGGCGGCGGCGTGGCCTCGCTGGGCAGGTCGTTGCGGAGCGGGCGCATCAGGGGGGTCTGGGGTCGGCCGAGAGAGAGGACGACCAGGGCGCCAGCAGCGCGGGCGGCTCACCCGCGGGGGCTACTCGACGCCCTGGTCGTCCGCCCCTTCGGAGAGGAAGCGGACCGCCGGTGACGCCGTCGCGTCACCGGCCATCCGGTCAACCGGCGACCACCTCCTCCTGCCGACCGCGGAGGTTGCCGACGCGCGTCTTGAGCGCGCCGACCTTCTTCGAGGTCCAGGTCCGGAGGTCGTCGAGCCAGGTGTAGATCACCGGGGTCCCGACCAGGGTCAGCAAGAGCGCGAGGCTCTGGCCGCCGAGGACGATGCCGCCGATGGCGTGGTTGGTACCGGAGCCCGCACCGCTCGAGAGCATCAGCGGGACCATGCCGGCACAGAACGCGAACGTGGTCATGAGGATGGGCCGGAGCCGGTCGCGGTTCGCGATCATGACCGCGTCGGGTCGGCTGAAGCCCTCCTTCTGCAGGGCGAGCATGTGGTCGACCTGGAGGATGGAGTTCTTCTTCACGATGCCGAAGAGCACCAGGAGGCCGAGGGCCGAGAAGATGTTCAGCGACTGGTCGAAGATGAGCAGCGAGATGAGCGCGAAGGGCACCGTCAGGGGCAGCGAGCTCATGATGCTCAAGGGCAGCAGCCAGCTCTCGAACTGGGCCGCGATGACCAGGTACATGAAGACCAGCGAGAGCAGGATGGCGATGACGAAGCCCATCGCCGCCTTACCGAACTCCTTGGCCTGACCCGCGAGGGCGGTCGAGAAGGTGGTGGGCATGTCGAGGCTCTCGGCGGTCTCGTTCAGGGTGTTGATGAGGTCACCGGTCGAGGCGCCGGGGGCGGTCATCGCGTAGACGAGCACGCTTCGCTGGCGGCTCGAGTGCTGGACGGCCGCGGGGCTCTCCCCCTCGTCCACGTGGGTCACCTGCGAGAGGGCCACCAGGGTCCCGTCGCTGGCGCGGATCCGGAAGTTCTCCAGGTCCTCGGCGGTGCGGCGGTGGGTCGACCCGGCCCGGAGGTTGACGTCGTACTGCTCGCCGTCGATCTCCAGGTTGGTGACGTCCATGCCGCCGACGAGCACCCGCAGGGTGTCGGCGATGTCGGAGACCGACACCCCGAGCTCGGCCGCCCGGGGCCGGTCGATGGCCACCCGGAGCTCCGGGCGACCGGGCTCGTAGGTGGTGCCCGCCTGGGTCACGCCGGGCTGCTCGCGCAGAGCCGACGCCAGAGCTTCGGAGTACTCCTCGAGCTTCTCGAAGTCGGGTCCCATCACCATGAACTGGATGGGCGCCGCCTGGGCACCGGAGGAGCCGAAGGCCGAGACCTTCGACACCTGCACGTCCAGCTCGTAGCGGTCGATGTAGCCGGGCAGGATGTTCTCGCGGACCAGGTCCTCGATATCCGTCTGCGTCACGTCGCGATCCTCGGGATCGGTGAGCGCGACGTAGATGAGCGCCTCGTTGTCACCCATGCCGCTGATGGAGCCCTCGGGGCTACCCACGGTGAGGATGGTGTGGGCCACCGCGTCGGACTCGCCGCGAATCGAACGTGCGACGCGCTCGGCGATGAGCTCGGTGCTGGCCAACGAGGTGCCCTGGGGTGCCTCGATGGTGATCTCGAAGCGGCCTTCGTCGTCGGTGGGCAGGAAGTTCGTGGTCACGTGGGGACCGACGACCCACATGCTGGCGAAGGTCAGGGCGATGGCGATACCGACCACCCAGCGCCGCCGCATGCAGAACGCGAGGAGCTTGCCGTAGCCGCGCTCCAGCCAACCGTCGTGCATCTCGATGCCGGTGCGGTTGCCGAGCCACTGGTCATAGCGATCCTTCTCCTCCTTGGAGGTCATGGCCACGGCGCCGCCCTCCGGGGGATGGGGACGCTCGCCGTGCTCCATGGAGCCGCGCTTGAGCCACTTGGACGTCAGCATCGGGGTGAGGCTGAAGGCGACCAGCATGGACACCATGATCGCCGCGCTCATCGTCGCGCCGAAGCTGGACAGGAAGCGGCCGATGATGCCTTCCATGAAGGCGACGGGGAGGAACACGGCCACGAGCGAGAGGGTCGTCGCGAGGACGGCCAGGCCGATGTCCTTGGTCGCCTCGACGGTCGCCCGCTTGGGATCGAGCTTCCGCTCCTCCAGGAAGCGGACGACGTTCTCCAAGATGACGATCGCGTCATCGATGACGATACCGACTGCCAATGTCAGCGCGAGGAGAGTGATGACGTTCAGCGTCAAGTCGAGCGCGCCGATGACCGCGAAGGTACCGATGATGGACACCGGGATGGCCAGCGCGGCGATGACGGTCGAGCGGAGGCTCTTCAGGAAGAGGAGCACGACGAAGATGGCGAAGACACCGCCGAGCACGAGGTGCTCCTGCACCGCGTGGACCGCGGCGCGCGGGAAGATGGACTCGTCACGGACGACCTCCATCGTGTAGCCGGTGGGCAGCTCGCCCTCGATGATGCCGAGCTCTTCGCGCATGGCGTCGGCGACGGCGATGGCGTTGGTCCCGGACTGCCGGGTGATGGCCAGGAGGACGACCTGCTCGCCGTCGAGGGTGGCGATGGACTCCACCTCGGCGGCGGCGTCGTGGACCTCGGCGACATCGCCGATGCGCACCACGTGGCCGCCGCGGCGGGCGATGGGCAGGTTGGCGAAGCCGTCGGCGGTGTCGACGCGACCGGGGACGCGCACCTGGATGGTGCTGGCGCCCTGGGCGAGGTCGCCACCGGGGAGCTCCATGTTCTCGCGCATCAGCGCGGAGCGGACCTCGGCGATGCTGAGCCCCTGGGCCTCGAGGCGAATGGGGTCGACCTCGACCTGCACCTCGCGCTCGCGACCCCCGAGGATCTGCACCTGACCGACGCCACCTTTGCCCTCGAGGCGCTGCTTGATCTCGTCGTCGACGAACTGGGTCAGCTCCTGGGGCTCGCCGGGGCCTCGGATGGCCACGTAGAGCAGCGGGGCCGCGTCGGGGTCGAGCTTGGCGACCTGGGGCGGGTCCACGTCGTCCGGGAGGTCGGCGAGGACGCGGTTGATGCGGTCGCGCACCTCCTGGGCGGCGACGTCGGCGTCGACCTCCAGGTCGAACTGGACGAAGACGACCGAGAGGCCCTCGTAGGAGGTCGAGGTCAGGTCACTGAGACCGGAGACGCTGTTGACGGCCTCCTCGATGACCTCGGTGACCTCGGTCTCCACCTGCTCGGGCGAAGCGCCCGGGTAGGCGGCGCTGACCGTGACCGCGGGGATGTCGATGTTGGGGAAGCGGTCGACCGGGAGGCTGCCGAACGCAGCCACGCCGAGGACGATCATCGTGAGCGAGATCACCCACGTGAAGACCGGTCGATCCACACAGACTCGTGCCAACCACTGCATGGCTCAGCCCTCCACGTCGTTGGGCTGGGGGTTGGGGTCGTTGTCGCTGAGGGGCCGGTTCGCCGCGACCTGATGGGCCTCGATGGAGACGCCATCGGCCACGTCGCGGCCCGGCTCGACGAGCACCTGGTCGCCGTCGGAGAGGTCTCCGTCGACCCAGACGTTCTCGCCGTTGCGCTCGACGACCTCGACGATGCGGGCCTCGGCGACGCCCTCCCGGGCGACGTAGACGCGGCTCACGCCGGCGCGCTCGACCAGAGCGGTGGCGGGCACCTGAACCAGCGGGCGGGCGCCCCCGAGGGCGATGCGCGCGCGACCGAAGTGACCGGCGCGGACGCGGCCGTCCTCGTTGGGGATGACCGCCTCGACGGTGAGGGTGCGGCGCTCGGTGTCGATGGCCGCGGAGACGAAGCGGACCGTCGCGTCGAGGACCAGGTCGGTGCCGTCGACGGCGACCTGGAGGGTCTGGCCCTCCTGGATGCCGGTCGAGTAGCGCTCCGGCACGTCGAGCTCGAGGCGGAGCTGCGAGGCGTCGATGAGCTCGACCACCGGCGTCTGCGGGCCGACGAACTCGCCGACCTCGACGCTGCGGGACATCACCGCGCCGGCGAAGGGCGCGCGGAGGGTGGCGTCCGCGGCGTCACGACGACGCATGGCGGCGTCGGCGCGCAAGGCCTGGTAGCTGGCGAGGGAGGCACGAGCCCCCTGGCGAGCCGAGTCGTAGCGAGCCCGGGCGGCCTGCTCACCGGCCTGGATCTGCTGCCAGGTCTGGGCGTCGAGGGCGCCGGCCTCCACCAGGGGCCGGCTCCGGTCGAGCTGGTCCTTGGCGGTCTCCCAGTCGGCGCGCGCGGCGGCGACGGCGGGGGTGTCGTCGAGCTCGGCCTCGTTCTCCGGGACCTCTTCGAGGCCGAGGGAGCGAAGCTGCGATTCGGCGCGGGCGGAGGCGGCCTGGGCGGCGAGGCGGAGGTCCGTGGGCTGGAGCACGACCAGCGGGTCGCCCTCGTCCACCTCGGTGCCGCGCTCGACGAGCACGCGCGAGACGTGGCCGGAGACCTCCGGCGAGAGACTCGCGCGGCGGTTGGCCTCGAGGGTGCCGGCGAGCTCGAGCACCCGGGGGCGCTCCTCGGTCTGCACCGCCATGGTGTCGACGGTGACGATGGTCTCCGTCTCGACCTCCGCCTGCTGGGCGGAGTCACTCGCGCCGGCGCTCCCGCACGCGATCATCAGCGCGCAGGACAGCAGGGTGATCGTCTTTCTCATCGGTCTTCCTCCACGCGCCCGCGTCCGAGCGCTACATCGAGCTGCGCGGCGGCCACTTGGGCATCGACCAGCGCGTCCACCAGATCGAGGCGCGCGCTCAGCCGCTGCGCCTCCGCGTCCCGGAGCTGGAGCTCCGTCGAGACGCCCGCCTGTGCCCGCGCCGAAGCGTGGGTGGCGTTCAACATCGCCGCCGAGGCCGCCGCCCGCTGGGCGTCGACTCCGGCGAGGGCCGCGCTGAGCGAGGCCTGGGCCTGGATGGCGTCGCGACCGGCGCTCAGCTCGAGCTCCCGGGCGGCGAGCCGCTGTTCTTCGGCGAGGGCCCGCTGTTGGGCCAGCCGCGCGCCGCTGGTGGCGGCGCCGTCGAGGGACCAGGCCACCTGCAGCGCCGCGTCCCACGTGGTGGTGAAGACGGTCTCCTGCGGAAAGATGCGCTGGTTGGGGTTGGCGTAGTCGACGCCAAAGGCGGCAGTGAGCGAGGGGAACATCGCCGCTCGCTGCGCGTCGGCGCGGGCGTCGGCGGCGCGGGCGCGGGCCTGGGCGGCCTCCACCGAGGGGGCCCCGGCAGCCGCCGCTCGGCGGAGCTCCCGGAGGTCGAGGTCCTCGCTCTCGGGCAGGTCGGTGAGGTCGGCGGCGAGGTTCACCGGCTCCGTCTCCTCCATGCCGAGCAGATCCCGGAGGCTCATCTCGGCCACGTTCAGGCGACCCTCGGCGACCCGGATGAGCTGGTCGTAGGCGCTGGCCTGGGCCGACGCACTGAGCGCCTGGGCCTGGGTGGCCGATCCGGTCTGGACCTGGAGTTCGGCCTGGCGGGAGCGCTCCTGCGCGACGCCGCGAGATTCGTTGGCCAGCGCGAGCTGGGCCCGGGCCCGGACGACCTCCCAGTAGGCCTGGGTGGTGACCAGCTCGAGCTGCTGCAGCGAGGCCAGGCGGGACGCCTCGGCCGCGTCGGCGTCGGCGACCGCCGCCCGGAGGGCGTGGCGCTGACGACCGATGTAGTCGCTCAGGGGCACGCCCACGCTGAAGCGCATGGCGTACTGGTTGAGGATGGGATCCTGGAGGACGACGTTCTGCTGGAACGAGTCGGGGTTGGTCTGACAGGCAGCCAGGTCCTGGAGACACGCCGCGGTGTTGAACGCGGGGATGGTCCCCGGCGTGTAGTCCGAGAGCCGCGTGTACCGGAACGAGGCGGAGACCTGCGGCATGTAGCCGAGGCGCGCCGCGGTGAGACCGGCGTTGGCCGCGCGGGCGTTGGCGTCGGCCCGCTGCGCCGTGAGGGACCCGGTCCGGGCCCGCTCGAGCGCGTCCTGCAGGCTCATGCCGGCGGCGCTGGCCACGCCGTCGGGGAGGAGCTGGTCCAGCTCGACGGCCGGTCCAGCCCCGGCGGGCATGATCGCGCCGCGGGGGAGTCGGCTGTCCGGCACGCTGGGCGGCGCGGTGGGGGTGACCCCGGGCGGCGGCCCCGACGGGCGCCCCTCTTCGGGCGGCTCCGTCGTCGGGTCGTTGGCCGTCGGGTTGTCCAGGGGAGACGTAGGCGTCCGGGTCTGGGCCGCGGCGAACGAAGCGCCGAGGAGGACCAGTCCCAGAGCGAGGGGGAGGATATGTGAGGGCTTACTCATTATTCTGACACGCTGCGTTATACGTGAGCGCTTACTCAATTTCTTACCGAGCGGTAGCACCGTCGAACGGTGCAGGGGTGCGTTACTCGGCGAAGAGACATTCGGCAGAGCCTAGGGTCGTTTCTTCAGGCGGCCTGAGCCGGATCGAGACCCAGGAGGGTGACCATCGTGCGGGCCATGCGGCGCGCGAAGTCGTCGGGGTCTCCCTCGTCGTCGCGGACTTCGAGGATGAGTCGGTGATGGGCCTCGTTGATCACCGCACCGGCATAGAAACAGGCGAGCGCATAGGCGTCGCCACGCGGGATGCGCCCGGCGTCCATCTCGGCCTGAAAGAGCTCGCGGAAGCGGCGCTTGATGGCCAGGGGCATGGGGTTCTCGCAGCCCATGACGGCGCGATGGTCCGCCGGCGTGAGGTCCGGGTAAGCCATGAGCATCTGAATGCTGGGCAGCGCCTGGGAGAAGTGCTCCTGAAGCCCCTGACCAGCCTCGACGAGGACTTCTTCGAGGGACCGCGTCCGGGCCCGCTCGAGGAGGTCCCGGAACCAGGCCCGGTCTTCGACCGAGGGGAACTGGATGGCCTGCAGGAAGAGGTTCTTCTTGTTGCCGAAGCGCTTGAAGAGGGTGCCCTCGCTGACCCCGGCGTTCTTGGCCAACACCTGCGTCGACGCGGACGGACCGATCTCCAGAAAGGTCTTGCGGGCGGAGGCGAGGATCTCTTCGGTGTCGTAGGTGACCGGGCGGGCCATGAGTGAGTACTTACTTCCTAATGGATGGGCGTGCAAGGCGGCGGTGGAATTTTCTCGCGCTCGCTCAGTCCGGGATGAGCTGGAGGGCCACCGAGGCGACCGGGGCCAACGCCTTGTCGAAGCGGATCGAGAGAGCGTCGTCGTCTTCCACCGCGGCACAGTGGAAGAGCGTCGTGCCGACGTAGGCGGTCACGAAGACCGGGCCGGTCACCCGATATCGAGCACCCACGCCCGCGGACACCACGGTGGTCCGCAGGGTGACGCCGAGGTCGTAGAGGGTGGCCCCACCGCCGCCGAGGCGTACCTCGGGGCCGAGATCGAGATCCGGGTGGAGGCGCACGCCGACCCGCATGGCCGTGGGGATCTGGATGTCGACCGCCCAGAGCTCGGTCCAGAGCGAGTAGCGGAGAATGGGGGCCGGGATCGCCCGCCCCTGGCCGTAGGAGACCGCGAAGCCGAAAGCGAGCCGCTCCCGCTCGCCCAGCTTCAACCCGGCGATGAGCGTACCGCTCGCGCCCCAGGCCCGGCGGTCGTAGCCCTGGAGATCGGACTGGTGGTTCACCCCGGCGTGGGCGATGAGACTCCAGCGCTCGTCGAGGACGCGGACCACGGCCAGGCTGGCCCCGAAGCCGTAGGTGACGACCTCTTGCGTGGGCCCGGTGAGGCGCGTGCCCACCCGGTCGAACCCGAGGCCGGGCACGAGGACCCAACGCTTCTCGGCCGCGAAGAGCGGGTAGCCCGCGCGAATGCTGAGGTGGCCCTGCGCTCCATCGACCGTCGCCGGCCCCGGCCCGCTGAGCGTCGAGCTGCCGACGTAGTCGTACCGGATGCCCATGCTCTGGGCGTGGGCGCGACCGGGCGCGGCGAGCGCAGCGGCGGACAGCGCGAAGCAGAAGAAGTAAGCGGCCCGGGTGGCCATGAGTGAGTACTTACTCGCTAATCGGCCGGCCGTCCACCCGATCGGGTGAGAGTGGTGGCGTGCGCCGCCATTCGAGCCATGCTCGGCCCCATGGAGCGCATCGGGAAAGACTACGCCATCGGCGTCCATGGGCCGGTCTTCGTCTGCTCGCTCCGCGCCCGCATCCCGCCGCGCTCCTGACGGTCCTCTCGAGTCAGGGCCCCACTGGAGCTTCGGGCTCACCGGCGAAGAACTCCCCGCGGTGGCCCTCGGTGAGCGCCCAACGGTGGAGCCACGAGATCCCCGCCGCGCCGTAGTACTCGTCGCGCTGGCTGCCGTACGCGGGATCCGCCGCGGCCTCTTCGAGAGCGATGAAGCGGTAGCCTCGCCGCTCCGCGCGCTCCAGCAGCGCCGGGCAAGCAGCGGCGTTGAGGGCGCTGGCGTGGATCAAGAGGATCTGCGCCATCTCGCGATCCAGCAGAGCCTGGGACTGGTCCTCCCAGTAGCCCATCACCGCGTCCATATAATCGACGTACGCGGCGGCGATGGCCGGGCGCGCCTCCGGCTCGGCGGCGTCGTAGGCGGCGGCCACGCGGTAGTCCTGGTCGTCCATGGTGACGGGCGCGACCCGATAGCCCTCCGCGCGCAGGAGGGCGTCGAGACGCTCGCGGGTCTCCGCGTCTCGCCCCGTATGGAGGAACGGGTGCCGGAACCACCGGACGCCGTGATCGGGCACCAACCGATCGAGCACCCGGTCCCCCGCGCGGACGTCGTCCGCGAAGCGCTCGAAGGCCACCTCGTGGAGGCTCGGGTGCGAGCGGGTGTGGTTCC
This sequence comes from Myxococcales bacterium UBA1660, assembly GCA_002320815.1. Classification (GTDB taxonomy): domain Bacteria; phylum Myxococcota_A; class Polyangia; order Polyangiales; family Houyiibacteriaceae; genus UBA1660. The sequence continues at coordinate 267,975 of DCLA01000111.1, forward strand.
CCAACTCGAAGCCACGGTCGAGCCACTGCTGCAGCACCGCGACCCGACGCGGGTGGGGCGGATCGCCGAGCTTCCCTTCGTTCACGAACCCGACCGCCGGGACTCCGCGATCGACGAAGCAGTCGAGGAGCGCTCGAGTCACCCGAGCCCATTCGGCCGGGTCCCGTGCAGGTCCGGCGAACGGAAGATCGTCCACCGTGATCGCCATCCGCCGGTCCACGCGGGGCCCCGGGGACCCCGGCGCCGCGGACTCACCCGAGCTCGCTCCACGCTCGCCCGCCAGACGAGAGGACGGCGACGACCCACACGCACATACGAACCCGACGATGAGAGCCCACCGCACCGTGCCTCGAACCCGCCGCGCAGCGCCCAGCATTCCCACCGATGTCGGAGTCGCCCCCCCTACTCCTCCGCCGCCAGCGCCTCGTTCGCCGCTTCGCGGCGGGCCTCGATGGCCCAGTACACCGCTTCCGGGGTGGCCGGGCATCCGAGCTCGACCGCGCCCCGGCCGCCCTCGCCGAAGGCCGCCACCGCGGCCCGGAGGGCCTCGCGGGCGCTCATCGCGAGCATGAAGGGCGGCTCCCCGACGGCCTTGGAGCCGTGGATGACCGTGGGGTCGGCGGCCTTGGGCAGGAGGTCCACGTGGAACTCCTCCGGGAGCTCGCCGAGGCTGGGGAGCTTGTAGGTGCTCGCGCCGCGGGTCGCGAGGCGTCCGTCGCCGGTCCACACCAGCTCTTCGCGGGTGAGCCAGCCGAGGCCCTGCAGGAAGCCGCCCTCGACCTGGCCGAGGTCGACCTTGGGGCTCATCGAGTCGCCGACGTCGTGGAGGATGTCGGTGCGCCGGAAGGTGTACTGACCGGTGAAGCCGTCGACCTCGACCTCGGTCACCGCTGCGCCGTAGGCGTAGTAGTGGAAGGGGTGGCCGCGACCGGCCTCCTCGTCGAAGTGGATGTTGGGCGTGCGGTAGTAGCCGGTGGCGAAGAGGGGCACCCGCGCCAGGTAGGCCGCCTTGGCGATCTGCCCGAAGGCGATGCGCTCGCCCTTCCCATCCGCGCGGTAGACCTCGCCGCCTTCGAAGACGACGTCTTCCAGGTCGCACTCCAGCGCCTCGGCGGCGACGGGCGCGAGGCGGTCGCGGATGGCGGTGCAGGCGTCGCGGACGGCCTGCCCGTTGAGGTCCGAGCCGCTCGACGCCGCGGTGGCCGACGTGTTGGGCACCTTGTCCGTCCGGGTGGGCATCATGCGGATGGTCTCGAGGTCCACGCCGAGGGCGTCGGCGGCGACCTGGAGCATCTTGGTGTGGAGCCCCTGGCCCATCTCGGTGCCGCCGTGGCTCACCTGCACCGAGCCGTCGGCGTAGAGGAGCACCAGCGCGCCGGCCTGGTTGAAGAAGGCGGTGGTGAACGAGATGCCGAACTTCACCGGGGTGATCGCGATGCCGCGCTTGGTGTGGTCGTGGGCCTCGTTGAAGGCCTCGACCTCGGCCAGGCGTCGCTCGAGATCGGCCGACTCGCCGAGGGTGGTCCAGATGCGCTCGATGCGATCGGCGTCCTTCACCTCCTGGCCGTAGTGGGTCTCGCTGCCCTCGGTGTAGAAGTTCTTCCGCCGGACCTCGTGGGGCGGGAGACCGAGCACCCGGGCCACGCGCTCGAGGGCGTCCTCGCCGACGACCATGCCCTGGGGACCGCCGAAGCCGCGGAAGGCGGTCTGGCTGGTCTTGTTCGTCTTGCAGACCCGCCCGGTCACCCGGAGGCTCGGGAAGTCGTAGCAGTTGTCGATGTGGAAGAGCGCGCGGGCGAGCACCGGCTGGCTCAGGTCGAGGCTCCAGCCGCCGTCGCTGAAGAGCTCGGCGTTCAGCGCCAGGATGCGGCCCTCGTCGTCGTAGCCCACCTCGTAGCGACCCAGAAAGGGATGCCGCTTGCCGGTGAGCGCCATGTCGCGCTGCCGGTCGAGGCGCACGCGCACCGGACGCCCGGTCTTCACCGCGCCCACGGCGGCGACGCAGGCCCAGGTGTTCGCCTGGACCTCCTTGCCGCCGAAGGCTCCGCCCATGCGCAGGGACTGGCAGGTCACCGCGTGGCTGGGCACGCCGAGGACCCGGGCCACGATGAGCTGGGTCTCGGTGGGGTGCTGGGTGGACGCGTGGACCATCACCTGGTCGCCCTCGTCGACGTAGACGAGCGCGGCCTGGGCCTCGAGGTAGAAGTGCTCCTGGCCACCGATCTGGACCTCGCCCCGGCTCCGATGCGGGCAGGCGGCGAGCGCAGCCTCGATGTCGTCGCGGCCGTCTTGGAGGCGCTCGATCTTCAGCTCGTGAGCCAAGAAGGCGTCGCGCTCGATGGCCTGCTCGATGGTGACGATGGGATCGAGGGGCTCGGCGTCGACCACCACCTCGAGGGCGGCGCGGCGGGCGATGGCCTCGCTCTCGGCGAGGACCCAGGCGACCGCCTGGCCGTGGTACTCCACGATCTCGGGGAACAGGGGCTCGTCCTGGCGAGCCGCGCCGACGTTGCCGACCCCGGGGACGTCCTCGGCGGTCAGCACGGTGACCACGCCGGGCCGCTGGGCCGCCTTCTCGAAGTCGACGCGGCGCACCCGCGCGTGGGCGTGGGGCACGCTCACGGGCCAGGCGTGGAGCACGTCCTTGGTGCGCGGCACGAGGTCGTCGGTGTAGAGGGCCTCGCCGGTCACGTGACCCCGCGCGCTCTCGTGGGAGATGGCGCGGCCGACGTGCTTGCGGCGCTCGGTGCTTCGCTGGGTGGAGTCGGTCATTCGGCGGCCTCGCTGCGCGGGGAGAGATCGGCGTGGAGCTTCTCGAGGAGGCGCGTGACCATCGCCTCGCGATAGCGGGCGCTCCCGCGATGATCGGTCATGGGGGTGAATGCGGTGCCCAGGTGAGTGCTGGCGCGGACCACGGCCATGGCGTCGAAGGGGTGGCCCTCCAGCACGTCTTCGGCGGCGGTGGCGCGGGCGGGGGTCGCGGCGACGCCGCCGTAGGCCAGGCGCGCCTTGGTGATCACTCCGTCCGCGTCGCGCCAGAACGCGAAGCCGGCGGCGACGGTGGAGATGTCGTCCATGATGCGCTTGGACACCTTGTAGAAGCGCTGCACGTCGGGGAATGGCTTGGGCACCTTCACCGCGGCGACGATCTCGCCCGCGGCCAACGCGGTCTTCCGGTAGTCGAGGAAGAACTCGCTGAGCGGGAGCTCCCGGGTCCCCTCGGCCGAGGCGAGCACCAGGACCGCGTCCAGCGCGAGGAGCGCGGGCGGCGAGTCGCCGATGGGCGAGGCGTTGACCAGGTTGCCCCCGAGGGTCGCCCGGTTGCGGATGAGCCGGCTGCTGAAGAGCGGGAAGAGCTCACCGAACATCGGCACCGTCTCGCCCAGCTCGTCCTCGATGCGGCTCAGCGGGACGCCGGCGCCGATGGTCAGGGCGGCGTCGTCCTCGCGGATCCCGCGGAGCTCGGCGATGGAGTCCAGGGAGACCAACACCGGCCAGCGCCGGTCGAGCTGGTTCACCTCCACGAAGACGTCGGTGCCGCCGCCGACCAGCTTCGCCTCGGGCTCGGCGGCCAGGATCGCGAAGAGCGCCTCGAGGGTGGTGGGCCGGTGGAAGCGGACCTCGCTGCCGTCCTCCAGGGTCGCCACGTGCTGCACCGCCGCGGGCGCGGGGGTCACCTGGGCCAGCCGGCGCTTGTGACGGTCGTCGCCGGGCGCGGGGAGCGAGGCGAGCGCGTCCTTGATGGGCCGGTAGCCGGTGCAGCGGCAGAGGTTCCCACCGATGGCCTCGTCCCAGACCTCGCCGGGGACGCGGCCCTCGCGGTAGTGCTCGGCGAAGAGGCTCATCACGAACCCCGGCGTGCAGTAGCCGCACTGGGAGCCGCCGGTCTCCACCATCGCGGCCTGCACCGGGTGCAGCGCCTCGCCCTCGGCGAGCCCCTGCACGGTGATCACCTCGCGACCGGCCAGGCCGACGGCGGGGACCAAGCAGGAGTTCACGGTGACGAAGCGCGAACTCTCGCCCTCCGGCGTGACCACCACCACGGCGCAGGCGCCGCACTCGCCTTCGGCGCAGCCTTCCTTGGTGCCGGTGAGGCCGCGCTCCCGGAGGAAGTGGAGCAGGGGCTGGTGGGGATCGACGGAGGCCAGGGAGATCGGGCGACCGTCCACGAGGATCGTGGGCTCGGAGCTCATGGAAACCCTGACCCTAGCACCTCGGCGCCATCGTGCCCGAGGCCGCCGTCGCCGCCCTCTCTCCCCCGCTGGCGCGAGTCTTCTCGGAGGTCGGGTTACCCCCGAAACGCGAGGAATGCGCCACGATCGGCTCGTTTCGCGCCACCCTGGGGGGCAACTAGGCGGTCGCGCTACAGCACTGGATATGCAATCCTGCACCTCGTCTACCGTCCATGGGACGGGACGAGTCCACAGTTCAGTCCGTCCAATGCGAGCCACGTTCAGCAGTCGTGGGGTTCGCGCCCCGCTCGTATCGATGGTTCTCCTGCTGGTCGCCTGTGGTGGCGGCGGGAGTGCACCGGTGCGCGTGGACGTGCGGACGGACTACGTGCCGGTGGCGGAGTTCGCCGAGCTCGAGGTCTCCCTCGACGACGGGGACAGCATCATGATCCACGACGCTTCGTTCGATGAGGACTACCTCATGGGCGTCCGGGTGGCGTCACTGGAGGCCGTGTTCCGGGGGTCGCACACGGTGCGCGCGCGCATGCGGGCCGCGGATGGTCGGCGGCTGGCGCAGCGCGTGGTGGCCATCGAGGTCGACGGACCGCAGACGGTCACCCTGGTGTTCACGCGGGACTGCGCCGGGATCGAGTGCCCCGGTGACGGGGACGTCGCGGGCGCCACCGAGTGCCTCGGCGGTCTGTGCGTGACCCCGGAGTGCACGCCGGAGAACCCCCGCGCCTGCGGCGCGACCCAGTGCACCGCGGACTCGGACTGCCCGGGCGCCAGCGTGGGCTGCACCCGCCCGCTCTGCAGCGACGGCACCTGTTTCGTGGGCACCGACAGCGCCGCCTGCGCCAGCAGCGAGTACTGCAACCCCGAGGTCGGTTGCGTGGCCCGGCCCACCGGGGCCGACGACATGGGCACCGGCGCGGTGGACATGGGGACCCCCGGCGACGGCGGCGCCGACGTCGACGCCGGCATGGCGGACGGAGGCCCCATCGACATGGGCCTCCCCGAGGAGTGCGGCCAGCCCTGCGACACCGGGGATCTCTGTGAGCAAGGCATCTACAGTTGCGCGACCGGCGCCCCGGTCTGCGTGCGCGACCGCTTGCTCGACGCGGGCACGCCTTGTCGCCCGTCCGCGGGGTCCTGTGACGTCGCCGAGACCTGCGACGGCGCCTCGCCCGCGTGTCCCCTGGACCAGTTCGCGCCCACCGGCCTCGCGTGCGCCGATGGCTTCTGCGACGGCCTGGGGACCTGCGCCAGCGGCTGCACCCCGGGCGCGACGTGCTCCACGGGCAACCTCTGCGCGACGGGCACCATCTCGTGCGACACGGGCGCGCCGGTCTGCGTGCGCTCCGGGAACGCGCCGAACGGCACGATGTGCGCGGCCACCGACAACGGCGCGTGGGGGTCCTGCGGCGGCTTCGGTGGGACCTGCGGCGAGACCGGCTCCCGGAGCCGGACCGTGACCATCTACGCCTGTCAGAGCGGCGCGTGCACCGCCAGCAGCTCACCCCAGAGCGAGCCCTGCTCCCGCAGCACCGACGGCACCTCCTGCGGCGCGGTCACCTACGGCGACTTTGGCGCCTGCGGCGGCTTCAGCGACACCTGCGACACCACCGGCACGCGCTCGCGACCCTCCAGCACGCCCACGTGCTCCGGCGGCACCTGCACCAGCGTCGCCGGCACCGACACCGGCTCCTGCTCCCGCAGCACCGAGGGCAACTCCTGCGGCGGGGTCACCTATGGCACCTTCGGAGCCTGCACGTACGAGAGCGGGATGTGCGACGAGACGGGCAGCCGCACCCGGACTTCGAGCACCCCGACCTGCCAGAGCGGCACCTGCACCGACGTCGCTGGCACCGACACCGACTCCTGCACTCGCGACACCGACGGCCTCGACTGCGGTAGCCAAGAGCGCCTCTGCCTGGAGCGCTTCTGCACGGCCGGCGTCTGCGAAGACACCTTCTGCCCCACGGGCTTCCAATGCTGCCGCTTCGACGGCTGCTTCCCCGACGGCGTATCTTGTCCATGACCCAACGAATCTCCCGCGTCCTCTCCCTCCTTCCCTTCCTGCTCGCCGCCTGCGGTGGCGACAGCGACCTGGTCCGCGTCGACGTGCGCACCGACTGGGTGCCCACCGTCGAGTTCGCCGAGGTCGAGATCGGCCTCGACGAAGCCGGGAGCACCTCGATCTACGACGCCAGCGCCAGCGACGACTTCCTCACCGGCATCCGCGTGGCGACCCTCGAGGGCGTCTCCCACGGAAACCACACCGTGCGCGCACGTCTGCTCGCCGCGGACGGCCGACGCCTCGCGTCGCGGCTGGTCTCGGTGAACGTCGACGGCCCCAAGACCGTGACCCTCATCTTCACCCGCGACTGCGCCGCGGTGGAGTGCCCCGGCGACGGGGACGCCGCCGACGCCACCGAGTGTCTCGGCGGACAGTGCGTGACGCCCGAGTGCTCGCCGGAGAACCCGGACGCCTGCGGCACCGCCCAGTGCACCACGGACGACGACTGCCCGGCGCCCTCCGTGGGCTGCGCCCGCGCGATCTGCAACGCCGGCACTTGCTTCGTCGGCGCCGCGAGCGGCACCTGCGCCACCAGCGAGTACTGCAACCCGGAGACCGGCTGTACCCCGCGCCCGACCGGCGACGCGGACATGGGCAGCGACGGGATGCGCGACATGGGCGGGATGGACGCCGGCGCCCCGATGGACGCCAGCTTCGACATGGGCCCGCCGGACCTCGGTCTGCCCGAGGAGTGCGGGCAGCCCTGCGACACCGGGGACCTCTGCGAGGTGGGCATCTACGAGTGCTCCACCGGCGCGGCGATCTGCGTCCGCGACACCCTGGTCGCCGCGGGCACCACCTGCCGGGACGCGGTCGACACCTGTGACGTCGCCGAGGTCTGCGATGGCGAGTCGCCCGCGTGCCCCATCGACGCGTTCGCCGCGACCGGAGCCACCTGCGCCGCCGGCTTCTGCGACGGCCTCGGTACCTGCTCGGACACCTGCACGCCCGGCGCGAGCTGCTCCACGGGCAACCCCTGCGAGACCGGGACCATCTCCTGCGACACCGGCGCGCCGGTCTGCGAGCGCTCCGGCAACGCGGCCGACGGCATCAGCTGCGCGGCCACCGAGAACGGCGCGTGGAGCGCCTGCGGCGACTACAGCGGCACCTGCGACACCACCGGCACCCGAACCCGCACCGTGACCACCTACGCCTGCCAGGCCGGCGCTTGCACGCCGTCGGCGGCCCCCGACTCCGAGTCCTGCGGACGCAGCACCGAGGGCGTCTCCTGCGGTTCCGTCAGCACCGGTTCCTGGGGCGCCTGCGGCGGCTACTCGGGCACCTGCGGCGAGAGCGGGACTCGCTCCCGCTCGGTGACCACCCCCACCTGCCAGAGCGGCTCCTGCGCCAACGTCGTCACCAGCGAGAGCGGCTCCTGCTCCCGCGACACCGACGGCGACTCCTGTGGCTCCGTCAGCCAGGGCTCCTGGGGCTCCTGTGGCGGGTACTCGGGGACCTGCGACGAGACGGGCACCCGCTCTCGCTCGATCACCACCCCCACCTGCGCCAGCGGGTCCTGCGCCAACGTGGTCACCAGCGAGAACGGCTCCTGCACCCGCGACACCGACGGCGACTCCTGCGGCTCGGTGAGCTATGGCAGCTGGGGCTCCTGCGGCGGCTACAGCAACACCTGCGACGAGACCGGCACCCGCTCCCGCAGCGTGACCACGCCCACCTGCGGC
>DCLA01000002.1:0-43476 GCA_002320815.1 Myxococcales bacterium UBA1660
GCCGGGGCGGGAGCTCCGGCGGCGGCCGCGAGCGCGGCGCCCGTTGCCGCCCCCGTTGCCGCGACGCCCGTTGCCGCGGCGCCCGCGGGTCCGACCGCGGCCGAGCTGCAGCAGCTGATGCTCCAGGTGGTGGCCGAGAAGACCGGCTACCCCGCGGACATGCTCGAGCTGAGCATGGATCTCGAGGGCGACCTCGGGGTGGACTCCATCAAGCGGGTGGAGATCCTGGCGGCGATGCGGGAGCAGGCGCCGACCCTGCCCGAGGTGGACCCGGCCGAGCTGGGCAAGCTGCGCACCCTCCAGGAGATCGTCGACACGATGGCGACGGCCGGCGCCGGTGGCGGAGCGGCCGCGGCCCCCGAGGCCGCGACCGGCTCGGTGGAGCTCACCGACCCGCGTTGGACGCTGCGCCTCGCCGCGGCACCCGCCGACGGCTTCGCCTTGCTTCACCTCCTCGTCACGAAGGACCTCGCAGTCGTCGATGGCGGCTCCGGCGTCGCCGGAGCCCTCGTCGCCGCGCTCGCGGCGAAGGGCATCCCGGCCCGAGCCGGCGAGCCCGCGGACGGCACCGATGGCGTGATCTTCCTCGGCGGCCTCCGCGACGTCGCCTCCGTCGACGAGGCCCTCGCCGTCCAGGAGGCGGCCTTCACCGCCGCCAAGGCCGTGGCGGCGACCCTCACCGCCGCCCCCGGCGTCTTCGTCACGGTGCAGGACACCGGCGGTGACTTCGGTCTCGGCGGCGCCGGGGAGCGCGCCTGGCTGGGCGGCCTGCCCGGCTTGGTCAAGAGCGCTGCTCAGGAGTGGCCGGACGTCGGTTTCCGCGCCATCGATCTCGAGCGCGGTGGGCGCGACGCGGCGGCGCTGGCCGAGGTGCTCGCCGAGGAGCTCCTCCGCGGGGGCGCGCCCCGCCTCGACGGGGCGTCGGGCGGCGGCATCGAGGTCGGCCTCCGCGCCGACGGCACCCGCCAGACCCTGGTCAGCGAGGCCGGCCTCGCCAGCGGCGGGCCGCTCCGCGTGGACTCTTCCTCGGTCATCGTCGCCTCCGGCGGCGCCCGGGGCGTCACCGCGACCACCCTCGTGGCGCTGGCCGAGGCCAGCCAGGCCCGCTTCGTCCTCCTCGGCCGCACGCCCCTGAGCGACGAGCCGGCCGCGTGCGCCGGCGCGACCACCGACGCGGAGGTGAAGCGCGCGCTGCTCCAGGCCGCCCAGGCCGCGGGCGAGAAGGTCTCTCCCAAGGAGCTCGGTGACCGCGCCAAGGCCATCCTCCAGAGTCGCGAGGTGCGGGGCACGGTTGCGGCCATCGAGGCCGCCGGCGGCGAGGCGCGCTACGTCACGGCCAACGTGAAGGACGCCGCCAAGCTCGGCGCCGCCCTCGACGCCGTCCGGGCCGAGTGGGGTCCCATCACCGGCATCGTCCACGGGGCCGGCGTCCTCGCCGACCGCTTCATCGCCGACAAGCCGCTGGACGACTGGCGCTGGGTGATGGACGTGAAGGTGGGAGGCCTGCGCAACCTGCTGGCCGCCACCGCGAACGATCCGCTCGCGGTGCTCGTGGCCTTCTCCTCGGTCGCCGGCCGCTGCGGCAATCGCGGTCAGAGCGACTACGCCATGGCCAACGAGACCCTCAACAAGGTGCTCCAGGCCGAGGCCGCCACGCGCCCGAACCTCCTCGCCCGCAGCCTCGGCTGGGGGCCGTGGGAGGGCGGCATGGTCACCCCGGCGCTCAAGGCGCACTTCGAGTCCCTCGGCGTCCCGCTGATCCCCCTGGCCACCGGGGCGCAGCTCCTGGTCGACGAGCTCGGCGACGAGAGCGGCTCGGTGGAGCTGGTGCTCGGCGGTGAGCCCAAGCCCGAGGCGCTCAGCGCCGGCGAGGGCTCCGTGCGGCAACCGGCCCGCTACGACGTAGTGCTCGATCGGGCCGGCTTCCCGGCCATCGACGACCACCGGGTCAAGGGCACGCCGGTGCTCCCGGTCGCTCTGGTCCTCGAGCTTTTCGCCCGGGCGGTGGAGGCCACCCGACCGGACCTGGTGTTCACCGAGTGCCAGGACCTTCGCGTCCTCCGCGGTGTGACCCTCGGTGACTACGAGGGTGCCGGCGAGCGGCTCTCCGTGGCGGTGCAGCAGATCTCCAACGGCGACGGCGTGGTCTTCCAGCTCGAGCTCCTCGACGCCGAGGGCAAGCGCCGCTACGCGGCCAAGGGCGTGGCCAAGCCGGCCGCGCTCGCCGCCCCCCGCGCGCCCGAGGCGCCCACGGGCCTGCGCACCTTCGAGGGCGAGGTCTACGACGGCGTCGCGCTCTTCCACGGCGACGCCTTCAAGGTCATCGTCGGCGCGCCGGCCATCGGCGAGGCCGGCCTCGACGCGAAGCTCCAGGGCGCCGACGCCCGGGGCTGGCCCGCGGGCCACTGGGAGACCGACCCCGCGCTGATCGACGGGGGACTGCAGCTCGCGCTCCTGTGGACCTGCCGCGAGGGCGGGGCGGCCCTGCCGACCTCCTTCGAGCGCTTCCGCCGCTTCTCCCCGGGCCTGGTCAAGGGCGAGGTCCGCGCCATCCTCGCCGGCCGCGAGTCCAAGGCCGACCGCAGCGTCTCCGATCTGGTCTTCGTCGACGAGCAGGGCACGCCCCTCGCCGAGCTGACCGGGGTCGAGATGCACGTCCTGCCCGGCTCCCGTCGGTAGTCGCTCGGCCCTCCCCAAGGGAACCCCGTGACCTTTGAACCCATCGCCATCACCGGGCGCGCCTGCCTCCTGCCGGGCGCACACGACCCCGGGGCGCTCTTCGGCCTCGCCGCCGAGGGCCGCTCCGTCCTCAGCGACGCGCCCGCGGGCCGCTGGCGCGTCCCCGACGCCGACGTGCTCACCGGAGACCCGGCGGACGCCATCGATCGCACCTGGACCCGCCGCGGTGGCTACGTGTCGGGCTTCACCCCACCGGCGGGCTACGAGGACCTGGACCCGCTGGTGCAGTGGTTGGTCCACACGGCCCACCGCGCCTTGGTCGACGCGGGCGTCGACGGGCAGGGCATGGGCGCCATCGTCGGCAACCTCTCGCTACCCTCGAGCGGCTCGGCCCGCTTCGGCGAGCAGGTCTGGCTCGGGGATCGCGCCGCCGCGGCGGGGGTGCCCCCCACCGACCCGCGCGACGCCTTCAACAGCGGGCTGCCCGCGCATCTCCTCGCGGGCGCCCTCGGCCTCGATCGGCCTGCCTGGGCTCTGGACGCCGCCTGCGCTTCCTCGCTCTACGCCATCGAGCTCGCCTGCCGCGAGCTCCAGGAGGGACGCGCCACGCGGATGCTCGCCGGCGCCATCAACCGCGCCGACGACCTCTTCCTGCACGTCGGCTTCTGCGCGCTCGGCGCGATGAGCAAGACCGGCCAGAGCCGCCCCTTCCACGCCGGCGCCGACGGCCTCGTCCCCGGCGACGGCTGCGGCTTCGTCGTCCTCGAACGCCTCGAGGACGCCCGCCGCGCGGGGCGGCCCATCCACGGCGTCATCCGCGGCGTGGGCCTGGCCAATGACGGCCGCGCCAAGAACCTCTTGGCGCCCAGCCCCGACGGGCAGGCGCTCTCGATGCGCCGCGCCCTCGAGCAGGCGGGCTGGGACGGGTCCCAGGTCCCCTACATCGAGTGCCACGCCACCGGAACGCCGGTCGGCGACGCCACCGAGCTGGAGTCGATGGCCGCCGTGTACGGCGAGGCGCCGCGCACCATCGGCTCGCTCAAGGGCAACCTCGGCCACCTAATCACCGCCGCCGGCGTCGCGGGCTTGATGAAGGTCCTGGAGAGCTTCCGGCATCGGCAGCTCCTGCCCACGCCGCACCTGGCGGCCGGGGACCGGAACCCCGCCCTCGAGGCGTCGCCCTTCCGGACCCTGGACGCTCCCGCGGCGTGGGAGGGCCCGCTGCGCGCGGGCCTGAGCGCCTTCGGCTTCGGCGGCAACGACGCGCACCTCTTGGTCGAGGCCCCCGGCGAGACCCCCGACCGGGTGCAGGTCCAGGTGCCCCGGGCGGCCGACGACATCGTGGTCACGGCCCTGGGCGCCCGCTTCGGTGACGGCCAGAGCGCCGGGGACTTCGAGGCGGTGGTCCTCGGGGGCGCGCCGGTCGCGCGCGCGTCCACGGTGCGCATCCCCCTCGGCGAGCTGCGCTTCCCGCCCAACGACCTGAAGAAGGCCAACGCCCAGCAGACCATCGTCCTCGCCGCCGCCCTCGAGGCGGCGCGCACCCTGCCCGAGACGGCTCGGGAGCGCACCGGGGTCTTCGTCGGCTACCAATGCGACGCGGCCATCGCGCGCTGGGGCGCCCGCTGGCGGGCGCGCTCGTTCGCCCGTTCGCTCGGCGCCGAACCCGCCTGGACCGCCGACGCCGAGGCGCAGCTCGCGCCGCCCCTCGAGGCGCCCCACGTGGTGGGCTCCCTTCCGAACATCCCCGCCAATCGCATCAGCTCCCAGCTCGACTTGCGCGGGGCCAGCTTCACCGCCTCCGCCGAAGAGCTCAGCGGGCTCCGGGCGCTCGACGTGGCCCTGGCCGCCCTGCGGCGCGGGGACATCGACGCCGCGCTGGTCGGGGCCGTCGAGCGACCGAGCGAGGTGCTCGATGCCGCCCTCCGGGATCTGGGCGCGCCCGAGTCCCCTTGCGACGCCGCCCTGGTGCTCACCCTGCAGCGCCGGGCCGACGCCGAGGCCGCCGGCGCGCCCATCCTCGCGGTCCTCGAGCCCGGCGCCGGGGCCGAAGAGCTCCCGCCCGCGCTCCCCCGGGCCCACGCGGCCGCCGGCCTCGCCGAGCTCTGCCGGGCCGTGGTCCACGTCGCCCGCGGCCAGCACCCCGCGGGCGGCGCCTGGGGGAACGAGCGATCCCTGACCGTCCGCTGCGCCGCGTTGGGCGACCAGGAGGGGGCCTGGACGATCCGCTCCGGCGGCCCCGCGCATCCGCCGTTCGCGACCCGCCCGAGCGAGCGCGCCCTGGAGCTCCCCGCCCAGCGCGAGCCCGTGCGCCTCGGGCCCACGCCCTCCACCCCCTCGATCCCCACCGCCGCGACGCCGGCGGCTCCCGAGAGCGCGCTCCACCCCGAGACCGCGTTCGACCCTGCCTCCGCCTCCGACTCCGAGACCGCCATGACCGTTCAGAAGATGGCCGCGCCGCCCGCGCTTCCCCCCACCACCGATGACGGACCCGCCGCGGCCCCCGTGAGCGGCGCCGCCATGCGCGCCGCGTTCGGGCTGCCCGCCGAGAGCGCTCCCGCGCCCCAGCCGGTCTCGGTGACGTCCCCGGGGGCCGCGCCCGCCGTGGGCCTCGGAGCGTCGGTCGGCGCTTCCGGCCTCCCCGGCGAGGTCCTGCCGGCCGGCTCGATGCTCGCGGCCCTCACGCAGCACCAGGCCGCCCTCGCCGACGCCCACCGCGCGTTCCTCGAGCAGCAGGCCGCGGTCCACGCCGACTTCATGCGCGCGTTGGCCGTCGTCCCCGGCGCGCCGACGGCGCAGGCCCCGCTGCCGACCGCCGCGCTGCCGACCGCCGCGCTGCCGACCGCCGCGCTGCCGACCGCCGCGCTGCCGACCCCGGCCGTCACCCCGACGGCCCGCCCCGCGGCGCCCGTCGCGAAGCCGGCCCCCGCGCCCGCGCCCGTCGCCACGCCCACGCCCGTCGCCACCCCCACGCCCGTCGGCACGCCGGCGCCCGTCGGCACGCCGGCGCCCACCGCGAAGCCGGCGCCCGCCGCGAAGCCCGCCGCCGCCGCCGCGCCCGTCGCGAAGCCAGCCGCCTCCGCGACCTCGTCCGAGGTGCCCCTCGCGTTTCGCCCGCGGGGTCCCTCGTTCGATCGCGAGGACCTGCGAGTCCACGCCGGTGGGACCATCAGCGAGATCTTCGGTGAGCTCTTCCAGCAGCAGGACCGGCACGCGGTCCAGGTGCGCATGCCGGAGCCGCCGCTCCTCCTCGCCGACCGCTGCACCGGCATCGACGCCGAGCCCGGCGCGATGGCCATCCCGGGCAACCCCGCCAAGGGCATCTGCTGGACCGAGACCGACGTCCGGGCGGACAGCTGGTGGCTGAACCACGACGGCTACATGCCCACCGGCATCATGGTCGAGTCGGGGCAGGCCGACCTCTTCCTGATCAGCTACCTCGGGGCCGACTTCCTGAACCGCGGCGACCGGGCCTACCGGCTCCTCGGCTGCGAGATGACCTGGCAGGGCGACCTGCCGACCATCGGCGAGTCGCTGGTCTACGACATCCACGTCGACGGCCACGCCGCCCAGGGCGACGTCCGGCTCTTCTTCTTCCACTACGACTGCCACGTGCGGAGGGCCGACGGCTCGACCCGGCCGGCGCTCCAGGTGCGCCACGGCCAGGCCGGCTTCTTCACCCGCGAAGAGCTCGACGACTCCGCCGGCATCCTGTGGAAGCCCCAGACCCAGGAGATCCTCGCGGACGCCCGGGTCGACCCGCCGGCCGTCAAGGAGGCCAAGGGGACCTACGACGCCGACCAGGTGGCCGCCTTCGCCGCTGGCCGCCCCTGGGACTGCTTCGCCGACCCCGCCTTCGAGCGGACCAAGACCCACACCCGCACGCCGCGCATCCAGGGGGAGCCCATGCTCTTCCTGGACACGGTGGAGGTCGACCCGACGGGCGGCCCCTGGGGCCGCGGCTACCTCAAGGCGGTCACGCCCATCTCGCCGGACGACTGGTTCTTCGAGGGGCACTTCAAGAACGACCCCTGCATGCCCGGCACCCTCATGCTCGAGGGCTGCGTGCAGGCGATGGCCTTCTACCTCTCCTCGCTGGGCTACACGATCGACAAGGACGGCTGGCGCTTCCAGCCGATCCCCCACGAGACCTACAACCTCCGCTGCCGGGGCCAGGTGACCCCCGAGAGCAAGGCGCTCACCTACGAGATCTTCGTCGAGGAGGTCCACGACGGACCCGAGCCCAAGCTCTACGCCGACCTCCTCTGCACCGTGGACGGCCTGGGCGCCTTCCACGCCCGCCGCTTCGGTCTGCAGCTGAAGCCGAGCTGGCCGATGACCAGCCGCCCCCAGCTCACCGAGGAGGGCAAGGGGGACCCCCGCGCCGCGGTGGGCGTCTGGGAGGGGCACGAGTTCCGCTTCGACCAGCCCTCGCTCATGGCCTGCGCCTGGGGGCAGCCCTCGACGGCCTTCGGTCCGATGTACGAGCGCTTCGACGGCACGCGGCGCACGCCCCGGTTGCCCGGACCGCCCTACCTCTTCCTCACCCGCGTCACCGAGGTCGGCGGCGCGATGGGCGGGCTCGAGAGCGGCAAGCGCCTGGAGTTCGAGTACGACGTCCCCGAGGACGTCTGGTACTTCGACGAGAACGGCGCTCGGGTGATGCCCTTCGCGGTGCTCCTCGAGGCGGCCCTGCAGCCCTGCGGCTGGACCGCGAGCTACGTCGGTTCGACGCTCACCAGCGAGTCGGACTTCCTCTTCCGGAACCTGGACGGGACCGGGACCATCACCGCGGAGGTCTTCCCCCAGAGCGGCACCCTGCGCACCGTCGTCGACGTGAAGGGCATCTCCCGATCCTCGGGGATGATCATCACCTCGTTCCACGTGCAGTGCTTCTTGGGCGAGGGCGCCGACGCGGTGCCGGTCTACGACCTCGACACGGTCTTCGGCTTCTTCCCGCCCTCGGCCTTCGAGAACCAGGCGGGGCTCCCCACCACCGACGCGCAGCGCGAACTGCTCGAGCGGCCCAGCGAGACCCGCGTCGACCTCACCGCCCGGCCCGCGCGCTTCTGCGAGGGATCCCTCCGGCTGGCCGAACCCATGCTCCTCATGATCGACCGGCTGACCCTCCTCGACCACGAGGGCGGCGCGGCGGGGCTCGGCGAGTGCCGGGCGGAGAAGGACGTCGACGCCGGCGAGTGGTTCTTCAAGGCCCACTTCTACCAGGACCCGGTCCAGCCCGGTTCGCTGGGCATCGAGGCGATGCTCCAGTTGCTCCAGGCCTTCATGATCGACAAGGGCCTCGGCGACGACTTCGAGTGCCCGCGCTTCGAGGCCATCGCCACCGACCGCCCGCACGTGTGGAAGTACCGCGGGCAGGTGGTCCCGGAGGCGAAGGTCGTCAGCACCACCATGGAGATCCTCTCCATCGAGCGCGACGAGAAGGGCGTGGTGGCCCTCGCCGACACCAGCCTCTGGGTCGACGGAAAGCGCATCTACGAGGCCAAGGCGCTCGGCATGCGCATCGTCGAGGAGGGCGAGCCCGAGCGGTACCGACCGACCAAGGGGGCCGGCGAGGAGACCCTCGACCTCGCGAAGGACGCGTGGCTCGGCGACCACCGGCCGACCCACACGGCGCCGGCGCTGCCGATGATGAGCATGGCCGACCGGATGCTGGCCGCGGCGCGCGCCGCCGACCCCACGGTGACCGGGCTCCGGGAGCTCCAGGTCGAGCGCTGGGTGGTGGTGGATCCCGCCGCGCGGCTGAAGACCGAGGTCGAGGGAGACCAGGTCCGGCTCCTCGTCTGGCGCGAGGCCAAGACCGCTGCCCTCAGCCGCTACGAGCTGGCGGCGAGCGCGACGATGGATGGCCCCATGGAGCTCGAGCCCATCGGAGACCTGGGGGAGGCGGAGAAGGTCGCCCCCTACGCGGATGACCGCCTCTTCCACGGGCCGGCGTTCCACTACCTCACCGAGCTCCACCTCGGGGCCGCGGGGTCCGACGCCGTCCTCGACGCCGGCCGGGGCACGGTGCCCTTCGGTTCATTCCACCAAGGTCTGCTCGACGCCGCGACGCACGGGATCCCCCACGGCGACTTCGCCCGATGGGCTCCGGAGGTCGGCGACGACGTCGTGGCCTACCCGCACTCCCTGGACATCCGCGTCGAGGGCGAGGTGCCCGCCACCGGCAAGGTCCGCTGCGAGGCCCGCTTCGTCGGCTTCGCCGAGGCCGACGAGCGCAAGCCGGTCACCCGTCTGCGCCTGAGCGTGGACGGCGCGGTCGTCGTCGACATGCGGCTGACCGAGATCCTCCTGCCCAAGGGGCCCATCGGTCAGGCGGAGCCCATGCTCCGCCGTCGCTTCCTCCAGCGCGAAGCGAGCCCCGTGGCCCTCAGCCGGATCGAGGGCGAGCGCACCGTCCTGGACGTGGCCGACGTCGCCCGGAGCGGCTGGTTCCCGGGGACCATCGAGAGCGTCTACGGGACCACCGCGCCCCACGACATCGCCGTGAAGGAGCACGTCGCTCGCCGGACCGGCAGCCACCCCTTCGATGTTCGCGTCGACGGCGAGGCGGGCATCGACACCCACGCGCCTCTGGTCCGCCACCCGCTCCGGGTGCTGGCGGGCGACACCCACGTCGAGGTCGAGAGCGCCGGCGAGCCGCGCCTCGACATCGCTCCGGTCGCGGACTTCTGGCGCGGCTACTTCGGCATCGGCTCCTGGCCGGTGGAGGACCTCTACTACGCGCTGGTGGAGCGGTTCGTGGGCGGGTTCCACCTGGCCGACCCCCGCGCCATGGAGGCCCTCCAGGGCCGCGCGGTGCTCTACCTCGGCAACCACCAGGTGGGCATCGAGTCGCTCATCTTCTCCATCGTGGCGTCGGCGCTCCAGAAGGTCCCCACGCTCACCCTGGCCAAGGTCGAGCACCAGCAGAGCTGGCTGGGTAAGCTCATCCGTCAGTGTTTCCGCTACCCCGGCGTGACCGACCCCGGCGTCATCACCTACTTCGACCGCACCGATCCGCAGTCACTCCCGCGCATCACCAAGCAGCTCGCCCAGCAGGCCTCGGGCGCGGGCGCTCGGTCCCTGATGGTCCACGTGGAAGGGACCCGCGCCCACTCGGCACGCCATCGCGTGACCAAGATGAGCGGCGTCTTCTGCGACCTGGCCATCGGCGCGGGGGTCCCGGTGGTCCCGGTCCGCTTCAGCGGCGGCCTGCCGGTGGAGCCCGTCGACGAGAAGCTCGAGTACCCGGTGGGCATGGGCCGCCAGGACTACTGGCTCGGCGCGCCCATCCTCCCGGAGGAGCTGGCGGCGCTCCCCTACAAGGAGCGGACCCAGCGGGTCACCGCGGCCATCGAAGCCCTCGGGCCCGACCCCGCCACCGAGGAGCCCAACCGAGGCGACGCCGAGCTCGCCGCGCGGGTCGAAGCGCGGGCTGCCCGGTCCGCGAGCGGGGCCGGGCTGGCTACTTTGGTGGAGGTCCTCCACGCGCGGGCGGACCTCGGCGACGAAGCGCGCCGCCTGCTGGAGCTGGTCGACGAGCCCGCCGCGAAGGCCCCCGGGGATGGCCCCGAGGCGCGCTGGCTGACCGACCTCGCGGCGCTCCTGCGCTAAGCGCCAGGCTCGCCGAGTTCGGGCTCGCCGAGTCCGGGCTCGCCGCGGAGCCCCGGCTCACGTCGCCGAGCTGCGCCGACGGCCTCGCGCCGCTCAGCGCAGCTCGGCGGGCATGTCCTCCCGCTGACCGATGAAGAGCATCACGCCGGTCATCGGACGACCCTCGTTCGACGTGAGGAAGAGCCCGAACTTGCCCAGTTCACCCTGGAAGAGGTGGCGGCCGTCGAACGAGAAGAACTGTCGGCCATCCTGGAAGACCACGACCTGGAAATCCCGGGTGGCGCGCAGGGAGATGGCCTGCGGCGCGTCGGCTTCCACGATGCCGCGCAAGACGAAGACCATCGGGACTTCGTCCCCTGCATGGAACTCGTACCAGACCACTTCCTCGTTCTGAGCGGACTGCAGCTGCGCGCTGGTGGCCTGGGCGAAACGGATGTGAGGGCCCTGGGGGGCGCCGCAGCCCGAGACGCCGAAGAGGCAGGTGAGGGCGACGACGAGAGCGAAGGAAGTGCGAATGAACATGCCCCTGATTGGTCCGCGTTCGCGGATGCGTCCAACGGGGGTGTGCGCTCGCTCCGCGCTCAGTCGCCCACGGTGCAGGGGAAGGGCTCCACGCCGTCCACGCGCGTCGTGTAGTCGCTCTCTTCGGCGTGATCGGTGAGGGAGCTCGGGTCGCTCATCGCGCGCTCGAACCAATCCCGCATCTCGACGCCATCCACCGAGCCGGTCCAGAGGTCGGGCTGGATGGTCACCACGTGGACCGGGTCGGGGGCGCTGGTGAGATACCACTGGATCCCCGCGAGGTCCTTGGTGTCGCAGTAGGTCCGGCGCAGGGTGTTCACGAAGTCCCCTTCGACTTCGAAGAACGCATCGCCTTGCTGGATGCTGTCGCGCTGATTGCTCAGCAGGAGCATCTGTTGCTCCGGCACCTGCAGCAGGCGGGGGGCGAGGGCGTTCACGATGACCTCCCCGAGCGCGCAGTCACCGTCGAAGCAGTAGGGCGGCAGGTTGTTGCGCATGCCCCAGACCGGGATCTTGATGGCGCCCAGCCCGGCCACTCCGAGCGTCTCCCCGTTGTCGAGCGCGAGCCCGGCGTCGGGAAAGGCCGCGGTGCGCGGCCACTGCAGGTCGTCCAGGACCCAGTGGTAGTTGTAGAGGGTCCCGTAGCTCCCGGCCGAGAAGCCGCCGAAGAGCGCCCGGACCTCGGCGGGGCGGTAGCCGGTGCCGCCCGCGGCGAGCTCGCCGTCCAGGCTCTGCCAGAGCCAGTCGCGCACCATCTGCAGCGAGGCGCGGAGGTTCACCGACCCGTAGCGCGGCAGCTCCAGGTCGCCGAGGGACTCGGTGACCCCGCCGCCCGCGAAGACGTCCTGAGTGCAGTACGGGAGGTAGACCTTGGTCCAGTTCGCGTAGGGGCTGACCTCGGGGTCGTCGGAGACCAGGGCCACCGAGAGGGGCTCGTCGTCCTCCGCGGTGAAGAGCCCGGGCGCGGCCTCGAGGCGCGCGGTGCAGTCGTCCTCGAAGATGCAGACGCCGCCGCCCTGGAGCCCGATGAAGAGACGGTCCAGGGGCTCGCCCTCGGGGGCCGGTCGGATCCAGAACGAGTAGCCGCTGCCGTCACCGCAGAGGGTCCCCCACTTCTCGCCATCGACGCGGACCCGGGTCCACTCGCCGCGCGGCGCGGCGAAGTCGGTGTTCTCCGGGCCGCAGCTCAGCGCGAGGGGCGCGACGGACTCGTGAGCGGTGGCCGCCACACAGTCCGCCTGGTGGGCCGCCCGCTCCACGAAGGTGGCCACGTCGACGGCGATGGCGCCGCTCAGCGAGGGACACGCGGCGGTGATGGCCTCGCGGGCGCCGTCCTCGAGGGCCGCCCGCTCGGTCGCGAACGCCGCCGGGTCGCAGGTCCCGCCGAGGCATTCGTCGATGGCGTCCAGGGTCTCACCGAGCAGGGCGTTGGCCTCGTCGAAGGCGACCGCCAGGCAGCTCGCCTGGGCCTCGGAGGCGCCGGCGACGACCGCGCCCTGGGGACCGCCGACCACGCGCCACACGAGCGAATCCGACTCCGCCTCGCACGCCGCCGTCAGTCGCTCCTGGGCCGCAACGACGGTCTGCGCGGCCAAGTCGCCGTCCACGCAGGACGTCGCCACGGCATCCCTCAGCGCGTCCAAAGCCCCGTCGGGTCCCGAGCACTCGGCGCCGGTCGCTCGATAGCAGTCCATCTCGGCGGCGGCGCGGTCCTGAACGCAGCGAGCCAGGGCCCGGGGCGCGGCCTCCTCGCACGGGGCGGGAGGCTCGTCGTCTCCGCAGCCGGCGGCGATCAGAACGGCGAGGGCGAATCGGAAACGCGATCGAAACATGGCGAGCAGGGTATCACCGCCCGGGACCCACGACCCACGCCGCCCCCCGCGCTTCGGTCCCGTCGACCGTTCCAGCGATGCAACGCTGTCTTACGCAGGACCCGACTACCGCAACGCTGCAGCTTCTCTAGGGTTCGTCGCTAGGAGTACCAGCAGCGATGAATTTCAGAACAGGTTTCGAGGGGGGCGCCATCGCGGTGCTCCTGATGCTCGGTTGCGGCGGTGACGTCGCGGTCGAGCGAGCCGAGGTCGAGTCGGAGACGACCGGCCAAGAGACGACCACCGAGGTCGTCCAGGACACGCCCGCGGAGTCCGCGGACCCTGCCACCTGGGCGGACATGAACCACGACCAGCGCATGGCCTACATGCGCGAGACCGTGATGCCCGAGATGAAGGCTCTCTTCGTCGAGTTCGACGGCGAGCGCTACGCGGACTTCGGCTGCGGCACCTGCCACGGCGAGGACGCCCGCGAGGTCGGCTTCGAGATGCCCAACGGCCTCGCGCCCCTCGACCCCGCGCACATCCCCGACATCTTTCAGTCCGAGCGCCCGATGGCCGTCTTCATGACCCAAAAGGCTTGGCCGAAGATGGCCGAGCTGCTCGACGAACCCCTCTTCGACCCGGAGGTCGGCGAGGGGTTCAGCTGCATGAACTGTCACGCGACCGCCGAAGGCGCGGCCCCGCACTGACGCGCCCCGGGGGCGCGGCGTTCACTCCGCGACGTCGACGCGGAGGATCTGCCGCGCCTCCATCTGCACCACGTACAGGGTTCCGTCGATCTGGGTCATCCCACCCAGGCCGGCGCCGGTGCCGCTGTCGATGGTGCGCACCACGGTCCCGTCCGCGTCGAAGAGGGTCACGTGGCCCGTCGCGTGGCTCGCGACCGCCAGGGTGCCATCGGGGAGCTGGGCGAGCCCGCTCGGCTCCACCGCGCCGCCCCACTCGGCCCCGAGCACCGCGCTGTCGAGGACCGTCGCGAAGGCCAGGCCGTCGAAGGTCGGCGCCGAGGTGTTCTCCATGGTCCGGTAGGTGCCGAACTGCGTGGTGGGCGAGTCGAGGTCGAAGGCGAGCACCCGGCCGTTGCCGGTGTCGGCGACCCACAGGGTGCGGCCGTCGACGTGGAGGTTCGAGGGGACGCCGGGGACGCGCGCGAGTTCGTCACCCTCGGGCATCAGGTAGCGCTCGACCACGAAGTCACTGTGGTCGTAGTGGCCCGGGTGATGGGGCTTGCCGAAGTCGTAGTAGTCGAGGAAGCCGTTGGCCCCGTCGAAGAGCCAGTACTTGTTCTCGCCCTCGTAGGCGATGCCCATGCAGTACTGGGTCGCGTGGACCATGTCCAAATGGGACCCGTTGGACCACGAGAACGACCCGTTGGTGCCGTCGTAGATGGCCGGATCGGCGGTCCACACGGTGGGCCCGATGTAGGGCGCGGTGTCGGTGGGGTTGCCGGTGAAGTGCTCGTGGCAGGTCGCGAAGGTGTTGGTGAAGGTCACCGGCGCAGTGATGCCGGTCTCCTCGGCGCCCGGGTCGCTCGGATCCAGGGTGAGGGCCTCCGCGCCGAAGGCGATGCCCGACGGGCGGCGCATGAAGTGCCAGGAGTTGGCGTCGACGACGAGGCGGACCCGGCCGTTGGCGTCGCTGGCGGGCTCGAGGGCCGCCGGGTCGGTGATGGCCACGGTGCTGCCCTGCTGGCCCACGCAGTCGTTGGCCGCGCCGCCGAGGCCACGCTCGGTGCACTCGTCTTCGTCGGTGAAGCTCCCGTCGCGCTCCATCTGCTGGACCACCCAGAGCTGTCCATCGGGGTGCACCGAGAGGTCCTTGGGGAGCCAGGCCCGGTCGTAGCCGCCCTCGGTGTAGCGGGTCGCGGTGTAGACCTCGGCGAAGGTCACCGGGGCGCCGGACCGGAGCCCGGATTCGGGCTCGCTGGCGTCGGCGGTGGTGCCACCGTCCGCGGTGGGGGTCGACGAGTCGTCATCGCCGCACCCGAGGGCCAGCACGAGGAGGAGGAACGAAGAGAGGGAACGCATCGGAGCACCCTAGCAGCTGAGCGGGCGACCGCCCCCCGACCCCGGACGCGTCCGCGCAACGGACCGTTTCAGCGTTGGCGCCGACGCCCGGCGAGCCCCAGCGCCAGAAGGGCGAGCGCCGCCCAGCCACCCCGGACGTCGCCGGCTCGACAACTCGCACAGCCGCCGGTCTCCGCGACCGGCTGGGCGACGGGCGCGGGCTGAGGGGTCGCGGGCTCGGCTTGGCCGGCTTCGGCCTCCGCTTCACTGGGCTCGCCGGCCTCGGTCTCCGCTTCGCCGCCCTCGCTGGCTTCCTCGTGGTCCACGAACACCGGGGTCGGGTTCGGGGCGAAGTCGAGCTCGGCGTCGACCGCCGGGGTGGCGCTGACGGCGCCGAGGTACTGTCGGTCCGCCGGCCGAACGAGCCGCATCGCGTTGGCCGAGCCGACCCCTCGTCGCGGGGCCCGGAGGGCGCTGGGGGCCACGCCCGGGCGGGGGATCGGCTGGCCCGGCGGACCGCCCCAGCGGCCCCGGCGGGGGGCGTCGCAGGTCAGGCGACCCTCCCATCGGTGGAGGATCACGTAGCGCCCCTGGAACTGGTTGGGCCCGCCGCTGGGGCGCACGATGCCCTGGACGCCGCTGAGGTCCACGCCGCCGGGACCGCTGGCGACCTGCTCGCGCAGCTCGCCGTCGGCGTTGGGCATCCCGCGACCCCCGAAGATGGAGCCGGCCCGGCGGAAGACCAGGTCGTGGTCCACGTCGTCGGCGTCGTACCGGTGGTGGAGCCGGGTCAGGGTCCAGCCATAGCTCCCCCGGCCGGGGCGCTGCGGCCGCGCCGTCACCGAGCGACCCGGGACCGTCATCCCGTCGATCACGTCGCCGCCCAGGAGCGCGAGCTCGCCGGGGTGGAGCGGGGCGGTCGGACAGGGGTCGCAGTTCGTCGCCTGCCAGGAGTACTCGGTCACCACGGCGCCCGGGTTGGCTTCCACCACCCGGTCGAAGACCGAGCGGTAGAACGCGCCGAAGCGGCCGGCGGTTCGCTCCTCGACCACCAGGTTGGTGGGGATGGTGACGTTGGGATAGTTGGCCACGTCGTAGCGCGCGTTCTTGGCCAGGACGTGCACCAGCAGATCCTGTTTGCCGCGCGCGTTGAGGAGCCCGAGCCGGATGGGCAGCGCGAAGGTCTCGGCGTCGTAGTGGACCCGCAGGGGCGAGAGCACGGCCCGGCCGTCCTCGAAGGTGACCCGCGAAGGGTCGACCTTGGCCACGAAGAACTTGGTCCCGGAGCGAACATAGGGGTCCAGGGCGGCGCCCGCGCCGTCGGGCAGCGCGTACCGTTCGCGGTGCAGCCACGTCTCGAGGCCCGACGAGTCCTCGGCGCCGAGGATCACGATGTCGTACTCGCCCACCGCGAACTCGGCCTCTACGGTCACCCCGGTGGCTTCGTCGCGGCGGGGTCGCGGGGTGGCGGTGGCCGCCATCATGCTGCCGCCGGATCCGCCCCGGAGCCTGCCGATCAGGGGCTGGCCGCAGGGGTCCTGCTCCCAGTACTCCACGAGGCGCGGCGCCGCGAGCTGGTCCACCCGCTCGAAGATGCTCTTCGGGAGAGTCCGAACGTTCTCCTCGGCCAACACCTCCGGCACCGGGATCACCAGGGCGAACCCCTCGGGAGGTCCCTGGTAGTCGTTCTGCATGCTGAGCACCGTCTTGGTGCCGTCGCGCATGAGCACGACCATGGTCGCGTCGTTGTAGAGGCTCGCGTCGGCTCCGCCGACGTAGAACCCACAGAAGGCCTTCGCCGAGGCGGGCCACGCCGCGGCGAGGGCGAGCGCCAAGAATGCTCCCCGTCCCATGGCCCCGAGCCTACCAGACGGCGAGCCGTTCCCGGTTCAGCGCCGGACCCAGGCCAGGAAGGTCCAGTCGATCTCGCGGAGGGAGTCGAAGAAGACCCAGGCGTCCGGGCGCTCCACCCAGCCACTGCCGCGGGCGGCGATGGCCTCGCGGAGGTCGTCCGGGAGCACGGTCCCGGCGAACGCGCGGTCGCCATGGAGGCCGACGCCCATCCGCAAATCCTGGTACTCGGTGTCGACCACCAGCTCGCCCCGGGGGTTCGCGAGGGCCCCGCGGTACCAGCCCTCGAGGGAGTCCACGGTCAGCCCCGCGATGACGTCGTTCATGGCCATGTCCGCGCCGGCGACACCGATGAACCGGCCCTCCGCGTCGTGGATCGCGCGGTCGCAGGGGACCAGGATGGCGCTGCCGCTGGCGTCCGGGTAGGGCGCCCCGAAGAAGGGGCCGCGGCGCTCGCCCACGGCGACGTACCACGGGCGGCGCCGGTGGTCGTAGGTCTCGGGGAAGGGCTCGTAGCCGGGGTAGTTGACGAGGAGCCCACTCTCGAAGCTGACGTAGGACACGTGCAGCGGTGGCCGCTCTTCGCGGAGCACCCGCTCGGCCTCGGCCGGCGACCAGGGACCGGGGCCGCCGCTGCGGAGCAGCGTCTCGCGGAGGCGCGGCAGGAGCGGCCCGAGCCGGTGCATCAGCGCGGCCAGGGCGTCCTCGTCGACGCCCTCCGGGTAGAGATAGCTCGCCGTTGCGAAGGTCACCGGCATGCCGTAGCGGGGGTGCTCGCGCAGGTCGGGCAGCGCCGGCCCCCGGCCGACCAGCCGCCCGGCGGCCCCGAACGGGTGCGCGCCGGCGAGCTCCGTCGCGTCGCTCTCCACCGCCTCGGTCTCGGCAGGGTTCGGTTCCGGCGTGGGGACGTCCTGCAGCAGGGTCTCGGTGGCCGCTCCCAGACCCTCGACCAGCATGGCCACGTCGGCGAGCATCGCGTCCACACCGTGGCTCCGCTCGAGCACCGCCGCGTTCATGCGCTCCAGCGCCTCGGTCCGGGCCCGGGCCTCGCGCTCCGTGTCCAGCGTCCGTCGAACCGAGCGGAGGGAGACGCCGGCACCCAGCAGGAGCAGGGCGAACACCACGCCCAGCGAGAGCACCGGGTGTTTGGAGAGCTGGCGCCAGGTCCGCTGGACGAGCCCTTCGCCGTGCACCGAGACCGGCTCGCCGAGCTGGAACCTTCGGACGTCTTCGGCGAGGGCGGCGATGCTCGGGTAGCGGGCCCCGGGCTCCTTCGCCGTGGCTCGGTCGATGATCGCGCGGAGGGCCTCGGGGACCTCCGCGCCGTCGACGCGGACACAGTCCTCGCGCACCGCCTCCAGCGCCTCGGCCATCAGGGCCAGCTGCGTCGGGGCGCGGCGGGGGGCCTGCAGGGTCACGAGCTCCTGCAGCATCATCCCCAGGGCGAACTGATCCGAGGCCGAGGTGTGCTCCTCCGGGTCGCCGCCGATCTGCTCCGGGGGCATGTAGACCAGGGTCCCCAGCGACGCGCCGTGGCGCGTGCCCGCTTCCTCGGAGACGTGGACGCCGCTGTCGTGGGGTTCCCCGGGCGCGGGAGCGCTCGGCTCGAGCGCGGGCAGGTCGGGGACTCCGACCACCTTGGCCACGCCCCAGTCCACCACGTAGACCTCCCGATGGGCCCCCAGCATCACGTTGTCCGGCTTCAGGTCCCGGTGGATGACGCCGCGCTCGTTGGCGTAGGCGACGGCGTCGCAGACCCGCAGGAAGATCTCCAGTCGCTCGTGGAGGTCCCCCGGCCCCTCGTCCTTCTCGCCGGCCTCGACCGCCGCGCGCCGACGAGCGATGAGGTGCGCCAAGTCGTGACCCGGGAGCAGCCGCATCGTGAACGCCGGCACGCCCTCGGCCTGCTCCATGCCGTAGATGGGCACGATGTTCGGGTGCTCGAGCTGGGCCCCCACCTGGGCCTCGATGACGAAGCGGCGCCGCAGGATCGGGTCTCGCAGCAGGGCGGGCCGCATCACCTTCACCGCGACCGCGCGGCCGAGCCGGGGGTCCTCGGCCTGGAGCACCCGTCCCATCCCGCCCTCGCCGAGGGCCTCGCCGACCGAGAAGGCGATGGAGAGGTCCCGGCCGGGGTCCAGGGCGGCCTCGGAGAGGCTCTCGGTCTCCACGGGCTGTGCAGCGCGCGCATCCCCGCTGGGGGGAGCCTCGGCTCGTTCCTCCTCCATGGCGGGAACCTACACCGGAGCGTGGGAGAGGTGCCGGTCGAAGAAGGTGAGCACGCGCTCCCAGGCGTCGGCCGCGGCCTCGGGGTGATGCCGCGCGAACATCGGCGGGAGGTACCCGAGGGGCCGTAGGGCCGGCCGGTGGATGCTCATGAAGCTGTGCCCGGCCTCGGGATAGAGCTTCACGTCATGGGGGACCTCCGCCCGTTCGAGGTGCTCCCGGAGCCGGTCGGCGCCCCCGCGAAAGACGAGGTCCTTGCCGCCGAAGCTGGCCACCGTGGGGCAGAGCGCCGGGACCTTCGCGGGATCCCGCGGCACGTCGCCGTAGAAGGGCGCGGCCACGGTGAAGGCCCCGCTCCCGGCCGCGAGCACCGCGAACCCGCCGCCCATGCAGAACCCGGCGACCCCGATCGCCTGGCGGTCCACGTCCTCGCGCTCTCCGAGGACGTCGGCGATCTCCTGGACGATGGCGAGGACGGGCCCGCCGCCGTCCGCCAGCGCGCGCATCGCCCGAGCCACACAGAAGGGCGCCATCCCGAGGCCCTCGAAGAGATCGGGAGCGACCGCCAGATAGCCGGCCTCGGCGAAGCGGTCGCAGATCCGCGCCATGTCGTCGTTCAGCCCGAGCAACTCGTGGAGGACGACGACCGCGCGGCCCGTGGGCGCGGTGGCCTCCGCCACGTAGGCGCGCCGAGAACCGGAGGGGAGGGCGAGCGTGACGGTCTGCATGGGTGCACGATACCCGAGGGCATGAATCCCGTGCCCCGAGACGTCTCTCTCTCCGATGGCCCGCCGCACCCCCTCCGCTCTCTCGCTCCTGCGCCGTGACCCCGGGGGCGCCGTCCTGGCGTTCGGCGGGACGGCCATCTCCATGGCGCTCTCGTTCCTGGTGCTGGGCTTCTTCGTCTTCGGGGCCATCGCCGGGACCCAGCTCCGCCGTCACGTGCGCCTGGCGCTCGGTCCCCCGCGGGAGGACCGCTGGATCCCCGCGGGGGTCGCCACGGTGTTGCCCATCCTCGCCATCCTCGAAGTGATCGCCTGGTTCGTCCTGGAGAGCCACTACTGGCCAGGCCCCTTCGCCGAGCCCATCGGGCCTTTCGCCCGGGACGACCTGGCGTGTTTGGTCCTGGGAGGCCTCTACCTGCTCAACGGCTGGATCTTCGCGCCCCTGGTCTTCGCGATGGTGGTCGCCGCCGACCCCGAGGCGCCCGAGCCTCTGGGCGAGCAGCTCACCTTCGCGCTCCGCGCGACCCTCCAGGTCCATCCGCTGCGCCGCCTGAGCGCCCTGGTGCTGAGCGGCGCCGTCCTCCTCGGCCCGCTCTACGCGATGGCGAAGAGCGACGACCCCTGGATGATCCTGGTGACCCTCGGGATGTTCTGTGCGTACGTCCCGATCGCCAGCGCGCTCCTGGTCTCGCGCTACGCGGAGGTGCGCGACCGCATCGCCGGGGACGCCGCGCGGGTCCTGCGGGTCCCCGGGCCGCTCGTGGTCTTCGTCGGCTCCGCGGCTCTCCTCGGCGGCTTCGCGGCGTGGCACGCCTCGCTCTCCGAGCTGCTCGTCCTGGTCGCGCTCTGGTTCGGAGTGGGCCTGGCGTTCTCCAGCTTCGTGGGCGCCCACCGCCTCGGGCGGCTCCGCGTCGATGGGGAGGTGGCCCCGGGCCGCCGGGCCCTCGAGGGCGTCGTGCGGGGCGGGCACTTCCATGCCGGTGAGCTCCGCTTCGCCCTCCCGGAAGCGCGGGCCGACCTCGCGGGACCGCACACGCTGGTGGGCGACTTCGCTGCGCGGCGGGAGGGCTTCCGCGAGAGCGCCGACCAGCCCTGGCCCCGCCACGGGCGCCTGCACCCGGGAGAGCTCGACGCCTGCATCGAGCGCTCGGTGCGGCGCGCCTCCGCGCGCGCGTGGCTGCTCACCGGCGGAGCGGCGGCCGTCGCGATCCTGTCCTTGGTGACCTGAGCGGGATCGAACGCGCCGCCCGTGGGATCACTCGCCGGGCGAGGAGTCGTCCCGGGCGGCGAGCCCGAAGAGCCGCTCGAGGTGCCAGGTCTGGAGCTCCGAGCGCGCCTCGCTCCGCTCCAGCTCCGCGCGCACGGCGCCGCAGAAGAGCGTCGAGCTGACCAGGTTCGCGATCGTGATCAGCGTGATCAGGACCAGCGTGGGGACCGCCGGCAGGTGCAGCGCGTTGGGGACCACGTGCAGCCCCTCGGCGTCGAAGACGTACGACCCGTGCCAGATCCCGAACCGCTCGAGCCCCAGCGGGCCGAGCACGGCGACGAGGCCCAGGCCGGCGAAGACCATTCGGTCCAGCAGACTCCGAGTGAGCGCGAACGAGAAGTTCGTCGCCAGCAGCACCTGGGGCACGACCACCAGCGGACCGAGCACCCGCGAGGCCGCCACGATGGCCCCGAGGTTGAAGAGCAAGACCACGTAGAGCATCGATCGGCGCATGGTCTCCATGCGCGCGAAGATCGCGCAGCTCGCCGTCGCGCCCAGGATGCAGACCAGCCCCGCGACCAGCGGCGCCGGCTCCCGGAAGCCCATCCAGGCCATGAAGGGGATCATGACCAACCACAGGAGGTAGTTCACGGTCCCCACGCGCATCGCCTCCCGGATGCGGTCCGCGTGGGCCTCGTCCATGCGCGCCTCCTTGGCGGCCAGCGCTTCCGGCGAGGGTCGCTCCACCACCCGGTGGAAGAGCTCCAAGGTCCGCTCCCGGCCCAGGGCCAGCGCGCGGCCGATGTCCCGGAGCGCGGCGGCGCGGCGGGTGGCGTCGGGGGCCACCAGCGCCCGCTCGGCCCGGGCGGCGTGCTCGTCGGCGATGCTCCGGCGGAGCTCGTCGTTGCGCTCGCCGGCCAGGTAGCTCTCCAGGGCGTCGCTCAGCTCGCGCATGGAGCCGAAGCGCTCGCGCGGGTCCAGGTGGGTGGCGCGACGGACGATCTCGTCCAGCTCCGGCGTCACCGAGGGGTCGACGGTGGAGGGGATCGCCGTGACGCCGGCCAGGGTCCGCTCCAGGCGCATGGCCATGGTGGTGGCGCTGGCCATGAAGCGCTTCCGGGTGAGCACCTCGTAGAGGATCACGCCCATCGAGTAGATGTCCGACGCGGGGCTCACCAGGTCGGCCCGGCCGCGGCACTGCTCGGGCGAGGCGTAGCCGATGGTCCCCAGGATCGCGCCGTCCTCGGTCTCGTCGGTGGCCACGTCCGCGAGGGAGTCGGAGTCTTCGCCGGTCAGCGAGTCCGCCACCGCGGTGACGTCGTCCTCGATGCCCTGGACCTGCGCGATGCCCCAGTCGAGCACGTAGAGCTCGCCGAAGTCGCCCAGCATCAGGTTCGCCGGCTTCACGTCCCGGTGCACCACGCCGCGGGCGTGGGCGTACTCCAGGGTCAAGCAGGCGCGGGCGAGGGCGGCGACGAGGGTCCGGCGGGGGAAGCGCGCCAGCATCCGCGGGTCTCCCTTGGATTGGCGGGTGAGGATCTCGGACACGGTGCGTCCCCGGACCCGCTTCATGACGAAGTAGGGGTTGCCTCGGGGGTCCACGCCGAGCTCGTGGACGGGCACGATCGACGGGTGCTGCAGCCGGCCCTGCACCCGGGCCTCGCGCATGAAGCGCCGGAGCAGCTCGGGGGTGTACTGGCCGGGCAGGAGGCGCTTGAGGGCCACCTCGCGACCGATGCGGCGGTCGCGGCAGCGGAGCACCTCCCCCATCCCGCCGGCGCCGAGTGAGTCGCCCAGCTCGAAGCGCGCCTCGATGTCCAGGACGTCGGTGGGCGTGAGCTTGGCGCCGAGCTCGCCCTCGCCCCAGGCGCCCGAGCGCGAGCCCAGCCCCGTCCCCAAGGTGGGTCCCGTGACATCGGCCACCGTCGCGTCGTCCTTCGACCTCTCCATCTCCCGATCATGCCCCAGAACGGAAGGCGATGCGCGGGGCCATACGGGGGGGCACTCAGCCGAAGGTGGTCTCCAACCAGGTCACGATGTCGCGGGACTCGCCCATCCAGCGCACGGCGCCCGCGTCGTCCTCGATGCGCAACACGGGCACGGTTCCCCGCCCCCGGGCTTCGAAGAGCTCTTCGCGGCGCGCGGGGTCCCGGAGCACGTCCCGGAGCTCGATGCGATCCTCGAGGCCCATGCTGCGGATGGTGCGCAGGACCCGCGCGCAGTAGCCGCAGGTGTCGTATTTGTAGAGCGCGAGCTTCACCCGGAGACCATGGGGCGCCGGGGTCGGCTCGCCAAGGGCTCAGCGGCGCCGGCGCCAGAGGACCCAGCCGAAGACGAGCAAGAGCGCCCCTGCACCCCCCGGAGGCCGGCGCCCCGGGGTCGCGCAGCCGCAGCCGCCCTCGGCTGCGTGCGGGTCCACGAACTCGGTCAGCGGGTTGCGTGGGCGCCCCCCGCCGAGGCGCAGGGAGCCGAGCTGCGCCGGCTCGGTCCACTCGGGGCCCATCCAGGCCGGACCGGGGATCTCGATGTCGAACCCGCGGCTCTCGGCGCGCCAACACCGCAGGCCCTCGTCGGCCACCGCGCAGACGTCGGCGCGGCCGTCGCGGTCGATGTCGGCCATCCGCAGCGTGCGGAATCGCTCTTCGCGGTCCCACCCGGCGTCGTCGCCGAGCGGCGGGCCTTCGATGCGCTCGTCGAAACCGCGGCCCCCGAAGAGCCAACAGGTGAAGCCGCTGCGCTCGCGGGCGCAGAGGTCGGCCTGGCCGTCGCCGTCCACGTCGGCCAGGCGGATCGTGGCGTAGAGGCTGGGCTCGTCCCACCCCTCGCTCGCCGTCATCGCTGGTCCCCGGTAGGGGTCGCCGAACCCGCGCGTGCCCGCCGGGTGGCACTCGAACCCGCGAGCGGTCCGCGCGCAGAGGTCGGCTCGGCCGTCGCCGTCCACGTCGGCCAAGCGGATGGTGCTCCAGCGCTCGGTCTGATCGAAGCCCGCGGTGTCCGACCAGCGGGGCCCCTCGAGGCGTGCGTCGAAGTCCCGGCCGTCGCTGAGCCAGCAGCGCATCCCGTTCTCGTCGCGCGCGCAGACGTCGTCGCGCCCGTCGCCGTTCACGTCGCCCATGCGGATCGTCCCGTAGCGGGCGACGGTGCCGTAGCCGTTGGCGTCGGAGAGCTCGTCCAGCGTGCCGTGGGGCTCGAAGCCGTGCCCGGTGGAGCGGTAGCACCGGAGCCCATCGGCCCAGCGCGCGCAGAGGTCCGCCAGCCCGTCCCCATCGACGTCGCCCATGCGGAGCGTGGTGAACTGGGGCGCCTGGTCGAAGCCGTCGGCGTCTCCCAGCGCCGGGCCGCGGAGCTCGGCGCCGAAGCCCTCGCCGGTCGAGGTCCAGCAGCGGACGCCATCGGTCTCCCGGAGACAGACGTCGGCCAGACCGTCCCCGTCGATGTCGCCCATGCGCACCGTCGAGAAGCGCGCCGGGTCCTCGTAGCCGTCCAGGCCCACCAGGGGTCCGGGCACCGTGCGCTCGAAGCCGTGGCCGGACGCGAGGTGACAGTCGAGGTACCCATCCGCTGGCGCGCAGGCGTCGCTGCGCCCGTCGCCATCGACGTCCGAGTCGGTGTCGCCCCAAGTCGCGAGCTGCATCACCAGCTCCTCCACCTCGCAGACCTCGTCATCGTCGGTCTCGCCGTCGCAGTCGTCGTCGATCTCGTTGCAGCGCTCGCGCTCCGGGCCCACCTCGCCCGCGCAGGCTCCCCAGGTCCCCGCCGAGCAGACCTGCTCGCCGGTCATGCAGGCGCCGACGTCGCTGCCGCAGGTCCGGCTGAGGTCGTCGTCGATGCGCCCGTCGCAGTCGTCGTCCACCCCGTCACACCGCTCGGACCGCGGACCGACCGAGCCCTCGCAGCTCCCCCAGGAGCCGCCCGAGCAGCGCTGGGTCCCGCGCTGGCAGCGGCCGGTGTCGGTGCCGCAACCCCGGGCGGCGATGCCCTCGTCGGTGCGGCCGTCGCAGTCGTCGTCGCGCCCATTGCAGCTCTCGGCGCTCGGCGTGCAGACGCTGCTGCAGCCGTCGTGGGCGAACCCGTTGGCCGGCGAGCGCGCGAGGCGACTGGCGGTCATCGGCCCGTAGGAGCCGTCCTCGGCGATGCGGTCGCCGGGGTTGTTCACGTTCCACAGCCGCTGGAAGGCGCGCACTGCGTGGGAGCGGAGGTCCGAGCCCGGGCAGTCGAAGTGCACCGGGTCCGACGAGCCGAACCAGCGGCACCCCTGGGCCTCCATCGCCGAGCGGATGGACGAGGCGTTGGACACGTCCAGCGCGCGGCCGGACTGGTGGTTGCTCTGGCCGGGGACGGCGGGCCGATAGCAGCTGTCCGCGTGATAGAGCACGTACTGGTCGGCGAGGGTGCGGAAGGCCGAGTTGATCCGCACCGTGACCGAGCGGGCGGCGCGGTGCAGGGCGTCGCGCGCGGAGGCCTGCAGGTAGGGCCGCACGCCGCCGTTGTTGAGCACCACCCCCGAGTGCGGCGCGAAGCGCACGAAGGCCCCGGGGTTCATGCACATCTGCGTCGCCGCGAGCTGGTTCGAGATCCCGGTCACCCCGCTGGTGCTGCAGCGGTTCTGGTTGGCGATGGTCTGGACCGTCTGCGCCGCGGTGGGCTCGGCGGTCAGGACGAGCCCGCCGAGGGCGAGCGCGAGGAGCGAGGGCAGGCGAAGCATGGGAAGGGCGTCCGACTTCTGAGCACCGAGCGTGCCAAGGCGATCCTGCCCGAAACGGGCCCTCGCGGGGGGACTGGCCGCGCCAAGGTGGCTCGAAGTCGTGAGCGACGTTCATCGGTTGGACGGTGTTCGGCGAGACCACTGCGGAGTCTGGTGGGCGCCGCCGTCACCCCGTGCCATCGTGCCCGCATGACGAAGCTCCGCCCATGGGGGGTCCTCGCGCTCCTCGCCACCCTGGCTGGCTGCCCCGACGACGAACCCGCGGAACCCGCCTGGGCGGTGGTCGCCAGCGGCCTCGACGAGGCGGTGCTCTCCATCGCCGGCACCGCTGCCGACGACGTGTGGGCCGTGGGCGCCGACCAGGGCGCCGGCCCGCTGGTGGTGCACTACGACGGGGTCGCCTGGACCCGCATGGCCACCGGTCACACCGGGAACCTCTGGTGGGCCCACGCCTTCGCCCCCGACGACGTCTTCTTCGGCGGCGCCAGCGGCGCGATCCTCCGCTGGGATGGGACCACCTTCACGCGCATGGACACCCCGGGGCTCGGGCGGCAGACCGTCTTCGGGCTCTGGGGCGCCAGCCCCGATTCGGTCTACGCCGTCGGCGGTTTCGCCGGACGCGCGGGCTTCATCTGGCGCTGGGACGGCACCGCCTGGCGCGTGCTGGAGGTCCCCCGCGACATCCCCCTGAGCGCCAACGGCGACTGGCCCGGTTTCTTCAAGGTCTGGGGCGACGCGACGGGCCGGGTCTGGGTCGTCGGCGGACGCGGCCTGGTGCTGCGCGCCGACGACGGCGAGACCTTCGAAGTCGTCGAGAGCGGGGTGGAGACCTCGCTCTTCACCGTCACCGGCGACGACGAGCGCGTGGTCATCGTCGGCGGCTCGGCGAACTGCACGCTCCTCGAGGCCGACGGCGACGGCGCGCTCGTCGACCGGACGCCGCCGCTCACCCCGCTGATTCAGGGCGTGGATCTCGCCGGCGACGAGGGCTGGGCCTCCGGGCAGGGTGGGGTGCTCCTCCATCGCGAAGACGGCGAGTGGGCCGAGGTCGACCACGAGCTCGACTTCCGCATCCAGTCGCTCCACGCGGTGTGGATCGACCCCGACGGCGGCGTCTGGACCGGCGGCGGCAACGTGTTGGAGACCTCCCTCGACGGCGGCGGCATCCTCCACCGCGGGCCCGCGGTGCCCGCCTACGTGCCGACCCCGGACCCCGAGATGCCCGACATGGGCGTCCCGCCCGTCGAGTGCCCCGAGGTCGACCCCGCCGGCCCCGACGCGAGCATCGCGCGCCGCTGGAACGAGGTGCTCCTCGACGCCATCCGCCGGGACATCCCCCGGCCCGGCGTCCACGCGCGGAACCTCTACCACCTCTCGGCGGCCATGTGGGACGCATGGGCCGCCTACGACGCCGTCGCCGACGGGGTCTTCGTCGGCGAGCGGCTCACGGCGACCGACGTGGACGCCGATCGCGCGACGGCCATCTCCCACGCGGCCTACCGGGTCCTCGTCCACCGCTACGACGACTCCCGGGCCGCGCTCCCCGGCGCCGCCGTCTCCGAAGCCTGCTTCCGCGGCTTCATGGAGGAACTCGGTCTCGACCCCGACGACGCGAGCACCGAGGGCACCTCGCCGGTCGCCCTGGGCAACCGCATCGGGGCGGCCGTCATCGCCATGAACGCCGACGACGGCGCCAACGAGAGCGGGAACTACGCCGACACCACCGGCTGGGACGCGATGAACCCGCCGTTGGTGGTCGATCAGTCCACGGTGGAGTTGCCCTTCCCGTCGTACTGGCAGCAGATCAACATCGCCGAGGCCGAGACCCAGAACGGCCTCATCGTGCCCAGCGGCATCCAGGGCTACATCGGCGCGCAGTGGGGCGAGGTGCGCCCCTTCGCCCTCGAAGACCGCGGACCCGACGGCCTCTACTTCGACCCCGGCACGCCCCCGACCTTCGACGATCCCGCCATGGACGAGTGGGTGGTGAGCATGGTCCGCCACGAGGCCGAGCTCGCCGTGGACCCCGCGGTCACCGTGGACATCTCCCCGGGCGGCGTGGGCAACAACTCCCTGGGTACCAATGACGGCAGCGGTCACCCGGTCAACCCGGTCACCGGTGAGGCCTACGCGCCCAACGTCGTCCCCCTCGGCGACTTCGGCCGGGTCCTCGCCGAGTTCTGGGCCGACGGCCCCCGCTCCGAGACCCCGCCCGGCCACTGGAACACCCTCGCCAACTACGTCGCCGACCACCCCGAGCATCGTCGCTGCCTCTTCGGCGACGCCGCGTGCCTCGCGGGCGGCACGCCGGAGCTCGATCCCCTCGAGTGGGACCTCAAGACCTACCTGGCCCTCAACGGCGCGGTGCACGACGCGGCCATCGTCGCCTGGGGGACCAAGCGGACCTTCAGCGGCGCGCGCCCGATCTCACTGGTGCGCTTCATGGCCCAGGAGGGCACCCTGCCCTTGGTGCCGGGGCTCATCGAGCGGGTCACCGAGGAGTCCTCGGCGCCCGGCGAGCGCCACGCGCACCTGGCGCCCTTCGTCGGGCAGATCGTCGTCCTCGGCTGGCCCGGTGAGCCCGGCGACCGCGCCGACGACACCACGCGCATCCAGTGGATCCGCGGCGTCGACTGGGTGCCCTACCAGCGGCGCAACTTCGTGACCCCGGCCTTCCCCGGCTACGTCTCCGGGCACAGCACCTTCAGTCGCGCCGCGGCCGAGGTCCTGGCCGCCCTGGATGGCGACCCCTTCTTCCCCGGCGGCCTGGGCTCGTTCACCGCGCCTGCCCGCGAGTACCTGATCTTCGAGGACGGCCCCAGCGTCGAGGTGCGCCTGGAGTGGGGCACCTACTTCGACGCCGCCGACCAGGCGGGCCAGAGCCGGCTCTGGGGCGGCATCCACATCCCGCCCGACGACCTCGACGGCCGGCGCCTCGGCCACGAGGTGGGTCTCCTCGCGGTCGAGCGCGCGCGCGCCCACTTCGACGGCAGCGCGGTCCCCTGAGTCAGCCCGCCGCGGGGCGGGCCAGCCGCAGGTACACGCTGTCCACCCACTCGTCCCCCACGCGGTAGGTCCGTTCGGCGCGCCCGGTCTCCTCGAAGCCCAGCTTGCGGAGGAGACCGAGGCAGGCCTCGTTCCGGGGATCCACGTCGGCCTCCAGGGCCTCCACCGGGTGGTCCGCGAAGACCCGCGCGATCACCGCCCTCAGCGCCTCGTGGGCGAACCCCCGCCGCCAGAACGGCCGAGCGAGGATGAAGCCCACCTCGGGCAGCCGCCAGCAGCCCGCCTTGCCGATGATCTCGCCTTCGTACTCGACGACGAAGTCGGTCACGCCGTTGGCCTCGGAGTCGAGCATCGAGCGCAGCCACCGGGTGGTCTCCTCCAGAGCCCGGTGCGGCGGCCGGGACCAGTAGCGCATCGCCTCGGGGTCGGTGAAGATCCGATGCAGGGCCGCCGCGTCGGCCGGGCTCGCGGCGCGGAGGCGGAGCCGCTCGGTGCGCAGTTCGGTCATGGCGGGAGTATGACCCGAAGCGCCGGGCGGGTAGGGTGCCCCGATGAGCGACGACGTAGACCGCTACGCGGGCCTGCGCTTCTGGGGGCCGGTCGGCGAGGAGCGAATGGCGGGATGGGTCGAGCGGCTGGACCTCGCCGCCGGGGCCCGGGTGCTGGATCTCGGCTGCGGTCGGGGGGAGCTGCTGATCCGCCTGGCCGAGCGCCATGGGGTCGCGACAGTGGGGGTCGATACCTCCGTGGGGGCGCTCGCCTTGGCCCGCTCCGCGGCGACCGCCCGGGGGGTCTCGGTGCGCTGGGTGAACCAGTCGGCGACGGAGTTCCGTGGCGACCCCTTCGACCTCGTCGTCTGCCTGGGCGGTCCTCCTCTCGGTCCCGACGCGGAGGCCGCGGCGGCCGCGCTGCGAGCACACGCCCGTCCCGGCGGGCAGGTGCTCTGGGGCCAGGCCCACTGGGTCTCGCCGCCCCCCGAGGCGTACCTCGCGGCGACCGGGATCGGTGCCGCGGACCTCCCGACCGCCGAGGGGGTCCGGAGCGCTCTGCGGAGCGCGGGCCTAGCCGTGGCCCACGAGGAGGTCGTCACCCGCGCGGAGTGGGACCACTTCGAGGACCGCCTGGCGTCGAACGTCGAGGGGCTGGACCTCGACCCCCAGAAGCTCGCGGGCCGCCGCCGCTTCAGCGACGCCCAGCGGCGCTGGGGTCGGGACACCATGGGCTTCGGCCTGTGGCTCGCCGATAGCGGATGACACCGGTCGTGGTCCCCTGATAGCCGCCGGTTCGGGCACTCTGGGCCGCGATCTCTTCCCCCCAAAGCAGCAAGGACGAGCCCGTGACCCAGTCGAACGACCAAGCGCATCCGAAGCCCCTGATGGAGATCCACCCCGACATCATCGTCGGCGTGGAGGACGACGCCGGCAACACCTACCTGACGATCGTGATCACCCAGGACTACCGCATCCAGGACTCGACGGTGGACTTCCGCGCGATGCGCGAGCACTGGTTCGAGAACCAGGGGACCAGCCTGGCGACCCTCTTCACCAAGTCGACCATCATCCTCCGGGTCATCCAGACCGGCGGCGAGCCCAATCTGCAGAGCTGGTGGAACGCCAATGGCTCCTCGCTGACCTATCGCTTCCGCGCCCCCTGGAAGCTCGCGGACGAGCAGTGGGTCAAGCCGGGCACGCCGACGACGCCGGTCCACCCCCAGGGGAGCCTGAAGGTGGGCACCCAGATCGACGGCGTGAACGTATGGCTGGTCCTGGAACAGTCGAACGGCAACCTCAGCCGCGCCGTCTGGTACACCGACCCGGGGAAGAACCCGGTGGTCTTCCCCAACCCCGGCAACGGCGACAAGCTGACCTACACCGCGGGCGCCATCCCTTCGACGGCCTACTTCTTCGACGAGAAGATCTGCTGAGATCAGCGGGCGCCGGGATCGAACACCAGCCGGAACCCCAGCACCGGCGAGCGCTCGTCGGGCGGCGCCGCATAGCGATTCGCGCTGCGCGCGTCGTCGACCGGCGAGCGCCACGAGCCACCCCGAACCAGCCGGAGCTCGCCGAGGGCTTCGGCCCACTCGGCACCGGCGGTCGACCAGCGGTCGGCGCACCAGTCGCGCACGTTGCCGGCCATCCCGCGCACCCCGAAGGGGCTCTCGTCGGTGACGCAAGCGTCGACGGGCGCTCGCCCCGGGACCCCTTGCGAGGAGCGGAGGAGCTGCGCCCAGGTCGCCTCGGGCTCGTCGCCCCAGGGGAAGTGGCGCCCGTCTTCACCCCGCGCGGCCCGCGCCCACTGCACTTCGGTGGGCAGCTCCCACGGTAGCCCGGTCTTCGCCGCGAGCCACTCGGCGTAGGCGCAGGCGGCGTGCCAGGTGACCAGGACCACCGGCCAGCTCGCCTCCACCGCCCGCCCGTAGGCGTCCTCGGTCGACACGAACGTCCCGTCCGGAGCCCGGGCGAACCCGGCGTAGGCGTCCGACGCGGTCCGGCGGGGAACGTGCGTCTCGGCCAGGTCCTCTCGCCCGGAGCGCACGAGAGCGTCGAGGAACTCCTGGAACTCGCCGTGGGTCACGGGATGACGCTTCATCACGAAGGCGCCGGTCCGGACCCGTCGCTCCGGGAGAGGGTCGGCCGCCCGGTCGTCCCCGCCCAGCGTGACCCATCCCGCCGGGATGGGGACATCGTCCGGCCCCAGGTCGAGTCCCTCGAAGGGGCTCACCAGGTCGTCGATCCGGCGACGGCCCCGGAGCCGGAGCCGGAGATGCTCCTGGACCTCGATGGGACCTCGCCGGACGCGTACCAGGTAGTCGCCCGGGTCCAGCGTCCGCGCGAGCGCGCCGGCGTCGACGGCTTCGTAGCTCGCCGGTGACGCCACCCACCGACGGTCCAGCTTGGTCTGGGGCCGCACCGAGACCTCGCTCGGTCGGTCGAGCT
Source organism: Myxococcales bacterium UBA1660 (assembly GCA_002320815.1). Lineage (GTDB taxonomy): Bacteria > Myxococcota_A > Polyangia > Polyangiales > Houyiibacteriaceae > UBA1660. The sequence continues at coordinate 31,316 of DCLA01000002.1, forward strand.
CCAGGGTCAGCTGGCAGGGGGCGTTCAGCTCCGCCCGCTCGGCCTCGGTCCCGAAGGTCTCCACCAAGCGGCGCCAACGGGCCGAGCGTTCCCCGTCGCGCTCCTCGGCGAAGAGGCCCTCGGTGGCCACCTTCACCAACTCGGCCCGAGCGGCTTCGAGGTCCGGGTCGTGCTGGAGCGCCAGCCGGAGGTCCTCGACCGCGCGAGACGACGAGAGCCCGAGGCCCCGGCGCAGCTCGCTCAGCTCCTCCTCGGCGGCCCATAGCGGTCGCTTCATCGCGACCGTCGCGTAGGGCGGGAGCGCGCGCCGTAGCTCGCCCACCGCGTCTTCCGCGCGCGCGACCTCGGCTTCGAGGCGCTCGCTCTCGCGCCGCTCGGCTCGCGCCGTGGTGAGCAGGCGCCGCGCCCGCCGACGGCGATGGTCGCCGTCGAGCCAGCGGCGGATCTGTTCGGCCAGCGACGCACCATCGCGGATGCGCTCTTCGGGATCATCGCGCAGCGTGCGCAACGTCAGCGAGCGGAGCTCCTCCGAGCCCAGCGTCGCCTCCGCCTCGAGCCGCTGCGCCAGGGCGTCGTGGGCTTCCCCCTGGAGCCGCGCCATCAGCGAGGCCGGGCCACTCTCGTAGGCCCGGCGCCCGGTGAGCAGCTCGAAGAGCACCAGCCCGAACGAGTAGACGTCCGAGGCGGCAGTATGCGGCAGGCCGCGGCAGACCTCTGGCGGGAGATAGGGCAGCGTGCCCAGCAGATCACCGGCCAGGGTCATCGCCCGCTCGTCCGTGGTGTCGGTCCGGAGCGCTTGCCTCGAGCCCGTTGCGGTGCTCTCCGCATGGTCCGTCCCGCGCCGGGCGATCCCCCAGTCCATCACCAGCGCCTCGCCGAAGATCCCCAGCATCAGGTTCGAGGGCTTGATGTCGCGGTGGACGACCCCGCGCGAGTGGGCGTAGGCGAGGGCCTGCGCCATCCGCTCCATGGCGCCCACGACCTGTCGCGCCCGACCCCGGGGGTCCCGGCAGTCCGGCGAGTGCAGGTGGGCGATCACCGGCGCCAGGGTCTCCCCGCGGACCTCCTGCATCACGAACCACGGGCGACCGCCCTCCAGCACGCCGCGGTCGTAGATGGGCACCACCGAGGGGTGCTGGAGTGACGCGGTGACCCGGGCTTCGTGCTCGAAGCGCTCCCGGTGACTCACCGACTCGAGATGCTCCCAGTGCAGCAGCTTGATGGCCACGGTGCGCTCCAGGGAGAGGTCGCGGGCGCGCCGGACCTCGCCCATCCCCCCCGAGCGGATCAGCCCGAGGTCTTCGTAGCCTCTGGGCAAGGTCTCGTTGGCGCGGGGCTTGGCCCGAACCCGCGCCGTCGGCGGGTCGGTCACGTCGCGGAGGATGTTCCCCACCAGCGTGCCGAGACCCCTCGCCATGGCGGACGATCCGGTATCGGTCTCGTTGTCGCCGTCGTCGCTCACCGCGCCGCGAGCATACTAGAGGGTGGCCTCGGGGAAATGGGAACTGATAGTCTCCGCTGCGTTTGGGCATCCTCGTTCAGACGGCGACCGGCCGGCGTTTCACGCTCGGGGCTCGGAACCTCCTGGGGCGCGCGTCTCCGGCGATCCGGATCGACGAGCCCGCGGTCTCGGCCGAGCACGGCGTGGTCTTCTACGAAGAAGGCGCTTGGTGGTACCGCGACCTGGGGAGCACCAACGGCACGTGGCTCGATGGCGAAGCCCTGCGCCCCGGGGTGCGTCACCGGCTGACCACGAACGCCCGACTGGAGCTCGGCGAGCCGACGGAGCGCTGCCAGTGGCGACTCGCGGCCGACGAGCCCCCGGCCGCCCGAGCGCGCGCAGTGGCCTCCCGGGGGCTCCAGGAGGCGAGCCACGGGTTGCTCGAGCTCACGCGAGGTCCTGCGTCCATGCTCGTCTTCTTCGACGACCGGTCCCAGCGCTGGATGGCGGAGACCGAGGTCGCCCGCTTCCCGGTCGAGGACCAGGCCGTCGTGCAGGTCCATGACGAGAGCTACGTGCTCGAGCTCCCGCCCGCCTCGGCGCAGACCGAGCGGACCAGCCGCGTCCGCGCCGACCCCGCGCCCCGCGTCGGCGCGGCGCGGCTCGCGATGGAGGTGAGCGCCCACGAGGAGCAGGTCTCCCTCGAGGTCCACGTCGGCGGTGGCGCGCTCCCGGTGCCCTCCCGAGCGCACCACTATCTGCTCCTCTTGCTGGCCCGTCGCCGCCTCGCGGACCGCCGCCAGGGCGGGAGTTCGGCCGAGCACGGGTGGGTGCACGTGGAGGAGCTGGCCGAGCAGCTCAAGGTCAGCCGCCAGAAGGTGAACCTGGACGTCTCGCGGGCTCGCCGCCAGCTCGCGGAGATGGGCTTCGCCGACGCGGTGGACCTCGTCGAGCGTCGCCCGCAAGCGGGTCAGCTACGGATCGGCGGCGTCGAGTGGGAAGTCCGCTCCGCCTGAGCGCTCAGATGCCTTCGGCCAGGTAGCGTTCGAGCCCGACGGTGTCGATGAGGTGCAGCTGGGTCTCGAGCCAGCGGATGTGGTCCTCTTCGGTGTCGACCAGGAGCTCCTCGAGCAGCGCCCGGCTCCCGGCGTCCTTGGCGTCGCGACAGGCGGTGATGCCCTCGCGGAGCGACGCGGCGACCTCGAGCTCGTGGGCCAGGTCGTTCTGCAGCATCGAGCGGACGTCCGACCCGACCTTCATCGGTTCCCGGGTGGCCACGTCGGGCGTCCCGTCGAGGAAGAGGATGCGCTCGATCAGTCGGCGCGCGTGTTCGCGCTCGTCGTCGGCCTCGTGGGCCAGCCGCGCGTGGAGCTTCCGGTGGCCCCAGTCGTCGAACATCGCTGCCTGCAGAACGTACTGGTCCACCGAGGTCAGCTCCTTGGTGAGCTGCGCGTTCAACCGCTCGATGACCTTCGTATTGCCCTTCATCTCTCTCCTCGGCGCTGGGCGCCTCCCCGGACCCTAGCATCATCGGCGCGGTGGGGCGTGATCGGTTCCCGAGACCCGGTGATGACCGACGGATGACCGAGCGATGACGGTCGGTGAGTCCGGTTCGCGTCACTCTGCTCTCCATGGTGGCCGTCCCCCATATCGACTCCCCCGCCGAGGAAGCCCGGCGTCGTGAGTCCCGCTTCGCGCTGGGTCTCGCGGCCATGCCCTGGCTCGTGGCGGTGGTGACCGCGGGTGGCGTCGCGGTGGGCGCGAGGCCCTCGGCGCTCCTCATCCTGCTCGGCTGGGGCACGGGCTTGCTCGCCGCGCTCGGCGCGGTCTTCCTCGGAGCCCGGGTCGGCGGGCGGGCCGGCACCGCGGCGGTGGTGGGCGGCATCACCGGCCCGCTGGTCACCTGCTTGCCGAGCGCCTTCGCCGCGCTCGCCTTCGCGGACTGGTGCTGCTGAACGCGCTCGAGGCGCCCTCCGGAGGGAGAGCGCCTCGGCTACGCGGGGCGGGGTGACCTCAGCCGGAGACCCCGCTGACCACCTGATCGATGACCGCCTGGGCGACCTTGCGCAGCTTCTTGGTGGTGCTGCCCATCATCGTCGACGACGCGGCGTCGGCGCTGGCCAGGATGGCGCCGTCGGCCCCGACCACGTCCGCGTGGGCCGCCATCCGGGTGGGCCCGAAGCTGCCGGCGCGGAACTCGGTGATCGTGACGCGCAGCGTGGGACCCTCGCCCCGAGGGAAGCTGGCGGCGAGAGCGTCGCGCATCTGCCCGGGGATGGCGTGCTCGACGAGCACCTCGCGCTTGGCGTCGTCGAGGTCCGGACCGGGCTCGACGACCACCTGACCCACGGGAGCCGTCCCGCTGGTCGCCGCCGGGGCGACGTGGAAGCTGCCGCAGGCGGCGAGGAGGAAGAGGGGAAGGGCGGAGAGAGTGATCTGCTTCATGCCCCGCCTCATCGGCGCGACCGACCCCCGGTTTCCCCAGGGCGCGCACTTTCTCTGTTTACCGGCGCGCGGGGTGGCGTGAATCCGAAACCTACGCCCACGAGGTTCACGGACGGCCGATGGTCGACCTGCACAAGGAGCTCGTCGCCAGTCGGAGCCCGGAAACGTAGGGTTTCACTCCGGTTGGACCCCCGTGGTGGGCAGAACGTGAATGCGAGTCGCTTCTCAGGCGTCACTAGGAAAGTGACTCCGACCTGGCGGCGCTCCGCGTGAGCAGCATCTCCGTCCGGGTCCTCGGGGCCGTTCCCAAGCCCGAGGGCTGCTGGGAGGTCGAGCTCGTCCTCGCCGACGTCGCCCATGTGCGCGCTCGCTACTGTCTCCACGATGGCCTCGAGCCCCTCGGTCTCGCCCACGCGGACCGCACCCGAGTCGCCGCCGTCGTCGAGGCATGGATCGCGGAGCAGATGCGGTCGCGATAGCCCCGACTGCATCTGTCCCCCTCTTCTCGATGGTCCGGTGGCCCACGTGGCCCACGGGTTCGGAACGACTCCTCGGCCTCCCGCTGCTCGACTCAAGCGATGAAGTACAGTCGCGCCGGCACCTCGGGGGCCGCTTGCCGCAGCTTGTGGACCAGAGCGGAGACACAGCGTTCGTCGGCCCGATGCCCGAGCCGGGTGGAGACGACGACGGCGAACTCCCAGGTGTCGAGGTCCACGGTGAACTCACCGCTCACCTCCGGGGCCTCGACGTGCTCCGGGAGGAAGCGATAGCGCGCGACCCGCCCCGCTACCTCGAGCTTCTCGCCCGTATGGTGCCGGACCGTCACCACGTCACTCGGCGGTGAGCGCGCCGCCAGGAGGGGCCCCCGTGGCTGGCGCGAAAGAGGGACGCACGAGCGATGGGGGAGGGGAGCGCGGCCATCGCCGCAGGGTAGTCCGACGCGGAAGAAGCGTCCCGGCAACCGTGCCTTGGCGGTCTCCGCGAGCTGGGACATACTGGCCGCACCATGTCTGGCTCCTACCGCATCGCGGGCGAGGTGCTGCGAGTGGACGACGACGGGACCGCCCTCGACTTCGAGGTCGCCGTCGCCGGAACGCTACTCGTGAGGGTGACGTACGACCTCCGCGGGACGCGCGTGCGCAGCGACGTCCCCGACGAGATCGGCCGCCGCGCCGTCATGGCCGTCCGCGACTGGCTCATCCGCCACATCGGCGAGCCGGGCGAGCGCTTCGAGAACGTCCCCGCGGAGCCCGACGGCATCGCGCCCGTCTCGCCCACCGGCTGACGGGCGGCTCAGCGGAGCCTGGGCTGCCCCTCGCGGCGAAACGCGCGGTAGAGCGCCTGGTCGCGCGGACACTCCGACTCGAGCCGCGTGGCGGCAGTGGCCGAGAGCGCCAGCTCCACTCGTCCCCCGGGCCGATAGCAGCCCGCGACGGGATCGAGCCCCCGGACGTCACAGCGACCCGCCGTGGGAGACCCACCGAGCTCGCCCGACCGAGCCTCCACACATCGGTCCCCGTCCACCACGTGCTCCTTGCCGGCCCCGGGGGCGCACGCCGCCAACAGCGACACCACCAGGCCAGCGAGACGAAGTCGCGCCATCGACGCCGCGCCGCGCGAGGGCGGAGCAGGCGGTCGGCTCGGGTGACGGTCGTTCGAGGACATACAGAACCCACAATGTGGGTGCGTCCGCGCCCGGGGACAACGGGGCGCAGCCACCCGCGTCGAACCGGTAAGGCCTCGACGATGCCGCGGTTCATGATTCTAGAACCGTTCACGGATTGGCCGCCGAGCCGATGGGCGACCCTCGGCGACTCCTTGCTAGCGTATCGGCAGGTGGACGAGCTGAGCATCATCGACGAGGGCCGGGACTTCGCGGTCGGGCGCATCACGCTCGCGAAACACCTCGGGATCTCGACGCGGGCGCCCGGCTGGCAGGCTCAGCCCTGCGTGCTCGAGCTCGGTGGCTCCCTCGTCGCAGGGCTCTTGCTCGACGAGCCGTCCGGTTTCGAGTCCGGACGGGTTCCCCTCTACCTGCTCTGCCCTTGCGGCGCCCCCGCCTGCGGCGCGCTCACGGCAAGAGTCCGCGCGGAGAACGGGACCGTGCTGTGGTCCGACTTCGGCACCGAGGTGCCCTACGAGAAAGGGCTGACCCAGCATCCGCACCAGCGACGGACTGGACCCTTCGTCTTCGATGCCGCCGAGTACCGCACCACCCTCGCACCGTATCTCGGCTGACGTCGGCCCCCGTGGGCCAAGACCATGAACCCCGGCCGGAGCCTTTCGAGCGTCGCTTGCCACCCCAGCGGATCCCGCGCATCAACGTGCCGAGTGGAGCGGTCTCCTCGAACACAGCCTACCGCTGGAGTCCCCCTCACGCAGTGGCCCCCGGGGGCCAGAAACACGAACGCCCCTGGCCGGAGCCAGAGGCGTCGATTGGTTGGCGTCCCCAGCCGGGTTCTCGCAGACCTGAACCTGATTTTGGAGGTCGCTGCCTAGGCTCGCCTGGCCATCCAGCGAGCGGGGTCATGCTACCCAGTCCTACGATGGACATGGAAACCCTGCGCGGCTGGGTCAGAGACGGCCACTGCTTCGACTATTTGCTTTTCTGGGGCCACCGTCAGAAGCGGAAGGGGAGCCCGGATGCGAGTTGCCTGAGCCAATGGTTTCCGGCCAGCTTCGTCGTCAACGGAATCGCGTACCCCACCGCAGAGCACTGGATGATGGCTGGCAAGGCTCGGGTCTTCGGCGACGACAAGATGCTCGCGGAGATTCTCATGGCGCCGGACCCCGGCAAGGCGAAGGCGCTCGGTCGAAGGGTGCAAGGCTTCGATGAAGCCGCCTGGTCCGCAGTGCGCTCCGAGTTGGTCGTCGAGGGGAACGTCGAGAAGTTCTCCCAGAACGCCGCGATGGAGAAGTTCCTGCTGAACACGGGGCGGCGGATCCTGGTCGAAGCCAGTCCGCGCGATCGGATCTGGGGGATCGGGATGGGCGCCTCAAATCCTGATGCGGCCAACCCGATGAAGTGGCGTGGAACAAACCTCCTGGGCTTCGCTCTGATGCAGACCCGCGCTCGGCTCGGTGGCGCTCTGGGCGGCCCGGACTCCTGAGCCCGCGTCACCTTTCCGGCGGCTCCGGCCTCGGCTACTAGAACGCCTCGATGGGTCATCACATCCAGGCCATCGTCGGCCGCTGCGACGTGCTCCAGGGACTTCCTGGGGTGACGCTTCCGCATCGAGTGGTGCCTGGACGCTATCGAGCCGAGCCCGATGGGTCCTATGAGAAGTTTCGGGACTTCGCACGGGCTGGCGGGTACCAGGATGACGGCACCTTCCGCCGACGGCCAACGCTGAAAGACTTCGCCGATACGATCGGCGTCACCTACGAATGGGCCCGGCGTCTATCCAGCAAGTGGCATTGGATGCAGCGCGTCGAGACCTACGATTCCGCCATGGCGTCATGGGTTGCCGGCCAGCGATCCACGGCGGGGCATTGGGCGAACATCGCTAACCGCTTGATCACCAGCTTGGGTGATGTCGACGTCACGGATCTTTCGACGGCCGAGCGTGTGTCCCTCCTAAAGCTGGCGGGTGATCGGCTCAACGCGATGAAGACCGCCGAGGAATCCCGCCCCGTGGTGCTCCAGGGGCTGACGCTGGATCACATCAAGTCACGCCTAACCGATGACGAGTATCCCTTGTTCCAGGCGATGCTCCGGAAGCTGAAGTGAGCGAGCTCGACGACCTGCTAGGCGAGGTGGACGCCGAGGCCGAAGCCGAGCAAGCTGCGCGCTACCCCGGGGCCGACGCTGCCCTACGGGAGCGCCTGACGTTCTACGAACGATGGGTCGGTCGCATGTTCGGTGGCGCACACCCGCCGGTCGATCAATGGCCGTCGGTCGCGGATCAGATCGAGGCCGAGCGCTACTTGACCACGGTCGACCCCGATCGGTGGATCACCTGCATCCCATGGGGGGAAGCGAGCGACGCTCCGGGCGATACGCGGGTGGACGCTGAGAGCCCCTGGACCGGCGGGCTCGACCTGCGCAACGTCCCCGACCCCGAGCCCCGGACGTGGGAGGGCTTCGACTGGGACAAGCTCCGGGCTGGGCTCGAAGGCATGACCGGGTGCAGCATGCCCGCGTGCCTCCTGTTCGAGGGCCCTACATGCCTCGACAACTGGCCCCTTGAACCCGTGGCGCTGACCCAACGGAAGGTCGACGCCGAGACGGTGAACGTCGAGCGGTTGGTGACCCCACCCGACGACGAGAAGCCCGACGACCACACACCCCGCGAGCCCCGAGGCCGTAAGGCCAAGGATGGGGGGTCGATCGAGGACGGGATCGCGCGGGGGATGGCCTCGGTGCTCTACCCCCCGCCCGCGAGAGGCGCCGCGCGGATCCTGGAACACATCGCCATGGGCGGCGGTCGGTTCAGGCGCTAGGCGGCAGAGTGTGGCCAGGGCCCGGGATTCCGGACCCTGGCCCGTCACATCACAGGTGCGCCGCTCCGAGCACGACCGCGGCGGCGATCGCCGCATGGATTAGGGCAGCTCGGTAGCCCTGCCAGTAGGACGCGGGGTCCGGACTTGCGTCCGGAGCCGGCGGGGTGATACTTGACTGAGTCATCATGCAAAAACCTTTCGGGGTTTCAGAGCGGCCACCGTTGCACCGGTGAGCCGCTCTTTTCGTTGGATCTCAGTGTTGCCGCATAATGAGCCGGAAGGAAACTGGTTGGCAGGTGGTGTCACGTATGGCCACCCCAGGAACGCGCCGGATTTTCGTGTCGGACCTGTCGCTCCCTGTCGCGTGTAGGCACCTCCAGCACCTCCTGACAACTCGTCTGGCGGCCCGAAACGTCCGAAGACGTCGCAGCGGAATGGGGACAGAGTGGCGTGCGTTGTCTCACGCCGCGGCGCGCTCAATCACCCGCTTGACGCTGGTGGCGTGCCACCGGCCCCGGCGCGGTAGCTGCCCCTCGGCGTTCATCGTGCGGGCGATGCTGCGATACCCCATGCCCTCGGCGCGTAGGCTGACGATGCGTTCCACTAGGGCCGCCTCCCCGCCCTCGGTTCCGTAGACCGCTGGCCCCACGGGCTTCCCCAGGGCCCGGCGATGCCGGATAGACGCACGGGTGCGCGCTCGGGTGCGGGCCGCCTCATAGGCGCTCACTGCGGCGAGGATGGCCATCACTAGGCGGGCCTCGTCAGAGTCGCCCCCACCGCCGCCCTATACGAAATGCAGACCCTTCCCCCGGGCCTGTGGATCCTGCGACACCACGGCCGCCGTGAGGGTGCTCCGGGCCAGGCGGGCTACATCCCAGCACACCAGGCCGTCGGCCTCGTCAACGGCGAGTAGAGCATCCGCCAGCCCGGGCGGTCGACCATGGGCGCGGTGCCGCTCACGCATTCGGTGAATGACCCGGCGATGGTGTGCCCCTGGCGTTCGGCCCACTGGTGGATCTCCCGGAGCTGATACTCCGGCGAGACTTGCTGCTTTGAGGTCGACGCCCGCGTGTACGCGATGAGAGTGGCCATGGCTTGGATGTACACACACCGAGCGGTCTGTAACACCCGTGCGTTGCCCACTCTGCAGGGGAGGGGCGGATCTGGCACATCCGACGATTTGCCCGGAATCCGGTGTTTTCCGTAGCTTTTCGAGGCCAGGATCGCGCGGTTGCTGACCCGGGTTCAATACGGCCGGGTAGGCAGGTAGATCCGCGTTCGTTGCGGGGCTGGGGGGGATTCCCACAAGGGGTCGACGGGCGCCGGGCGGTGGGTGCGCTCAAGGGCGGGGAGCGGGGGTTGCATTCCGAAAAGAGATCGAGTCCTCTACTTTCGTCCATGTCGTACAGCGTTGCGCGAAGTGTTCTGATCCCGTGGTGGGCGGCGCCTGGTTGGAGGCTAGTTACACGCTCTGCCCTAATCATTCTGACCGCCGCGGCGGGGGCGTTATCCGAGTGGACCGAACCCGACAGCAACTGGTGGATTTTCGGAGGCGCGGTCACGGTCGGCATCGTCAGCCTGATCGACCTTGTCTTGGAGTGCGCGGGCGAGGCAAAACGGCGCAAGAACGAAGGCAGTCCGCGGCACCGGGTCCGGCATTGCTTGGAAACGCTCTACGACTGCCTGTGGCTCGTGCACCCTGACCACGAGGAGCCGACAACCGACGGGTTGCGGATCACGCTGTGGATACTGGAGGACGACAGACACACGCTCGTTCAGCTCACTGACTACGTGGGTATGGAGTCGAGATCGAGAGTTGCAGGCAGGACGATTGATGTGAGAACTGGCAGCGCGGGGTCTGGCCATCCGTTCAGGGGCCCCCCAGGCAATCCACGTCACGAAGGAAGAGCTTCCTGCCACCTTGTTGAAGTTGGGTCTGACCGCTACTGAATGTGACGAGGTAGCAAAAGACCGGGTGTCTCAAGTCGCTATTCCTATGAAAGACGCGGATGGAGAAACGATCGCGGCGATCTATGCCGACTCCCCCCACCCCGACTTCTTTCGACCGCGAGCGGTCTTCGGATTGGTGAACGCAGTCACGAGAAGCGTGGCACGGGCGCTAGAGCACGGATCAGGTCGGACGTAAGTCACCAGTACCCGGCGTGATGGATGTAGTTCCGGGCGTCGCGCGCGGTGATGGCGTCGCAAGCCTCATCGAAGGCGAGCCGAAGCGCGGTCAGCGACCTGGCGGCGGCTTTGCGCACGAGGTGCTTGAGCTTCGAGAACGCGAGCTCGATGGGATTCGTATCGGGGCTGTAGGGCGGGATGAAGACGACGCGGCAGCGGCGCTGGCGGAGGAAGTCGAGGACGGCCGGGTTCTTGTGCAGTCGGAGGTTGTCCATCACGACGACCTTGCCGGGGCGCAGCGAGGGCCCGAGCACCGAGCGAATGAAGTGGAGGAAGTCCGGACCCTTCACGCCGCCCTCGATGATCGCGTGGCGGCGGATGCCGCGGATGTCCATGGCCGCGACCAGCGAGAGCCGACGACCTCCGGAGTAGGCCGCCTCGGGCGCGAGCAGACGGTCGCCCACCGGCGCCCAACCTCGGCGCGGTCCCATGCCCGGATGGCAGCCGGTCTCGTCGATGAAGATCGCGTCCTTCGCATCGACCGTCGGCTGGACGTTCCAGAAGAACGCCTGCCTTGCGACTCTCAGCCCTTCCGTGAACCTTTGCGGCGCGAGGCTCGTCTTTTTTTTACAGAGAAGCCCATCCGATGGAGTGCTCGCAGCACCGTCGACCGGTGCACCGCGACCTCGGGAAACGCCTCGTTGAACAGTGGCGTGAGCTCGTAGGTGCTGAGGAAAGGCGACTCCTCCATCTTCGCTCGCAGCCACTCGAGATGGGCCGGCTCGAGCTTCGGGGCCGGCCCCGGCGTGAACTCCTTCGGCGCCACCGTCCCGCGCTCTCGGTAGGTCTTCATCGTCCGACTCACCGTCGCCTCCGTCGTCATGAAACGACGTGCGGTGTCCGCCTGGGAGAAGCCTTCGTCCACGACGCTGCGGACGATCCGCTCCTTGAGATCTTGCGAGAGGGCCATTGGCCCAATGGATCACGGCCGATCTCCGAGCGCAAGCGTCTCCGCTTACCCCCGACGTGGATCACGCTCTAGACGATGTATAATGTGGAGCAGGGAGAAGGCACCATGGTCAAAAACGTCAATGATTTTGCAGACATCGACGATCGAGCACCCACATCGGTAGAGCTTGCCCGCGTCTCTGTGCTTCCCGCTGGTGTCGTCACCGTGCGCACCAGGTGTACGGCGCAGACGACGGCCCGGTCTGAGAAGATCCTCCGGGAGTTTGGCATAAGGCCTGAAAAATCGGCGCCTGCGGCTACAGACCGCTAGGCCGACCGAGCAAACCCTCACCCCAGCGGCCGAGACGACCCGACCCATCCGGATCGACTGCGAAGGGTCGTCCAGGCCCTCGACAGACTGAGCCATGCGCTTGGCTCTACCTGGGGGCGTGTATCCCCGTCCCGGGGGCGCTTTCGTGATTCGGTGGCTCGCATTGATTGATCGACAGCCCCACCGCGACCACTAGCCAAGGGATGGAGAGGCGCACCCGTAGCCCTCGGATGTGGATCCCCTTGGCTGAACCGGCATCTAGGCTCACGGCGATCTGCGCCGATCGGTCATCTATGGGCTGGTTACTTTCCGTCATGATCACGCCTTTTCGTTGGCATTCCGGGTAGTTACGCGGTATGCTGAGGGCGTGACGACGGCTGCCACATGTGTCGGGTTGCTTGCTCTCGGGGTACGCACTACGCTCGA